>SVKU01000029.1 GCA_015068245.1 Oscillospiraceae bacterium
TAATTAAATATTAAAGGACGATATCTGAGGATATCGTCCTTTTCATCAACATTTTCGTAGAAAATATATCACAGGCGAAGCCTATATCACACGCCGCAGGCGTATTTCACAGATTTGCGCAGCAAATCTATTTCGTTGTGAGTTGGGCATTATCCCTATGCCCAACTCACATATGGCGGGTTTTTATTCGCCTCTCGAGGGCAGTACGGCTGCCATGGGGCAAACCTGTACGATATCGCCGTCCAGAGTTTCGCCCCAGGCGCAGATATCGATAACATGGCGGCCAAGCTCGTCGATACGCTTGTTGTAAATATAAGCCTTGCCGATGCAGGTGTCGCCCTCGGAGCCGTGACGGTTGAGGGGACGGTTTTCGTAGCCGGGTACCACACGGGTGATAAGATCGTAATCCAGAGGTACGAAAGAAGTGCGCATTTCCTTGAAGAAGGGGAAGAATCTCCAGCAGAAACGGCTTACATAGCCTGCGTCACCGATGTAGTTGGTGACGGTACGCATAACGTGACGTGCGCCGGTATCGTTGTACCATACCATGCGGCCGTTGGGCCAGTTGCGGGTGCCCAGATGGATGGCGGTTTCGAACAGGTAGTTGCCGGAAGCGTCACGGAACTGGGTCTTGAGGAATTTGGGATCGGACAGCTGTTCACGGGTAAAGCCCATGCGGTTGCCGTAAAGGGCGATCATTTCCATGTAGCCGATGGGGCCGGAGCAGGTTTCGGGCATGAAGGTGCCCACCTGAACATCTTCCCAATACAGTTTGTCGCCGCCGCGGATCTCTTCTTTCTTCCACAGTTCACGGATGTAATCCCATTCGTCGTCAGTGGTGTAATGCATGGGCGGGAAATAGTCGTACCATGCGGACATGTTTTCCGTGTAGGTCAGGTCGGGAGTGCCATCGATGAACTTGCTGTAGCAGTCACGGGTGTTGCCGATGGCCTTAATGACCACGTTGCCTGCTTCGTCCACCATGGTGCCTTCGCCGCCCATATACCATGCACGGACAGTGCTGCCGGGTTCAGTTACTTCGCGGAAATCGGTCTTGCTTTCGCCGCGTTTCAGGAAATCGCCTTCAACAACGGGTTTGTAAAGATAAATATCGGTACCGTCGTTAGTATAGAAGAACTTGCTGGCGATGTCCTTGGGGAAACCCTGAACACCTGCGCCTGCCATGCCTGCAAAGCCGGGCATTGCGGGCAGACCCTTGTAACCCGCCTTGATCGCATAGTCACGGTCGTTGAACAGGGGGTTGAAGGGATCCCACTTGTGGTTGTACTCATAAATTTCCTCAAAGGTATAGGGCTTGGGGTCGGGCATTTTGAATCCGCCCATGGGGCCTCCGCCGGAAGGGACCTTGCCCGCTGCCTGATCAAGACGCAGCTGGACCTCGTCCTTTTCCCAGTCGAGATATACGCCGGGTGTGAATTTTTGCATTTCAGCCATGATGTGTGCTCCTTTCATTTTCTTGTGGATCTTGTAAGATAAGTTATGGGAAGAACATTATTTGCACCCCCCATTTTTCTTTTTCTTCTTCGAAAAAGAAAAACGGGCCGTGCACGGTCCAAAAAGAAAAAGAAGCTTTTTGGTGCGGTGGAAATCGAAACGCAGTATGTTCTTTCGCAACATCCAAACTTGCATAGCAGTTGCATCACCGTCCGGCTTGCCGCCTGATGCATACAAAAATACACGCCGTGCAACATAAGGAACTTTCGTATTGTTCTTGTTCGGAAGTGCGATGGATGCCCTACGGGGCACAATGTCCAAGAAGGTATGCAGGAGGCCGCCTGTAGGCCGGTCGTGGTTGGCAAAAGACCATTCCTTCTAAAGCGCAAGCGCCCTTTCTTTTTGGCCCGGGCGCGGACCTTTTTCTTTCCCAAGACGGAAAGAAAAAGGGGGGCGCATTATTCAGGGAGCAACGTACCGTCGCATCTGTACCACGTCCGGTTCCCGTAGGGAACTGTGCTTTGATTAAATTGTCATAACAAGCTCCTTCCCATAACTTATCTTACAAAACCCTGTTTTCTTTTCTTCAGTAAACTGCCTGAGCAAAACCAACCATCAAGTTACCTAATTGGCGATTGCTAAGCAATATATTATACAGTATAATATGCACAAAAGAAAAACACAAGGAGGAAAATATAATGGACGTAAAAGATATGGAAATGATGGGTATGCCCGGAGGTCCCGGCCCCGATATGGGCGGAGGTCCCGGTGGACCCGGTGGTCCCGGCGGACCTGACATGGGTGGTCCCGGCGGCGGTTTCCCCGGCATGGGCGGTTTTAAGGAAGATCGTCCCGATACCGACTGGTATCTGAGCGAATCCGCACATTATCCCAACGGCATCGAGCTTAAAGAAGGCCATCTGCCCGTAGGCAAAGACGAGTTGTGCGTACTTATGACCGTGGACGGCGTTGCCGTTCCCGTAAAGCCCGGCGAATACAAGGGCGACGTCAAGTTCACCGTTTACACTCCCTACGAGGTAACCCGTGACCGTTCCCAGATGTCCGCTATGAAATACCGTCCCGCAGCTGTGGTAAAGGGCGGCGAGCTGGACGAAGCATCTTCCCTGACCGCAGCTCTCCAGAGCGGCGACTTTGAAAAGGGCAGCGCAAAGAACGTCAAGGTCGTTTCCGATAAGCTGGACGCTTTCAACGGCATCATCATCGACACCGAAAAGGGCGAAAGCTTCTCCCTGACCGATTCCGAATTCTATCTCCACGGCGACGGCAACAGCGAAGGCGGCGGCGCAGCCGTTACCATCGTTGGTCAGGGCGACGTTAAGATGGACAACATAAATATCAAAAATATGGGCAAGGCCTCCTGCATCATCTGCAGCGGCAACGGCTCCACCGAGATATCCAACAGCGTTATCTACGCCCAGCGTGAGCCGGGCAGCTCAAAAATGTGCCCCTGGACCCTTGGTCTCAACGGCAACAACCGCGGCACCAACGCTATCGAAAACGCACAGGTTTATTATCACGATTGTATCGTCTGCGCTCAGAGCTGGTCCACCCTGTCCACCGACAGTGGACGTGACGTTCGCCTTATCGGCAAGAACGTGTTCTCCGGCATCGGAACTCTGGAAGAGTATGATGAAACCAATGCTTCCAAGTATATGGCAACTCCCGAGTGTAACGGCAGGAAGTATGGCTTTATAATCGGCGAAAGTGCCGCCGGACATTCCGGATATGTAAACTATGCCGATGGTTTCCACAACAGCTTTGAAGATGTTGAATTCATCAGTCCCGACTATATTTTCATACTGTCCACCGGTAAAGCCACCATTGATGTGGAAGGCGACAGCAAGATGTATTCCTCCCGTCACGGCGTTCTGTGGCACAAGAACCAGGGCGGCAGCGTCAACCTGAAGGGCGGTCAGTGGTTCTGCGAAAAGGCAGCCTTCCTGTCAAAATCCTATGCCGCCAAAGATACCGACGGCTGTTGGTTCTATCTGAACGTAGATGGCACTGACATCAAGCTGGGGAAAGACAAGGTTCTGTATCAGCTCATGACCTCCGACGATGTTGGTCTTGGCAGAGGAAAGATCGGCTATACCGTGCCCGAAGTGGAAGGTGACTGGAGCAAGCTGGAACGTCTGCCCGAAACCTACGTTGCCCAGAAAATGCAGAAGGAAGGCCCCTTCAACGCCTTCCCGGTATTTGTGGTTGACGGCAAGGAAGTTGTCTGCCGCGGCAATGTAGACGAGTTCAAGGCTCAGAATCCCGCCGCAGAACCTTTGATGTGGGACGCTCCCTACCGTATCCACGACACTTACGCAAACTTCTCCAACATGGAAGTTGAAGGCAGCATCTTCAACGCCGTTTGGGAACGTCTGCAGAAGCTGGAAGTCTGCCTGGACAACGTAAAGCTGACAGGTCAGATATCTTCCTCTTTCGCCAATCATGTGGATATGAATGATAAGCCTTTGGCTCCCGGCTACTTTATCGACAGCGATGTGTTTGACAGCCATCTGCTGCTGGGCCGTGTTGCCAACGTGGCTGCTCCCTCTGTCAACAACGAAGTTGCTCTCATCCTTAAGGGTGGCAGCGTATGGACAGTCACCGGCGACAGCTATCTCGACAAGCTGACCGTTGAAGACGGCTCCGTCATCACCGGCAAGGTCTACGTCGACGGTGCTGAAGTTTCCGGCGCAGGCTCCTGGGAAGGCAGGATAGTCGTTAAGAAGTAATTAACAATCAATAATCAGTACACCCATCGGAAATTTTCATTCCGATGGGTGTTTGATATTTTATTGTTCAGTATCCGCAAAGAAATCGTCGTATTCTGCCTTATACAGCTGCTTCATTGCCTTTAACACACTGACTCTTATGCTGTATTTTCCAAGTTCCATCTGAGAGATTATCTCCCGGCTGGCTGTCAGCCCTCTGAGCTGCAGCTCTCTTGCCACATCTTCCTGCGACAATCCCGCCTGCTTTCTTAACGCACGCAGATTTTCGCCTATGGAAATGTCCTGTTTTATCTTGTGCGCCATAATACCCTCCGCCAAATGGAATGTATACATTCCTCTTGATATTACATCCTGATTCGTGGTAATATCGGAATGTATACATTCCATTTTGCGAAGATGCATGGTTTTTATTAGTTTGAACAAAGGTCGGTATCAATCATGGAAAACAAAAGACGTTCAAAAATGGAGTTAATTTGCGAGTTTGAATTTTACCCGCAGCTTTTACGAATGATAGCATACTGGATTCTGATGAATGCAGATATTGTTTCAAAACTCAACAGCATTCCCATACCGGACGCTAAAACGCTGGAGGAGTTAATTCAAAAGGCAAAAACTGAAAAAGATTATGATAGTTTGGTCTTATTGTATTATCAACAAAAAAAGCAACAAATGAAAAACATATGTGAATAACCGATAATACAGTTTGTTTATTTTGCGTGTTACTTTTTTTGAAAAGAAAAATAACCAAAAGAAATGATTCAGGGCGAGAGGGTTTCGATTCCCCCTCGCCCTCTCAGTCAAAAGCTTCGTTTTTGCCAGCTCCCCCAAAGGGGGAGCCAAGGGCGATGTTTCGTCGCCAACGGGCGGTCAAAGACCGCCCCTACAACGCACGACGTAACTTATCACGCCGTAATCGGAACGGCACACACCATTACCTGCGATTGTTTGCGGCAGATTAGCAGAACACCCTAATCCCTAAATCCTAACCCCTAAACCCTAAACAAACATTTGCCTTAACCCTTGTTTAGTGATATAATTAATTGAATGTGCAATTATTTGCCTTCGCCCTAGAACATAAGAAAGGACGAAAGACAATGAAAAAAGCAAGACGATTACTTTTGAAGGGGTTATACAACGCCCGTGACCTGGGCGGATTCCCCACCGCCGACGGCGGAGTTACAAAGTTCGGCGTTTTTATCCGCAGCGAAGCTCCCTGCGACCTGCCCGACGAGGATATACGCGCACTGAAAGATTACGGCATAACCGCCTCCATTGACCTCAGGGGCAGCGGGGAGAAAAACTCCCGCCCCAGCAGTCTGAAAGGCGTTATGGATTACATCGAAAAGCCCCTGTTCAACGAAGCTGCCATATACGACGACAAGGATCGGGAAGCCAGCCGTGGTGAAGGCGCAAATCCGCCTGTACCAAAGAACGGCCATATGCAGGACTGGGGCGAGCAGTATAAGCAAATGGCAGAAGAAGCCCGACAGTGGGCAATAGATATGCTGGACATCGCTGCAGGCTGCGACGGCGGTCTGCTTTACCACTGCACCACAGGAAAAGACAGAACCGGTCTTTTCAGCTGCTATCTGCTGTCTGTCTGCGGTGTTGCCCGGGAAGATATCGCCGCCGACTACTGCATATCTCAGATATATCTGGCTCCGGTTTATGCCCGCATGCGTTCCGGCAAGGTCGACCTGGGTCCCCCTCCCGGCGGTGCCGACCTGCCCCCAATGGAAGAGTCTTTCTTCAAAACTCCCCCCGAAGCCATGCTGACGCTTATTGATTACCTTACGGAAAAGTACGGCAGCGTGGTAGACTATCTGCGTCTTATCGGCGTAAGCGAAGAAACCATGGATAAAATACGGGAAAAATTCATAGATAAGGTATAAAGCCGGATACCCGGCCTTATCGAATTAATAATTAAAAATTAATAATTAATAGTGGTATGTATTCACTTTGCCGACCATCATCACTTTGAAACCTCAGTCTTAGTAGATTTTGGAGCGCCCATAATGCCAGAAGCTTCCATGCTATTTAATACTATTAATTATTAACTATTATTTATTAATTAAAAACTGGAGGTTTTTATGTCTCAATTGCAGGATCTGCGGCTTGCCGTACTGGTAGATGCCGATAATATCCCCAAAAAATGTATCAAGGCCGTTATGGAAGAGCTTGCCGTTTACGGCACGCCCACCATCAAGCGCATTTACGGCGACTGGACTTCCCAGCAGCTTTCAAACATGAAGCAGCTGCTTCTGGAGTGCGCCCTGACGCCTATCCAGCAGTATGCCTACACCGTGGGCAAAAACTCCACCGACTCCGCCATGATAATCGACGCTATGGATATCCTTTACTCCGGCAACGTGGACGGGTTCTGCCTTGTTTCCAGCGACAGCGATTTCACCCGATTGGCAACACGGCTCCGTGAAGCCGGTATGAAGGTCATCGGCGTGGGCGAAAAGAAAACCCCCATGCCCTTTATCGTGGCCTGCGACAAGTTTATCTACGTTGAGGTCATCAAAACAGCCAAGGAAGAGGAAGCCAAACAGGATAAGGCCAAGCAGACCAAAACCGCTTCCAAAACCGCAAAGAAGGATACGACAAAGCCTGCCGAGTCTCAGCCCGAGCAGAAAAAACGCTTCGTTCCCGAAAACGTGGTGGAGCTTATTGCCGACTCCGTTGCAGCCATCGCAGAGGAAGACGGTTTTGCTTCCCTGTCGGATCTGGGCAACCTGCTTATAAAAAAGCAGCCTGACTTCGACCCCAGAAACTTCGGTTTCTCCAAGCTGACCAACCTTGTAAAGTCCCAGAGCCGTTTCCAGCTGGAAACCAGACCGGACAACAACTATGTCAAAGACCTGTTGGCAGAAAGTGACGACGAATGAAGCGCAAAAAACGCGGCTGCATTTCACGAATAGCAGGACTGCTGATACTTGCCATAGCCCTTGGCGTGTTCTGGTGGTTTGAAAACGAAACCATCGTTACGGAAACCATAACCGTGAGCTCGGCAGAAATACCGCAGTCCTTTGACGGTTTTAAAATTGCTGTGCTGGCGGATATCCACGGCGAGGTTTTTGGTGAAAACAGCAGATACCTCATTGAAAAAACCGCCGCCACGTCACCCGACATCATTGTTATGAACGGCGATCTGATAGACGAAGTGAGCCACCTCGATATGCTTCCTCCTCTGCTTGACGGTCTGGGAGATATTGCCCCGGTATTTTTTGTAACCGGCAACCACGAGTGGGCTGTGGGCTGCATCGACGAACTGTTTGCCCTGCTTGAAGCCTATGGTGTAACGGTGCTCCGCAACGAGTATCGTGACCTGACCATCGGCAGCGGATCCATAGTGCTGGCCGGGATAGACGATCCCAACGGTCCCTTTGACCAGAAGCAGCCCCACGAGCTGATGGCTGAAATAGCGGAAGCCCGAAGTGATGTCTTTACCCTTATGCTGGCTCACAGGAACGACAGCCTTGATATGTGGTCTGAGCTGGGGTGCGACCTGGTGCTCTGCGGCCACGGTCACGGCGGAGTTGTTCGTATCCCCTTTGTGGGCGGGCTTATCGGGGTAGACAGGAGCTTTTTCCCCGACCATACCGCCGGTCTGTACACCAAAGGCAACACTTCCATGGTCGTCAGTCGAGGGTTGGGCAACTCCGTGGTGGATTTCAGAATTTTTAACCGCCCCCATCTGCTGGTGGTGGAACTGGAAACAAAGCCTTCCCCTTGAGGTGAAGGTGCTGAGCGAAGCGAAGCGGATGAGGTGTAAAGACTTATCAGCATTTGGACACCTCATCAGTCAGCCTTACGGCTGCCAGCTTCCCCTCAAGTGGAAGCCTTTGGATTATTGAATCAAGCTATAAGAAAAGAGAAGATTGAAAATGCTGTACACATTGGCAGTTCTTGCCTCCGGCATATTCTGGGGCACCATGGGTCTGTTCGTCCGTGAGCTTAACGCTGCGGGACTGAACTCCATGCATATCGTCACCGCCAGGTGCTTTGTCACCATGGTTGTGGTTGGCATCGTCATACTGATAAAAGACAGAGAGGCTTTTAAAATAAAGTTCAAAGACTGGTGGGTATTTTTCGGCAGCGGAGTGGTGAGCATTCTTGTGTTCACCTGGTGCTACTTTACCACCATCTCGCTGACATCCATGTCGGTTGCCTGCATACTGCTTTATACCTCTCCCATTTTTGTTATGCTCATCTCCCTGGCGGTATTTAAGGAAAAGCTGACGCCCGCAAAGGTCATCGCCCTGGTTCTGGCATTTATCGGGTGCGTGCTTGTCAGCGGTTTCGGCGGTCAGATAAGCGGAAAAGGTCTGATAATAGGCCTTGTTTCGGGTCTGGGCTACGCAGGATACAGCATCTTCACTTCCCTGGCAACCAAAAAGGGCTACAAGCCTTTCACCGTTACGTTTTATACTTTTGTGTTTGCGTCCATCGGCTGCCTGTTCATCGGCGATATCCCCACCATAGTCACCACCTTGTCCGGCGAACCCGGGCTGATAATCAACGCAGTCCTGCTTGGTATTGTCACCGCCGTGTTCCCCTATCTGCTGTACAGTTGGGGGCTTACGGGCATGGAAGCTTCCACCGCCTCGATCATCGCCTCCATCGAACCTGTGGCCGCCACGGCACTGGGCGCAATATTCTTCCACGAGCCCGTTACCCTGACCACCGTTGGCGGCATGGTGTTCGTTCTGGCAGCAATAGTCCTGCTTTCGGGAGTGAAGAAGCGCAAGACGCCAAAAGCGTCAATTAATAATTAACAGTTAATAATTAATTGACTCATTAGCTTGACACTAACAGCTTTACCGTTCTCAATTATTGATAATTTTTCTGTTACTTATTATATCCTTCCGGCATTATTTGATTATCGCAATCAAGTTTTCAATTTTGATTGTTCCTAAATTTTTCAATTTTGATTGTTCCTAAATTATTAATTATTAATTTTTAATTATTATCTATTCCGCCGCCCTGCGGGCGGTACTACAAAGGATGTGCAAAACTTGTCTAAAAGCATGACCCAAGGCAACGCCGCAAAACTTATCTTACTGTTCTCCCTGCCGATCATGGCAGGCAACTTTCTTCAGCAGCTTTACAACACAGCCGACAGTATCATCGTCGGTCGTTTCGTATCCCAGTCCGCACTGGCTTCCGTAGGTACCTGCGCACCGCTGACCATGCTGTTCATCGCCCTTGCCATAGGCTTCTCCACCGGCGGCAGCATCATCGTATCCCAGTATTTTGGTGCCCAAAAGTTGGAGGATATGCGCAAAAGCGTGGCAACCTCTCTTATAATGATATTCCTCATCGGCTTTGTTCTTTCCGTTGTGGGCGTTGCCACTTCCCGGATCCTTCTTCGCGACCTTCTGGCGGTGCCCGAAAGCGCACTTGAGGAAGCCGTGACCTATATGACCATCTATTGCTGCGGTCTGGTGTTCCAATTTACCTATAACTCCGTGGCTGCCGTTCTGCGTTCTTTGGGCGACTCCAAGGCAACTTTGTATTTCCTGCTTATAAGCTCTGTCATCAACATCGTTCTGGATCTTGTGCTTATCATCAATTTCAATCTGGGCGTTGCCGGTGCAGCTTTGGCCACAATCTTCTCCCAGTTTGTATCTGCCGTTGTCAGCCTTTTCTATATGTTCAAAAAGTACGAGATGCTCCGCTTTGCCAAAGGCGAGTTCCGTATGGACAAAGAGAAACTGATAATGATAACAAAAACAGGTATCGTCACCACCGTACAGCAGTGTGTGGTATCCATGGGTCATATCCTTATTCAGCGTGTCATCAACAGCTTCGGCACCGACCTTATGACTGCCGTCACCGCTGCCGGCAGAGTGGAAAACTATGTACTTATCCCCATTTTTGGTTTCCAGGCAGGCATGTCCACCTTTACCGCCCAGAACGTGGGCGCAAAACAGACCGACCGTGTTATCGAGGGCTACAAGCGCACTCTTGTTATGGTCGTCATCTGCTGTGCCGCCGTCGTTGCCCTTATCATGGTGGCGGCCAAGCCTCTTATCGGCATTTTCGGCGTGGAGGGCCGTGCCATGGAGCTGGGAATCCAGTATCTCCGCTGCCTGACTCCTTTCTTCGTCCTGTTCGGATTCTATATGTGTACAGCCGCTTTGCTTCAGGGTTCCGGCGACGTGTTCTACGCCATGCTCTGCACCATGTTCAGCCTGTTCCTGCGCATCGTGCTTACATATCTGCTGGCTTACAATACTCCCCTTGAATACACCGCTATCTGGTGGGCTCAGGCTACCGGCTGGTTCCTGTGCTCCGGCATGGCATTTGTCCGTTTCAAGCTGGGCACCTGGAAAAAGAAGGCTCTTATCTAGAGGAAACTGTTATGGAAAACACTTTTTACGCCTATATATCCCGTATGCGATACATCAACCGCTGGGGACTGATGCGCAACAGCTATACGGAAAACATTCAGGAACACAGCCACATGGTGGCGGTACTGGCACACGCCCTGGCACTTATCGGGCGGGAAATCTTCGGCAAGGATACCGACCCCGACCGCTGCGCCTGTGCTGCACTGTTCCACGATGCATCGGAGATACTCACCGGCGATCTGCCGACTCCGGTAAAGTACTACAACCCCGAAATTCGTGACGCTTACAAGCAGGTTGAACACGTTACCTGCGAAAAACTGCTGAAAATGCTGCCTGAGCAGCTGCGTGACGGTTATCGCCCGCTGCTGTTCGAGTCCGACAAGGAGGTTTATCCTTACGTCAAGGCAGCAGACAAGCTGTCGGCATACATAAAATGTGCCGAAGAGCTGAAAGCCGGCAACCGTGAGTTTGAAAGTGCCGAACGTCAGACCATGGAGGCCCTGAAAGCCATGAAAATGGAAGAACTGGATTACTTTATCGAAAATCTGCTTCCGCCCTTCAGACTCACTCTGGACGAATTGGAATAAAATAACCGCCCTGAAAGGCTTATTGCATTTCAGGGCGTTTTTCTGCGTTGTCACGCTGCAGCGCTGTGCCTTACATTTCCAGCATGGCAAACTCGTCCCAGGTATATGCTCCGGCCTGCTGCCATGTGATCCCGGCCGCCTGCTGCCATGTCAGGTACAAAAATGCATATTCCGTTTCCAAATGGGCAGGCATGATATTTTCTATCATCGCCGCCATAAGCTCAAACCCCTCGGGCACGCCCATGACACCGGGGAACCTGACTGTCAGCACACCGCCGCCCTTTTCCGATACCCGGGCATTTATACCGCAGGCGGCAATGGCAGCGTTTATCGCATCCGGGGTAAACCCGTCACCGCTGATATTCAAAAGCCCCGGGATAGCCTGCCGCAGACCGTCGGCAGGCAGCGCAAAACCAAACAGTCTGGCATACATCCTCAAAGTTTCTTCCGAAGCTGTAAGCAGGCAGCAGTTTTTCTCAAGCAGACCCAGATCTTCTTTAGCCGTATCCGCCCCTCTGCCAACCGCCTTTATCTCGCCAAGGCTGTAGGTGCCGTCCCCGAAGCTGTAAACACCCAGAGGCACCAGCAACCGCAAAAGTCTGTCAGCAGCAGTCATCAGCTATCCATCCTCTCTATGGTAACGGTTCCCGAAACGATCATCTCGTCATCGGCGGCAGAGATGTCCTCGGCAGGCAGCAGGACATCGTAGTTTGCCACGCCCTCAGCGGCCGACAGCAGCTCGTAAATGTGCCGCTTCATCAGCGTTCCTCCGGGTGTCAGGCTTCCAAACAGGTCCTCCAGAGCGATCCGAACCCTGTTTGCCACCTCGTCATGGTCGTATCCCTCTGCCGCCGCCATCTGAATCGTCACCGGCACCGCTATTTCCGTTGGAGTCATGACCAGAACATCCACGGCTATTTCACGCATTATGTCCATTCTTGCCTGGACTCTGTCCAGAACCTCTGCCACGTCCGAATCCTGTTTGGCGGCAACCACCACCGCCACGGTGCCTATGCCGTTGTATCTGGGTATGACGCTGACCGCCCTCACGCCCTCGTCCTCAAGGGCAATGTTTTCATAATAGGCAGCATTAGCGCCGTTGGGCAGCCTCTTGTATGTTTCCAGCACCCGAATACGCAGCTGCTCGTCGTTCTCTCCGTCGGCACCGCCTAAAAAACTCTCAGGGTTTGTGCAGCCTGCAATACCCACCGGAGGAACGGTCATATACACGATGGTGGACGCCTTGACATTTCCCACATCACCGCCCTGTTCAGCCACAGCAGGCACGTCCACAAACAGACTGCCGGTAGTAAGGACAGCTTTTTCAGTGGTCACAAAACCCACAAGCCCCTGCGTGGAGCATCGTGTTCCCGCAGGTATGGTCAGGTCGTGGCTCACTGCTCTGTCGATGTAAAACCTTATAACACCCTCCGCCTTTGAGGAGTTTTTGCGCTCCAGTCCCCGCATACGGGCGAAATAGTCCAGATACTGCCCCTCGGCAGTCTGGGGAAATGCCATTTTGCCTATCCAGTTTGCATAGACATACAGGCCAAAAATCTCGCTGGCAGCTGCTCTCAGACGTACAGCCAGGTCTGCCGAATCCTCCATGGTGTACCCTGTCTCTTCCCGAAATACCTCCAGCATATCCTCATATATCTGTTCAAGGCTTTTCATTTTACAATCACCTCCGCCGTGATACTTTCATCGCCGTATTTAAGCTCTGCCGCCACAGAAAGGCGGCCGTTTTTTTCGTCCACGGAAACAGATGTCAGCGTCACCGGCTCATCGCTGAGCGCTTCTGTAACGGCGGCCCAGGCATACCGCTCCCACATGGATCGGGGCTTCGACGGCAGCAGCCAAAGCTGACTTCCCATGTCGGGCATCAGCTCATAGCTGCCCCTGCGTACAGTCAGGCGATACAGCACCCGTGTCAGCAATGCCTCAATGCCGTAAGTCCGGCTGAATCCGCCCCCTCCGGAAAGTGTGTAGTCGCCGTTTATCAGTTTAAGTTCCATCACCACACCTCTTTTCCGTTGACGAATACCTTGCCGGTAAGCTCGATACCGTCACTGCCCAGCTTTACCGAGCACTTGTCAGCCACCAGCATTATTTCGCCGGGTTCCAGCCCGCTGTTGTCCACAACGGTCCCGGCAATGGCATTGCCGTCCGCTGTTTTTATAACCAGAGCATTACTGCCCACTTTGGGCATCCAGACCAGTCCCGCAGGTCCGTAAACCGGCAAACTGCGATGCTCGCAGCCCGTCTGAACTGCTGCATCACTGCCGGCAATCGTCACCTGCCCCACTCCCGCAGCGGGCTGGGTATCGGTCTTTTTTGATGCCATTTTTGAAAGCCACATCATTTCTCCCCCTTTTTCAATGTAAGTGTGCAGAAGCTGCCGCCGGGACCTCCCGAGCTTTCCGCCTCGTCCACTATGTACTGCCCGCTGAACATTTTCCCCGCAAGACTTACGCTGTCCCCCGGAAACGCTCTGAACGCTTTCGGCAAAGTGACCGTCAGGGTAAAATACCCCTTTTTTGCCTCGTTCATCTGATACATATAGGTGGTTGATGTAGTGGGGACAACCTTTTGACATTCGATCCCCCGGCTCAGTGCGTCCTGGTTGTAAATGCTGCCTCTTCCGTTTATATACAGCTGGGAGATCACGCCGTATCGTTTCAGCGTCAGCATGGCTCCGGTAGCCTCGGTAACAACAAGGTGCCCGGTATTCTTATCGGTCAGCACCATTTTCCCCTCAGGGGTAAACCGGGGAATCGCCGCAAAAACAGCCTTTGTAAAATCCGTAATGACTTTCCAGCAGCTGGAGGTTGCGGTAACCTCCATAGCAGCTGCCGCTTTTCCGAACATGCCGGTGTCATACTCTATCCCAAAAGGCTCCGCATATGTTCTGCAAAGCTCATCAAAGGTAATTGACGGGTATTCCGCTTCACCAAACTGATTGTCCATAAGCAGTGCCGCCAGACCTCTGCCGGAAGCGAAAAAGGCAATTCCGTCGTCACCGTAGCTGAAGCTCATCTCATCGGGAATTCCAAAAAACACAGTCTGTCCGTTGTGCTCACCTCTGAACCTTACGGCGGTTTCCAAAAGCTCATCAAAGGTGCCGTCGATCGGGCACTGCAGTTCAAAGCAATCGCAGGGCTCTCCGGAGGTGTGGCAGGTTTTCCATCTCGCCAGCTGCGGCAGCTTCAGTTCACGGCCATCGGCCAAAATCATATATCCCGTCATCACAGCACCCTCAAAATCATTCCCACAGCCAGAGCGGTCGGACTGGCCACAGACGGGTTAAGCTCCGCCAGCTTCAGCGATGTCAGGTTATACAGGCTGCAAACTGTCCAGAAACTTTCGCCCTCAGCGACGGTATGATATTTCTTTTCGTCGGCCGACGGCTCAATGATCTCGGGAAGAGCGGTCTGTCCACGCTCGATGAACTCAAAGCTGTAAGCCACATAGTTGGCAGACGGTTCCTGATCCATTGTCAGGGACGAAAAATGGGCAGTAACGGCACCCAGCACAGGGTGATACAGTATCCCCTCACCCTCCCGGCAAAACACTTCATAAAGCTCCATGAACCGGGAGTATGCGTCCTCACCGGAAAACTCACCGCTGCCGCTGATTTTTCTGCCGGAAAGCCCAAGTTCTCCGGTATGCCATCTGCCTCCCGGCAGTTTGGAAGAAGTCACCGTTTTTTCTGTTGTAACGGTGCAGCTTCTGGGATTGTGGGGCCACACATATCCCTTGTAACTCATAGATGATAGTTTCATTTATATACCTCTTTTTTGGTTTGAAGGTTCAAATCAACGCTTCAACGCAACGTATTACTCCGACTACGCTGTCATTTCTGAACGTCAGGTCAGCAAGCTGACCTATCGGAGAAATCCCCATCTTATTACGCAACAACTACCCATGTCATCCTGAGCGCAGTAGGGGCGACCCTTGCGGTCGCCCGCCAATCACGCATGACGTGGCGTATCTCACCGTAGGGCGGGGGCTTGCTCCCGCCGCAATAAATGCATAACGTGACGTATTACACCGTAGGGAACGACGTCCTCGTCGTTCCGCTTTGGGCTGACGAGGACGTCAGCCCCTACAACACACAACGCAACGTAACACTTCGTAGGGTCAGGTTGTGCCGTGACCGCCGACCATACTCGCCCTCTCAGTCAAAAACTTCGTTTTTGCCAGCTCCCCCAGAGGGGGAGCCAAGGGTACCAACGATTCGTCGCCCGCCAATTACGATGACGTGGCGTTACATACGGCCTTGCAGCCGTCAACCGCCGTCATACCGTCTTGCGTCCCTCTCAAACACGTCGGATATCTCCGTTGGGGTAAGGCCATAAACCGTCTGGTTTGTGGTAACGTGGCTTGCTTCGGTAACCGCTGACGCTTCTTCCCTGACTGCCGCCGGAGATGAAGCGGTTTTTTCCTCAGTCTGTACGGCAGCCCCGGATTTGGCTGAGGTTTTCAGTCCTGTTTCCAGCCCGTCATACTGCAGCAGCAGTCTGCGTATCATATCGGCATAGATTTCCGCTTTATCCACCAAAGCTCGCCCCCTCTCCCGGTCCGAACTTCAGCGCAAGGAACCGCTGTTCGTCAAATGCCGGATTGACCACCATGTTCGGTCTGCTGTTTTCCTCCTGATCTATAAGGAGGTTCAACCCGCAATATATGTAATCCCGGTCAGTCATGTCCCGTGCAGCCGTGGGCAAGGCTCCCATCTCACGCAGTACCCGCCACTTGAGCCGCTCACCGGGGCAGTTTTTCAGTGCGTTTTTCAAATCGTGGAGCTTTTCGCCGTTGGAAACATCGTCCATCATTCTGCTATACAGTCCTGCCAGCTCCACAATGGTTTCCGGGTCCAGCTGCTGCTTCAGCTCATAGGCGCAGGGAAACATTCTTTTTCCGTCTTTAAAAAGGGCAAGGCATACTATCTGCGCCAAAAACTCAAAAGCCGCGCCGGGTACTCCACGGCTTTCTATATCCTCAAGCCGGCAAACTGCCCTCATACTGTCTGCCGCAGGCAGTAACCTCAGTTCTGCCTCCAACCGGGGTACCGGTGTGGTCTTTTCGCTTAAAAACTTTCGCAGTATTTCGTCCATAGCCATGACCTGTCCTCCTTCTGTCAGCCGGAAACTGCTGTCTCCAGTCTCTTTCCTGCCACTATTTTTACCTTTTCCATCACTGTATCGCCAAGAGTTCCCTCTTCCTCCAGCCGTGACCATCGGCATCCGCTGAAAACAACCCTCTTGTCGGGCTTGCAGATAACCAGCGAAAAGCTGTCAAGGTCATAAAAATTGATGCCGTCGCTTATAGCCTCATCGGTTGCATACAGGCGGGACAGCTCAATAACATGCTGCTTTGAACCGTTAACGGTAGCCACAGGCTCGTCCTGTCCAAAGGCTTCAATAACTTTTCCGCTTCTGGTGGTTACCACGCTGTAGCTCTGCACCACCGCCACCTTTTTGCCGTTGACCTCCAGATAGATGTCGGCACTGGTGGGAAACAATACGCTGCTCATGTGCTGTCCCTCCCTAAACCGTAATGATCGCAGACAGATGGACTCTGTTCAGCCCGTGAGCCACGACAAAATCGAAAGATACAAGGCACAAAGTGGGATCTTCCGCATCTGCCAGAGCGGTAACCGTGCCGTAGCTTTCAATTATCTCGCTGAGTATCCTGCTTTCAAGTTCCAGGATCACCTGGGTTCTGATAGCCTCCCGGGTAGCTGCGGTGTTTTTCGCCCTGCGGAACATAGCCGTCAGACTTTCTCTGATACCCGGAATGACCTCGTCTGCAATAAGTATGGTGGTAAGCTCACGGAAGCTGGTGTCGTAAGAACCTCCGGTGGTGGTTCTTGTGGTAACACCTCTGGAAACGCTTACAGCACCGCCAAAGGCTTCCACAGGAGTTACACCGCCGACAATAAGAGCGTCGAAATCATCATCGGAATACATTCCTTCCGCAGTCACACCCTCAAGGGAAATGTCCACCACCGGAGCCGCCACATCGGAAATGGCGCAGATAGCTCCTGCGGCGGCAGCTGCTGCGCCCACACCATCACCCGACGGCACTCCCACAAGGACGGCTCTTTCGCTGTTCAGTGCAGCGGCTCTTTCTGTAAGGGAAGCTATGTCGGCATTTTCCATGCCAAAAACGCATATCTTCTCTCTTCTCTGCGCAGAAGCTCCTGCAGCCACAGAAAGCAGGGCGGTCTGAACCGCAAGCTCTGAGCTGCCGCAGGCAAGAACATAAGCACTTTCCTCGGTGAGGAACGCACTTGCCGCCTCTTCCGGGGTCGTTTCGCTGTCATATACGGAGCAGACCACAGCAGATGCACCGTTTTTCAAAAGCAGGCTGCAAAGTTCCGTGATTTTTTCATATGCTCCAAAGGTGGCGGAAGCAGCAAAGGCCGACGCCACGGTGTACAGCCCGGGAGCCACCGCATCACACAGGCACAGCAAACCTGCTGTTCGGCCTTTGCCGGAGCTGTATCGAACTTCCGACGCTTCCAGATCCGAATAAACGCCGGGTCTTTGTGTAAGTGAACTAGGCACTGTATGTAACACCTCTCAAATCGAAATCCACGAACTGGCCGCTTTCGTCAGCCACAGCATAAACAAAGGTATCCGCCGCCAACGTGCAGGGCAGGCGATACATGGAAGCCGTGGTGTCGTAATACAGCTGTCCGCAGGTAATTTTAGTAATTTTCAGACCGGACGCCATTCTTGTTTTGAAACAATCCAGCACCTGATCGAAAATGCTCCTGCACAATGCGGCACCGGTGCCTTCACCGCCGGGAGCAAAGATGTCCAGAGAGAAAACGGCCTTGACGGTCATTCCGTAAAGCTCGTTTTCTCCCTCGGCGGTAGTGCCAAGATACTCCGCACCGGAGACAGCCTCCGCAGAACTAATGCCTACAGCCATAACGGGCTCGTTTTTTCTGCGAAGCGTTGTCCCGGGAAACTCCGTCACAGTCCGGCATATCCCGGCAAGCATCTGCCTGAGCAGGTTTAATACTGTTTCCATAGATGTCTCCTTGTGTTCTGCTGTCATCCCGAACGAATGTGAGGGATCCCCCTCCATTACGCAACTTATCAGGGGATCCTCACGTCACTCCGGTCAGCAATGCTGACCGACCGTTCCTCAGAATGACGCGTTAGATTGCCCTCAGCAGGGCCCAGCAGCATATAGGTTCATTACCGCCGTATACGACCTCACTGCTCACGGCTTCAAATTCCCTGCTCCTGCATATCAGGGTGTCAAACGCAGCAACGTCATATTCCGCCGGGCCAAGATACAGATACCGCATTTCGGACACGGTACCCACCTCGGTGACAACCTCTTTGTAATACCTTTTGTCAAGGCTGGTGACCGGCTGTAAAAAAGCCCGGACACTTGTTTTTTCCTCTGCCGCACCCAACAGCACCGTGTCCCCGAATCTTTTGATCAGCCTTTCAAATACGGTTTTCAACCTCTCACCCCCACAAAAGCAAAACCGTCACCGGTATAGGGTGCCATCAGCTGACGTGCCATATCATGCCATCTGCTGCCGTTACCCGGCAGCATGGTAACGGAAAAATCACCTGCGGAAAAGGCAGACACATCACCGTTGGACGCCGCCTGCTGATACATGCCCATAGCCATAAACGCCGCCGCCATAACAAATGCGTCCCGGCAGTCGTCCTCGTCAATACCGGATCGGAGCCGGAGCCGAAGCTGCTCTTCCGCACTTCGGCACAAAAGACGCATAAGCTGTTCGTCACCGGCTTCGCCCAAAGTGGTCAGGGTTGTATAAATATCTTCGTGTAATGACATGATTCCTCCTTATATATAGGGGACAGGGAGCAGGGTTCAGGGATCAGGATTTTTTCTTTTCAGAAGCAAAACGTAAGACAAAGTATTTACTGCTCCCTGACCCCTGTCCCCTGATCCCTGACATTTAGCCCTGCGGGCTAAATGTTCATCACTTTCGCTGCATCGTTGTAGATCTTGGCAAAGCCGGTAATGGAAGTGATTGCGGCACGTTCCAGCTGGCGGTCGATGAGCTTGTCGTACTCAACGGTCAGGTCGCCTGCCTGAACCATTTCCAGAGCATAGTTTTTGTCAAGACCGATGATCTGACCCGCACCCACGGCAGAAGTTCTGATAAGGTTTGCGCCCAGAGGAGTGGTCAGCTTGCCGGTACCCTGGAAGTTCAGGCCGGTAAGGGGATTCTGCAGTTCCTCCATCTTGAGCATTTTCAGCACCACATCGGAAGGTGCCAGCAGGGTGTTCATCTCGTAGGGATCCAGCTGCGCCCAGAACTCACACAGCTGATCATAGGTCAGAGCACCTGCGGTGCCGCTGATGGGATCGGTACCCACGGTCAGGCTTGCCGCGGCATTGTTGTTGCCATCACCGTTTACGATCACGTCTACCGCGTCCTGCAGATGCTGGCGCATTATGTAGTTGCCGATCTGACGCAGGGTAACGGAAAACAGATCCAGCTTCTGGAACTTGATAGCTTCATAGGAAGCCACCAGCATGCGGCCGCGCTTGTGGAGTCTGACCAGATTGTTCTGAGTACGGACAACGGTCTGGGGCAGCTCTGCACCCTCGCCCACCTTCATCAGAGACTTTTCGTCCTCAGTGGGAACAGAGGTGATGGAACGGTAATCCATGCTGTCGATTTTGGTAACGGAAGCAGCGATATCCTTGAGGATATCCTGCTCCTCCATACCCTGACGGACGGTACGGGAAACGTATTCGGGGAACAGTACGCTGGAATCGGTGGTGGCGAAGAACTTGGCCACCACGTCGGAGCCTTCGCCTTTGGCCTTGATGCCAAAACGCTTCAGCTGACGCTGAAATGCGTCAAGACCTTCCATATCTGTACCCTTATAGGCTTCGGAAGGGTCAAGGCTTTCCAGCACCTGGGTGAAGGTAGTGCCGGTCTGACCGTACATACCTTTTTCGAGTCTTATATTGTCAAATGCCATTTGTAATTTCCTCCTTGATTTTATAACCTCGTAGAGTTCGCTGCGAATGCAGCGAATATGATGCAATAGGAAATTTCCGGCAGCATGTATGTCGGAAATTTCTCCTTACAGCCCACAAACGTGCGAAAAAGAACGCCTGCGTTCTTTGAGTGCGCTGCAGTGGGCTGCAAAAACCGTTTTACAATAGCCTTGCAGGCTATTGTAAAACGCTAAATAAACATACCCACGGTGCCTGCGGTTGTATCAACCTCAACCACCAGGCAGCTTCTGCCGCCGTCTTCCACGGCAACACCGCCGCTGCCGTTGCCCACCATATCGCACCAGCCGGGAGCAGGTGCGGTGCCGGTGTAGGGAACAGTAACGTAACCCTTGAGCTGAACATCAGCCCAGCTTCCATCGGTATAAACAACAACACCGGCAAAAACATCGCCGTCTGCGCAGGCGGCAACAGTACCGCCGTCACTTACCTTGCAGACCTGCCCCTTAACGGAACCTGCGTCCATAAAGGTAACAACCTGCTGACCAATGCCGTTAAAACAAACTTTCATTTTTCTTCCTCCTGTTATTTAAACTGTTAACTAAACTCTGTACTCTGCGTTTTCCACGCTGCTGCGTACCACAGTTTTCCCTGTCAGCTGGGCTGCAGAGGGATACATACCCTTGATCCTCTCCTCATACGCTTTTTTCATGCCCAGCAGTTCGCTTTCGTCCAGCTTGTCCACCATGGACTTCAGTGTCTGAGGAGCAATACCGCAGTCGGAAAGACCGCCCAGTCTGACTACCTCGGCTTTAAGGCTCTGCAGATAACTGCTGCCCAGCCGAGCCTGTTTTTCCAGCTCGTCCAACTGGCAAAGCAGCTCCTTGTCACCGGACGATTCCAGAAACTTTCGAATATCCATCCTTTCACCTCCGTATTTTTTCACCACACCGGCCGCCCTCTGGGCGGGCACAGCCACAAAGGACCATTCGTAGGCATCGGAAGGCTCGGTCAGCACCACATGGCACAGCTTTCCCTCATACTCGCCGCCTTTCTGGTGGACGCAGCTGTCGTGGTTTTCACCGCAGATGGAGCATATCCTTGCTCCCACCGCACAGCTGACGCTTACCTCACGGCGAATACCCGCCTCGATGGAACGGATAAGCCCATCGTTTTCTTCCCCTCTGAGCATATACGCCCTGGCGAACAGCCCCTCATAGGGCTGACCGTCGGTGTTCATCACTCCGGGGATATGACGAACCTCCGTTTTATAAATTCTGGCAACCTGCTCATGGGCAGACCAGTTGTGGTCAAAAATGCCGGGCTTGCCGACAAAAAGTTCGCTGAGCCTGACCAGCGCATCATGGTCAAACCGCTCAAAGTCACGGTCGACCTCGCTGTCACACAGCATGATCTCGAAAGCATATACGTCCTCCTGCTCAAGCTCGCCTTTGGCAAGGGCAGCTATCAGACCCAGATCTCCCTTATCGGGCACACCGCCGGGTATCTGGCTGACTGCCGCATTTTTACATATGTTCACTCAAACTCTCCTTTTCCGCCTGGACACGGTAGAGCTGGGCTTTGGCCTCCTCCACCTCGTCCTGCAAGTTGATTTCGTCCCAAACGATTTCGTAAGCACTGATGCAGCCGGTCAGACGCATCCACATATCGCATATCCTTTCAAGTACCGGTGTAACGCTTCGGCGAATTGCGTAAAGCTCCGATGTCATCAGATCGGCCTGCTGGGAAGACATTCTTTCGGTGGTGGACCAACTCAAGCCGAGCAAAAAAGGAGGCAAACCCGTGCGGGAAATGAGCTGCTCCAGTATCTGCCGAACAGGTGTCTCCGAATCCAGTATCTGACCGTCGGCACCGATGACCTTAATCTCCACATCGCCCACAGCAACAAAATCGTTTACGCAGCCTGCCTTTGTCTGCTGCATGGCGCTCTGCCACTGATCGGCAATGACCTGCGCTCTGGCTGACGCCTGGGACCGGTCCAGCATATCGTTGCCGGGCTTGTAAACCACAGAATATCGGACGTTTCCTGCCCTCTCCCAGTTGACGCCCAGAGTGTGGTATATCTTCATCAGCACATCGCTGAGAAAAGGCATGCTCCGCAGCATAGACACGCCGTAAGGGTTTTCAGCCTCGGGATTAAGGGGAGTAAACAGCAGCAGATCCTGGTATGGCAAAGCCTTCAGCTGACCGCCCTCCCATCGGCAAAGCTCAAAATCCATGGGCGTATCGCCTTCACGAACCTGAATATCGTCCACGCTGCCGCAGATAAGAGCGTCCACCCCGTCAAGAGCCGGGGACGTCACTATTTCGCCTACCGCTCTGCCGCAGGTCAGCAGGGAATCCAAATAGCAGTCCAGAAACGCATCTATGCCTCTCTGTCCTCTGCCGCAGTCCACTCTGCGCAGGAACTCCTCCAGCTGAGCCTGCACCTTTTTGTCGCTGCACTCAACGGTAAACCCGCCTACCAGCCGAATTATCTTGACGATAGCCGCATCAATTACCGGCAGCGCCTCACGAATGGAACGGTACAGCCGAACATCACCGCCGCCCAGCGGAACGTAGTTGTCCAGCATACCAAAGGGGTGATGCTGACCGTTTCTCAGCTGCACTCTGGCGGGAGTATCCCGCTTACGTTTGAAAAGTTTCATAATATTCCTCCCATCTTATCTGTGTCATTTCCGCAACAATTACATCGTAGGGGCGACGTTTCGTCGCCCGCCGTCCACGCACACCGTGACGTATCCCACTGAAAGCCCCCCTTGTGTAAAGGGGGGTGATTTTTGCAAAGCAAAAATCGGGGGGATTGTAAACCTCGCCGCCGCCAATTACGCACAACGTGACGTATTACTCCGTAGGGGCGGATATTATCCGCCCGCCTGTTACGCACCGACTACCCTATAACACTGTAGGGAACGGTCTTGACCGTTCCAGGAAAGGGCCGTCGAGGTCGCCGGCCCCTACAACGGTGCAACGCAACGTACCACGCCGTAGGGGCGACGTTTCGTCGCCCGCCAATTACGCCCGCCTGCTCACCGTTGCCACGGCAAACACGTCCTGCTCCTCGCAGGCGTAAACGCAGAAATACCTGATCTCGTCCATGGCGTGGTCATGTTCTTTTTTTACCTTGTCCTGACCGGTACCACTGTCGTCCCAGCAATATGTCTGAAACTCCCTTATGGCATCTCCGCACTCCCGGCAGATGACCGCTCTGCCGCTTTTGAGCATGTCGGCGGTTATGCGTATGCCGGACAGGACATCATTATCCGCTTTTCTCACCGGCAGTCCCTCCCGGCGCAGAGCCTCGATAAAGCTGGCGGCAGACGGGTCAACAATAACCGCTTCCGGCTTCCTGCCGCCCAGCAGTTCCTTCAGATCCTCCACATATTCCGCATCGGTTTTCTGGCGTCCTTCACGGCGGGAATCGAAATAGTATTCCTTCACCCGGAACCATATCCCGTCACGGTGCCCCCACAGTCCAAAGGACGCAGGGTTAGCCGTACCGTAATCGCAGGAAACGCACCAGCGTTTGATACCGCTCTCATCAGCCTCCGGACAGCTGTCGGGATCAAAAAAGTCGTAAACAAGCCCCTTTGCCGCCACCCACAGCCCCAGAACAAACCTCTGATAGAATATGCCGCTGTACATTCCCCGGTACCTTGCCCTTATTCTGGGTGAAAGGCTGGGATTGTCGTCCATGGTAAAGTGGAGATACAGCGCATGCTTGCTTTCCGCCTGCTTTATCCACTCGTTGTAAAACCAGTGCACAGGCCCCTCCGGGTTGCAGTTGAACCACAGCCGTGACCCTGTCACGGAGCATCTGGCACAGGCCTGCTCAACAAAGCTTCTGGGCATCAAAGCCACCTCGTCCATCAGAACGCCCGCAAAGGTAATACCCTGAATAAGCGAAGCTGACCCCTCGTCCTTGCCGCCGAAGATGTAAAAGCTGTTTTCACGCCCACCAAATCGGACGATTATCAGATTGCGGCTCAGTTTTTCACTGCACTCAAACCCCAATCTCCGAAGATAAGGCAGCACGTCCGCCAGCACGTTCCTGCGCAGGGACGATATAGTTTTTCCGCACAGGCCGAACTGCATACCGTTGAAGCTTGCCATTGCCCAGATAATAAAGGAAACGCCCATGGAAAAGGTCTTGCCAGACCGAACGGCACCGTCGCATATGATGGCGTCCATATCTTTGTATGGGCTTGATTTTGTCCACCAGGACAGAACCTTTTTCTGTTTTGGAGAAAAACCCGCAACCTTCAAGCTCACACATCCACTCCACCGGCCTCTTCCAGCGCCCGGAAGAAGGATTCCGCTTCGTTGGACGTACCGCCCAACAGGTCAAGCAGCTGTTCAAGAGCCTTGACCCTGTCCAACAGCTTGATCTCAATAACGCCGTTGGAACCTCTCTTCAGCTCAGCCAGGAGGTCAAGCCGCAGTGAGGAAATGTCCGGCTCCTGCTCCATCACCAGCTTCACGCAGTCGTTGGCACGGCCGAACGCCAGCTCCGCAAGGCGGCGCACCGCATCATCTGCGCATATCTGACGGGCAGTGAGCATTCGGTACTTGTCCATCAGTTCCACCGTTCTGCCGTCCTCCAGCAGCTCCATAGCCTGACGCCGGCTGATACCGGCTTCTTCTGCCGCACGGCCGATGTCCATAGTTTCAATGAAAGCAAGGCAGAATTCCCTTACTCTCTTGTCGGGTTCTCTGTTCAAATGCATCACCTCGTAAAAAGTCCTCTCACCCTTGGGCGTAATTGGGCAAAAATTGCACACAAACGTGCAATGTTCACAAAACTTTCACACAAAAACTCAATTTCTGTATCCAGGGATACAAAAGTTCCCCGACTTACAAGCCGTCATCTCGAACGTCAGCTTTGCTGACCCGTGTGACACTCCGATTACGCTGTCATTGCGAGGAGATGCGCAAGCATCGACGTGACAATCCGTTTTCTTATTACGGATTCTCACGGGTGCTAACACACCCTCAGAATGACACGCAGAACGTAACGTATTATTCCGTAGGGGCAACCTTTGGTCGCCCGCCAATCACGCACAGCGTGGCGTATTACACCGTAGGGAACGGTCTTGACCGTTCCGAAAACGGGCCGTCGAGGACGCCGGCCCCTACAACGCACAACGCAATGTATCCCGCCAAAAGCCCCCCTTGTGTAAAGGGGGGTGATTTTTGCGACGCAAAAATCGGGGGGATTGTTAACTTTGCCGTGACCGCCGATCACGCACAACGTAACTTATCACGCCGTAGGGGCGA
>SVKU01000006.1 GCA_015068245.1 Oscillospiraceae bacterium
GGACCACCGGGACCACCGGGGCCGCCGGGACCACCGGGACCACCCGGGCCGCCGGGACCACCGGGACCACCCGGGCCGCCGGGACCACCGGAGGAAATATAAGGAGCGGCAAAGGCTGCCACGTCAGCACCCTTTACAGCATTGGCAAGCATACTCAAAGACATCTGGTTGGTGCCTACCATACGGTCAAGGATGGTCAGAATGCTTCCGCCTGCCTTGAACTCGGCGCTGCGCTGCTCATCGGTGAGCTTATCCAGAGCTTCGAAAAGAATACGGTTCTGCTGCTGATTGAATTTAGCCAGAACGACCATTGCGTCTTTCATCAGATAACTTCCTTTCATTTTTACTTCTAAACCTTACTATACATCAAAATCCAAAGAATGTCTATCACAGAAAGAAATTGTTTCTAATTATCAATAAGTTATGTTATAATCGGGTTGAAGAAATTAAAAGGAAGGATGAAGAAAATGAGCATGTACAAAAAGCAGTATCCCGGCGTATATACCGAACGGGAACAGAAGCTCCTTGACGAAGCAAGGCAGAAACTTCAGGATCAGGTAGGTCAGGGTTCTCCCTTTGGCGGCGGCGATGCCAACGAAACTCTGATGAAACTCTATGCCAACTCCTGGGATCCCTGGAACCCTCTGTTCAATGATGAGGAATACGCAAAGAACACCAAATACGGCGGCATTATTGCTATTCCCTGCTGGAAAGAGCCCGGTGCAATGTTCCCCACTCTGCCCATGGACTTTGGCGACAGAATGACTGACCGTGCCAACCTTGGCGGTGCATTCGAAATGTTTGCTCCCATTCGTCCCGGCGATACTCTGACTGCGAAAGTCGGCCTTGGCAGGATCGTGGATATCACGCCCGAAGAAGGTGCAGATGCCCACACCTTCTACCTTGAAGGCTCCGGCGAACTGTATAACCAGAACGGAGAACTGGTAATGCGCGGCAAAACCAGAGGCCGCAACGGATTCTCCTTCTATGCCGATGATTACGAGGGTGAGCGCATTTACGGCTTTGGCCACGGTGGAGGCGGCAAAGGCGGCCCCGGCGGTCCTCCTCCGGGAGCACCTGGCGGTGGGGCAGAGTCCTATACCTACACCGACGAGGATTGGGAAAAGATAATGGAAATGTGGAAGGCCGAGAAGGTTCGCGGTGCCGACACCCTTTATTGGGAAGACGTCAACGTGGGCGACGAGCCTCAGCAGATATGCACCGGCCCCATCACCGAAATGGATCTGATCCGTTTCCACTGCTTCCAGCTTCTTGGCGGCGCACATTTCAGAGAATCCATTCTGAATCCCGAAATGCGCAAGCGTCTTGAGCCTTTCAAGAACAGATACGGCGTATACTACGAAGACTTTGCCATGCATTACTGCGGCCTTGGCACCGGCGGCAACCCCATGTTCTACAACACCACCAGCCGCAACCTGATGATCCGCATGGTAACCAACTGGATGGGTGACGACGGCTGGATGCGCTCCATCGACTGGCACTTCTCCAGCAACGAAGCCGACTCCTTCTTCGAAAAAGTTCCTCATATGAAGGGCAAGGCTGCCACCAACCACGGTGCCTGCGGCGAATGCATGGTCTGCAGCGGCTATGTTACCGACAAATATATCAACGAACAGGGCGAGCACATGGTAGACATGACTTGCTGGGCCGAAACCTGGGACAAAAAGCTTACTCAGGTCATCGGTGTAAGCATTGTTCTGCCCAGCCGCGGCGAATAATTTCATATTTTAACCACTAAAGACCGTGGTCGGGACACCGACCACGGTCTTGTTTTTTTACATGGTGTTCAAAATGTGTTCGATGTGATGAAATTATGTTGTATTTGTGTACAAAACTACATTTGTTCACAATTTGTTAATATTTATAGTGCAAAATGTTTAATGATGAACACCAATTTCAGAAAGGAATTTGTGCAATTCTGTTTTGGCATAGTTCAACAGTTTTTTATTATTTAAGGAGGGTAAACATGAAAAAACGCAGATTGCTGGCATTGCTTTTGGCTTTGACCATGCTTGTGGCTTTGCTTGCCGGCTGTGCCGGTAAGGAAGAAGAAGCTCCCGCTTCCGAGCCGCCTGCATCCGAAGCTCCCGCACCCGAATCCACCGCACCCGAAGCTCCCCCTGCTGAGGAAGCTCCCGCTGAAGGCGAAGCTGCCGAAGAAGGTGGAGAAGGTAAAGGCGGCCATGGTGACCTTAAAATCGCCGGTACCTACAATGCCGACGGCACCTATACTTCCGAAGGCGGCATCACCTATCCCCTTGGTGAGATAGGCAAAAACGGTGAAGATTCCGACTATTATCTTACTTACTTCTGCTCTTTCGGATTTTTTGACCAGGGCGTCGACACTTACAACGATCTGCCCCGTCGTGCCGACATACTGGAAGCCACCGGTGTTTACTTCGAGTTCCACGAAGTAGGTTTCTCCGTTGCTTCCGAACAGTTCAACCTCATGTGTGCCGCAGGCGACCTGCCTGACCTGTGTAAGGTTGACCAGTTTGTAACCGGCGGTGTTGGCCAGGCATACGAAGAAGAGTATATCTATGACCTGACCGACATGGTTGAAGAATATGCTCCCGACTGGTGGGCTGCTCTGCAGAACACCAACAAGCTGACCATCGACAACGCTTACACCGAAGGTCATATTCTTGAAATCACCAACATCAAGAACGAAAATATTCTTGACTCCGGTGCGCTGACCCGTGGTGACTGGGTTGACGAAATGGGCGTTGAGATCCCCGAAACCAAGCAGGAATTTGAAGATTTCCTCTATGCGATCCAGGCCGAATATAATCCCGAAATTCCTCTGTTTGTCCAGACTACCGGCGTTATTCCCGATATGCAGGCAGCATTCAACACTGCCATTTTTGAAATCGGCAACTCCACCGTTTCCACCTATCTGGACGACGGTGTTGTCAAGTCCGGCATGACTTCCGACGGTTACAGAGAATACCTCGAATGGTTCAAACAGCTGTATGACGACGGTATCATCCATCCCGAATTCTATGCTGATTCCCTGTCTGAAGAAGAACAGTTCGGTCTTATCGGCAAGGGTCAGGGCGGTGTTTGGAACAACACCTCCGGATCTCTGGAAGCTGCTGCTCTGTACCTTGACGAAGCAAACGCCGATATGTATGCAGAACCTATTCCCAAGATTTTGAACGATGAAGGTGTTTATGATTTCGGTTCCGAGATCGTACTGGCCAGCGAAAGCTATTCCATCACCACCAACTGTGAATACCCTGAAGTTGCACTTCAGTTCTACAACTGGTTCTTTACTGAGCCCGGCTCCACCCTTGCCAACTGGGGCAAGGAAGGTGTTTCCTATGATGTTGATGCCGATGGCGAGAAGTATTGGCGCGAAGAGATCATCGGACCCGATGCAGGTACCTGGGATATGTGGCTTGCTGTTTGGAAAGAATGCCCCTATCTTGAAGACGTATGGGTAAACTTTGCCACCAACACCGATCAGGAAAACAAGTGCCTTGAGGTATGGAACCGCAGTGAGCATCTGACCACTGACCATACCATTCCCAACGCTGCTGCCCTGACAACCGAGGAAACCACTCAGGTTGCAACTATGGCTACCGACCTTTGCACCTATGCATCCGAAGAAGTTCTGAAGTTCATCATTGGTGAAAAGGAACTGAACGACGAAAACTGGAATGCATATGTTGACCAGTGCAACAAGATGAACCTCGAAGAGATCGTAGCAGTTTATCAGAACGCTTACGAGGAGTATCTGTCCGGAGAACGTACTGCCGGTGCTGCAGCACCTCCTCCTCCTCCCCCTCCTCCTCCCCAGTAATAGTCAAAAATGACCCGGTTCATTCCGGGTCATTTTTTTTGACTTTTACAATGAAGCAGCTCCATGCGGGAGCCATGAAGCGCACTTTGTGCATGAAGCATGCCTTACGGCCTCATATGTCTATTTGTTTTCAAATCGAAAGAGTTGTGTCGATTTGTGAACAAAACGTATTTTTCACCGTTTCATAACCCAAAACACACAAAAACAACACCTGAATAGTGCAATATGTTTGTATCGGGCTGTAAAAAGAGGTATTTGATTTACAAATTCTACTTTGCCGCCCGATGAGAACAGATAGTATTAGGAGGACAAAATGAGAAAACGCAAAGTATTGGCACTGCTTCTGGCTTTGACCATGCTCGTGGCTATGCTTGCCGGCTGCGCCGGTAAGGAAGAGGAAGCTCCCGCTTCCGAAGCTCCTGCAGCATCCGAAGCACCTGCCCCCGAAGCACCTGCCCCCGAAGAAGCTCCTGAAGAAGCTCCTGTCGAGGAAAAGGGTGAATACGACATCGCAGGAACCTACAATGATGATGGTACGTACACCTCTTGGGGTGGTATAACCTATCCTCTGGGTGAAGTTGGCGATTCCGGTGAGAATTCCGACTATCACCTGACTTTCTTCTGCCCCTTTGGTTTCTTTGATCAGGGCGTCGACACCTACAACGATCTGCCCCGTCGTGCCGACATATTGGAAGCTACCGGCGTGTTCTTCGAATTCCATGAAGTTGGCTTCTCTGTTGCTTCCGAGCAGTTTAACCTGATGTGTGCCGCAGGCGATCTGCCCGACCTTGTTCAGGTTGGCCAGTATGTTACCGGCGGTGTTGGTCAGGCTCTTGAAGAAGAGTATATCTATGACCTGACCGACATGGTTGAAGAATATGCTCCCGACTGGTGGGAAGCTCTGCAGAACACCAACAAGATCACCATCGACACCTCTTACACCGAGGGTCACATCCTTCAGATAACCACCATCCAGAACGAGTATATCAACGATATGGGTACCCTTACCCGCGGCGACTGGCTGGAAGAAATGGGTCTTGAAGCCCCCGAAACCCTGCAGCAGTATGAGGACTACCTCTATGCTATTCAGGCTGAGTACGATCCCGAATATCCCATTTTTGTTCCCACAACCGCTGTTATTCCCGATATGCAGGCTGCTTTCGACAGCGCCATTTTCCAGATCGGCAGCTCCACTGTTTCCACCTATCTTGACGGCGACGTTGTCAAGTCCGGTATGACTTCCGATGGTTACAGAGAGTACCTGGAATGGTTCAAAAAGCTGTATGATGACGGCATTGTTTATCGTGAATTCTATACCACTGACCTGTCCGAAGAAGAGCAGTTTGGTCTTATCGGCAAGGGCGAAGGCGGCGTTTGGAACAACACTTCCGGCTCCCTTGAAGCAGCTGCTCTGTATCTGAACGAAGAAAACAAGGACATGTTTGCAGAGCCCATTCCCAAGACCGTCAACGACGAAGGAATCTTCGACTTTGGCAGCGAGATCAAGCTGGCCGACGAAGGCTATTCCATCTCCACCAACTGCGAATATCCCGAGATCGCTCTCCAGTTCTATAACTGGTTCTTCACCGAGCCCGGTTCCACTCTTGCAAACTGGGGCAAGGAAGGCGTTTCCTATGATGTTGATGCCGATGGCGATAAGTATTGGCGCGACGAGATCATCGGACCCGATGCAGGTACTTGGGATATGTGGCTGGCCGTTTGGAAGAACTGCCCCTACCTCGAAGACGTATGGGTAATGTTTGCCACCAACACCGATCAGGAAAACAAGTGCCTTGAGGTCTGGAACCGCAACGACCGCACCACTACTGACCATACCATCCCCAGTGGTGCTGCTCTGACCACCGAGGAGACCACTCAGGTTGCAACCATGTCCACTGACCTTTGCACCTATGCTTCCGAACAGCTGCTGAAGTTCATCACCGGCGAACTTGAACTCAACGACGAAAACTGGAACGCATATTGTGCTCAGTGCGACGCCATGAATCTGGCAGAGATCGTTGCTGTTTACCAGAACGCTTACGAAGAGTATCTCTCCGGTGCCCGTACTGCCGGCGCAGCCGCAGCAGCACCTCCTCCTCCCCCTCCTCCCCAGTAAAAACTAAAACGGGTCCGGATTGATTTCCGGACCCGTTATTTTGCTTTTACAATGAAACAGTTCCCCGCGGGAGCAATGAAGCGCACTTCGTGCATGCAGTATGCCTTACGGCAAATGAAAAAAGTTTCGGTTATATAAGGTTATATGCGTTCAATGATACTTCCCACATCTTCAAGTTCATAATCAAACCAGCGAACCCCCAACCCTCGACTTTCGATGAAGTCTTTAATCTCAATCCAGTTGGGATGGGCTGTAATATCGCCGTTGAACCAGACATCATTCCCTATTCTGCCGGAAGCTCCGCCGATAAAACCGGTGTTGAATCCCGTCAGCTTGACGAATCCGGGACGAACACGAAGAACCTCAACACCCTGCAGCTTTTCCAGTGCCGAAGCAACACCGTTGTCTGCGGTGATGATGCTTTTGCCGTCAACCACAACGGAAGAACACTTGGCATATCCCTGCCGGACATTAATAAGCTCAAGACCGTGCTTGCTTGCCTTTTTCAACAACTCGGGAGCAGTTATGTCAAGCCGATGGACAAAGTATCTGTCCAGACAAATCGCATTATACCGTGCGTCACCGGGATAATCCCGGGTCAGTATGGAGAGGTTGGCAAAAACAACTTCGCTTTCCGGGGCTGCGCCAAGTTTGCACATCAGCATGTCCGGGTGGGCAGCAACAGAGGGATGGAGATTTTGTGCGGCGGCAGTAAACTCCACGGCAAAACCATGTTTTTTCAGTGCGTTTATAAGGGAACTTCCCGTCAAAGGAGAAACATAAATTGTAGGCATAGTCAAAAAATGTCCCATTAACAAATTGTTCAAACTTTGTTTAATGTCTGTACACCAACATTTTCAGCCGTGGTGTATACTATAATCGTCAGCAAGAACAAAACCTTCTCTTCTCTTTACATTCAATCAAATCCCCGAGAGGCCGAAAGGTCTCGGAAAATCACCTGCGGTGCTTCACCTCCCGCAGGTGATTTTTCTCGCTTTATTGACAGCTTTTAAAATTGTAAGCCAATTGCCGATGCAATTGGCTTACACATTAATATTACCACAGGAAATATTTCACACGCGCAGCGTATCTCATCCATCGACAGATGGATATCACAGATTTGCGAAGCAAATCTATTTCACTGCAAATCATCATGATTGATGATTTGCCTAATACCAGCCGATAGGTTTTCTGCTTTCTTCGGCGTACAGTTCCGGCAGGAAACGGGCAAGGTTGGGATATTCCACGAGAACGTGGTTGCTCATACCAACCAACTGCTCAAAAGTGATCTTGTATCCCGGAACGGGTACGAATTTTCCGCTTTCCAGCCGCATACCTCTGTAACAACGGACACGCATTTCAACGCCTGTGCCATAGGGACGGAACTGATAAACGCTCAGATCATCGCCGCATTCCGCCGTGACCATGGTGCCGTTTTCCGGCAGATTCACAAGTTCGGGGTCAAAACCGAAATCCTTGGGGTCGTGGCAGATGGCGTGCAGATGAAGGATATTGTCGCCCTCACCGCCGTCGATAGACTCGGTAATGAAATTCTTCTGTCCGTAACGGCGAACCCGCAGGGGCAGGCTTTCGTCGAGAGCACGCTGACGGGAGTATTCGTCTTCAAAACCGGTATCCACGTGTTCCTGGGGACACCAGATCTTGTAGCGCAGATTGCCCTGCTCCTCGGGCACGGAAGGCGGTCTTACAAAGTGCCACACATACCACCAGTCGATCATATCTACGGTGACGTTGGGCATCCAGATGTAGTTAGCCTGATAGCCGGTACCGTCGGGCATGACACACACGCCGTTTTCACGCTCCAGATATCCGGGTTTAAAAAGATCGTTCAGGTTCTCGGGAGCCAGGGCATATTTGGGGTCCATAGGTTCACGCAGCAGTTCCTGGGACAGGGGATTGAGGGGCAGCTGAGTCCAGTACCAGTATTTGCTGTAACTCAAAGCCAGTTCTTCTTTGGACAGGGGCTTTCTTGACATGCGGTTCTTCCTTTCTGTTATTTTCTTTTCTTTTTTTACTTCAGTTTGCTCAGCTCGATAGCGGTTTTTGCAGCCAGCAGGGCGTTATTGCGAACAAGGGCAATGTTGCTTTCAAGGCTGTCGCCGCCGGTTATCTCTTTGATTCGGGCAAGGAGGAAAGGAGTGACCTTTTTGCCGTGGATACCCTGCTGCTCAGCTTCGGCAACAGCCTGATCGATGGCGGTGTTGATAACGGCGGGATCCATGGAGTATTCTTCGGGAACGGGATTGGTCACCAGCATGCCGCCGGAAAGACCCAATTCCTGACGGGCATGGAACACTTTGGCGATATCTTCCGGGCTGTCCAGCTGATAGTCTACACCAAAACCGCTGGTGCGGGTGTAAAATGCGGGCAGCTCGTCGGTACCGTAACCGATAACGGGAACGCCTTTGGTTTCAAGGTATTCAAGAGTCAGACCCAGATCGAGAATAGATTTGGCACCTGCGCAAACCACCATTACGGGAGTCTGTGCCATTTCTTCAAGGTCGGCGGAAATATCCATGGTGGTTTCGGCACCACGGTGAACACCGCCTATGCCGCCGGTAGCAAAAACGGAAATGCCGGCCATATGGGCTATCATCATAGTGGTAGCAACGGTGGTTGCGCCGTCACGTCCCAGAGCCACAAGTACGGGCAGGTCACGGCGGGAGGTTTTGGCTACGTTCTGACCCTCTTTGCCAAGATATTCTATTTCGTCGGCAGTAAGGCCGGCTTTCAGTCTGCCGCCGATAATGGCGATGGTGGCAGGTACGGCACCGGCTTCGCGGATGAGTTCTTCCACGGCCAGTGCAGTCTGCACATTCTGGGGATAGGGCATGCCGTGGGAAATAATCGTGGACTCAAGAGCCACAACGGGACGGTTGTTTTCAAGGGCTTCCTTAACCTCGGGAGCGATATCAAGATACTTGTTCAAATCAGATTTTCCTTTCTGAGTAATCTATATATGTTATCCATATTCATTTCGGGGCAAACAGAATGATCGGAGGCGGCAGTTATGGCGGCAGCAGCCAAACCCAGCAGACCACTTTGCTGCAGCCCCATGCCTTCAAGGTGAGCTTTTACAAGAGCGGCGGTAAAGGCATCTCCCGCACCGGTGGTGTTGGTGGCGGGGACGTTGATTACAGGCAGGGTCAGCGACTCGTTATTATCGGCACAGTAAACGCCGTCTGCACCAAGGGTAATAAAAACTCTGTTCAATCCCGTTTGGAGGAAATCGCAAGCGGCAGATTCCGGGGTATCTTTGCCTGTAAGCAGCCGGGCTTCCAACCGATTGGGCTTAAAGGTGTTCAATTTGCCCAAACTGGGCAAAAGCCGGGGAGCTTTGGCGGCGGAGACTGCATCGGCAAATATGGGAACGGTACAGTTTGAGGCTAAAAACTCAATGCTTTCCCCGGCAAGGTTAGCGTCCATCACCAGGGCATCGCCGCCGTTGATGATACCAAGCTTGCGTTCCAGAACTTCCGGAGTCAGCAGGGCAGAGGGCTCCATATCCGAAACAGCCGCCAGCATATCGCCGTCTGCATCGTTTATGAAAAGATAAGCCGACGACCGACCGTCTGGATCGTAAAGACTGTGGCTCAGATCCACTCCGCTTTTTGTAAAACAGTCTTTTATGGCGCCGGAAAATATATCTCCGCCAAGAACCGTAATGAACCTGACGTCAACGCCCATGGCACTCAGGTTTCTTGCAATATTTCCACCTACACCGCCAACGGAAAGACTGATGCGGCCCGGGTTTGAATCACGGCTTACGCTCTTTTTATATGGTACACCGCCAATATCCATGTTGGCGGAACCGACAACTGTAACGTAGGACATATAATACCTCGGAACATTGTATATTATAAATATCATACCACAATATGCACACATTTGCAAAACTATTGACGCTCCGATGCCAAACCTTATCACTTGTGACAGAAAAAATGCATATTGTTAAAAATTTGACGTTTTTTCACCTTAAAAAGTTCAGATTTTGGAGGTTAAGGCATCAAATTTCCATTGTCGAATATGGACAAAACACATCGAAGGTGCTATACTTTAAGAGTTGAGATTAAATGCATTTATAATAATCTAAGAGGTGAAGTCAATGGCAAAGTCCTTTTTCGGAGGCGTTCATCCCAACGATATGAAGTCCCTCACAGCTTCAAAGTCCGTTGAGATACTGACGCCTCCCGAACAGGTCATCATCCCCATGAGCCAGCATATCGGCGCACCCTGCAAGCCTCTGGTCGAGGTAGGCGACACCGTTAAGATGGGTCAGAAGATCGGCGATAACGCCGGCCTTTGCGTACCCGTCCATTCTTCGGTATCCGGCAAGGTAGTAGCCATCGAAGCCCGCCCCCACACCGGTGGCAGCAACGTGTTGGCAGTAATTATCGAAAACGATTTCCAGGATACTCCCGACGAGAGCATGGTCGCCCGCGAAAGCATAGACGATCTTTCCGCCGAGGAGCTTATCGAGATCATCCACCAGGGCGGCTGCGTCGGTATGGGCGGCGCTACCTTCCCCACCCATGTGAAGATCAACAGCGGTATCGGCAAGGTCGATACCATCATCGTCAACGCAGCTGAATGTGAACCCTACATAACCGCTGACGACCGTCTTATCCGCGAGCATCCCGAGAAGATTCTGGGCGGCGTAAGAGTTCTGCTCAAGATTTTCGGCCTTGAAAAAGCTCACATCGTTATCGAGAGCAACAAGCCCGAAGCCATCGAAGTGCTCAAGAAGGAACTGGCAGGCACCAATGATGTTGAAGTCATGGTTCAGCCCGTCATGTACCCCCAGGGCGCTGAAAAGCAGCTGTGCCAGACCGTTACCGGCCGCGAAGTTCCTCCCGGAGGACTGCCTGCCGCTATCGGCTGCGCCGTATTCAACACCGCTTCCGTTGCCGCTATTTACGACGCTGTATGGCTGGGCAGACCCCTGTTCGAGCGCAATGTCACTGTTGGCGGCCTTGGCCTGAAGGATCAGAAGAACTACCGTGTCCGTATCGGTACTCCTTTCCAGTTCCTGATCGACTCCGTAGGCGGATTCTCCACTGACCCCTATAAGGTCCTTACCGGCGGCCCCATGATGGGTATTGCCCAGTATGATCTGAATGTACCTGTTATCAAGGGAACCAATGCTGTTACCGCTCTTCGCCGTGAGGACTGCGTTGAAGAAGCCAACCCCACCTGCATACGCTGCGGCAAGTGCATCGAGGTGTGCCCCATGCACCTGATGCCTCTGTACATGTATATGTATGAGCAGAAGTCCGACATCGAAAAACTGAAAGAGTTCAATGTCACCGACTGTATGGAATGTGGTGCCTGCACCTACAACTGCCCTGCCCGTATCCATCTGGTACATAGCTTCAAGACCGCAAAGCAGAAGATAACCAACGCCAACAATAAGGCCAAGGCAGAAGCCGAAGCCAAAGCAAAGGCCGAGGAAGAAAAGAAGGCAGCTGCCGCTGCAAAGGAGGGAAACTGATATGGAACAAAAGAAAACCTTTCTGACAGTATCATCCTCCCCCCATATCCGTACCAAAACAGATACCCGCAGCATCATGCTGGACGTGCTTATCGCTCTGGTACCTGCGCTGATAGCTTCCTGCTATTTCTTCGGTATCCGTTCCCTGCTGGTGGTTGCGGTTTCCGCTGCCGGCTGCGTATTTTGGGAGTGGCTGTACCGTAAGCTGATGAAGAAACACCAGACCATCGGCGATCTTTCCGCTGTTGTTACCGGTGTTCTGCTGGCTTTCACTTTGCCCGTAACTATTCCTTATTGGGTGGTTATCATAGGCGATGCTTTCGCCATCATTCTTGTTAAGCAGCTGTTTGGCGGTCTTGGCAAGAACTTCATGAACCCCGCTCTCGCAGCCCGCGCCTTTATGCTTTCCTGGCCTGTGCTCATGACCACATGGGTAGCTCCCCACAGTGCCGTTTCTCTGTTCGGCTCCAACGCCGATGCCGTTACTGCCGCAACTCCCATGTCCATTCTCCACGGCGGTGTCATGCCTGACGCTTCCATTATGGATATGTTCATCGGCAACATCGGCGGCACCCTTGGTGAGACCTCTGCTCTGCTGCTTCTGGTGGGCGGCATCTACCTTGTAATGCGCAAGGTCATCAGCCCCCGCATTCCCGCTGCATATATCCTTACCGTTGCTGTAATAACCTTCATCTTCCCCAAAGGAGATGCAGGCAACCTTGAGTGGATGCTGGCCAACCTGTTTGGCGGCGGCCTGATGCTGGGCGCCATCTTCATGGCAACCGATTATGTCACTTCCCCTGTTACCGCCACCGGTCAGCTTATATATGGTATCGGCTGCGGCCTCATAACCGTATTCATTCGTTACTTTGGTTCCTATGCTGAAGGCGTCAGCTACGCTATCCTTATTATGAACACCTGTGCATGGATGCTCGATAAGGTTGGTCGTCCCCGCCGCTTTGGCACCGACAAAAAAGCAAAGGAGGCGGCATAAATGACCGAGACTAAAAACACCTCCACCGTGGCATACGTTCTGAAGCTGGGCGTTATCCTGTTTCTGATCTGCGCCATTACTGCCGGCCTTCTGGGTTTTGTAAACTCCATCACTGAAGACCGTATTGCTGAGATAACCGCAGAAAAGACTGCCAAAGCTATGAGCACTGTTCTGCCCGCAGACGCTTACGACGAAGTTGAATATACCGGCAGCGACGCTCTTGTTGTTACCGCTTATAAGGCTTCTACCGGCGGATCCCCTGTCGGTTATGTTGTGGAAGTAACTCCTTCCGGTTTCGGCGGCACCATCGATATGGTGGTCGGCGTTGATATGAACGGTGCTGTCACCGGCGTTGATATTATCGACATGTCCGAAACCTCCGGTCTGGGCGCCAATGCTTCCAAGGCAAGCTTCCGTGAGCAGTATATCGGCGGCACCGGCAACTTTGCTGTCAGCAAAGACGGCGGTACTATCGATGCTCTTACCGGTGCAACCGTTACTTCCCGTGCTGTGACCAGCGGTGTCAATGCCGCTGTTGCCGCAGCCGCAACACTGGGTTAAGGAGGGTATTGAAGAATGAATTTCAAGAAACAATTCAAAGAAGGTCTGCTGACCAACAACCCTGTCCTTGTCCAGCTGCTTGGTATGTGTTCCACCATGGCTATCACCACCACGCTGTTCAACGGTATAGGCATGGGCATCAGCGTTCTGGTCATTCTGACCTGCTCCAACATCGTTATTGCGCTGATGCGCAAGATAATCCCCAACAAGATCCGTATAGCTTCCTTCATTGTTGTTATTGCGGGCTTTGTTACCATCGTTGACCTGATCCTCCAGGCATTCCTGCCGGATCTTTCCGACTCGCTGGGCGTGTTTATCCCCCTGATAGTTGTTAACTGCATTATCCTCGGCCGTGCTGAGGCATATGCTTACAAGAACTCCGTACTGGCTTCCGCTGTGGACGGTGTTTGCCAGGGTATCGGCTACACTGTAGCCCTGGTCATCATGTGCGTTGTCCGTGAACTGCTGGGCAACGGCACCTTCGGCACCGGCGTCCTTGGTGCAGAAGGCATCCGAATCATTCCCGAAGGATATCCCGCACTGCTGGTCATCCTTCCCTTCGGCGGCTTCATTACTCTGGGCTGCCTGATAGCTGCCGCTCAGTATTATCTGAACCGCAGCAAGAATAAGGAGGTGTCCAAATGAGTTTCACTGAGATAGTCTCCCTGGCTCTTGGCGCCATTCTGGTAGAAAACTTTATTCTGTCCCAGTTCCTGGGTATCTGCCCCTTCATGGGCGTTTCCAAGAAAATGGATACCGCCCTCGGCATGGGCGTTGCAGTTACCTTCGTTATGGGCGTTGCTTCCGCTGCCTGCTATGCCATCGACTTGCTGCTTATCAAGCTGGGTCTGGAATATATGCAGACTGTAGCGTTTATTCTGGTAATCGCTGCTCTTGTTCAGCTGGTTGAGATGTTCCTTCAGAAGTCCATGCCTTCCCTGTATCAGGCTCTTGGCATTTATCTGCCCCTGATCACCACCAACTGCGCTGTTCTGGGTGTTGCCCTGCTGAACAGCCAGAATCACTACAACTTCCTTGGCTCCGTTGTCTACGGCGTTACCGGCGGTCTTGGTTTCACCCTGGCCATTGTCCTGTTCGCTTCTGTCCGTGAGCGTATGGAATTTGCAGATCCCCCCGAGGCATTCGAAGGCTTCCCCATTGCCCTTGTTGCCGCAGGACTTATCGCCCTTGCCTTTATGGGTTTCCAGGGCCTGTCCATATTCGCTTAAGGAGGGCTGAACGATATGAATATTCTTTATGCTGTTCTGGTTCTTGGCGTTCTGGGTGCTGTTTTTGGACTTGGTCTGGCAGCCGCCTCCAAGGTCTTTGCCGTTGAGCAGGACGAACGTCTTGAGCCTATGCTTGAAGCACTTCCCGGCGCAAACTGCGGCGGCTGTGGTTATGCAGGCTGCTCCGCTTACGCCAATGCTGTTATCGCAGGCGAAGCCGAGATCGGCAAATGCGCTGCCGGCGGCAGCGAAACTGCCGAAAAGATGGCCGCAATCATGGGCGTTGAAGCCGGTGATGTGGTTCGTACCGTGGCTTTTGTCCGCTGCACCGGCGGCGATGCCAGCTTGAAAAAGTTTGACTACTACGGCATTTCCGACTGCCTTGCTGCCACCAAGATCGGCGGCAACGGTCCCGCTGCCTGCTCCTTTGGCTGCCTGGGTTACGGCACCTGTGTTGCTGCCTGCCCCTTCGGCGCAATGGAGATCGTGGACGGTCATGCCCATGTCAACGAAGAGATCTGCACCGGCTGCATGAGCTGTGCTGCAGCCTGCCCCAGAGGTCTTATCGCTTCCAAGCCTTACGACTCCAAGGTTGCTGTAGGATGTGCTTCCAAAGACAAGGGTCCTGCAGTTCGCGCTTACTGCGAAAAAGGCTGCATCGGCTGTATGCTGTGCGTCAAGGCCTGTGAACACGACGCCATTAAGGTGGTCGACAATCTGGCTGTTGTTGATTACAGCAAATGTGTCGGCTGCGGCGCCTGCGTTGAAAAGTGCCCCAGAAAGATAATTTCAATGAAATAATAAAAAATCCGGCTCGAAAGAGCCGGATTTTTTTAGATTTCAGGGATCAGGTGTCAGGTATCAGTAGGGAACGGTCTTGACCGTTCCCTAAAGAACACCAAGATGGGGATTCCTCCGCCGATAAAGCGGCGTTCGGAATGACAGCTTGACTTATTAAATTACGGATGCTGCATCGAATGCGGTTCTGGTGGCGGTTCTTACGTTCTTTGCTGTCACGCAGTCGCCCACGGCGAAGAACTCGGGAGCGCACTGACGGAAGGATTCCGCAGCAGCGTTTCGAGGTTTCATACCGGCGGCAAGAATGACCATATCAGCATCAACCTCCTGAGTCATGCCGTATGAATCACGGACAACCACACCGGTATCGGTTACTTCAGCACAGCTTGCGCCCATATAAGCGGAAGCAAGACGAGTCTCGGCCAGAAGATTCAGCATGGCATAGCGTGTCAGCGAGAAAGTCTCGGGGCAAAGTGCCCGGAGCATTTCAACAATTACCACTCGAACACCCTTTTGGGCAAGATACAAAGCGGTTTCGCAGCCGATATCACCGCCGCCGATGATAACAGCGGTTTTGCCAAGGGCATCGGCATCCATATGATATATTTCTTCGGCAGCAATGGCCTTTTCAATACCGGGTACGGGAGGACGGCTGGCATCGGCACCCAATGCGGCAATAACAACATCGGCTTGCTCTGCTGCCACTATTTCGGGTGTGGCATCTTTGCCCAACCGAACCTCGATATCGTTCTTCTCTACCATTCGGCGCAGATAATTCATAAAGTTGTTCAAGTCATATTTGAAATCAGCGGCTGCAGCGCATTTCAGTTTGCCGCCAAGTTCGGTATCACGCTCCATCAGTATTACCTGATGGCCACGTTTTGCAGCCGTAACGGCAGCCTGCATACCTGCGGGGCCTCCGCCTATAACAACGACTTTCTTTTTGCGCACAGGAGGCTCAAGTACGGTCTTAAGCTCCGCTTCACGACCCACAGTGGGGTTGACACTGCAGGCAAATCTGGGAGCAGTGGAGTATTCAAGACAATGGAAGCACTTGATACATGGGATTATCTCGTCCTCAATGCCGTCCCGGGCTTTGAAAACGGCTTCCGGGTCAGCAATGGTGCCGCGTGCCATGGAGATGATGTCTGCGCCGCCGTCAGCAAGGGCCTTTTCCATCAATTCCGGAGTCTGGAACGCTCCCAAAGTCAGCACAGGAACCTTGATACCGGCTGCCTTTACCTGAGCTGCCAGATATGCGTTGCAGCCGGGCTTCAGGAATATGGTGGGGTGCATGATGCCCTCGGTACCGGCAATGGACATATTACCGGCGGAAACATGAGCAATGTCTATCTTGTCCTCGATGAGTTTCAAAAACTCAATGCAGTCCTCAACCTTAAAGCCGTTGTAGCCGGCAGGAGCCAGTTCATCACCGCTGACACGCCATTCGATGAGGATCTTGTTTCCAACTCTGCGACGAATAGCGTCCAGTATCATGTTGGCAAAACGTGCCCTGTTTTCCATGCTGCCGCCAAATTCGTCTGTACGCTTGTTGAACAGGGGAGACAGCATGCGGAACAAAAACAGACCGTGACCGCCGTGGATAAAGATGGAGTCAAACCCGCATTTGACAGCGGCTTCGGCACAGTCTGCATGATCCTCGGCAATAGCTTCCATCTGCTCCTTTGTTATCATGGGGCCGTAGTCACCTGATGGGGAAACATAGCAAAGCTGACCGTCAACCTCGGCGTGGTACTCAAAAGCCAGCAGCTCGAGGGAAGCCTTTGCGCCGTACATATGGATACGGTCGGTAAGCTGGGACCAGTAGCGGTGAGTGGTGGGGACACGGATATTCAGATTGGTGTGGCCGGGATCGGGCGGAGCGTCTTTGTCCATGTTATGCCCGCCGATACAAACGCAGGCAGAACCGCCTTTGGCCTTTTCAGCGTAATAGGCGATAACAGCCTCAGTGGGATACTGCTCATCGGTCTGCAGCAGATGAGGTGTGGCGGGAGCGGTAAATATTCTGTTGCGGAACACGGTGTTTCCGATGGTTATGGGCGAAAAAATATGGGGGTATTTGTTGTGTTTCATGTTGTTTACCTACAGACTTTTCAGCATGGAGTGCATATTGGATTTGTAAGCCTCAACGCCGGGCTGGTCAAAGGGATCCACGCCCAGCATCAGTCCGCTGACAGCACAGGACAGCTGGAAGAAATACAGCATTGCGCCAATGCTGCGCTCGTTGATTTCTCCGGCTTCGATAAGCACAACGGGAACGCCGCCGGAATTATGGGCGCTTATAACAGCGTTTTCGGCCACGTTTTGTATTGTGTACATTTCCTTGCCGGACAGATAGTTCAGCCCGTCACTGTCGGCAAAGTCGTTTGCCACGCGAACAGGGGCGCCGGAATGGTCAAAACGTACCAGAGTTTCGAAAAGTGAACGCTCGCCCTCCTGAACATACTGGCCAAGAGAGTGAAGGTCGGTGGTGTATTGTGCGGAAGCGGGGAAAATACCTTTGCCCTGTTTGCCTTCGCTTTCGCCAAACAGCTGCTTGAACCATTCGGCGGTGTATTTGAAAGAGGGTTCGTAGCAGGTCATCAACTCGATCTTTTTACCCTTGCTGTAAAGCAGATTCCGGGCAACGGCATACTGCCATGCGGGATTTTCGAAAGAACGGATACTGTTGAGCTTTCTTGCCTCGGCTCTGGCTCCGAATATCAGAGTCTGCAAGCCTACTCCGGCAACGGCCATGGGAAGAAGTCCTGCTGCGGTAAAAACACTGTATCTGCCGCCGATATTGGAGGGAATAGCAAAGCGTTTCCACCCCAGTTCGTCAGCCATGGGGCCCAGTTTGCCTTTCTTTTCGTCGGTTATGGCAACGATCCGGTCAGATATGGAGTCCTCACCGTAACGCTGAGCAAGAAGCTGACGGAAGAAACGAAGAGAAAGAGCGGGTTCCAGAGTGGTTCCGGATTTGGATATGACGATCACAGAAAAATCCACGTTTTCCAACAGAGAGGAGAAAGTGTCCAACTCACGGGAGGACAGATTGTGACCGGCAAAATACAGCTTCGGACCGATGCCCAGTTCATTGTAGTAGGAGGAGTACAGCAACTCTATAACGGCACGGGAACCAAGATAAGAACCGCCTGCACCAATGACAACCACAGCATCGCTTATGCTGCGCAGATGGCGGGCAGTGGCAGAAATGTCGGCAAGATCGGTTTTGTCGAGGGTTTCGGGAAAGTTGACCCAGCCGGTCATGGTGCCGTCCTGCATGGTCAGTTCGTCCAGCTTCTCGTGGGCAGCTGCGGCTTTGCGCTCCAGAGGCAGCATATCGTTCAGACCGATATCAAGCCATATACTGGACAGATCTACGTTTGGCATCGCGTTTCTCCTTTCGGTTTTGTTTTGGGTAAACACTTGTAGGGGACGGCAAAAGCAGTCCCCTACAATGATCTTATTTACTGTTCTTCTTTATAGGTAATTGCGATATTCAGCTCTTCAAGCTGAGCAGGGTCTACCTCGGAGGGGGCGCCCATCATCAGATCCTGAGCGTTCTTGTTCATGGGGAACGGAATTATCTCACGAATGGACTCTTCGCCTGCCAACAGCATGACCATACGGTCGATACCGGGAGCGATGCCCGCATGGGGAGGAGCACCGTAAGTGAAAGCGTTGTACATGGCTGGGAAGCGGGACTTCACATCTTCTTCGCCCAGTTTGACCATTTCAAAGGCTTTGATCATAATGTCGGGATCGTGGTTGCGGACAGCACCGGAGGACAGCTCAACGCCGTTGCAGACAAGGTCATACTGGTCTGCGGTGATGGACAGAGGATCGATCTCGCCATTTTCGGCCTTCAACAGAACTTCCAGACCACCGGAAGGCATAGAGAAGGGGTTGTGGCAGAACTCCAGTTCGCCGGATTCTTCGCCGATCTCATACATGGGGAAGTCAACTATCCAGCAGAAAGCGTACTGCTCCTTATCCATATGGCCGGGAATGGCGGAACCCATCTGCTTCAGTGCAACACCTGCGGTTTTGCGGGCTGCATCGACAGTGCCGGCAGCCACAAGCACCAGAGAACCGGGCTGCAGGTCAAGAGCGGAGATAACAGCGTCTTTTCTGTCTGCCAGGAACTTGGAAACGCCGCCTACAAATTCGCCGTTTTCGTCAAGTCGGAACCAGTAGGGTTTCTGACCTGCCTGAACTTCAACAGCTGCACAAAGAGCGTCGATAGCCTTGCGGGTAAGGGTGCAGCCGGAAGCTGCAACGGCCTTTACAACACCGGAAGCAAAGGGCTCAAAGCCGCAGTCTGCCACAACAGAAGTGATATCACGGACTTCAAGGTCGATACGCAGGTCAGGCTTGTCGGTGCCGTATTTTTCGAGGGCATCGTTGTAGGAAATGCGCTTGAAAGGAGCTTCGGAAGCTCTGTCGTAAGCGCCGTATTTGGCAAAAATGGGAGGCAGAACATCTTCGCAGATGGCAAAAACATCTTCCTGGGTGGCGAAAGCCATTTCCAGGTCGAGCTGATAGAATTCACCGGGGCTTCTGTCGCCGCGGGCATCTTCGTCACGGAAGCAGGGGGCGATCTGGAAATAACGGTCAAAACCGGAGGTCATCAGCAGCTGCTTGAACTGCTGGGGAGCCTGAGGCAGAGCGTAGAACTTGCCGGGATGCTTTCTTGCAGGAACAAGATAGTCACGGGCGCCTTCGGGAGATGAAGCGGTGAGAATGGGGGTAGTTATCTCAAGGAAGTCGTGCTTATGCATGGCTTCGCGGATAGCGGCGATGACGTTGCAGCGCAGGATGATGTTGTTTTTGACAGCGGGGTTGCGCAGGTCAAGGTAACGATGCTTCAGACGAGCGGTTTCGTCGGCCTCACGGCTGCGGTTGATTTCAAAGGGAAGCTCATTGTGACGGCAGCGCCCCATAACGGAGACCTTTTCGGGCACGACTTCGATGTCGCCGGTGTCCTGTTTGGGGTTTTTGCTGTCACGCTCACGGACAACGCCGGTTATCTGAATAACGGATTCCTTGTTAAGAGCCTTGATGGCGGAAATAATGTCTTCGGTTTCGGCAACCAGCTGAGTGGTACCGTAGAAGTCACGCAGTACTACGAAAGCAAGGTTTGCACTGACCTGACGGACGTTTTCCATCCATCCGCAAAGAGTAACGGTCTGACCGATATTTTCGGCCCTCAGCTGACCGCAGGTATGAGTTCTGGATTGAAACATGTGTGATTTCTCCTTGTTAGATTTAAGAAATTTGTTAGGTGTTGCAAAAGTTCAAAAGGGATCAGGGGTCAGGGAGCAGGATACAGGGACAAATACTGAACCCTGATGACTGGTCCCTGATTGTTATTGATGGAATCAATAACAATCTCTGATAGGTGTTCCGCAGTTTTTGTGGCCAAGGCCCTGATAAATGCGGCTCAAGGCTTCTTCCACAGGAAGAGTTTCCTGGGTGCCCATATCCATATCCTTGAGGGTGATGACATCGCCTGCCACTTCGTCCTCGCCTATGAATACAACATAGGGAATACCAAGTTTGTCGGCATAAGAGATTTTGGCCTTGAACTTTTTCTGTTCACAGTGGAGCTGAGTGCGAATACCTGCTTCACGCAGATAAGTGGCAGTTTTGATAGCGTAGGTCAGGTCATCGGTCATGGGAAGTATCAGCACATCGGCAGGGGCGGTAACAAGCTCATCGTTCAGATAACCCTGCTCACCAAGGACGTAGAACAGACGGGTAAGACCGATGGAGATGCCAACGCCGGGCAATGGCTTGTCGATATAATACTCGGCAAGATTGTCATATCGTCCGCCGGAACAGATGGAGCCTATTTCGGGATGGTCCAGCATAACGGTTTCGTAAACGGTGCCGGTGTAGTAGTCCAGCCCGCGGGCGATGGTAAGATCGACCTCGAAGTTTTCTTCGGGAACACCGAAAGCGGAAAGGTAACGGCAAACGGTGGCAAGTTCGTCAAGACCGGTGTCGAACATTTCGTTCTTACCTCTGTAGTTTTCAAGTTCGGTCAGGATTGCGTCGTTGCCGCCGGAGATGGCGATGAACTGCATGATGCTGTCTGCCTTGTCGGCGGGTATACCGTCTTCCAGCAGCAGTTCCCTGACCTTTTCTGCGCCAATCTTGTCCAGCTTGTCTATGGTGCGCATTACGTCACCGGACTTGTCGGTCAGGTCAAGCATGGCGTAAAAACCGTTGAGTATCTTGCGGTTATTGATGCGGATCTTGAACCGTTTCAGACCAAGACGGTTGAAAGCACGATAAATGATGCCGGGAATTTCAGCTTCGTTGATGATGTCCAGCTTGCCATCACCGATAATGTCGATATCCGCCTGATAAAACTCTCTGAATCTGCCGCGCTGAGCACGTTCGCCGCGGTAGACCTTGCCTATCTGGAATCTGCGGAAAGGGAAAGTCAGTTTGCCGTAGTTAAGGGCAACGTATTTTGCCAGCGGAACAGTCAGGTCAAATCGAAGTGCCAGGTCGCTGTCGCCCTTGGTGAAACGGTAGATCTGCTTTTCGGTCTCTCCGCCGCCTTTGGCAAGAAGTATTTCGGCGGCTTCAATAACGGGAGTGTCCAGCGGAGTAAAACCGTATAGTGAGTAGGTGTCTCTGAGAGTTTCCAGTATGCGCTCAAAAAGCATCTGGCTGTCCGGCTGAAGTTCCATAAAGCCCGACAGGGTACGAGGTTTGATTCGTTCCATGGTTTGTCTCCTTCTATCAGATAACTGTCTGTTAATTGTAATAAAAATAAACCGCTCCCGTCCCGGTACATGGGACGAGAGCGGATAACTCGCTTCGTGGTGCCACCCAATTTCGGCGTGGGATACACGCCCTTTAAAGCCCGTATCGTGGGCAGACCGTGCGGCTTTCACCGCCCGCTCGGAGGATGTCCTTCAACCTGCTTTGTTCGGCGGCTCACAGCCAAAGGCCGCCTTCTCTGATGAACTGTGCAGGCATACTGCTTCCTCGTCGTTGCGTTATATAATGTATTATACCATCGGCAGAAAAACTGTCAATGAATAAAGACTCCAAAAATCAAAGGATGTTTATTTTGCTTTTAGGGTTTATGACCATACGCCAGTCCAGGTCACCACGCTGCAGACCCAGGATAAGCATTTCGGCAGTGGCCACATTGGTGGCGATGGGTACGTTGTGAAGGTCGCAAAGGCGCAGGATCTCCAGCAGACTTTTGTCCTGCTGAGCATCGTATACGTTAGGGTCTGTAAAATAGAGAACAAGGTCTATCTCGTTATATGCTATACGGGCGCCAACCTGCTGAACACCGCCCTGTGCACGGGGCAGGAACAGGGTTATGGGCAGCCCGGTGGCTTCGGATACCAGTTTGCCGGTGGTATTGGTGGCGCAGATGTTGTGCTTGGCCAGAATACCCCTGTAAGCAATGCAGAACTGAACCATAAGTTCTTTCTTTGTGTCGTGAGACATTAAGGTAATGTTCATAACCGGGTGTCCTTTCGTGTTATTTGTATGTAATCATTTTATCTTCATAATGGGAGTTTTGATGCCTTCCATACGTCGGGCAATGTGGAGCATGGCAACAGAGGCTCCCTTTTTGCTGTAGAGGATAAGAGGCTTACCCAGCCCTGCAGCAACTGATACGGAAGGGTCTTCCGGTACAAGGCCAAGAAGGGGAAGAGCCGTTTCGTCCATGGCATCGTCTATGGTGGAGCCGATGGATTTCAAAAGCTTTCGGCTGACACGATTGACTATCAGGCAGTTGTCGTCCACACCCAAGAGCCGGAGCCGCTGATGAGTACGCTCGCCATCACGCAGGGAGGTACGGTCGCAGGTGGCAACGATTATAGCTTTATCCGCATATTTGCATGCCATCTCAAAGCCCGGACCGATGCCGGCAGGCGCGTCTAAAAACACATAGTCGTAATTCTCCCTTGCCTGAGCCAGCATATTCCGGAAACCGAGCATTGAACTATCGCTGTAATCAGGGTTGAAAGGAGCGGTAATGAAGTAAACTCCCTCCAGGTCGTGATGTGCAATAGCGGCATCTTCAAGAGAAATGCGTCCCTCAACAACATCTGCATAGGTCATTACGGAAACGTCACTCATGCCGAGGATGATATCCATATTTCTAAGCCCTGCGTCGCAATCGATGCAAAGGACTTTTTTGCCCATAGCGCCCAGACAGGCAGCCACAGCTCCGGCAACGGAAGTCTTGCCGGTGCCGCCTTTTCCGGACGCAAAAGCTATGGCGATACCCAAAGCAAAACCCTCCCTTGACAGAAAATAATATGGCACTGCTATTTAGTTATTATACACTAAATCAATTTACCACGTCAACTAATTTTTTGTCATATGCGCTTAGATAATTGGCTCAATTTGGCATCTTTTGAACGATTCAAAACAGATACCCCCCACGGCTTAAAAACCCGTGGGGGGTGGTGATCAATCTTCTATAACTTCGGTTTCGGCTTCGGTCTCAAATTGAACTTCTTCTTCGGATTCGGTTTGTTCGTCCGGTTCAGAAGCTTCGATCTGTTCGGGAGCGTGTTCCTCTGCTTTTACGTCTTCCGGAGCTTTGAGAGCATCAGGATCGGTATAAACAAGTTCAAACTGTTCGGCAGACATGGTCTCGTTTTCAAGCAGGAACTGAGCCACGATGTGAAGCTTATCCATGTTTTCGAGTATGATAGCTTCACAACGCTTGTATGCGTCCGAGATGATGCGGGAAATCTCTTCGTCGATCTCGGCAGCCAGACGTTCGGAGTAGCTCTTGGTCTGGCCGTAGTCACGACCGATAAATACTTCTCCGCCGCTTTCAAGACATACGGGACCGATCTTGTCGCTCATGCCGTAAATGGTTATCATGTTGCGGGCAATAGCGGTGGCTCGCTGGATATCGTTGGATGCGCCGGTGGAGATATCGTCAAGCACGAGGGCTTCGGCAACTCTGCCGCCCAGCAGAGAAACGATCTGCTCAAGCATTTCGCCTCTGGAGGCGTAGCTCTTGTCTTCCGCAGGCAGGGAGATGGTCATGCCGCCGGCCTGACCTCTGGGAATGATGGATATCTGATGGACGGGGTCGTGGGTAGGCAGAGCCTTCATGACAACGGCGTGACCGGCTTCGTGATAAGCGGTGAGCTTGCGTTCACGGGGAGATACCACACGGCTCTTTTTCTCGGGACCGGCAATGACCTTGATCATGGCGTCCTCGATATTTTTCATGGTAATGAAACGCTTTTTGTTTCTGGCAGCCAGCAGAGCGGCTTCGTTAAGCAGGTTCTGCAGGTCAGCGCCGGTAAATCCGGCAGTGGTCTTGGCGATTATGGACAGGTCAACGTCTTCGGCAAGGGGTTTGCCCTTTGCATGGACCTTGAGGATATCCTCACGACCCTTGCTGTCGGGAGTTCCGACATAAACGGTACGGTCAAAACGACCGGGACGGAGCAACGCATTGTCGAGAATATCGGCACGGTTGGTGGCGGCAAGGACGATAACGCCTTCATTACCCACAAAACCGTCCATCTCAACCAGCAGCTGGTTAAGGGTCTGTTCTCTTTCGTCGTGACCGCCGCCGAGACCTGCGCCTCTTTTACGGCCAACGGCGTCTATCTCGTCGATAAAGATGATGGCGGGTGCGGCTTTCTTGGCCTGATCAAACAGGTCACGCACACGGGATGCGCCAACACCGACATACAGCTCAACAAAGTCGGAACCGGAGATGGACAGGAACTGAACCCCGGCTTCGCCCGCAACAGCTTTGGCCAGCAGAGTCTTACCGGTACCCGGAGGGCCTACAAGCAGGACACCCTTGGGAACCTTTGCGCCGATATCGGTGAACTGAGCGGGATTTTTGAGAAACTCAACGATCTCCTGAAGCTCGGCTTTTTCCTCGTCGGCACCGGCAACGTCATCAAAAGTGACCTTCTGCTTTTCGTCGATACCTACTCTGGTGCGGGCTTTGCCAAACTTCATTGTGCCGGCAGCACCGCCCTGGCTCTTATTCATCATGTAGTACCATACGCCAAGGAACAGCAGAGCTATCAGCAGATAAGGCACGAACATTACCCACCAGGGGCTTTCGTAAAGCGGGGGATAGTCGTACTTTTCGATTATGCCGGCGTCGTATTGCTGCTCAATAAGGTCACCGAACTCGGAATAGAACAGTTCAAGACTGTACACCTCGTAGGTGGCGTAGGTGGATCCGTTTATGGGATTGTACAGCTCCAGATAGAGGACATTGTCTTCCAAAACGAACTGCTTTACGTTTTCTGCTTCAAACTGATCGCGGATATCTGAGAATACCAGACCGTTGGTATCGCTGTCGCCAAGCATTATGACGATAGATGCCATCAAAATGCCAAACACCAGTATGAAGAAAAATATATTCTGGGGACCAAGGGGTTTTCGCTGTTTACTCATTTTCATAAACCTCGGGTTTAAGGATGCCTATATAGGGGAGGGTGCGATAATTGTCGGCGTAGTCCAGACCGTAGCCAACAACAAAAGCGTCGGGTACCACAAAACCGGAATAGTCGGCAGTGACATCTGCCTGACGGCGTTCGGGCTTATCCAGCAGAGTGCAGGTGTGGACGGAAGCCGGTTTTTTTGCGTTCAAAAGATCGATAAGGAAAGCCATGGTGTTTCCGCTGTCGAGAATGTCTTCAACAATAATGACATGGCGGCCTTCAATATCGGCGCTGATGTCTTTGGTGACCTTTATGGTGCCGGAGGACACGGTGCTTTTGCCGTAGGAGGAAGTTGCCATAAAGTCAAGAGTGCAGGGAATATCGACTTTTCTGACAAGGTCGGCCATAAAAATGAAGGAACCTCGAAGAACGCCGATAAAAAGCGGGTTCTTGCCGGCGAAATCACGGCGGATATCGGCGGCTATTTCCTCCACACGTTTGGAAAGCTCTTCTTCGGTCAAAAGGACCTGAAGAATATCATCATGCATGGTTTTCATGTAGCTGCAGCAGCACCCGTAAGAGTGCTTCCTTTCCGAAGATTTTTATTGTTTTTCTGTTATGGTTATTTCAAGAACCTCGTCGCCATCGACGGCGAGATATCTTTCATCAACGCCGAAACCGTACACTGCCGCAACAGAACAGGCATCTGCAATAACAGGAACCGTGCTGCGGTCGGCTGCGGGTATCTTTTCGTCGATAAAAAGCTTTTTTAAACTTTTTGACGGACGACCGGGCAGCTTTATTCTGTCGCCGGTTTTGCGGCTGCGGACATATAAAGCACCATCTATCATATCACGTTTTATAGCAAATGTGTTCGTGTTTTTCGCCAAATCAGGGGTTTTGGAACACATTTTACAAAAAATTAAAAATTCTCCCGTGTCTGCACTGCCGTTTTCGGGCAGTTCAATGCAGAAATCTTCAGGTTCGGCGTTTTCTTTGAGAAAAAGCAGCTCGTCATACCTTCGGGCAGCGGTTATATTGCCGGGTAAAGACAGCTTTGCGGAAGGATTGTCGCAAGTGCATATTTTCCACAGACCGTCCAGCTGGCGGGAACTGAGGCTCAAACCGCCGGATATGCGCTCGTATGCGTTGCGAACAGTGCGTATTCCAACGGGTCTGGAGCCGAGCGAGGAAATGCAAACCCTGTCGTCTGCGGAAGATAAATCCGAAAGATATTTTTCGTCCTCACGAAGATGGGTGCACATTTCAACGGAAGCTTCCGGGGCGGAAGGATTTATCTCTTTCAAAACGGGGAGAACCCTTGCCCGAATGCGGTTTCTGGTATAGCTTTCGTCGCAGTTGGTGCTGTCTTCCACATGGTCAAGCCCCCGGGATATGCAATACTGCTCGATCATTGTTCTTGGAGCAAATAGAATGGGGCGAATAAGACGGTCACGAACGGGAGGAATACCGCAAAGCCCACGCAGTCCGGTTCCCCGGGCAAGATGCATGATAACCGTTTCCAGATTGTCGTCAGCGTTGTGGGCAGTGGCTATTCTGTCAGCTCCGAAATGAGACAGGGCTTCATCAAAGAAAGCGTACCGCATTTTTCTGGCGGTTTCTTCGATACCGCAGCCGGTTTCGGCCGCCTGCGCTGATACGTCTCCGGAACCCACATAAAGAGGAACGTCGATTGTTTTGCACAGATTGCGGACAAAGGTCTCGTCTCTGTGGGATTCCTCACCCCGAAGGTTGTGGTTGTAGTGGCAGGCGTAAAGTTTAAAACCCAGATCGTTTTGCAGAGAAGCCAGTATGTCCAGCAGACATACGGAATCTGCTCCGCCGGACAGCGCGCATACAACACCTTCGCCGGGAGATATCATGCTGTGCTGCCTGATAAAAGCAGCTGTATCAGTATTCATCGTGGACCCACTCTCTGTCAGCAAAGGTGGTGTACTGAGCCAGCCACTGGACCTTTACCGTGGCAGTTTCGCCATGACGGTTTTTTGCCAGTATGATTTCAGCCACACCGGGTTCCTCGGACGCATCGTTATAATAATCGTCACGGTAGAGGAAGATGACTTCGTCGGCGTCCTGCTCGATGGAGCCGGATTCACGAAGGTCGGAAAGAATGGGACGCTTATCGTCTTTTCGGGACTCGACGGTACGGCTCAGCTGGCTGAGACAGATGACGGGAACGTCCAGCTCCTTTGCCATTATTTTCAGTGCTCGGGAGATTTCGGAAACAACTGTAACACGGTTGTCACTCACACGGGAGGAATTGCCGGCACTCTGCATCAGCTGGAGATAGTCGATTATTACAAGACCAAGGTTGTCCACCCGACGGCAGATGGCGTTTATCTCCGCAACAGTGATGGAAGCGTTGTCGTTAAGGCGAATATCTGTCTGGCTCAGGGAAGAAGCCGCAAGACCGATCTTGCTCCAGTCATCGTTGCTGAGACGACCGGTGCTGAGCTTGTTGCTGTCTACAAAAGATTCGGTGGAAAGCAGACGCATGGCCAGCTGAAGTTTTGACATTTCGAGGGAGAAAATGGCAACGCATTTTTTGGATTTTTTGGCGGCGCCCAGAGCTATGTTCAGCGCAATTGATGTTTTGCCCATGCCTGGACGTGCCGCAAGAATAATAAGGTCGGTTTTGTTAAGACCGCCCATTTTACGGTCAAGGTCTTTGAATCCGGTTTCAATGCCGGGAATACCGCTGGTGTTCTTGCTCAGTTCCCGGAGCCGTTCAAATACGGAGTTAAGTACGCCGGATACAGGCTCCAGCTCGCTGGTGTTCTTGTCGCGGCGAACGGCGAAGATCTTCCGTTCGGCAGCTTCCAGCATTTCCTCGGTGGTGCCAACACCTTCGTATACCATTTCGGTGATGTCGCCCGAAGCGGAAAGCAGACGCCTCTGAGTGGCCTTTTCCGCCACGATGGCTGCGTATCGCTCGGCATTGGCGGCAGTGGGAGTGATCTCCATCAGCTGCATGATATAGTTGGTGGAGGTGCTTTCGTCAAAAACGCCGCGCTGACGCATAGCAGCCAGTACCGTTACCGGGTCGATGGCTTCGCCATGGTTGAACATATAGTAGATAGTCTCAAAAATATCCTTATTCTGGGTCAGATAAAAGTCATCTGCACGGACCACGGAGATAATGTCATTAATGCACCGTGCGTCAAGAAGGATAGCACCAAGCACGCTCTGCTCGGCTTCAAGACTGTATGGAACCTGACGGATTACAGCAGTATCCATGGGAAACCTCCGGATGATAGTTAATAGATACTAATTAATAGTTAATAGTTAATGGTTGACAGCTTTGAATATTAATTATTGATAGTTAATTGCTTTAAGCTTCCACGACCTGCACGAAGATGGTGCCGGAAATGTCAAATCCCATTTTGCACTTGACTTCATAGGAGCCGTACTGCTTTATGGGTTCATCCTGAACGATCTTGCGCTTGTCGATGTCGATGCCGTACTGCTCTTTAAGACAGTCGGAAATTTCTGCGGAGGTAACGGCACCGAACAGACGTCCGCCTGCACCGGCCTTGGCAGGAACCTTTACGATGCAGCTTTCCAGCTTCTTGACGGTGGCCTGAGCGTTTTCGATATCACGGAGACGCTGCTCCTGCTTGTGCTTTTCGTTGAGCTTGAAGGTGTTCATCTTGTCGGCAGTGGCCTCAACAGCCAGCTTTCTGGGCAGCAGATAGTTTCTTGCGTAGCCGTCTTTGGCTTCGATAAGGTCGCCCTTTTTGCCCATGCCTTTTACATCCTGCTGAAGAATAACTTTCATGGTATATACCTCACTTTACGTTGAATATCAGTCGAAATATTTGTCGATAGACGCAACCAGTTCCGAAAGCACCTCGGTGATGCTCTTGTTGGGAACCTGTGCGCCGGCAGTGGCGGCGTTGCCGCCTCCGCCAAGGGGTTCAAGCACCATCTGAACATTGGTGTCGCCAATGGAGCGGGCGGAAATGATGACCCGTTCGCCGTCGGGATAAAGGACGAAAGAGGTCATGATACCGGAAATATTCAGAAGCTCATCGGCTGCCTGGGCGGCGATGGTGCGGTCCACCGTCTGGTCGAGAGCCGCAATGGCGATCTCCTTGCGATAGAGCTTTGCTTTCTGGAGAATTCCGTATCGTGAAACAGTGCCCTCCAGATCGTTCTGGAACAGCTTTTTGACCTCAACGGTGTCGGCTCCTGCACGGCGCAGGAATGCAGCGGCATCGAAGGTACGTCCGCTGGTGCGCACAGAGAAGTTTTTGGTGTCCAGCACTATGCCTGCCAGCAGTGCCATGGATTCCACCGGGAGTATATCCTGAGACTCCACGATATACTGAAGAAGCTCGCTCACCAGCTCGCTGGCGGAAGAAGCGAAAGGTTCGTGGAAATTCAGAGTAACGTGTTCAATATAGTCTGCGGCACGGCGGTGGTGATCCACCACGGCCACACGGTTGAGAGACTGCAAAAGCTCAAGGCTTTCCACCTGGTCGGGGCGATTGGTGTCTACCACAACCAGCAGTGAACGGTTGTCTGCCGAAACAAGAGCGTCCTGAGGATCGATAAAGATGTTTTCGTATTCGGGTTTTTCCTTCAGTGCCCTTATCAGGCTGCCTGCAGCGTTGTTTTCCTCGTCCACAACGATGAATCCGGGAACACCTTTTTTGCGGCAGATACAGATGATACCGACAGCGGCACCTATGGCGTCTATATCGGCCACCTTGTGACCCATAACGTAAATGGTTGACGACTGGGAAATAAGCTCGCTCATGGAGTTTGCCATAACTCTGGACTTGACCTTGGTGTGGCGCTCGGTTTCACGGTTGCGGCCTCCAAAGAAAGCGAAGTTGAAGCGGTCTTTGACTACTGCCTGATCTCCGCCTCTGGACAGGGACATTTCTATACTGAGGGCGGCGAAATCATAGCCTTCACCAAAGGTGGGAGCATCTCTGCCGATGCCTATGCTTATGGTGGCGGCTACGCCGGCAGAGTTTTTGATGTTTCGCACGGACTCCAGCAGAGAGAATTTGTCGTCCACAAAGGATTGGAAGTAACGGTCTTCAAAAATGAAGATGTACCGGTCACGGTCGATCTTGCGGAGCATGCCGTTTTTACCGTCTGCCCAGGCACTTATCAAATCGTCGATGCTGGCCAGAAGCGCGGATTTGTCTTTTTCGTTGACGTTTTTGGTAAGCTCGTCATAGTTGTCTATCAGTACGATGGCTATGACAGGGCGTGATGCGGCGTATTCGTCGCGGGTGTTAAGAAGCTCCGTTTCGTCCACGAAATACAGGGTTGCAAGCATTACAAGCTGACCGCCGTCGCCCGATCGGGCAAGGTTGCCGAAAACACTGTATCTTCTGCCGTTGATCAGCACGGTATCGGGACACTCGGTTTTACCGTCCAACAGCCATTTTGTGGGGAAGTCCGGAATACAGTCATTGAGCTTGACCTCAAAGAAGTGCTCCTGCTTGCCGGTCATTTTTACAAACTTGTCGTTGGCCCAGACGATTTCGCCGGTGCCAAGACGTATCACAGCCATGGGAGAAGGCATATTCAGCAGGGTTTCCTTGCTGGCTGCGTCCATGTTTTCCGTATTCGACTGGATATAGTTCAGGATATCTCTTCTGTTGTGGCGGCGTTTGATAACGAAATAGATGTAAACGATTATAACGACCACACATTCACCGGCAGCCAGTTCATACATTCCCATCCAGGCAGTAACACCGGCAAAAAGAAGCAGAATAACGAAATAAAGTCTCATGCCCGGCTCGATGAGCCGTGACAGCCGTTTGTTCAAAACAGCTCACCCCCTGATACGATACACAATAAAAAAGAGTTATATTACATTATAACACCATTTGGCCCCGGCTTCAATCATTTTATTAGGGGTTAGGGATTAGGATTTAGGGATTAGGGGGGCGGTGTTTTGTAAGTTTTTTTGCCTTAACGAACATTTCCCTAATCCCTAAATCCTAACCACTATTCCCTCTGCCTTCGGCCAAAACGTACGTTTTGGCCGAAGGCAGAATTTACCATCAAAATTTATGCATTTAACCTCTCTTTTTTCGTTGTTTTTTAATACAAAAAGATATATAATACTAATTAGCATTAATTAACATAACATTTTGAACCAATGGTGGAAATGAGGGGACGGATTTGGAGATAAACCTGCTTGCGGTAGGCGATGTTGTAGGCAGCTCGGGAGTAAAAATGCTGGCTCGTCACCTGCGCTCAATCAAAAAGAGATACGACATAGCTTTTACCGTCGTCAACGGTGAGAATGCCGCATCTACAGGCATTTATCCCAATCAGGCGGAAGATATTTTTGCCGCCGGTGCAGACGTTATTACCCTTGGCAACCACGCTTTCGGAAAACGGGAGATCAACAACTACCTCAGCGACAATCGCTACATTCTTCGCCCTGCCAACTACGCTCCCCAGAGGGACGGCAGCGGCGTGGGAGTCTACGACTGCGGAAGATACCGCATTGCGGTCATTGACCTGCTGGGCCGGCTGAACATGAGCATCGGCCCCAATAATCCGTTTTTGATGATAGACGATATTCTGAAAAACACGGATGCTGAAATAAAAATCGTGGAGCTTCACGCCGAAGCCACTTCCGAAAAACAGGCCATGGGTTGGATGCTTGACGGACGGGTAGCTGCTGTGTACGGTACCCACACCCACGTTCCCACAGCCGATGAACGTATTCTGCCAAAAGGTACGGGGTATATTTCCGACCTTGGCATGACCGGCCCTTACGATTCCGTTATCGGTATCAGACCCGAGCAATCCATTGCACTTTTCCGGGGAGACCAGACCTCCCGATTTGAACAGGCACCCGGCGCATGTCGGCTGGATGCCTGCGTATTTACAATCGACACCGATTCCGGCCTGTGCCGTCACATAGAAAGGGTGAATCTGCTTGACTGACACCATAACCATAGTCCATGCTGCGGACTTCCATCTCGACAGCAGCTTTGCCGGGCTGAACCCCCAGCGTGCTTCCCAGAGAAGGGCAGAACAGCGGGAGCTTCTCAGCGATGTTTTTGCATTGGCAGAGAGAAAAAAAGCTGACGTTATCCTGCTGGCAGGAGACCTGCTGGACAGCGACAACGCTTATTACGAAACCACCGAGCAGCTGCGGCAGCTTTGCCGTGAAAGCACCGCAAGGATATTCATTTCCCCCGGCAACCACGACTATTTCAGCCAAAGCTCCCCCTATGGAGCCATGGTTTGGCCCGATAATGTACATATCTTCCGATCCAACCGTATCAGCGGTGTGGAGATTCCGGAGCTTAACCTGCGGGTTTACGGAGCCGGCTTCAATCGGGCAGACAGCCCGGCGATGCTGGAGGGATTCCGGGCACAAAAGGACGGCATGGTCAATATCATGGTCATTCACGGCGAACGGGGCGGAGCCACTTACAATCCTATTTCAGATGAACAGATAGAGGCTTCCGGACTGGATTACCTTGCTCTCGGTCACACTCACAGCTTCAGCGGGATCCAAAAACTGGGCGAGACTTACTACGCCTATCCCGGCTGCCCGGAAGGCAGAGGCTTTGATGAAACCGGCGACAAGGGCGTCATTGCGGGAACTGTGTCCAAAGGCAGCGTTAAGCTGGAATTTATCCCCGTAAGCCGCCGAAGATACGAGATAAAGACCATTGACCTGACAGGCAGTGATGACCATATGCTGACCATCACAGACAGCCTGCCGGACGACACATACCCCGACATTTACCGTCTGGTACTTACGGGAGAGACAGAAGAAGCACCCGATATGGAGGTGCTCACAGCTGCTTTTGAAAGCAGGTTCTACGGACTGCAGATAAAAGACCGCACATCCCGACTTGTAAGCATTTGGGACGGAGAAAACGAACAGACCCTCAGAGGCGAATTCCTTACACGTCTGCGCAAACGCTGGAATGCTGCGGAAAGCGATGAGGAAAAGCAGCAGATCGAGCTGGCAGTGCGGTTTGGCCTTGCGGCTCTGGACAGAAAGGAGGCTCCCGGAGCGTGAAAATACTGAAAATGAAAGCCACCTTCGGGTGTCTTGAAAACGAAAGCATGTCCCTTAAACCGGGACTGAATATAATCACTGCACCCAACGAGTCCGGAAAATCCACATGGACGGCCTTTATCAAGGCAATGCTTTATGGCATAGACACCTCGGAGAGGGACACCGCTGCCAGAGTGGCAGACAAAAACCGTTACCGCCCATGGTCAGGTGCAACCATGAAAGGCGTTATGGAAGTGGAGTGGAAGGGTCGCAGGATAACCCTTGAAAGAAAGAGCCGGGGAAGGCTGCTGTTTGCTGATTTTGTGGCAAGAGATTCAAAAACCGGCGATGAAATCGAAGAACTCAATGCTCAGAACTGCGGAGAAAAGCTGCTGGGCGTATCCAAAGAGGTTTTTGAGCGCAGTGCGTTCATTCGTCAGGCGGGAGTCAGCTTTGACCACAGCAACGAACTGGAAAAACGGCTGCTGGCAATGGTCACCACAGGTGAGGACGGTGTGTCTTTTTCCGAAGCAGATGCTTTTTTGAACAATCAGCAGAATAAACGCCGCCACAATAAGACCGGTCAGCTGCCTGCTCTGGAAAAGGATATTGCAGATATTGACCGCAAGCTCAGCGATCTGAAAACGGTCAACCAGCGTATCGTGGAGCAGACCGGCAAGATAGAACGGCTCACCATTGAGCAGGAAAAACTGCAAAACGATCTGAACCTTATTCGTATCCGTGAAGATGTGGAAAAACTGGGACGTCTGCGGAAAGCACAGGAAGAGCTGGTAGATGCCCAGAACGAGCTGCATACCCTTAAAGAACAGGTTCAGGGCATACCCGCAGATGCTACCGAGGAACGCATAAATGTGGCTTATCGGGGCATCGATGCACTGGAAGCTCTGGAGGAGCAGGTGAGGGTGCGCTGCATGGAGCAGGACGCCAAAGAACGGGAGCCTGTGGAGGATATAGTGCCGCCTCCGGCACTTAAAGGAATGACGGCATCGGAAGCCTGGGAAAAAGCCAGGAAGGATACGGACGAAGCCAATGTACTCAGCAGCAGAATGACTATCAAAAAGCAACCGGTGCTCATACTGTCCGCACTGATGGCGGTGGCATTGCTGGTGCTGATATTCTCCCTTAACACTGAATTTATCCAGACTTACATACCTGCCCTTATGCTGGGGCTGTTGGCGGCTGCACTTGGAGGGTTCTTCCTCTGGAGCAGAAACGATGGCCTCCGTGCGCAGGAAGAACTGAAAGCTATTCTGCATGGCTACAGATGCGACAACGTTTCCGGAATAATGGATGCAGCGTCTTCATATCGTGAAAAGATGGCACTGGCAGACAGCCGCAGCAAAAGGCTGAGTGAGGACAGAAATAAGGTAGAAGAGGCAAAAGCCGATCTGGAGAAAAAGCGAACTGCCCTTAATGGGGTCATCCAGCTTTACGCTCCCGGCACCACCACTGCCGCCCAGGCAAGAACCGAACTGGAACGGCTGAGCCGGGTGTTTGCAAAGATGAATGCCGTCAAGGCACGAATCTCCGCAGCCGAGCAGGTCATAGAAGCCTACGGTCAGGTTCCCGATCACGGCTATACCGCCGAAGATCTGGACAAGTTCCCCACCGGAGACAAACTGAAAGCCGGCGCAAGTCTGAGCCGTGCCAATGCCGATCTTGAGATAGCCAGAAACGCTCTTGCCATGTACACCGGTGAACGCAAGGCTATGGGAGATCCTGCCGAGCTGCAGGCAAAGCGGGAAGAGCTGCAGGCAAAGCATGTTGCCCTTACCGGTGAATATGAGGCTATCGAAATTGCCCGTGAGGTGCTGCGTGAAGGCTCCGACGAACTGCAAAGCCGTTTTGCGCCGGCTATTAACGAGAGGGCAAGCGAGATAATGAATGCCCTTACCGGCGGTAAATACAACGGAGTTATCTTCGACCGCGAAATGAATGCCCTGCTGGAGGATCACGAAGATTCTACTCTCCATAAGGCAAATCTGCTCAGCGGCGGTACTGCCGATCAGCTGTATCTGGCTATCCGAATGGCTATCTGCGAACTGGCACTGCCGTTTGAGGAGCCTGTTCCCATCATTCTGGACGATGCACTGGTCAACTTCGATGATGAGCGAATGAAGCTGGCAGTCAAACTGCTGCGCAAGGAAGCCAAAGAACGCCAGATAATCCTCTTCACCTGCCACACCCGTGAACAGGGAGCGGAAGAAGCGGCTGAAAATTAAAAGATAAAAATCTGCGGTCATGAAAGTGGCCGCAGATTCTTAAATGCAATTGACTTTTCAACAAAGAAAAAGCCATCGTCGAAAGACGATGGCTTTTTCTTTGTTGGATTTATGCGCCTCTGCCGATGTAACGGTCGTAGGCGGCCTGCTGATAGGTCAGGGCTTCTTCGATCTTCAGGTCAAGGATGGTCTGCACATATTCATCCCAGCCTTCACGGACGTCAGCTTCACCAACGATGAACTTGGTGATCATTTCGCCGCAGTAGGTGGCGATATCGCTGATGAGCAGAGTATAGGCTTCGGATTCTTCTGCGGTCAGAGCCATATCCATGGGCATGGTGTGAACTTCGCCGTCGCTGCGGTCCCATGCGCTCTGAGCTTCGATGGAGGCTTCGCTCTTCATTACATTGTCAGCCTCGTTGTAGAGAATGCAGCCGCTGAGAGTGCCGAAACCGTAAAGCTGTTTGGCTTCGGTATAGGTGTAACCTTCGGGGTTGTTGGTGATGAGGTCGGTGTACTGAGGTTCTCCGTTTTCGTCCAGCTCATAGGCTTCGCCTTCCAGACCATAAGTCAGAAGATAGTCGCACTCGGGGCTGTAGGCAAAGTCCATGCACTTGAGGAAGGTCTGCCAGTCTTTGTCCAGCAGGGTGGTGGACAGCTGGTTGCCGCCTTCGGTCAGACGGATGGAAGATGCCAGATAATGCTTGTTGCCCAGTTCCTTAACGGGGTCGGGTACAGGCCAGATAACGGCATTGGGGTCGCTCATGTTTGCCTGATAGACGTCGATCATGCGGTTGTCGTCCTGCCAGGCGAAGCACTGGTTTTCGTAAATGATGTCGGAGATGGGAGACCAACCGGTGTTGGTGTAATAGTCTCTGTACAGGATACCGTCGGCATACCAGTCGGACATCATGCAGAGGTACTCATAGAAGGGTTCTTCCATGGCACCAAAGTGTACGGTGTCTTCAAAGATGTACAGAGGAATGTTCATCATGGGGCTGAGGCCAACTTCGCCTGCGATGCCGTAGCCGGCGCAGAAGTAGTTGTTGCGGCCGACACCAGACTGGGAGATGCTGAAGGTGGCTTCAAGATCATATTCGGCCTTGACAGCGTGGAGAACTTCGTCCCACTCATCAAAGGTCAGGGGTATATCCATGCCTACGCCTTCCAGCATATCAAGACGGATCATGGGACCGTAGTCGGAAGTGTAGGGAGTGTGATAGAACTGCATCAGGCTGAATACGGCACCGCCGTCGGTGTAGGCTGCTGCTTCGTATTCGGGGTCGGAGTGGATGAGCATATTGTAGTTGGGCATGTATTCCTCAAGATGCTCGGAAAAGTCCCAGAGAACACCGTCTTCAACAGCGGCATCGGCGCTGGGGAAGGAGCCGGAGGTGCTCATGGGCATAATGTCGTAATAGGTTTCGGCTGCGATAGCCAGATTCAGTTTTTCGGAAGCGACAGAGTTGGGAACTTCTGTCTTTTCGATTTCGATACCGACCATTTCGTACCATTCACCGTCGTGAATGGAGGTAAGCTCGTTACGGTCGGAGGTGGTGATGAAAGCGGTGTAAACTTCGCCTGTGGTGCAGATGGGCAGGTCGTAGCTTACGCGGTTTTCCATGGCGGCATACAGGCCGATGTACTCTTCTTCCTCAGCGGGAGCTTCCTCGGGAGCAGCTTCTTCGCCTTCGGGAACGGCTTCTTCAGGTGCCGGTTCTTCGGGGGCGGGAGCCTCTTCTGAGGGAGCGGGAGCAGGATCTGCGGGAGCTTCGGTTTCCTTGCCAGCACATGCGCTCAATACACAGAGCATCATGACCATCGCCAGCAGCAAAGCCAGTAGTTTCTTCATTTTGGTGCCTCCTTATTTCTTTTCTGGTTTGATGCGAAAATATTACGCACTCAAACTTTATTGTAATGTTAATACAATGTGGAGGTAATGTCAATAAAAAGTGAACAAATTGAAGAAAATATGTGCAAACCAACAGTCAAAATTGTCACTTAAGCATCAATTAACAAACTACCGTTGAAATAAGGCACCATAGTTATTTATAATACTAAACAGAAATACAATACCGGAGGAAGTCAAATGGATTTTAAAGACAGAAGCTGGATGCAGGCTCCGCCGCCTGTTTCCGAAGATCAGATAGTAGCAGAGTTTGAGGCTGATGTGGTCGTCCTCGGTGCGGGTTATTCCGGCACCGCCGCCGCAAAAGCAGCCGCAGAAGCCGGTGCATCTGTTATCGTTGTTGAACAGCAGCAGGAAGCCAGATTTGACGTTTATGGTGCTCAGTACGGCTCCATAAACTCCAAATTCATGCAGGAAAAAGGCGTGCCCTACGTTGATCCCGTGGATATCATTGCCGACTGGCAGCGCAGAAGCCTGAACAGGGCACATCCTGAGCTTATCCGCAAGTTTGCCTACACCACAGGCGATACCTTTGACTGGTTTGTGGATCCTCTGCCCCAGAAGATAAAGGATGCCATCAATGTGTTCATGCTCAACAAGCCCAAGCACTTCGAGGGTGAGTTGAACGGTTACAACAACTATGTCGGCACAGCAATTTTTGCCAACTCCGAAATGGCTGAGATGATGAAAAACGGCTTTCCCGGTGGTGGCCCTGAAGGTCCCGGAGGCCCTCCCGGAGAAGGCGGTCCCGGAGGTGGACCTGAAGGCCCCGGAGGTCCTCCGGGTGAAGGCGGACCGGGAGGTCCTCCCGGAGAAGGTGGACCCGGCGGTGAAGATGAGGAACAGGGCGGCAACGGACGCATGGGCGGCCCCGGTGGAGCCAACCCCATGAGCCTGCTGGAAGCCGTTGAGTTCACCCACGGTCTGATGAAAGATATGGGCGTCGAGTTCCATTTCGGCATCACCGGCGAACAGCTGGAAAAGACCGACGGTCGTGTCACTGCGCTCATCGGCCGCAACTATAAAAAAGAATATTTCCGTTTCAAGGCCAGAAAGGGCGTTATCCTCGCCGCCGGCGACTTCTCCGGCAACAAGGAAATGGTCATGGATCTGCTGACCGAGTACGCTGACCTTACACGCAACGGTGAGAAATTTGCCTATTCTCCCGCAGGCCGCAAGGGTAAGGGCATTCAGATGGGTCTGTGGGCAGGCGGCGTCATGGAACCCGGCCCCAGAGGCGGCATGTGGTGCTGCGTCGGCGGCAGTGCAGGTCCCATGGACGGCTCCGCTTTCCTGCGCCTGAACAAGTACTGCAAGCGTTACTGCAACGAAGGCCTTATGGGCTATTGGGGCGGCGGCCTCCAGGGTGCACGTCAGCCCAAGGGCGAGATATACTGCGTTTGGGACAGCAACTGGGCGGAAGAACTCCAGTACCAGACCCTTGACCATACTGCCGTTGAGTGCGACGAAAACAGCATCAGAATGATCGACCATCAGCTTGCTCGTGTTCGTGAAAAGGGCAAGGTCATGGGTATGGGCATGGGAGGTCCTCCCGCCAAGAATCCCGAAGAACAGGACTACATAGTCTGCGCCGATACTCTGGAAGAACTGGCTGACAAGCTGGAGCTGGACGAGCAGAAAAAGGCCACATTCCTGGCCGAGATCGCCCGATATAACGAGCTGGCTCATCTTGGAAAAGACCTGGATTACGCCAAGGATCCCCGTCAGCTCCATCCCATCGAAAAGGGTCCCTTCTACTGCAACGTGGAACGCAACCGCAAGGTTGGATTCCTGATGGTGACCGTTGCCGGACTGAACACCGACGGCGACCAGAACGTGCTGGACAAGGACGACGAGCCCATCCCCGGCCTGTACGCCACCGGCAACTGCTGCGGCAACCGCTTCCCAATCATGTACACCACCCCTGTGGCAGGCGTCAGCATAGGCATCGCCTTCACTCTGGGGCGTATCGTTGGCGACCACGTGGCAAAACTGTAATGAATTAAGCTGTCATTTCGAACGCCGATTTATCGGCGGAGAAATCGCACCCCCGGAAGTTTTTTCGGGGGTGCAGCTTGCACATGGAAAGGATTTTTTGGTATAATAGGAATACATCTATTTGTCATTTTTCAGAAACGGAGAAAACATATGAACACCGGAAAAGCCATCGTTTTGGCTATGATACTGACTATCCTGCTGTGGACATCGGCATGTACTGCTACAAACTCTCCGGCACCTTCGGAAGGGCAAAAGACCGAAGAACCTGCCGTATCAGAGGCTGTTCCTGAAGAGGAAACTGCCGAGGTTGCTGAAGCACCCGTGGAACAGGAAGCAGATACAACGCCGACGCCGGAACCCTTTATCCCGGAAGAGTCACCCACTATTGAGCAGCTGCAGCAGGAGGTGCCTCAGCTGTTTACCCAGCATGAGTACCATGATGAGGAAACGGGGCTTTCCGTTTCGTACAACCTGTTTTTGCCTGAGGATTATGACGAGAGCCAAAGCTATCCTCTGGTGATGTTTATTCCTGATTCCACCAGTGCGGGCAAAAGCACCGAAACAGTGCTGAAGCATTACGGATGCCTGATTTGGGCATCGGAAGCAGTTCAAAAAGAGGAACCCTGCATTGTTTTGGCACCTATGTATCCCCAGGTCATCATAGACGACCATGGCAGCTATACCACCACGGATTACATTCCCCTGACTCGGAACCTTATCCTGTGGCTTGCAGAGACTTACTCTGTGGATACGAACCGTATTTACGGTACAGGACAGTCCATGGGCGCAATGACCACCATGTATCTGCAGGCGCAGTATCCCGATTTGTTTGCCGCAAGCCTTATCGTGGATGGACAGTGGGATCCGGCAGACCTGACCGGTTTGACGGAAAGCAAGATGTTTTATTTTGCTGCTGAGGGTGATGATCGTGCCTATGCAGGTATGCAGTCACTTCAGCCGGTGCTGGAAGCTGCCGGGGCGGAGATCACCAACGGCAAATGGAACGCAAAGTGGGATCTGGAAACCATGCACAGTGCTTTGGACGAAGTATTGGCAGAAGAAACCGACCTGAACTTTATCGTGTGGGAGCTTGGAAGCGTTATGGCAGAGGGACAGACCTCTCCTTTTGGAGAGCATATGTTCTCTTTTGTTCATCCATACAAAGTCCACGGCGTTCGCCATTGGCTGCTGAGCCAGACGGCGGAATGAACGATTATTGATGTGTAAACAAACAGTACCCCCGGCCGAAGATTTGGCCGGGGGTTGTTATTGATATTAAGATCTTTCGCTGCGCTCAGGATGACAGCGTATAAGGCTATCTCACCTGTCCGTTGCCGTAGATAATAAATTTGCTGGAAGTCAGCTCGTACAGCCCCATGGGGCCGCGGGCGTGCATTTTCTGGGTGGATATGCCGATTTCCGCACCTAGGCCAAACTCGCCGCCGTCGGTAAAACGGGTGGAGGCGTTGACATACACCGCTGCTGCGTCAACTTCGTTCAGGAATCGCTGAGCGTTGAAGTAATCGGAGGTGACGATGCACTCGCTGTGACCGGTGGAGTATTTGGTTATATGCTCAATGGCCTCGTCTATATCGCTGACCACCTTGACAGCCAGCACATAGTCGCCGAACTCGGTGGCGTAGGCTGCCTCATCAGCTTCTTCAATACCCTCAAGTATGGCTCGGGTTTCGGCACAGCCCAGAATACGGGTATTGTTTTTGTCCAGCAGCTTCTTCGCCATGGGCAGGAACTGCTTTGCGATGGAGCGTGCCACCAACAGGGTTTCCGCTGCGTTGCAAACGGAGGGGCGGGAGCATTTTGCGTTGTATATGATGTTGGCCGCCATTTCAAGATCGGCGGAATCGTCTGCATATACATGACAGTTGCCAACGCCGGTTTCGATAACGGGAACTTTTGCGCCCTCTACGACGGAACGGATAAGACCCGCACCGCCTCTGGGGATAAGTACGTCCACATACTCAGACAATGTCATCAGCTCGTTGGCGCTGGCACGGGAGGTATCTGCCACCAGACTTACGCAGTCCTCGGGCAGACCGGAAGTTTTTAATGCATTTCGCATAACGGTAACAAAAGCGGTATTTGACAAAATGGCTTCCTTACCGCCACGGAGAATGACGGCATTGCCGGATTTAAGACAAAGCGCGGCGGCATCTACGGTGACATTTGGACGAGCCTCGTAAATAATGGCGATAACGCCCAGCGGAACACGCTTTTTGCCGATAACAAGACCGTTGGGACGGGTGATGGTGGACTCGAACTCCCCGATAGGGTCGGCTGCGGCAGCAACCTGCTTCAATCCATCCACTACGGAAAGGATCCGGTTGTGGTCGAGGGAAAGGCGATCCAGCATGGCTTTGCTCATACCGCCGGATACGGCGTTTTCCAGATCCTTTGCGTTTTCGGAGAGAATGTATTCTTCGTTTTCCAAAATGGCATCTGCCATTTTCAAAAGAGCGTCATTTTTTGTGTTGGTTCCGGCAGTGGCGAGAATACGGGACGCCTGTTTTGCTGCCTGACCCTGAAGCTGCAGTGCTGTCATTCGCTTATTCTCCTTCCTACAAACAAGGTGCCTATCTGACCGCCGTCAAGTATGGCGTAAAGGCTGTCGGTGTCGCTGCCGTTGGTGATTATCATATCTATACCGTTGGACATGGCCATATCGGCGGCAGACAGCTTCGTCACCATTCCGCCTGTACCGAGACCGGTGCCTGCACCGCCTGCAATACGGCGTATATCATCGTCCAGTACCCGCACTTCACGAATAAGCCGGGCTTTGGGATTCTGCCTTGGATCCTGCTCGTAAAGGCCGTCAATATCCGAAAGCAGAATGAGCATATCTGCGTCCACAAGTACGGCAACTATTGCCGAAAGGGTGTCGTTATCGCCGAAAACCTTATGTTCGGATTCAATTTCTTCAAAGCAGACCGAGTCGTTTTCGTTGACGATGGGAATGACACCAAGTTCAAGCAGAGAGTTGAAAGTGTTGATGAGATTCTGACGTCCTTTTGAGTTGTTTACATCATCGTAAGTCAGCAGAATCTGACCGATGTTGACACCGTATTCGCCGAAAAACTTGTCGTAAAGATGCATCAGCTCGCCCTGACCCACAGCCGCAGCAGCCTGTTTAAGCCGTAATTCGGTAGGGCGCTGAGCCATACCTAACTTGTAAACGCCGACTCCTATGGCGCCGGAGGAGACGAGTATGACTTCGTTTCCGGCGTTTTTGATGTCGGAAAGGACTCTGGCAAGACGGTCAAGGTTGCGGAAATCCGGTGCGCCGGATTCTGTATGTATCAGTGTGGAGGTGCCCACTTTAATGACGATTCTCTTTTTTTCTTCCATAGTATTTACCTGCCTGTTTTCTATTGGAGATATTGTACCACAAACCGCTTTCTGTGAACAGATATGAAAACCGCCAATTTTTGATTCAACAAATATTTTGGATGGAGAATAAAGCATTGACAGAAAATTGAACGTGTTGTAAAATTCAATGCGGTAATTACTTTATTTACCAAATTTGGAAAGGAAGGTCTATCAAATGAAGAGATTGCTCACTCTCCTTCTGGCTGCCGCCATGCTGCTTTGCGTGTTCACAGGCTGCGCCGGCAAGGAAGAACCCGCCGAGTCTTCTGCTCCTGCTGAGGAATCCGCGCCCGCAGCTGTGGAATCCGCACCCGCAGAAGAGTCTGCACCCGAAGAAGCTCCCGCCGAGGGCGAAGAAGCTCCTGCCGAAGAAGAGGCAGAAAACACCTATATCGGGCTTGATGCTGCTATGGAACAGCGTGTTTCCTACGATTTGCCCATCTGCACCAACGATGAGGTCTATACCGTATTCGAAACAACTGCCGACAGCTCCACTGCTATCCAGACCAAGTATCCCACCTTGTGGTATGAAATGGTTGGCCTGAACATGGAGTTTACCTCCGTTCCCAACAGCGTTGCTTCCGAAAAACTGAATCTGACCATCGCTGCCGAAACTTATTATGACATCATGCCCACCAGCACCGGCGGCCTGTTCGCAACCATCGACGTGGCTGTTGAAGACGAGGTCCTGTGGGACTTTGCTCCTTATCTCGAGGAGTATATGCCCAACTACAACATGCTTATCCACTCTGACCCCCAGTATGAAGCCAACAGCTTCTCCGACAATGGCGCACTTACCAACCTGATGCAGTTCTACCACACTCCCTACACTTCCGACTACGGTCCCATGATCCGTCAGGATATGCTGGATGGCGTTGGTCTGGAAACACCTGTTACCTTCGATGATTGGGACGAGGTTCTCCGTGCTGTTAAGGACGAATACGACCTTGACGCTGCCATGATCCTTTCTCAGTCCGGTGTCGGCCGCAACAACTACTTCTGCGCAGGCTACGGTATAGCAGGCGAAGTTGGCCTCAGCCCCATGCTGAACATTCCTCTTTATATTGAAAACGAAACCGTTTACTATGGTGCCATCGCCGATGCTTTCTATGATTACCTCAAGATGGTCAGCACCTGGTATGCTGATGGTATCATCTATCAGGATTACTACACCATGACCGGCTGGTCTCCCGACAATAAGCCCATCTACGCCGGTGAAACCTTTGTTTGGTGCGACGACAACCGTACCATCGATACCTATCAGTACAACCTGACCGACAAGTTTGGCGACGCAGTTGTCTGGCCCGTAACCGATCCTGTTCTTGAAGAAGGCAGTACAAAGGTTCTTGCCAGCTCCATCCGTGTCAGCGAAGGCGGCTGCTATCTGTCCACCACCCTGCTGGACAAGGATTGGGAAACCTTCCTCAGATGCTGCGACTATGCTTACAGCGAAGACAGCGACTATCTGCTGACTTACGGTATCGAAGGTGAAGGCTTTGAGTTCGACGAAAACGGTGATCCTCAGTACACCGAACTCATTACCAACAACCCCGAAGGCTATTCTATGGCTGACGCCAAGACCCTGTATACTCCCATATCTTTGTGCGGCGGCGTTCTGTTCAACGAAGCTTCCAAGATCATGTACTCCGATGCATACAATGCCTGCGGCGAAAAGTGGGATCGCAGCTGGGGCGAGATCATCAGCATGCCCATGGATGCTACCATGAATGCAGAAGAATCTGAGACTTACAGCACTCTGATCACCGACATCGCCACTTACTCCGGCGAAATGATCACCAAGTTCATCGTTGGCGAAGCCGACCTTGATGCCGAATGGGACAATTATGTTGAAACTGTCCGTTCGCTCCGCCTTGACGAAGCTCTGGCATGCCAGCAGGCTGCTTACGACCGTTACATCGGCAGAGGCTAAGATTCAATAAAAAATTCCCGGACGAAAGTCCGGGATTTTTTTATCTTGTTTAAATCTTATTCCGAGTCAGTCAGGAGCCGGTGCACACGATCAACGCACTCGGGGTTACCGATGTAATAAACAACATCGCCGTCTTTGAGGATCTCATATGGCCCGGGAGAAAGGATAATTTCCTTATCTCTGCCAACGGCAACAACGGTAGCCAGAGTGAGGTGCCAGAAGTTCAGATCCTGCAGAGTTTTGCCAAGATGAGGGCAATCCTCGGAAAGCCGGAACTGATACGGAACGAAGGGGTTTATTGTGCGGTAATGGGTCGTGCTCTCCCTTATTTCTTCGAGAAGATTTACTATGGCTTCAAAATCATCACGGTAGTGCCGAATCTTTTCATGAAGGGCCTTTTGCAGATCTGCAATGGTGTCCAGCTGACGAAACTGACGCACAAAAGCAACGGCTTTTTCCTCAGATATGACGGTTATGCCGCTTCCTATGGAACTTTCCACAATGCCCAGATCAGCCAGAACGCAGATAGCACGACGGGCGGTTTCGCTGGATACGCCGTATTGACTGGCAAGAGCAGAACGGGCATAGAGCCTGGTACCTTCGGGATAAACTCCTGCTGCGATTTTTGAGGCTACGTCACAGGCAATGCGCTGATAGCGGGGAATTTCTTCTTTCGCTGCACCATTGCCTGCGGACAGCTTTTCTTTGCTGAGATTATCTTGTTCAAATGTATCCATTCTGAGTCAGGAACTCCTTTGCAACTTCTTCAACCGAGCGGTTTTCAACATCCACCTGATAATTTAACTCCTGCATGGTGGTGTCGTCAATAGCTCCTGCAAAAGAATTCAGAAGTTCTTTAAGCTCGGGGTACTGTTCCAGAACCTCGTTGCGGCAAAGGGGAGCTCCGTGATACGGAGGGAATACGCCGCCGTCATCTTCGAGGATGGTCATGTCGTACTTTTTCAGCAGAGAGTCCGTGCCGAATACAACGATAACGTCAAGGTCGCCGGTGTCGATGGCTTCATAAAGCAGGCTGGTGTCCATTTTGAGGTTTTCCTTGAAGTTCAGCCCATAGGTGGCAACGATGCCGTCATAACCGTCGTGGACTCTTGTGTAGAATGTATGACCTGCACCAAAGCTGAGATCTCCGGAAATGGCGGCCAGGTCGGAAATTTTGGAAACGCCCAGCTCTTCAACACGGCTTGTTTTTATGGCCAGAGCGTAGGTGTTGTTAAGACCGACGGGGTCGAACATTGTAAAACTGTAATTGTCGTTCAGCTGGGTCTGGCAAGTGTTCAGGATATCGTCGCTCGTGATTCCGGGAGCCAGTTCCAGGTCAAGGATCTCGTTATATGCCGTGCCGGTATATTCAAAATAGAGATCAATTTCGCCCTTTTCCATGGCAGGAATACAGACAGAGGTGCCGCCGAGATTCAGCTTTCTGTTAACGGTTATGTCTGTTTTGGCTTCGATGAGCTGAGCGTACATCTCGCCCATAAGAATATTTTCCGTGTACTGCTTGGAGCCGATGGTTATGCCTTTGCCGGAACTGCAGCCGGTAAGCATAGCGGCAGCAATGCAGATTACAAGGAGCATAGCCAGTATTTTTTTGTTGTTCATAATCTTACCTTCCTTTTATTATGCTGTGTGGTTTGATTTGCGTATGAGCTTCTTTTCAAAGAAACCTATTGAATACTCAAAGAATACTGCCAGCACCGAAACCGGAATGGCGCCGGAGAGCATCATTGTCATATTTCTGGTCTGAATACCTCTCCAGATAAGCATACCCAAACCGCCTGCGCCAATGAATACGCCGGTGGTGGCTATGCCGAGAGCAGATACCACTGCAAGCCTGACACCTGTAAGGATCATGGGCATTGCCAGCGGAAAACGTATTTTGGTAAAAATCTGAAGCGTTGTCATACCGATACCCCGGGCTGCGCGAATTGTACCCGGGTCAACGGAGGACAAGCCGAGATATGTGTTGCGTATTACCGGGAACAGAGAATACAAAAAGATTGCAACTATGACCGTTGAATTGTTAAGACCGAAAATCAGCATAACAAAAGTAAGCATGGCCAGAGTCGGAACGGTCTGAATGGCATCGATAATCAAAAACAGATATCGGCTCAGCTTGGAATGATTCAGCAAATATGCCGCCAAAGGCAGGCCGACGATACATGCCAGCAGTACGCCAAGAAAGGCGATTTGCAGGTGGACAAGGGTTGCGCTGACTACATTACTCATACTGCTGCCTCCTCGCTTTTGTGCCGGCTTGCACGTTTTATAACGAGGTTGAGTAACGCGCTGACCACCAGGGAAAGAACGGTGGCCGGTATCGCTCCGCAAAATACAAGGCCGAAATTATAACTCTGCAGCCCCATCCAGATCAGGTCGCCCAGACCACCACCGCCAATAAATGCCGCCAGAGTTGCCCAGCTTATGATATAAATTGTGCTGAGGCGTATGCCGGTTATGATGGCAGGAAGTGCCAGGGGGATCTGAACAAGCCGGAGCATTTGCATTTTGCTCATACCCATGCCGGTGGCAGCCTTAATGCATTTGGGACTTACCTCGCAGATGCCTGTGTAAGTGGCCCTGAGAATGGGCAGAAGCGAGTAGAGGAACAGCACGGCAACGGCAGGAATATATCCGATGCCAAGAAGAATCATTGCAGCACCCAGCAGCACGATGCTTGGTATGGTGTTTACAACGCCGAATACTGCCATAACGACTTTTGCGGGCTTTTCGTGGTAAGTCAGCCAGATGCCCACAGGAATGGCCACGATCATGCCCAGCAGTATTGCCGCTGCGCTGATACCGATGTGCTGGAGCAATGCCCGGAGGATTTCCGGCAGATTTTTCTGAAACTCAACAAAGAAATCAGCCATTTTCATCCCTCCATACCACATGGGCCAGGGATTTGACCATGCTGGAACGGGTGACAACACCTACGACCCTGTTTTCCTCGTCAAGAACAGGAACGGCATCAATATGATTTTCCATCATCATGTCGAAAACTTCTTTTGCAGACTCGTCTTTGACAGCTGTTGGACCGTGATACAGAGGGACTTCGCCAACAGGGATATTCTCGCGGCCATAGACCTGGCGGATTTCTTCGATGGTGATCTGGCCCAAAAGATGGTGATTATCATCCACAACAAACAGGGACGGCACGTGCTTCTGGCGCATAAGCTCAACGCTTTCCACAAGACTGAGTTCGGGAAGCACACAGGCTGCCTTGTCGCTCATGACATCCGATACCGTGTCGGCCTTGCCGCCGTAAATGCGGTGACGGCCGATAAACTGCTCCACAAACTCGTTTGCGGGATTGCTAAGCAGCTGTTTTGGTGTGGCGGCCTGAACGATTTCGCCGTCTTTCATGAGGACAATGGTGTCTGCAAGCTTCAGAGCTTCGTCCATATCATGAGTTACAAAAACAATGGTTTTCTTCAGCTTTTGCTGGAGAGATTTGATCTCTTCCTGAAGCGATTCTCTGGTAATGGGGTCGAGAGCGCCAAAAGGTTCGTCCATCAGTATTATTGGAGGCTCCACAGCCAAAGCCCGGAGAAGTCCGATACGCTGCTGCTGACCGCCGCTGAGTTCGGACGGGTAACTTGAAAGATACTTCTCGTCCATGTTTACCAGCTTCAACAGTTCCAGAGTTCTTTCTTTGCGGCGGTTCTCATCCCAGCCCAAAAGCTTGGGAACAACCTCAATATTCTGCTGGATCGTCATATGGGGGAAAAGACCTATCTCCTGAATGACATATCCAATACCGCGGCGCAGGTCAACGGGATCCACCTGGCTGATATCTTTGCCGTCAACGAAAATGCTGCCGGCGGTGGGGCGGATAAGCCGGTTGATAAGCTGCAAAGTGGTGGTTTTGCCGCAGCCGGAGGGGCCGATGAGCACCACCAATTGACCTTCTCCAATATGCAGATTGAGGTTTTTCAGCACTTCATGTGTGCCGTACGCCATGGACACGTTTTCGAACCGAACCATAAATACTCACTCCAAACATTATTAACGACTTGTGATATCGCAAGGAATGCACGCAAGGTGACAACCTGATGATAATCCAAAGTTGTCACTTTGTCAAGTATATGGAAAATTGCGGACGCTGCCCGGAAAAAAACGACAGCCCGGACATGAATTTGTCCGGACTGCCTGATTGTGCAGATGCTGTTGCTGAAAGAGGGCTATTGCATTTCTATACCCTTTCTTCTCAGAACCTCGGCGGCGTAACTGTTATACTCTGGTTCACCTCTGGTGATTTTGTATGTGGGCTTTGTGCCTTCACCGTCGGCTTCAACGATTATCTTGATGCTGCCGATGGTGCTGCCCCAGGGGATAAGCTCATTGACCCGCTGACGGTCAGATGCCAGCTCGTACATATGGGTGACCCAGATGCCTCTGACACCGGCGGCTTTGAACACGCCGATGACCTCCCGGGAAATATGGAGGTTTTCGTTGGGGCTGGTGGAGTTCAAAGGCTCGTTGAACAGCACAAGGCTGTCTTTCCCGGCTTCCTTGACGGCGTTGGCTATGCGGCCGGCTTCCTCTGCCAGCAGACCGTGGCGGGAGAATGAAGCTCCGCTGGGAGCAAACACGGTGCATATCTCTGTGACGGGGCTGATGGATGCGTATTCTGCGGGAACAGCGATCCCCAGCTGGAACAGCCACTGGGTCAGGGCGACGGACAGCAGAAATACGGTTTTGCCGCCCTGATTGGCACCGGTAAGCACCAACAGTTCGCCACCTTTGGCAAACTCGATATCGTTGCAGACAACCTTTTCCTTGTTGCTGATTACCAGCAGCGGGTTGAACATGGTTTTTGAGGAAAATGCCTTTTCTTCCATGGGTCTTATTTCGGGGAAACAGTATTTCAGCCCGTATTTTTCCCAACTGCGGCAAAGCTTGAGGGCAGACAGATAGAAAATGATATCCTGCTTCACTTCGCGGATATCCATAGATTCCCGCTTGACGTACATGGTTATAGCCTGAGATGCATCTGCCACAGTGCGGCTCAGCAGCTGAGATGTCATGGCGTGGGCGTTTCTGGTAAACGCCATTTTACGGCGTTTTGAGGTCTTTTTCTCAATTCGCAGCAGCTTCAGCTGAGCGGGTTTCAGCTCTTTGTCCAGATTAAAGCCGATGGACACCCGGCTGGGCAGGGCGTAGGCACCGCAAAGCTCGTCAAAACCGGCACGGATAGCTGCAAAACGCTGGGACGAACCCATGTGCCGGATCTGATCCCTGAGGGCGTTCATGCCAACGGAGTTCAGGGTAAGCCCTGAGAACAGCTGACTCAGACGGGTGATCTTGTCCAGATATGAGTCCAGATAGGAAAAGTCACCCAGATTAAGACCGGGGCCACCGGTGTCGTGATTATTGCGGCGTGAGGTTACGGAGTGGGTCTCCCAGACGTCAAGACAGTCCAGCAGTTCTTCCAGTGCAGTTTCAAGATCGGGGTTTGAGAGAAGATCCTGCAACACACTCTGGCGGTAGGCAATGACCTCCGTATCGTGAGTCCACGTTTGAATAACATCGTTGACGCTGAGCTTGAAATAATTGTTGTAGTTCATAGCGGCGCACAGCCTGTCAAGCTGCAGGTCCTCTATGGTCTGAGGGGTCAGAATTTTATCAGGCTTTCTGGTTCCGCCTTCGGGCCAAAGTAGAATTCCCATTTTTCGTCCCCCTTTCCTTAAACATCTTCCGGATGCAGCTGCTGCCACACCGGACTGTCGGGCTTAACGTCAACACCGTCGCTCTGCATTCTGGCAAGCATGGCTTCCAGAGTGACGCCCAGCTTGCTTACGACAGCGTAAGCATAGCTGGATTTGCCGGGAGGACTCTTGATCAGGTTATAGGTGTAGTTTATGCCGCCGTCGGTCTGTTCGATAGCCATAACGTAGCTTTCCACCTTTTTTGCCATGTCGCTGCCGGAAAGACGCTCCAGACTCATGGCATATATCTCGTTATAGTGGGTGACCATCATGGAGGATACGCCGGCTTTCATCATGTCGCATATCAGGTCAAGACAAATCTCGATACCTTCGGCTGCGGAGGTGGAGGTCATAGGCTCGTTGAGCAGCACAACGCTTCGGTCGGTCATCTTCTTTTTGAATTCGCCGATACGAATGACTTCAAGACCCATGCGGGAATCTTCGCTGGTGTCGCTTTCGCCTGCGGCAAAGAGGGTAAACAGAGCGTCCACAGGTTTCAGCTTTGCGCTGACTGCGGGCAGATGGCAGCCTAACTGAAACAGCCACATCAGCTGACCGGCGGTGATGATATAGGTGGTTTTGCCGCTGCTGTTGGCGCCGGTAATGATGTTGGCGGCACCTTTTTCACCAAGGTACATATCATTGGCAACGGCTTTGCTGCCCAAAAGGGCAAGTTCGATCATATATACGCCTTCGGCATCGATGATGGCATCGTCGGAAAACTCGGGTCTGCAGAAAGGCAGTCCCTTTTCTTTCAGTCTCAGGCACAGTCTTGCGGCGGAGGTGAGAAAAGGAAATTCCCCGCCGAGAGATATCATCTGGAGCCTGCCTGTAAAAGGCAGATTCACAACTGCGGAACGCAATTTGGTAAGCTCTGCCTTGGCACTTAAACCCAGCTCGCTGAGAAGATATTCCTGATACGGTACAGTGGTGCCGCCCTGAGGCATGGAATAAAGCAGAGTAAGCCCGTCGTATCCGTCTTCCGCGCCACGGTCAAGCATACCTGTTTTGCTGTAAGCCCGGGAATTGATCTCGGATATCTCGAAACTTTGCAGATCCATATTGGGGGAAATGGCGATGTCAACCGCAAAGGAGGAAATACCTGTCCACCAGGTGGCGATCTCGGCCAGTTTTTTGCCTGTTTCGTCCAGTTTGTCTGCCTTCCATATGTCTTCCACCCACTGCTGCAGTTCGGCCAGACCTTTTGAATGATGAGGGTTGGTACTCAGGGCGTTTTTCAGAATTGTCAGAGCCTTGTGATACGCCTTGATGTTTTCATATGTAAAGATGGTGGCTCGGAGCATCTGAGCGTAGTGGTTGTTGGTTTCCTGTTCGTCAAAAACGCTGCCTGCATCTTTGCGGAGCAGTTTTTCCAGATTGTCGATAAAGCCTTTCATGCTATCGAAAATGACATCGCCGCCGGTAAGACCCTTGATGTTGTCGCGCACGCCGTCGGAATAGAACTTCATGTTCTCCACCAGCGATGCAACCTCTTCAAAAGCGTCTATCAGGGCATAGCTTGCAATAAGGTCATCGATCATCTCGTGACGTGCGGTAAGGACATCTCTGTCCCCGGTAAGAAGGCTGTCTGCATATTTCAGGCCTTCTGCCATGGGCATGGATGTAAACAGAATGGAGCACAGGCGACCAAGATCAAGGTCATCGGTGCATCCGGAAAAATCGGTGTTGTCACGGCTTTTTCCGCCGGGCCACAGTAAACTGAAATCTCCCAATTTGTTTCTCTCCAAAAACATATTTGTGTTCAAACTAAACACATTTAATATAATAGCATAGCAACCGGTGCCGTGCAAGAATCAGGTTCAAGTGTCAGGTATTTACAATATAAACATTCTTCAAATGCACCATGGCTGCCGCCTGCATGTCAGCCATAAGCTCCTCTGACGCAGGTTTGTCGCCCCACATTTTGTAGTTCGGTTTAAAGGGTATGAGGTGCAGCACCGTTTCCCTGTTCAGTGATGCCAGCCATGCTGCCATGGCTTCCGTTTCTTCGGCGGTGTCGTTATATCCGGGGATAACAGGTGTGGATATTTCCACATGGCAGCTTTCCATAGCCCGTGAAATGGTGGCCTTTACGGTCTCGATATCGCCTCGTGAACGCTCATAAATACTGCCGGAAAAGCCTTTAAGGTCAATGTTCATGGCGTCGATGAACGGCAGCAGATGCTCAAAAGGCTCGGCATTGATGTAACCGTTGGTTTTTAAAACCACCAGCTGACCGTATTTTTCTTTTATCAGCTTTGCACAGTCCATAATAAACTCATAGCCTACCAGGGGTTCATTATACATGAACGCACCGCCGATGCTGCCCCTGCCACGCAGAGCACTGACACCTTCTGCTACCTGAGCGGCGGTGTATTTTGAACTGTTTACACCGGCACCGGAAGCGGATATCTCATAGGTGTCGCAGAAACGGCAGTTCATGTTGCAGCCAAAGCTGCCTATGGTAACTATGCCCGACTCCGGATGAAAATGCCGCAGCGGGACTTCGGTTATGGGCTTTATGGCGATACCGGTTACACGTCCGTAGTTTATGCAGGTCACCTTTCCGCCTTTGACGGCTCGGGCTTTGCACAGCCCGACTCCGCCCTCGGGGATATCACACATATGTGGACAAAGATCGCATATCATGGTCTATACCTCATTTTCCAAACAGCATATCCATCTTGCTCTTGATGCGCTGCTCTGTTTCTGAATTGTCGGCAATAGTGAAAATGCCGTTTTCATGTTTCAGCTTCATACCTTCTCGTGCCTCGGCAGGGATAATGCTTCTGTCAAACTCAGACATGGTGCCGCTTTCGTCTTCCAACACGGCAACGCCGTTTTCAAATCTGTCGATTATGTAATACATTTTGTTTCCTCCTCAGGGTTCGCAGCTGCCGCAGGGGTCATAACCCTGCTTTATCAATTCATCACGGGTACCGGTGAACTTCTCAAGATTGGATTTTTTTATGTTTGAAACGGAAGAACAGTCGGGAAGATGGAACTTTTTTGATGAGGTGTTCAAGACATAGGTCATCTTTTGTGTTTCAACTGCGTTTACGGCGGCATCTTCGACAGGAACATTGTTGGAAGTGGTCCAGCTTACTGTTTTTCCGTCGGTAGCGGCGATGATCGTGCCGTGCAGGTCGGTACGGCGAAGCTCCACGCCTGCGGCGGTGAGTTTATCCAGCGTTTCCTGACAGGGATGCCCGTAACTGTTGCCTTCTCCGCAGGAGATGACGCCCCAGGTCGGGGAGATCGCATCAAGAAAGCTTTCATCGGTAGATGTGTCGCTGCCATGATGGCTGACTTTGAGAACATCGGCGCTGATGTCGGCTCCTGAGGCAAGGATATCCGTTTCGGCACTCTTTTCGGCATCGCCGAAAAAAGCAAAGGAAACGTCGCCGCAGGTGAGCTTCAGACCGACAGACCAGTCGTTCATGTTGTCGCCGTAATCTTCAAGGGGAGCAAGTATGGTGAAAGAGCAGTCGCCCAGAGCGTATTTTGTGCCCGGAACCGGGGCGGTAAGTCCCTGCTGCTTTTCAATAAGGGCGTCCAGCACGTCTTCAAAGGTTGCGGTATTGCTCTGCTTTTCGGGCATGATAACAACGTCGGTCTCAAAGCTGCTTATAACGTCATCCAGACCGCCGATATGGTCCTCGTGAGGATGGGTCCCGATAAGGTAGTCCAGCTTTTTGATGCCCAGTGATTTGAGGTAGCTGACAACGGTATCGCCCATATCGTTGGTTCCGGCGTCAATGAGCATGGTTTGACCGTTGGAGATTATCAGCGTGCTGTCTGCCTGCCCCACATCGATAAAATGAACTTCTGCAGCAGATAAAGCCGCAGACGGTGACGGTGCAGGCACAGGTGCGCAGGCAGAAATCAGGAGTGATATAAGAAGTGAAAGTATAATGATTCGTTTTTTCATGTGATTTCCTCAGTTTCGGTTAACGGATAACAATTAACAGTTAATAACGCACAACGTGACGAGTTTCCCCGTAGGGTCACGGCGTGCCGTGACCGCAACTGTTAACTGTTAATTGTTAACTGTTTACTATTATAACATACTGCTGTAAAAAAGTCTTATACAATTGAACCGGGTCTATTATTTACTCTTGGAACCAAGTGTGATATAATATCAAAGTGTTTTTATCTTTGAATGTTGAGAAGGAATAGGGGATCACTATGATTGGATTTGATAATGACAAATATCTTCAGCTCCAGTCGGAAAACATCGTCAAACGTATAGGTGAGTTTGGCGGAAAGCTGTATCTGGAGTTTGGCGGAAAGCTGTTCGATGATTACCATGCGTCCCGTGTACTGCCGGGCTTCCATCCCGACAGTAAGGTCAGGATGCTGCTGAAGCTGAAAGACGAAGCGGAGATCGTAATGGTCATTTCCGCCAACGATATAGAGAAAAACAAGGTCAGAGGCGACCTTGGCATAACCTACGACCTTGATGCTCTGCGCTCTATCGATGCTCTGCGTGAGATCGGGCTGTATGTGGGCTGTGTTGTCATCACTCACTATTGCGGTCAGCCTGCTGCAGACGCTTTTGAGAAACGACTGGAAACTCTTGGCGTTAAGGTGTACCGCCATTATCTCATAGCAGATTACCCCAACAATTTGCCGCTGATCGTATCCGAAGACGGTTTCGGCAAGAACGATTATATCGAAACCACCCGTTCTCTGGTGGTAATAACCGCACCCGGTCCCGGCAGCGGAAAAATGGCTGTTTGCCTCAGTCAGCTTTATCACGACCACATGCGGGGTATCAGCTCCGGATACTCCAAATTTGAAACCTTCCCCATTTGGAATCTGCCGCTGAGCCATCCGGTAAATCTGGCCTATGAAGCTGCCACCGCAGATTTGGACGATGTCAACATGATCGACCCCTATCATCTTGAAGCCTATGGCCAGAGTGCCGTAAACTATAACCGCGATGTGGAAGTTTTCCCTGTACTCAGTGCCATACTCGACCGCATCATGGGCAGTTCGCCCTACAAAAGCCCCACGGATATGGGTGTTAATATGGTAGGCTTCTGCATTGTTGACGATGAAGTCTGCCGCGAAGCCTCCAAGCAGGAAGTTATCCGGCGTTATTATGCCGCTGCCTGCAAAGAACGTCAGGGTATGGGCGAAGCAGGCGAAGTGTCCCGTCTTGAGCTTATCATGAGCAAGCTGAACATCAGCAAAACGGACAGGCCTACAGTAAATGTGGCAATTCAGCGTTCGGAAGAAACCGAAAACCAGCCTGCTGTTGCGCTTCAGCTGCCGGACGGAAGAATGGTTACGGGCAAAACCTCGTCACTTCTGGGTCCGTCTGCTGCCGCACTAATAAATGCCCTTAAAGAGCTGGCAGGGATCCCCAATGAGATAGAGCTTATTGCACCGTCTGCCATCAAGCAGATACAGGCATTGAAAACCGGACAGATGGGCAGCCACAACCCCCGGCTCCATACCGACGAAGTGCTTATCGCAATGGCTATCTGCGCCGCCACCGACCCTCAGGCAGCAGCGGCTATGGCTCAGCTGTCCAACCTTAAAGGAGCAGAGGCCCACGCAACGGTCATTTTGTCCCGTGTTGATGAAAACGTGTTCCAGAAGCTGGGCGTGAACGTCACCTGTGAGCCTCAGTATCAGACGGAGAAGCTGTATCATAACTGATGATAACGGCAGACTTTGCCGTTGAGTCATATATTGAAAAGAAAATAAAGGAAAAGGAGATACCAAAATGGATATGGAAAAGAAAATGCCTCCTATGGGCGGTGGAAAAGGCAAAGGCGGACCTCCCATGATGATGTCCGGCAAGAGCGTGGGTACCGGCAACGCCTCTTACGCTGAATGGCTGGGCACTGCTCCCGAGTTTGACCATATCGACGTGGAACTGGAAGCCGACGTTGTGGTCTGCGGCGGTGGTCTGTCAGGCACAGCAGCAACCCGCGCTGCCGTTGAAGAAGGCGCATCCGTCATCATGTTTGAAAAAACAGAGAAGCTCCAGTACCGTTTCGGCGACTTTGGCTCCGTAGGTTCCAAGCTGGCCGACAACTGGGGACGCGGCGGTGAGGACCTGAAGCTGGAGATCCAGAAACACTTCATGAAAGAAACCTCCTACTGGGCACGTCAGCGTATTCTGAAATACTGGCTGGACAACAGCGGTGCTGCTCTGGACTGGTACATTTCCGCCAAGCCCGACCTGTATGTCCTGCCCAAAACCACCGACCCCATTCCCGAAGGCGTGGAAGCATGGGTACAGCCTGCCCGTTATCCCGGCCCCAAGGAAGATTACGACCCCGATAAGGATAACTATCCTTCCTACCAGATAACAGTCCAGTTCCGTCCCACCCACGGCCCTGTTCTGGAAGCCAACTTCAAAAAAGCCTGCGACGAAGGCGATGTTCAGGCATTTTTCAAGACTCCCGTTAAAAAGCTGCTGAGAAATGAAGAAGGCCGTGTCTACGGCGTAATCGCTCAGGATTATGACGGTAAGGTCTATAAGGCAATCGCAAAGAAAGGCGTTGTTCTGGCAACCGGCGACTATTCCGGCAACCTGGATATGCTGTATTATTACTGCCCATGGACCCGGAAGAACCCCTCCATGTACCCCGGCATCGACCCCGAAGGCTATGTTGCCGACACCGGTGACGGACATCGTATGGGTATGTGGATCGGCGCCCAGATGGAACGTGGCCCTCACGCACCCAACGTACATAACATGGGCGGCCCTCTTGGTGTTGCACCCTATCTGCTTATCGATGCTCTGGGCGAACGCTTCATGAACGAGGACGTTTCCGGTCAGCAGATCGAAAACCAGATCACCGTCCTGCCCGACAACTTCTGCTGGCAGATATTTGACGCCGCATGGCCTGAGCAGATAAATGAGATGCCTCCCAGCCACGGTGTTGTCTGCATGGTTATTGAAGACGAAGACGTGGCCGCAGGCAAGGTCAACCCCACTCTTGCCGGTAACGACGGCTATGTGGTCCGCGGCAACGTGGATAAGGCTGCCGCAGGCGGAGACGTATCCTCCGGCGGAGCAGGCGGCGCATCTACCATCAAGGCCGATACCCTTGAAGAGCTGGTTGAGAAGATGGGCTATACAGGCGAAGCTGCCAAAAAGGCACTGGACTCCATCAACCGTTATTCCGAGCTTGCCAGAAAGGGCGTTGACGAAGATTTCGGCAAGGTGCCCAACAGAATGTTCCCTCTGGAAAAAGCTCCTTTCTATGCTTCCAAGCTGACTCCTGCACCGCTGCTGGTTTCCATGAGCGGTCTGGAAAGCGACAAGGACGCCCACTGCCTCGACCAGAGAGGCTATCCCATCCCCGGACTTTACGTTTGCGGCAACGTCCAGGGCGGACGCTTCTCAATTGAATATCCCATCACAGTCCCCGGCATGAGCCACTCCATGGCCCTGACCTACGGACGCTGCGCCGGCATGAACGCTGCCAAGGGAATATAACAAAAAGAGCTGCCTTCGGGCAGCTCTTTTTTAGGGGTTAGGATTTAGGGGTTAGGGGTTGGGGATGTTCTGCAAGGGGCACCCTCTCTTGTTGCGCATCGTACCCTTGGCTCCCCTTGTCAGGGGAGCTGTCAAAAACTCTGTTTTTGACTGAGGGGTAGTAAATCTAATATGTTATGAACAACAATCCATGTTACCCAGTTTTGTCATGCCTTCGGCGAGGTACTTTCGCATGTGATGAAAGTTAAGTTTGGCAAAGCCAAACTTCCCAAGAACACAAAGAGGGAGAGGGGATTTTGATTTCCCCTCTCCCTCTTTGAAACACCCTTACCCATAAAACGGATACTCCCTCATGGGACGCCACAGATTTACGTTATGTATTGTAGGGAACGGTCTTGACCGTTCCGATGTTTACGCAAAATGTGACCGCTATCTCATATGGAACAGGTACTCAAAGTGTGTATCAACCGATAATACAACTTATAATCTCAAAACGGGTGATTGCCTTTTGTCGTTGTTTTGGTAAACTGAAAGTGCAGCTGCAATCAATAAAGGAGATAGTATAATGACGATTGGTGAAAAAATACGCACATTACGAACATCAAGTCATATCACGCAAAACGAATTGGCGTCCCAATTAGGAGTGTCTGCTCAAGCAGTAAGTAAATGGGAACAGGATATGACTGCACCTGACATTTCTCTTTTGGCTGATATAGCGGAGTTTTTTTCGATTACTACAGATGAGCTGTTGAGTGCAGGCAAATATAGGACACCTTCAGGATACAGAAACTATCGAGCACGGCTGTTAGCCGTATATGAGGAAGGTGGAACTGAAGAGGACTTTCAGAAAGCAAAGAAAGCATATGAAGATGTTATTATCAGCGGCGATGCCAATGTAGAGGACTATTTGATGTATGGCTATTTGTATAATTGCCGTGTTCGCAGAGACATTGAAATGGCTATGCGTTACTATGAAAAGGCTCTTGTTGATGGCAAAGAAACCCGCGGACAGCGTTGGTTTCAAACACATCAACAAATCACTATGCTGCAATGCATGACGGGTAAAGGAGATGAAATCGTTGAAAGATGGAAAACGTGGTATGGTGAAGAACCCGAAAACTATCAAGCATGCTTGGCAGTAATTTGGGCGCTCTACTATTCAAAGAGGTCAGCAGAAGCTTTGACATATATAGAACAAGCAGAGAAACTTGCACCAAATGAATATGACGTTCTGTTGGCTATCGGAGATGTGCTGGGTGGAGAGAACGGCGTAGGCAAATATTGTGAAGCAATTAAGTATTGGAAAAAGGCTTTTGAAATCAATGATGACCATGCAGATGCATTGTTTGCCATAGCGTATGCATATGAGAAACTGGGAGAATATGAGAAAGCAATTGACACCCATCGTTATATCTGCCAATGGCTTGACGAAAAGGGGTATGATATTGGCATTGAATCGAGCTTTTCCGAAGAGAAAATCATTGAATTGAAAAACATGATTAAAACTAACTGACTCATAATCATATGTATAAGTCGTTGATTTGCACGTTGTGTATGAATGCCGGAACGGTCAAGACCGTTCCCTACAACGCACTGCGTAAGACGTGCTCCCTATGGGGGAGTATCCGTTTTAGGGATTGGGATTTTTAAAGGAGAACAGGTCAGCAAAGCTGACCTATGGAATCGAAACCCATTTCCCTTAAATGCGTTCTTTTGATTACTTTTCTGTCGCGTGACAGAAAAGTAATGCGCCGCAGGCATGGCAACGTAACAGGATATTGCCGGGCAAGCCTTACGGAAAGATCCTTCGCTGACGTTCAGGATGACAGTGGAAGTGCTATGCAAAAACATAGTGCGCGCGTAATGGGCGGTCACGGCACGCCGTGACCCTACGATGTAATTGGCAAAGTGCGCAGCAAGATGGGGATCCTCACGCCTGCTGCGCAGCCTCAGGATGACATTAACCCCTAACCCCTAATAAAAAATCCGGCTCTTTTGAGCCGGATTTTTATTTCTTACTCTGCCATTTTGCGGAGCTTTTCGTATTTTGCTTTGGCTGCCTCTTTGCCGATGGCAAACAGCTCTTTTGCATTTTCGGGGAAGGTCAGCTCAAGGGCGGCGTAACGGGTCTCGCCTTTGAGGAAGTCCTCGTAATCCATGGTGGGTTCCTTGCTGTCGAGGGTGAAAGGCTTCTCGTTTTCGGGGTTGTAGCGATACAGGAACCAGTATCCGCTGTCAACGGCACGCTTCATTTCGTCCTGAGCGTTGGCCATGCCCTTCTTGATGCCGTGGGCAGAGCAGGGGCAGTAAGCCACGATAACGGAGGGACCGTTATAAGCTTCGGCTTCCTTGATGGCCTTTACCAGCTGGGCGTTGTCTGCGCCCATGGCTACCTGAGCAACGTAGACGTTGCCGTAGCTCATGAAGATGGCTCCCAAGTCTTTCTTAACGCTCTTTTTGCCGGAGGACTGGAACTGAGCAACTGCGCCAACGGGAGTGGCCTTTGAGGACTGACCGCCGGTGTTGGAATAGACCTCGGTGTCGATAACGAATACGTTGATGTTTTCGCCGGTGGAGATAACATGGTCAAGACCGCCGAAACCGATGTCATATGCCCAACCGTCGCCGCCGTACATCCAGAAAGTTTTTTTGCTCAGGTGGTCACGGTTGGCAAGGATCTCGGAAGCAACATCTTTGGCTTCGCCGTCGAGAGAAGCGGCTTCCAATACTGCGCACAGGGCTTCGCCTGCGGAAACGGAAGCGTCAAAATCGTCAAATCCGTCCAGCCATGCGCCGCAGGCAGCTGCGATATCACCGCCGCAGAGAGCTGCCAGCTTTTCGGCACGGAGCTTCTGAGCGTCACGCTGTTTGTTGACGGAAAGCAGCATGCCAAGGCTGAATTCGGCGTTGTCTTCAAACAGGGAGTTGGAATATGCGGGGCCCTTGCCCTTTTTGTTGGTGGTATAGGGGATGCCGGGCATGGCAGCACCCCAGGCCTGGCTGCAGCCGGTGGCGTTGGCCCAGTAAACACGGTCGCCGAACAGCTGGGTCATCAGTTTGGCATAGGGAGTTTCACCGCAGCCGGCACAGGCGGCGGAGAACTCGCAAAGGGGCTGGCGGAACTGGCTGCCCTTGACGGTCCAGGGGTCGAACAGGTCGCCCTTATCGCTGAGGTTCAGACCGTATTCCCAATGATCCTCGTGGCCAAGCTCTTCGTTCAGAGGAACCATGGTCAGAGCCCCTGCGGGACATACGCTGGCGCAGCTGCCGCAGCCGGTACAGTCGGCAGCGGAAACCTGCATGGTGTATTTCAGACCTGCAGCCTGCTTGCCCTTGGCGTCCACGGTGACAAAGCCATCGGGAGCGGCAGCGGCTTCGTCTTCGTTAAGAAGATAAGGACGGATAACGGCATGGGGACAGACGTAGGAGCACTTGTTGCACTGGATACACTTGGTGCTGTCCCATCTGGGAACCTTAACTGCCAGAGAACGCTTTTCGTAGGCGGTAAGGCCAAGGGAAATGGAACCGTCCACCTGGTCAAGGAAAGCGGAAACGGGCAGATCGTCACCTTTCTGATTGTTGATAGGGTCGCAGATCTCTCTTACGAAAGCGGGACGGCTCATGTCTACAACGGTGTCGTCCTCAAGGTCTGCCCATGCGGCGGGAACGTCTATTTTTACAATACCGGTAAGACCGGCGTCGATAGCGGCATAGTTTTTATTGACCACGTCGTCGCCTTTTGTGAAGTAGGAGTTGTAAGCCTCTTCCTTCATGAACTTTACAGCGTCGTCGATGGGGATAATGTTTGCCAGCTTGAAGAATGCACTCTGCAGCTCCATGTTGGTGTGGGTGCCGAGACCCAGCTGCTGGGAGATGGCAGTGGCATCGATTATGTAGAAGTTTGCATTTTTTCGGGCAAGGTCACGCTTGACGAAGTTGGGAAGCTTGGTTTCCAACTCCTCGGGCTTCCAACTGCAGTTCAGCAGGAAAGTGCCGCCCTCTTTCAGTTCGGAAACAATATCGTACTTGGTGATGTATGTCTGGTTATGACAGGCGATGAAGTCGCCCTGCTTGACGTAGTATGCGCTGCGGATAGGCTGGTCGCCAAAACGCAGATGGCTCTTGGTAACGCCCAGAGTTTTCTTGGCATCGTATTCAAAATAAGCCTGAACATACTTGTCGGTGTGCTCACTGATGATGGTGATGGAACTCTTGTTTGCGCCAACGGTGCCGTCACCGCCCAGACCCCAGAACTTGCAGCTGATGCAGTTTTCGCCGTCGGGATACAGAGCGCCTTCCAAAGGCAGGGAAAGGTGGGTAACGTCGTCGTTGATGCCGATGGTGAAGCTGTTGATGGGTTTTTCGGCGATAAGGTTGTCGTAAACAGCCTTGAGCTGAGCGGGGTCAGTGTCTTTGGAGGACAGACCGTAACGGCCGCCGATGATCATGGGAGAGCGTCCGCTGTCGTAGAAAGCGGAACGAACGTCCTCGTAAAGGGGTTCGCCAACAGCACCGTGCTCTTTGCAGCGGTCAAGAACGGCGATGCGCTGAACTGTTTCGGGAAGTTCTTTCAGGAAATGCTTTACGGAGAAAGGACGATACAGGTGTACCTGCAAATAGCCCACCTTGCGGCCCTGAGCCATCAGGTAGTCAACCATTTCCTGAGCGATACCGCTGACGGAGCCCATACCGATAACAACATCGGTGGCATCGGGTGCGCCGTAATAGTTGAACAGCTTGTAGTCACGACCGGTGATGGCGTTTATCTTGTTCATGTAGTCTTCCACAACGCCGGGAAGATCGTCGTAATACTTGTTGGTGGCTTCACGGATCTGGAAATATACGTCGGGGTTCTGAACGGTGCTTCGCAGCACGGGATGCTCGGGGTTGATGGCACGGTCACGGAAAGCACGCAGAGCGTCACGGTCAACCAGAGCGGCAAGGTCTTCGTATTCCAGAGCTTCGATTTTGTTGATCTCGTGGGAGGTGCGGAAACCGTCGAAGAAGTGCATAAAGGGAGTTGCGCCCTTAATGGCGGACAGATGAGCAACGCCTGCCAGGTCCATACACTCCTGAACGCTGCCGGAGCAAAGCATTGCAAAACCGGTCTGACGGCAGTTCATAACGTCGCTGTGGTCACCAAAGATGGAAAAAGCGTGGGTGCCAACGGTTCTGGCGGCAACGTGGAGCACGCCGGGATGACGCTGACCGGAGATACGGTGCATGGTGGGTATCATCAGCATAAGACCCTGGGAAGCGGTGTAGGAGGTGGCAAGGCTGCCGGTTTCCAGTGCACCGTGAACGGCGCCAACTGCGCCGGCCTCGGACTGCATCTCCACCAGAGTTACAGGCTGACTAAAGATGTTTTTCTTGCCCTTGGCGGACCATTCATCGGTATATTCTGCCATGGGAGAGGAGGGGGTGATGGGGTATATGGCGGCTACCTCGGTAAAGGCATAAGCCACATATGCGGCGGCTTCGTTGCCGTCCATGGTTACGATACGTTTTTCTTTGCTCATGCGGGGTTCCTTCCTTTATATATCCGTAAAATTATTTTTCCTGAGTTTTCAGCAGCTCGCACATGCGATCGATGGCAAACTGCGAGGCTTTGTGCCTGAGTTCGTTTCTGGAAAGCTCCGGCCAAAAGACTCTGGCGGTTTCCACTGTTTTGTTGATACAAAAGCCAAAGCAGACGGTACCTCTTTCGGCAAAAGCGTCACCTCCGGAGGGGCCGGCATAGCCGGTCACTGAAACAGCGGCTTCGCATTTTGCGGCGGCAGCGGCACCGACAGCCATTTCGGCGGCAGTTTCACGGCTGACTACGCCAAAGTTTTCGATGGTTTCGGACTTCACGCCCAAAAGAGCTGTCTTTGCATTGTCGCTGTATGTGACATAGCTTTGCTCCATAACGGCAGACGCATCGGGAACATTGACGATGGCGGCGCTTATAAGTCCTGCGGTGCATGACTCGGCACAGCATATATGGTATTTTCTTTCGGCCAGGAGTCTGACAAGGTCAAATTCGTTCATAGGCAATAAAGTGCAGAAAAAGGGTGACTTACGTCACCCTTTCAGCGGTCAATTAACTGTAAAAGTCTCTTATTTTTTTCGCTCTGCTGGGGTGGCGGAGCTTTCTTATAGCTTTGTTTTCTATCTGACGGATACGTTCACGGGTAACACCAAAAATCTGACCCACTTCTTCAAGAGTGCGGGTGCGGCCATCGTACAGGCCGAAACGCATACGCAGAACATCAGCTTCACGTTCGGTAAGGGTACCCAGTATCTCGTCGAGAGCCTCTGCCAGCATGGTGTTGGAAGTGGCGTCTGCAGGGCCGGGAGTGTTTTCGTCCTCAACGAAGGAGCCGATGGTGGTGTCTTCCTCGTCGCCAACGGGAGTGTCGAGGGACAGAGTATCGGCAGCGGTACGATTGGCGTCCATGACCTTTTCCAGAGGGATACCCAGATCTTCTGCGATCTCCTCGGCGGTGGGTTCACGACCCAGCTCCTGAACAAGCTTGCGGTTGCAGCGGGTAACCTTGTTGATGACTTCCACCATATGAACAGGCACACGGATAGTCCTTGCCTGGTCGGCGATGGCACGGGTTATGGCCTGACGGATCCACCATGTGGCATAGGTGGAGAACTTGTTGCCCTTTGTATAGTCAAACTTGTCTACAGCACGGATAAGACCGGTGTTGCCTTCCTGAATAAGGTCCAGTATATGCAGACCGCGGCCGGAATATTTCTTGGCAATGGATACCACCAGTCTGAGGTTGGCTTCGGTCAGCTTGGCCTTTGCCTTTTCGTCGCCCTGGGCAACTTTCTCGGCAAGTTCCAGCTCTTCCTCGGCAGTCAGCAGTTTGATCTGACCGATCTCCTTGAGGTACATTCTGACAGGGTCGTCCAGATTGTATTCTGCAGCCAGTTCAACCGGGTCGACCAGTTCTTCCTCGGCAACGTCTTCAATGGGAGCTTCTTCGGTATCCAGGTCCAGGTCAAGCTCGGCGCTGATGATCTGAATACCAAGGGATTCAAAGGTCTCGTATACGTTTTCTATCTGTTCCACAGTCAGGTCAATGGTTTCCAAAAGACCGTTGAGTTCTGCTGCGGTCACGGAACCGTCTTTGCGGCCCTTGTCCATCAGGGCCTTCAGAGAGTCCATTTTTGCAGCTTTTTTGTCGGCAGTTTTTGCCGCTGTATTCTTTTTAGATTCTTTGGAGGTTGCCATGATGCACATCCTTGTACACAAATTGTAAAGTGTCTGTCAAAAAATGTTACAATTTTTTAGACGCATCTGTTATTATATCAAATTCAAAAACGCAATACAATAGCTTTTTGTATTTTTGCCTGTAATTTCGGCTTTTAGCACAAAAACACTTGACTCAGAGGGCTTTCGACAGAACATTTTTGATTTCGATGATAAATTCTTTTGTGGTTACGGCTTTGGCGTCGCCTCCGGTATACATGGCAGCCAGGTCTCCGGTCATGATACCGCTTTGAATAACCGTCAGGGATGCGGCTTCCAGCTTATCTGCAAAAGCCATCAGCTCAGGCAGGCTATCTTTCTCTCCACGCTTGTGCAGAGCACCTGACCAGGCAAAAATGGTTGCCATGGGATTTGTGGAAGTCTCTTCGCCTTTGAGATAACGGTAATAGTGGCGGGTAACAGTGCCGTGGGCGGCTTCGTATTCATAAACACCTTTGGGGTTTACCAACACGGAAGTCATCATTGCCAGAGAACCGAAGGCGGCTGAAACCATATCGCTCATAACATCGCCGTCGTAGTTTTTCAATGCCCAGATGAAACCGCCTTTGGAACGGATGCAGCGGGCAACCGCGTCGTCAATAAGGGTATAAACATATTCAAGACCCTTGGCTTCAAATTTCTGCTTATATTCGGTATCGTACAGGTTTTGGAAAATGTCTCTGAATCTGCCGTCGTAGGACTGGATGATGGTGTCTTTTGCAGAGAACCACAGATCCTGGCAGGTGTCCAGCGCATAGTTGAAACAGGCACGGGCAAAGTTCTCGATGGAGGTATCCTTGTTGTACTGGCTGAGCATAACGCCGGGACATTCAAACTCATACACGGTCTTTTCGGTAACGGAACCATCAGCGGCTACGGAGGTAAGTTTCAGCACATCGCCGGGGTTGGCGGTGGCATCGACGGCTTTGTATATATCCGCATAGGCATGGCGGGCTATGGTGATGGGCTTTTGCCATGCGGGAATAACAGGGGAGATACCGTTTACCAAAATGGGAGCACGAAATACAGTGCCATCGAGATGGGTGCGAATGGTGCCGTTGGGGCTTTTCCACATCTGGGTCAGGTTGTATTCGGTCATGCGCCCGGAGTTGGGTGTAATGGTGGCGCACTTAACGGCAACGCCGTATTTGGCATTGGCGGCGGCAGCATCTTTGGTTACCTGATCTTTTGTGGCCTCACGATTGGGCAGCCCCAGGTCATAATACTCGGTTTTCAGGTCAACAAAGGGGAGGATAAGCTCGTCTTTAATCATCTGCCAGATGATGCGGGTCATTTCGTCGCCGTCCATCTCAACAAGAGGAGTTATCATTTTGATTTTATCCATTTTCAGCAATCCTTTCTTCTCTTTTGCCCGGGATCAGAACAGTCCGGTGATCAGATTATACAGCGGCATATATACAAGAGGCATAAAAATACAGGGGAGCATATTGCCGACTTTGATTTTGTTCTGGCCGATGCCCAGCATGTTCAGCGCAATACCCACAACCACCAGGCCGCCGACGGCAGTCATTTCAGCTACCACAACCTCGCTGAGATAAGGAGCCACAACGGAGGCCAGCAGGGTGATGGCACCCTGATATATCAGAACACCTGCAGCAGAAAAGGCAACGCCAATACCAAGAGTGGCTGCCAGGGTGCAGGCGGCAACAGCGTCGATGATGCTTTTTGAAAGTATGATGGTGTAGTTATGGTTGATGCCGGCTTCCAGAGAACCCATTATGGCCATGGAACCTACGCAGAAAAGAAGAGTTGCACCAACAAAGCCCTCGGTGAAGCTGCTGCTTTCGCTGCCGGATTTAACGAACTTGCTTTTCAAAAAGTTTCCAAGACCGTCGAGACGTTCTTCTATCCTCAGCAGCTCGCCTAAAAGGATTCCGATGACCATGCATATTATCAGATGAATGGCACTTGATGTTTCAAACACACTGGATATGCCTATAAACATGACGCACAGTGCCATACCGGACATGAGGGTGTTGGTGTATTCTTCCTTGATTTTGCTTTTGAACAATATGCCTATGGCGCTGCCCAACAGCACCAGAACGGCGTTTACTATTGTGGCTATCATTTTGTTTCACTTCCGAATCTGTATTAATATACAATGTTTGATGTTATAAATATACGTTAAATTATACCACCGGTGCAGAGAAAATGTCAAAGGATAAGCCCTTTGCCAAACGCAGAATATGCGTGGACAAAGGGCTTGATGTTTGGTGAAAACGACGATTATTTATTCAGCCAGAGGCAGCTGGAGCCAGAATACTATGCCTCCGGGCTCCAATCGGACACCATAAGGCATTTGGAGCAGCTCCATGTTTCCCTTGACTATTGCAAGACCCAGACCGGATTCACCGCCGGAACGGGTGCGGGATTTATCTGTGCGGTAAAAGCTGTCCCACAATTTGGGCAGCTCGTCCTTTGAAATAGGCTCGCAGGTGTTGAATATGGAAAGCAGCATTTGATGTCCTACGGAGGAAATGGTTACTTTGATGCGTCCACCGTCAATGTTGTGAGAAATGGCGTTCTGAAGCAGATTTGTAAGGGTCTGCTCAACAGAAGTATAGTCGGAATTAACGTAGATGGACTCGGGGTAGTTCTTTTCCACGGTCACGTTCTGCCCCTCGGCATAAAGGGCAAAGGTGGAAATGAGATAGTCCATGGTTTCACAAATGTCGAAATCCTCATACTCAAGAGGTATGGAACCGCTTTGGAGCCTGTTAAGCTCCAACATTCGGACGATTATGTTCTGCATTCGGTCGGCTTCATCGGAAATGATATCACAGTATTCTGTTATGGCTTCCGGAGTCTGAGCCATGCCGCCCTTGAGACCCTCTGCATAGCCGGAAATGATCGCTATGGGGGTTTTCAAGTCGTGTGACAGATTGGTAAAGAGGGTCTTTCTTGCCTGTTCCAGCCTTTCCTTTTCGACGATATCCTGCCTGAGATTGGCGTTGGCGTCTTTGAGGTCTGACACATATTTTTGCATCTCGCCGGACATTCGGTTGATACTTTCAGCCAACTCGGCATATTCCTCAACGGCCACATTGGTGTTGCATTTAATGGAAAAGTCCTGATTGACCATCAGTTTTGCGGCTCTGGACATCTGGTGAACGGGATCGGTGAGCTTTGGAGACAGCCACATCATAAGGACGACGCCTATTGCAAGTGCGCCCAGAGAAACCAGCATATAAAAAGATACTGCCAGGTTTGCAACTTCAGTTATTGGATGGGCGGGGGTTTCAATGGTGACAACTATGCCTGCGTCCAGCATGCCGTACAGAGTTATCCAGCGGCTTACGACCACGTTGCTGGCGGAAGCAAAGTCACGATAATCCTCGGTGGTGGATACATAGTATTTTTCTTCTCCTGCTGCAGCTAGGGCTTTTGCCACTTCGTCAATAGCAAGCTCAGCTACCCAATACTCTTCATTGCTGAGAATGGGGCGTGTGGAATAAATAACGTCCCGTGTTTCGGTATCGATGGCGGTAATGAGGAGATTGGAGGTTTCCAGATTTTCAAGAAGCGAGGTATCTTCCATTCCCCGGCTGTTTATATTGTTGAAGGCGGCGATAAGTTCGGTCTGCTTCTGAGTGATAAACACACGTTCCATGAACAGCTGACCAAACAGCAGAACAAACAGGAGGGTCACAAACAAAAGACCGCATACCGCAATCATCAGAACCTGACGAAAAGAGAATTGGTATTTCATAAATGACCCTCCATATGTTTAGTTAATAACTAATAGTGAATAGTGATGAAGCTATTAGTTTTTAACTGCCGGTTATTAGTTGATCAGCCTTCCAGCTTGTAACCTCTGCCGCGGACAGTTTTAAGAATGCTGCCCTTTTCACCCAGTTTCATGCGCAGGTTTTTGATGTGGGTGTCGACGGTGCGGGCATCGCCGTAATAGTCAAAGTTCCAAACAGAGGACAGGATCTGCTGACGGGACAGAGCAACATTCTTGTTCTGAGCTATGTAAAGCAGCAGTTCAAACTCTCTCGGGGTGAGGTTGATCTCGTTGCCGTCGATCTTGACGGTATGAGCATCGGGATCGATTTCGATACCGTTGACCTCGATCTTGCCCTTGCCGGCACCGCTTCGCTTCAGCAGGGCACGGACTCGAGCCATAAAGATGGGGAATTTAAGCGGCTTGGAAATGTATTCGTCGGCACCGCAAACGAAACCAAGAACTTCGCTTTCCTCATCGCTTTTGGCAGTAACGATGAGAATGGGTACGTCAGAAAACTCTCTTATTGCCTGGCAGGCGGCAACACCGTCCATAACAGGCATCATGATATCCAGAATGACCAGGTCGATACCCGGTTCCTGACGAACAATGTTGACGGCCTCACGACCGTTTTCGGCGTTGATTACAGAGTAACCCTCGTTGCGGAGAAAATCGGCAACTATTCGGCGCCAGCGTTCTTCGTCATCGGCTATGAGTATTTTTACTCCCATTGTTAAATCTCCTATCGTTTACTTAATCTATTCATCTTCATAATAAGTAAAGTTTATGCACCTTTTATGAACAAAATGTGGCGTAAATGTGGCATATATCCAGAAAACGACAGAAAATCCTGGTGGAACTGTGAATTTGGAGAATTAATTGTGAAAAGACAGGGATCAAAGATAAGCTTCGCAGCGATTGATAGGTGTGCCGAGAGCGTGGAACTTTTCTTCGTATCCGGTCATGATTCCAACGGGACCGTTGGCGTGAAGATCGCGGGTGACTTCTTTCAGTGTGAAGCCGGCGGCCTCAAACTGTTCGAGAGAGTATTCAAAAAGGTCAGCATTGTCGGTTTTAAAGTGTATGCAGCCGCCTGGAGCCAGTATCTTTTTGTAACGCTCCAGGAACAGCGGAGAGGTAAGGCGGCGTTTTGCATGACGCTTGCCTGGCCAGGGGTCGCAGAAATTGATATATATGAGGTCAACTTCGCCGGGAGCAAAATATTCTTCCAGTTTTTCAACGTCTGCACTGATGAAGTGGCAGTTTTTCAGTTCAGCGTTCATTACCTTTTCGGCAGCCATTACAAGGGCTTCGGGCACACGTTCCATAGCTATCAGAAGCATATCGGGTTCAGCAGCGGAAGTCTCGGCGGTGAACTTGCCTTTGCCGCAGCCTACTTCCAGACGCAGTTGGCTTGCTTCGGGATAAAGGCTTCGCCAGTTGCCCCGAAGGCTTTCGGGAGAGGCCGGGATAATGGAAGAGCAGCGTTCCAGTCGGGGTATCAGATTGGGTTTCTTTCTCATTCTCATGGGAGAGTTCGTCCTTTTCTTGTTTGATTGTGGATATTGTATCATATAAGTGTTGGAATTTGAACCGGTAATTTGAAGCGATTATGCTGTCATTCCGAATCGACTACGTTGTCACTTCGAACGTTGACGAAGCAGCGGAGTGCAGAATTGCCTGCAATTCTGCGAGGTGTCAACGTTTGCGTTGACACAAAAATCCTCCCTGTTGTTATGCACCGCACCCATGGCTCCCATTGTCAGGGGAGCCATGGGTACAGAAAAAAGCTCCCGAGAATTTTCTCGGGAGCTTTATAACTAATTTAGATGGACACAGCCACGGAGTATGCTCTGCGGACAGCCTTCTGGACGTTGGCAGTCTTTTCGCAGTCGCCGATAAGGTGCATGCGGTATTCGGGAGCATAGAACTTCATGGCAGCAGCCTGCTTGGAGCGCATACCGACAGCCATAACAACAGCATCGCAGGGAACGGAAACGTCGTTTCCGTCCTTGTCGGTGTAGACGACTTCACTGCCGATGGATTTGCAGCGGGCATCAACACAAATGCTGAGCTTTTCTTCCATATCCATGAAGCGGATAAGACGGTTGCGGTAAGAAGCGGAAGCATCGGGAGCTACCTTGGGCTGCATCTCCACGATGGTGACGGTCTTGCCCAGCTGAGCAAGGTGGTAAGCGGTTTCACAGCCAACCTGGCCGCCGCCGATAACAACGACCTTTTCGCCCAGTTCATCTTCGTGACCGTAGACATTGGGGGCGGTAACTGTGGTTTCGCTGCCGGGGATGGGAGGTACCAGAGGATCTGCGCCTATGGCTACCAGAACTTCTTCGTAGCCTTCTTCGACAAGCATTTCCTTGGTGGCTTCGGTATTCATGACAACCTTGATGGGAGCCTTGCCAACCTGTGCCACCAGCCAGTTTTTGTATTTCTTAAGGGCTCTCTTGAACTTTGCGTAATCGGCGAAGTTCAGCTGGCCGCCCAGCTTGTCGCTCTTTTCATACAGAGTTACGTTGTGACCACGCTCGGCAGCAACAAGGGCAGCTTCCATACCGGCGGGGCCGCCGCCGATAACGGCGACTTTCTTGACCTTTTTGATGGGCTTTTCGACCTTTTCGAGGTTGTGCTCAATGCCGATCTTCGGGTTGACGGTGCAGACGAAGGTGATGCCGTCGATACAGGCGGAGTCGTGGCAGCGCATACACTTGACGCAGGGGACAACGTCCTCGCCGCGGCCTTCGTAAGCCTTGGTGCCCAGTTCGGGATCTGCCAACCAGCCGCGGGCCATGGATACCAGGTCGGCTTTGCCGGAAGCAATAATGTCGTCTATCTCGTCCAAATCCTGATAACCGCCAATGGTGAGAACGGTCATTTCTGGAACAGCCTTCTTGATAGCTTCTGCCATCCAAAGGTTGGGAGTGTCGGGCTCAAAGCTCATGGGGTGGGCCTGCCAGCCGGTAGCGGCGTGGACATGGAGAATGTCCAGATGGCCTACAAGGCATTTTGCCATTTCAACGGCGTCTTCGTTGGTGAAGCCGCAATGCTCGGGCAGTTCGCCGGACATACGCAGCTCGATAAGGAAGTCCTTGCCGCAGCGTTCGTGGATGCGGTCGAAGCACATGTTCAGGAAACGGCAGCGGTTTTCCATGGAGCCGCCGTATTCGTCGGTACGCTTGTTGGTATAGGGAGTGATGAAGCGGCTGAAAATGTTCATTTCGTATGCCATATGTATCATGCACATATCGAAACCGATCTTCTTCAGAACTTCGCACTGGTCAGCCAGGTTGTCGGCAAACTCATTCATGACTTCAACAGTCATTTCCTTGGAAACGGGACCGTCCTGAGGGCCGCCGGGGCCGTTGTTGCCGCCGGCTACTGCATAACCTCCGCCCATAGGCTTGTTCTGGCTGGAGGGCTTGATGCCGGAGTATCCGCTGCCACCGCCGCCCGGAGGACCCATTCTGCGAATGGGCATGCCGGCACATACGTCATATCCTTCAGACGTGAAAGCACCCTGGATCTCCATGGAGGCCTTGGCACCATAGAAATGTATGGCATCTGCCAGCTGAGCCAGATAGTGCTGGCTGTGGCCTTCAAACAGATTGTAGGACATATGCTCGGTGTCTTTGTTGATGTTGGGGGTTGCACCGGTGCCGGAGCAGGTAACTACGGCAGCACCGCCGCGAGCCTTGTTGGCATAGTGGGCGATGATGGCTTCGGTGGGATAGGTCTCGCCGCCCTGGAGAGCATGCAGACCCATGGGAGCGGTAAAAATACGGTTGCGAAGAACCACATTGCCTATCTGCAAGGGCTGCAGAAGATGTTCATACTTGCTCATTTTCAAAATTTCCTTTCACAATATTTTCGCTTGAAAATAATTATAACACAGTTGAGCAAAAAGCGCAAATATTTTAATAGGGGTTAGGATATAGGGTTTAGGGGTTAGGGTTAGGCAAACGGGCTGCCATCGGCAGCCCGTTTGCTATTGATTGAACGAAAATCGTTCCATAACCTTTCTCAACGGAGGCAGCAGCACCAGCACCACCAGGAAGTTTGATGCACAGTGGATAAAATCATAGGGGATGCCGGCTATCCACCATGAAAATGCCATAGACGGACCGCCGATGAAAAGGTAGGGAATGGCGCAGAATAATCCGAAGAACAGCCCAAAGGCAGCTGCCAGAAGCGCCCAGAACAATCTTCCCTGAACATTTTTGAAAACCAACGTAATGATTGCCAGCAGCGGCCAGATATAAAGATACATGATCCACCATATGCCAAAGCCGAAAAGCAGCCCCTCAATAAGGGCAAAGGCATAGACGGCGAAAAACACCCGCTTGCCCAGATACAGGGAGTACAGTATCACAAGCAGTGTTACCAGCTCAATGTTGGGCAGAAAATTGAGAGCGGTTTTTGCCACCTCCAGCGTGGCGGTCATCATGCCTATAAGGGCTATATCCTTACTCCGCAAGGGTGTACTCGATTTTGAATACATCACCGTCGGCAACAGGCTGGGTGTCGATGCCGTAGTTGCAGTATTCGCCGTTGACGTAGAAGGACCAGTAAGCGCCGTCCAGAGTGTAGTCGGCACGGACGCCGTTGATGGAGTCTATCATGATGCCGTATTCGCTGTCGGCACCGCCATAGGTAAGACCTTCGGCTTCGTCCATTACCTGACGGAGGTATTCGGCGTCGGTCTGCACGGTGTATTCCTTCACGGATTCGGCAGCATCTACAACTTCGATGTAAACGGTTTTGGCACCCACTTCGGGCTTTTCGGAGAAACCGGCATACAGACCGGCAAAAAAGCCGATCACCGCAATCAGGACAAAAACGACGATAAGAGTTTTCTTGTTTTTCATTGGTACATATCCTTTCAAAATAATACGCCCATTTTGCAAAAACGGAATGGGTCAGGCAAAATGGGCGCAGTTATCCTAAGGACAGTCAACGTACCCAACCAATTCCTCGTGGTCATCAGTACAGGCATCAGGCAGGTCTTCCGGCTCGAATGTCATCACTGAACCTCCGCCTTCCCAAGTGCAGCGCACTCAGTGGCTGAGCCTGCCTTTTGCAGACCCGAGGAAGCCAGCTCCTTTCTCACGGCGACGAGATCGCACAGGTTTTTCACCATCGGAAAATGCTTCCGATATGCCAGCTTTGCTGACATGCCCGAGAAGCGAAGCTTCCCGATGTGGCTGCGTCAGCAGGCACGTGTTTCCCTTTTCACTTGCCCGGCCGGAATACCCGGCTGCAAGCACCTCAATGCCTATATATTGAATTATCTGGATTTTATCACATGGTCAGCAGCTTTGCAAGAACTAATCCAATTCCACAGCACCGGTATACAGCGCGTGGTATCTGCCGCCAAGAGCCAGCAGCTGATCATGGTTGCCGCGCTCGATTATCTCGCCGCCTTCGATGACAAGAATACAGTCGCAGTTTCGGACAGTGGACAGACGGTGGGCGATGATGAAAACGGTCCTGCCTTCCATAAGCCGGTCCATTCCTTCTTCGATGAGTTTTTCCGTTCTGGTGTCGATGGAGGAGGTGGCCTCGTCCAGAACCAGTATGGCAGGGTCGGCCACAGCAGCCCGGGCAATGGCTATAAGCTGACGCTGACCCTGAGACAGGTTGGCGCCGTCGGAGAAAAGCACCGTGTCATAGCCTTGAGGCAGATGGGATATGAAGAAGTGTGCGCCTGCAAGTTTTGCGGCGTTTTCCACATCCTCGTCGGAAGCGTCCAGCCTGCCGAAACGGATGTTTTCACGCACGGTATCGGTGAAAAGGTGGGTATCCTGCAAAACCATGGACAGGCTTTGACGCAGGTCGTCCTTTTTGATGTCTCTCAGGTCGATGCCGTCAAATGTGATGCTGCCGCCGTTGATTTCGTAGAATCGGTTTATCAGGTTGGTGATGGTGGTCTTGCCCGCACCTGTGGAGCCCACAAGGGCTATCTTCTTGCCCGGTTGGGCATGGAGAGAGATACCTTTCAATATCCGCTGATCTTCCACATAACCAAAATCCACGTTTTCAAACCGGATATCGCCAGCCACAGGAGTGCCGCCGTTCCATGCTTTAGCACCGTTTTCTTCACTGATGTCCCACTGTCCATCGTCGATCTCTGCAGGCTGCTCCATCAGCTTCATCAGGCGTTCAAGACCTGCCGTGGCAGCAAGGAAAAAGTTTATCTGGCCGGAAAACTGAGCCACGGGTCTGCCGGCATCCTGCATATAACGGATATAGGATATAAGCGAGCCGATATCGAATCGCCCTCCCATGAAGCCGGCGATGACCATGAGCACGCCCACACAGCTTGACACGGAGGTGTTGGTGGCGGCGATACCGCCAAGAAATGGGTTGATGATAGCGCCGTAAAGCTGGGCTTTGGCAGACGAAGTCAACAGAGCATTGTTCCTTTCTTCAAAGCCTTCCATGGCCTGCTTTTCGTGGGAAAAGACCTTTATGACCTTCTGACCGGAGGTCATTTCCTCGATATAACCGTTGAGCGAAGCCATATCCTGCTGCTGAGCCACAAAGCTCTTGCGGCTTATACCGCCGGATTTTGTTACCACGATGGCCATGACAGCAAAGAAAGCTCCGCTGACAAGGGTAAGCACGGGGTTCAGTATCAGCATCATGGTCACACAGCCGATGAAAGTTAGCACGGCTGTTATCATGGCGCTTAAACTGTTGGAAATAAAGGTACTTACGGTGTCGGCATCGTTGGTGTAAAGGCTCATTATCTCGCCGTGGGTGTGCTTGTCGAAATAGCTCATGGGCAAAGACTGAACCTTGTTGAACACATCCTGTCTGAGGGCATGTGTTACCCTCTGAGCAAGGCGTACCAGCAATCTGGCGCTGCAGTAACCCGAAACGGTGATAACGGCATACACCACTGCCAGAAGAACAAGCATAGACACAAGCCCGGGTATATCGCCGGGGAGCAGATAATCATTGACAATAGGTTTTATCAGATACGGAGCGGTTACGGAGGCGGCTGCACCGGTGAGCACGAAGAATATGGCCGCTGCCAGTATCAGCCGATACTTTGATACATAACCCATCAGAAAGCCCATGGGCTTGAGCATTTTTCTGAACTTAGCCATCGATCAGCGCTCCTTCCTGCTGAGTTTTGTAAATGGTGCGATATATATCCGACCGTTCCATCAGCTCGCTGTGGCTGCCGATTGCAGTGACGCGGCCCTCGTCGATAACGATGATCCGATCGGCATCCATAACCGAGGCTATGCGCTGGGCAATAATAAGTTTTGTTACGCCGGGCAGGTTTTCTCTGAACGACCTGCGTATGGCGGCGTCGGTAGCCATATCCACAGCGGAGGTGGAATCGTCAAGGATAAGGACCTTAGGCTTTTTCATCAAAGCTCTGGCTATGCACAACCTTTGCCGTTGACCACCGGATAGGTTTACGCCGCCCTGGGAAAGAACGGTGTCGTAGCCTTCAGGCAGCCGGGATATGAACTCAGATGCACATGCGGCGTCACAGGCGGTATCCAATTCGGTTTCGTCTGCCGTGGGGTCCCCCCAACGGAGATTTTCACGAATGGTGCCGGAGAACAGGGTGTTTTGCTGCAAAACGATGGATACACCGTCACGGAGAGTTTTCAGTGTATATTCCCGGATATCCCGCCCTCCCACCTTGATACAGCCGTCGGAAACGTCGTACAGTCTGGGGATAAGGTTCACCAGAGTGGATTTTGCGGAGCCTGTACCGCCGATGATGCCGATAGTCTCGCCGGAAGAAATATCAAGGTCGATGTTTTCAAGTATGTATTTGCCGCTGCTGCCATAGCGGAAAGAGACGTTCTCAAATTCAATGGTGCCGTCCTCAACAGCCTGCTCCACCGAGCCATCCTCTATATCGGGCACCTGTGCCAGGACTTCGGAAATACGGCGCAGAGAAACCACCGAGCGTGAAAGCACAAGGAAAACCGAGCCGATGCCAAGCGTCTGTGTCATTATTGAGTTGAGATAAGATATAAGGGACGTCAGTTCGCCTACTGACAGGTAGTTTTTGATAATAAGGTCACCGCCGATACGGTACATGGCAATGATAACGGCGTACATTATCAGGTTTGAAAACGGACCGTTCAGAACACCGAAACCGTAGGCTCTGTCGGAAGAGCGGAAAACTTTATTGTTGGCATCGCCGAACCGCTTTTTCTGCTGGTCACGGCGCACAAAGGCCTTGATTATTCCCATGCCAGTCAGGTTTTCCTGAGTTATCAGGTTCATGCTGTCTATGCTTTCCTGCATGGTTTTGTAACGCGGCATGAGATTGCGGATGATGATGGCGTAAATGATAACAAACGCCGGGAAGATGGTAAGAAACAGCAGTGCCACGGTTTTGTTGACCATGAAGCTCATAATAAAGGCTATAATGACCATAGACGGAGCTCTGGCAAGGGTCTTGATCGCTGTGCACACCGCACTTTGCACGGCAGTAACGTCGCCTGTCAGACGATTGATAAGCGAGCCCGTGCCAAAGGTTTCAATGTTTTTGAAGGTATAGCCCTGAATGGCCTTGTATTGAGCCTTGCGAAGCTCCGCACCAAACCCCATGCCGGCTCTGGTGGAGTATTTTACAGACAGGATACCCATACCGACCACAAGAAGCCCGAGACCTATCATAAGACATCCCAGCTTAAGAGTGTAGGCTATGTCGCTGCGGCCAATGCCATAGTCCAGCAGATATGCCATCAGCAACGTGACTGACAGGTCAAAAAAGGATTCGACAGTGGAGCATATCACGCTGAGGATAACGTCCTTTTTGTATTTGCCCAGATAGGGCAAGATGAGCTTATACAATATATCACCCCAAAACTTTGTTTACGAACATTGCAGGAATATCATAGCAGACAAAGCATTGGATGTCCACGCAGCAAAGGGGGAAAAGCGCATATTGATAGTCCACTTCGCGTTTTGAAACCGCATTGTAAGCGCCCACTGGAATTTGGCAGAAAAATGTGATATTATAGCAGCAATGAAAAGAATATTCGGAGGATAATGAAAATGGTATTTTTGAAACTGCAGCAGCAGGCTTTCCGCAAAATCGATATGCTGGTCAACGTGGGAACTCAGCCCGATATGGAGCTTGAAAGCTCTTTTTCTTTCAGCATGGACTACAACGACACCAACACCCAGTGTGTTGCCCGTCTGAACTATGATATCCACATGAAAGACGCACCCGAAAAGCTGAAGGCCGAAGTTGAATGTTTTGGCGTATATTCCTGCCAGGGCATCGAAAAGGAAGAGGACAAAAAGCAGGCTCATGTTCAGGCATATCAGCTGCTGTTCCCCTATGTTCAGGGAATGATAGCCCACCTGATGGTCAGCGCCGGCATGCCTGCACTGATGGTTGAAATGATGCAGCTGAGCACCGATGATATCGTGCTGAACAGCCAGCTGCCGCAATAAAAGAATCGCTGTTGAATATAAAAACCGCCTGTGTAAAAGGGAGTTGGTCATAGGAATATGGCCAACTCCCAGAGAAATAGATTTGCGAAGCAAATCTGTGATATACGCCGATGGCTATGATATAGGCTTCGCCTGTGATATATTTTCTGCGAAAATATTGACGAAAAGGACGATATCCTCGGATATCGTCCTTTATAATTCAATCATCACGAAGGGATACATCAACATGCCGCAGGCATATATCACATTGCGTCAGCAATATTTCACATTTCCGGAGGAAATATATCACTTTCATGTCAGGGAAAATATCATTGGAGGCTGCGGAAACCCCTTTCCGCAACCTCCTAACAGGCGGTTTTTGTATTTAATAGTTCGTCGGTGATACTCTGAAAGCATAAACGGTGCTTCCGCCCCAGTAACCGGTGTCATCCTGCTGACCATGACGCCATTTGGCTTCGACCATGACAACATAGCCGGTTTCGTAACCTACGCCAAGTTCAAAAGCTCCGTCCTCGAGGACAATGACTTCGGCGTTTTCTTCCAGCGTTGCGAAGAAGCTGTCGTAATCATCAACATCAAAGTCCATGTACTTGTCGTTCCAGAGGGTGATTGAGTATTCGTCGGGCGCATATTCAAAGCTCAGCTCGATATGATCCTTGCCGTAAACCCGTTCCACAGTGCGAATGGTTTCCCACTGCATGGGATGGTCTGAATCGGCTGAATATGAATTCATGATGCCGTTGATCTCGCAGCTCCAGTCTGTTGTGCCCATGGCGGGCTTCAAGGTTTCACCGTTATAGCTGACTATAAGAGCGGGAGGGTCGTTGAAGGTCTTATTCTCCTCGGCGGGAGCGGTTTCCTCCACAGGAAGTTCAGACAACTCCGGCTCCGGTTCGGAAGAGGTTTCCGGCTCCGGTTCCGGTTTTTCGGCAATGACGGGTTTTTCCGGCTCTGCTTCCGGAACTTCGGGAGTGTAAACAAGGTCAAACGCAAACTCCATCCGGTATATGTGGATCCCCGATGACCAGCTGCCTGCGGCACTGATACTGTAGGATTTTCCGCCCTCAACTTCAATGGTGGTGCCTTCCACGGTTTGAGTTTCGCCGGTGTCGGGATCGCTGACGTAAACGCTCAGGTCATCGGCCGCATAGGAGAAGGCAAGCTGGATAGTACCGCTGCTTTCGGATGCGTTTATAACAGTAGGTTCAAGCGGTTCGTCCCAGGTGTAATTCTTTGTGCTGTCGCCAAAAATACCTCTGGTGGTTATGGCGTTTTCACGGCTTGCTATGTCGTAGGTGGAGGTGACATTCCCTGCAAGGTATACTGTTTTCAGCGTTGGCATGGCAGACTTTTTGCCGCTGCAGCCGCAAAGACCGGCAAGCACCGCAACCGCAAGAGTCAGACATATTGCCCGCAAAACTTTCTTCATTTTCATTTCCCCTTAGATTATCGTACGTTATATATTACGGCAAAAAATGCCTGTTGTTTTCTTATTTGTACAGGAATATCGTGTCGTTAAAGCTGTACCAGCGAGGATACGCTTTGCGGACATTGTCCAAAGCACTGTCAGCTTCGTCCAAAACCGCACCGGCGAAAAAACTGTTGTCAGCGTTGCAGCCGCCCATTGGTTCACCGATGTATATCAGGCGGCAGTCCGGGTTGACGGTGCGCATTTTTTCCAATGATTTCAAAGCCATATCGTCGAGATAAGGCCAGCTCATTATAATGAAATCCACCGACTTGCCGTATTTTTTGATGGCAGACAGTGCGCTGCGCTTTTCCACCTTGGTCCATTGTCCTGCAAAGGTGGCTTTCCATGAGTAATCGTCGGTGGCGATAATGTCGGTGCCTTCGTCCCTCAGAGCTTTCGCCAGAGCGCCGGTACCGCTCATGATCTCCAGAACTTTTCGGGAACCGATAAATTCTGCCAGCGGACGCACCCAGCTGCGGCACACAAGACTGTACCCCATGAGCTGAATGTAGGCGCTGCGGTAATAGTCCAGATACGGTGACGGCATGGCAACCTCGGGCGGAAACGCTTCGGGTATTTCCCGCCGGTTGAGGCGACGAAAATAGGAGGCCAGCACCAATCGCTCGCCTCTTGCACCGTCTCCATAATATTGCTGAAGTCTGGTAAGCTCGTCCATGTAGACATAATACAATAAAAACATGAGTTTGGCAAGAACGGCAGTGCTGTTTTGCTGGACAAATCCGGCTTTGTGATATAAAATTAGCTGGTTAAGTAAAGACTATGTATTGGAGCGTAATAATGGAAACTATTGTACAGATACTTGCCCGTGAATTGGGTCGAAAAACAGAACACATTGAAAACGTTATCCGCCTGATAGACGAGGGCAACACCATACCGTTTATTGCCCGATACCGCAAGGAAATGCATGGCACAATGGATGATACCCTGCTGCGTAATCTGGAAGACAGGCTGAACTATCTGCGCAACCTAGCAGCACGCCGTGAAGAGGTCAAAAAATCCATAGAAGCTCAGGGGAAACTGACAGACGAACTGTCTGCCGCCATAGACGATGCCAAAACACTGGCAGAGGTGGAGGATCTGTATCGCCCACATAAGCAAAAACGCCGCACCAGAGCCACGGTAGCCAGAGAAAAAGGGCTGGAACCGCTGGCAGAGAAGCTGTTTGCTCAGGAAAAGACCGGAGATATCATGGCTCTGGCAGCTGAGTATATAGACGCTGAAAAAGGCGTGGAAACCGCTGAGGACGCTCTGGCAGGTGCATCTGATATCATTGCCGAAAACATTTCTGACGATGCCGAGATCCGCAAAAAGCTGCGTGCCGTTATGAATAAAAAAGCCGTTTTGGTATCAGCCGCCGCCAAGGAAGAAGATTCCGTTTACCGCCTGTACTACGAGTTCAGTGCAGCCATATCCAAATTGCAGAGTCATCAGGTGCTGGCTATCAATCGTGGTGAAAAGGAAGAGTTTCTTAAAGTCACTGTCCAGATAGACCGTGAATGGCCATTGAACGAAATATTCAAAGCCGTTCTTGTTCCCGGCTCCTATGCCAACGATTTTGTAAAATCGGCCGCAGAGGACGGATACGACCGCCTGCTCCAACCCTCACTGGAAAGGGAGATTCGCTCAAACCTTACCGATGCTGCCAACGAAGCGGCTATTGCAAACTTTGCTCTGAATCTCAAACCCCTGCTGATGGCTGCGCCCGTAAAGGGTAAGGTAACGCTGGGATTTGACCCCGCTTTCCGCACCGGCTGCAAGCTGGCGGTGGTGGACGCCACCGGCAAGGTGCTGGATACAGGAGTTATTTATCCCACCAAACCTCACGAAAAAATTGCGGAATCCAAAGCCGCATTGACAAAACTTATCAAAAAACACAACATTGCCCATATTGCCCTTGGCAACGGTACAGCTTCCCGTGAATCCGAGCAGTTCCTGGCCGGTCTTATCAAGGAACTGGACGTGCCTGTGAGTTATATGATAGTTTCTGAGGCAGGTGCATCGGTTTACTCCGCTTCCAAGCTGGCAGCGGAAGAGTTCCCGGATTATGATGTTTCCCTCAGAAGCGCTGTGTCCATCGCCAGAAGACTGCAGGATCCTTTGGCAGAACTGGTAAAGATCGACCCCAAAGCCATCGGCGTTGGCCAGTATCAGCACGACATGCCCCAGGCACGGCTCAGCCAGAGCCTTGAAAACGTGGTAGAGGACTGCGTTAACTCCGTTGGTGTTGACCTGAACACCGCATCACCCTCCCTTTTGAAACAGGTATCCGGCCTTACTGCTGCCACAGCCAAAAACATAGTGGCTTACCGTGAAGAAAACGGTGCTTTCACTTCCCGCAAGCAGCTGCTCAAGGTGCCCAAACTTGGACCGAAAGCATACCAGCAGTGCGCAGGCTTCCTCAGAGTTCCCGAAAGCTCCAACGTGCTGGACAACACCGGCGTTCACCCGGAATCCTACGAAGCTGCCGAAAAACTGCTGAACCTTTGCGGTTACGGCCTTGAAGATGTGGGTCAGATGACACTTCTGCCTGCCAGACTGAAGCAGTTTGGCGAAGAAAAGGCTGCCGAGTTCTGCGGAGTTGGCGTGCCAACGCTGAACGATATCGTCAAGGAACTTATGAAGCCCGGCCGTGACCCGCGAGATGAGCTGCCTGCACCTATCCTGCGCACAGACGTTATGGACATGAAAGACCTGAAACCCGGCATGGAGCTTTCAGGTACTGTGCGTAACGTCATCGATTTCGGCGTTTTTGTGGACATCGGTGTTCATCAGGACGGTCTGGTGCATATTTCTCAGGTATCAAATAAGTACATCAAGCACCCGTCTGAAGTGGTGTCCGTAGGTGACGTGGTCAAGGTCGTGGTGCTGGAAGTTGACGAAAAGAAAAAGCGCATTTCCCTGTCTATGAAGCAGGTGGGAAAGACAAAACAGTAATCTGTTTTCGGAGAAAACAATGCCAGAAATAGTAATTCTGATATTCGAACTTATAGGAACCGTGTCTTTTGCGGCATCCGGAGCAATGACAGGCATAAAAAAGGGAATGGACACCTTTGGTGTGGCTATTCTTGGTCTGTGTACCGCTGTTGGTGGTGGTGCAATCCGAGATGTGGTGCTTGGCATTACTCCGCCAACCACCTTTGTCAACCCCGTATATGCGGTAGTTGCATTGCTTACTGCGGTGATGGTGTTCCTGCCCGGGTCACAGCGGTTTTTGAAGCGGAAAAGTCATATGTATGACAGAGCCATGTTCCTGATGGATACTCTGGGACTGAGCATCTTTACTGTGGTCGGTATTCGGACTGCCATGCTGCAGGATGCGGCCTATGGTGTGTTTCTGCTTATATTTGTGGGCGTTATCACCGGCGTGGGCGGAGGAATTCTCCGTGACGTGCTGGCAGGCAACACGCCGTATGTGTTCGTCAAGCATTTTTATGCCTGTGCGTCCATCATAGGGGCGGTGTTGTGCATACTGCTTTGGAACTTGACCGGGCAGACAATTGCAATGACTGTGGGGGCCACAGCTATAGTTGGACTCAGATTCTTTGCTGCCCACTACAAATGGAGCCTGCCGAAAGCAAATATATGAAAAATCCCCGGCTGTGGATAACACAGCCGGGGATTCTGATGTTTTTCCTGTTCGACAAAAACAACAATGGTTTGACAAGTTGTGTTATGTGATGATATAATTAAAAAAATTTAAACAAACTGTGAACAGGAGGAGCATAATGCCTTATAAAAAAAGAATTGGCGACCGTGCTGACGGACGCAAGCTGCGCTCTCTTTCTCCTATGACTTTTATAATTCCATACATTATGAAAAACCGTGTCGGAGCTTCCAACTATATCAGCGACAGTATAGACGTTGAACCGATGGAGGCATACATTCGGGAAAAACGCAAACAGGGGCTGAAGAACTTCGGCATTATGCACGTGCTTATAGCATCGTATGTCCGTGCCTGCTCTCAGCTGCCCTACTTAAACCGTTTCATAGGCGGCCAGCGGATTTTCACCCGCAGCAAGGTTATCGTGAATATGGTCATAAAGAAAGACATGAATCGCGAATCTCCGGATACCTGCATGAAATACACATTTGAGCCTGACGCAACGGCAGATGAAGTGTACACGCAGATCCAGAACGCCATAGAGGGCTACCGTGAAAAGCAGGGGAACAGTGCATTCGACAAGCTGGCAGGTGCGCTGAACTACATACCCGGGCTGGTTTTGAAGTTTGTGGTCTGGTTTTTGATGCTGCTGGACTATTTTGGGCTGCTGCCTCAGTTTCTTATCAACCTAAGCCCGTTCCATGGGTCCATGTTTATAACCTCCATGGGTTCCCTTGGTATTCCGCCTATATATCATCACCTTTATGATTTTGGCAACGTGCCTGTATTCCTGGCGTTTGGCGCAAAGCGTAAGGCTTATGAAATGGATAAAGACGGTAATATGGTAACGAAAAGATATCTTGATTATACTTATGTTCTGGACGAGCGTATCTGCGATGGTTACTGCTATGCTTCCGCACTGAAGCTCATGCGTGCGCTTTATAAAAATCCCTGGCAGCTGGACGAAAGACCGGAGCAGATAGTTGAGGACGTTTATTAAATTAATAATTAATATCCGGTGCCTTGATGGCCACCAACAAGTAAAAACCGCTGCCTATTTGGCAGCGGTTTTTGCTTTCTTTGCTTTTTTTTCATTCAGTCTTGCCAAATACATCTTCTCGGCATCATCGTTGGCGCGGTAGACTGTTTTCCACGCTTTAAGGGTCTTGCCCCGGGAAAAGCGAACCTGCACAAGGAATTTTCCGTGCTCGGCACACTCGGCAAGGGTGATGTATTTGTTGGTGGTCTGGTGGGTGAAAGCCTTGGACAGCATTTTTTCGCCGCAATCGGGACAGTTGGTCAAACGCACTCGGCTGTCGCGCAAGGCGTCCAGCTTGCTCTCAAAACCGTCGAACATCTGGTTTTTTACGCTCACAGCACTGCTGGTAAACCGATGCTCAGCCAGATTCGGGTATGTGGCGATGCCTGTTTCCAAGTCAAGCTCTTCGCAGACAAGGGCGGTGTAGTAAGCATCGTTCAAGGCGTTGTGCAGGGGCAGACATTGGTCGATGTTGAAATGCTCGGCTGCAAACGCCAGGGATTTCTGCCCGGAATTGCCAGTCTGACGGTTGAATATAAGCTGCAGGTCGTACCAGTGGGTCATCCATTGGATCTCCATGCCGTAAAAGTCGAGGTTCTGGCGGAGAACAGAGGTATCGTCCGGCCCCCAGGTCAGGAACACGGCATCGTCACCGCACCAGCGGCGGAATTCCCGAATGACTTCCGCAAAGCCGGGACCTTCCTCCAGCTCGCTTTCTGTAAGGTGAGTTATCTTTCTGACCCTGTCCATCAGCTTGCGGTAGTATCTGGGCTTGACCACGGTGGTAAAGGTATCCAGTGGGGCAAGATTGTCGGGACTCAGCTTGACTGCTCCTATCTGGATTATTTCGTTGGTAAGTCTGTCTCCCACCTTGCGGTAGGCAGAGCTTTCTCTGGACTGGGGTTGGTTCCATTCCAGATCATACACGATATAACTGCTAACGTTCAAAGATTCATCAATCATTTCTCTTTAGAATTTGGCATACCGATATATTCTATCATTATACTGTGTATGTGTCAAATACAAAAACGGATAGAAAGGCTGTCACCCATCTGCAGAAATTGCTCCCGGATGGATGACAGCCTTAACTTCTACTGTTTTACATATCTGTCAAAAGCTGCGGTAGTCATTATATATCCCAACAGGTGGCAGGCACAGCTTTCAAGGGTTTCACGGCTGAGCTTTCCTGCCGCAAGATTGTCCAGAACAAATTGCACCTGACCGTCAAAACCGGGCATCAGTACGTCGTTGCCGGATTCGAGAGTCGCCACAGTGTGGATGCTGTCACCCTCCCAGTCGGTTACAACAAATCCGTCAAAACCCCATTCACCCCTCAGAACATCGGTGTTGAGGTCACGTCGTGCAGCCGTATAGGTGCCGTTGAGAGCAGTATAAGCGGTCATCATACTGTGTGGCTTGCCTTTTCTGACTGCAATCTCAAATCCGCGGAGATACATTTCCCGCAGAACACGCTCGGATATTATGCTGTCGTTGCCGTCCCAGCGGCTGGTCTCCTGATTGTTGGCTGCAAAATGCTTGGGACAGGTGGTGATATGGTGCTTCTGGGAACCGATGATAATGGCAGCAGCCATCTCTCCGGTGAGCAAAGGGTCTTCGGAGAAATACTCATAGTTTCTGCCGCAAAGGGGATTTCGATGGAGGTTAAGTGACGGAGCCAACCACACGTCTATGTGGTTTTCCTCGCATTCGGCGCCCATAGCCTGACCCATAAGCTCGGTAAGCTCAAGGTTCCAGCTGCAGGCTATCAACTGAGCGGTGGGGAAGCCGATCTTATTTCTCTTATATCGCGCACCAACGCCTGCGGGACCGTCTGACATGGCGATGGAGGGAATTCCAAGGCGGGAAACGGTAGCTGTCTGACCGGCAGCGCCGCTTATAATGTCGCTGAGCGGTTCAAGAATCGGTTTGCCGAAATCCATCATGGGTGGAGGAGCATCTCCGCCGCCGTCTTTCATGGTTACCACAGCATCCATATGGGGAGCAACACCGGTTTTGGAGCCAATAAGCAGGCAGACAATCTCAATGTCTGTAAGCTGCTTCACAAATTCACCCATGGAAACCTTGCCGTCTTTGACATCTTTCAGCTGCCATTGTCCCTTGCCGGGAGCAGGTATGTCGAATGCGTATTTTGGCTGCTTTTTGGTGCCGTGCTTTTCCGCACCGTCATAACGGATGGGAGGTGCAACCGGATAAGTTGCCTCACGGTCGTGTTTGGACATTTCCACCAACGGACGGGTGTGGGTCAGAGCAAAGTGGTTGCTGAGCTGCTCCAAAACAGTGAGATTGTTAATACGGAAAGACGCAAACGCTTTGCGGTCATGACTGTTTTCGCCGACGAAAAGGGTGTAATCACCGGGCTGAAGTATGTAGGCGGCCATGTCTTCGCTGTATGAGGCAAAGTTCTTCAGGGGGATGGAGAATTCCAGCGTTTGCTTTTCCTTAGAAGGAAGAAGCTCTGTTTTTGCAAAGGCTGCCAGCTCACAGTCAGGACGTTCCAAGAGAGGCTCGGAGCCTTTGAAGTATATCTGAACCACATGTTTGCCGGCAACGAGACCGGTGTTGGTAACGGTAACAGAGAAGTTTACGCAGTCATCTTTCAGTTCAGCCTCAGAACATCCGGTATTGAATTTGGTATAGGACAGGCCGTATCCAAAGGGGTATTTCACAGGCACCCCATAGGTTTCAAAATACCTATAGCCAACATAAAGCCCTTCCTGATACTCGGTATACCGGCGGTTGTTCAACGGACGGCGAATGGTTTTGCCCAAAGGTACTTCCTCATCGTTTCCTCTGCCTCCCCAATAGGGGATCTGGTTCTCATCACCGGTATAAAGCTCAACGCCGTCTGCCCATGAGCCAAAGTTGACAGAGGAGGGAAGGTCTTCCCACAGTATGGGGAAGGTGTCTGCCAGTTTGCCGGACGGACATACGTTACCGGAAAGGATGTCTGCCACGGCGGAGGCACCTTCCATGCCCGGTAGCCATGATACCAGAACTGCGTCCGGTTTGAAGAAATCTATCCATGTAACATCCATTACGGTGGGAATGTTTGCAATAACGATAAGTTTTTTAAACGCTTTGCGCAGGTCGGTCATCAGCTGCATCTCGGATTCGGACAGAAACCAGTCACCTTCTGTCAGCGTACGGTCACGACCTTCACCGGCTATACGGGAAAATGCGTAAACGGCGGTGGAGCAGTGTTCTGCAGCGGCTGCAATGGCATCAACAGAGATGGGGAGTTCCTTAATGGTGTTCATTCTGGCGTGCATGGGTTCAGGCGGTTTTTTTGCCTCTTCTTCTGCATGGTCCAGATAAATTTTGCGGATATCCCGGTTAAGAACAAAACCGACGTGTTCCAAACCCTCGGGAAGCCCAACAGCGTAGTTGCCGTAAACAGCACCCGAACCGGAACCTACTGTAAGAAACTCCAGCTGAGTAACACCGAACAGCGCAATATCCCCGGCTGCCATGGGCAGAACGCCGTTGTTTTCAAGAAGAACCATGCCTTCTTCTGCCATTTTGCGGGCAACGGCAATGCGTTGCTGTTCCTGTGGAGTATAAGCATCAAAGCCTTTTCCGTAAACTGGTTTGCGCATAGTATTTTCCTTTCCTTGTGATTTGTGATATTATTGTGGTGAAATTATATTTTATTTCGGAATCTAAATCAATAGACTTTGATAAAAATGAATTCTAAGGTTCTGTTTTGATAGAAAGATGGGGGAAAAACGTGGACAGACAGCGGTTTTTGCGGGCTATGGAAACGGCCGAAATTGGCGGCAACAGTATCGGCACCCTGAACGAAAGCCCTCTTCACGCAGTGCTAAAGCTGTATTGCGAACCGAGATCTGAGCTGCACGAAGTGGACATTGGCGGCTATGTGGCAGACATTGCCAATGAAACGGGGTACATTGAGATACAGACACGGAACTTTGCTGCCATGAAAAAGAAACTTTCCGGACTGCTTGACCAAAGCGTTGTAACGCTGGTATACCCAGTGGCAGGTATTAAGTGGGTCCTGTGGATAGACACCGAAACCGGAGAGATAACACCACGGCGCAAAAGCCCCAAAAAGTGGCAGCCTGCGGATGTGTTTTACGAGCTATATCGGATAAGGGAACTGATCGACCACCCGAACTTCAGGTTAAAAGTAGTGGTGCTGGAGCTGGAGGAATACAAGTATCTGGACGGTTGGGATAAAAGCAAAAAACGAAATGCCACCCGAGCCACCCGTGTACCGATTGACATTCTTGATGAAATAGATGTGACCTGTCCCGAAGAACTGACCCTGCTGCTGCCGGAGCTGCCAAAGCAGTTCACCACAGCTGATGTGGCAAAATCGGGCAGCATCAGCGACAGCGGCGCACAGAAAGCCGTGAAAATGTTGACTGACATGGGTGTTGCCGAAAGAGTTGGCAAACGGGGAAGACGGTATTTATATGAAATTAGGGAACAGTAGTCAGGGGTCAGGGGTCAGCAGATAACGTGGGCTGGCTTAACACTCTGATCCCTGCTCCCTGAAGCCTGACCCCTCAAGCAAAAAAAGTTGCCGCAATTGCGGCAACTTTTTTTGCTTGTTATATCAACATCGCAGCCTTGTGGCCTGCGTAAACGGCACTCTTGACGTTACTGACCTTGGTCAGGTCGCCAACCTTGAACACCACGGGAGCGGATTTTTCAAACTGCTTTGCCACGTCTTCTCTGGGCTTTCTGCCGCCGGAGATGACAACATCATCACATTTAATGGTGCGCAGCTCATAAACAGGAGGTTCTTCCTTTGCGGGAGGTCCTCCGAAGGGACCGCCGGGACCACCGGGACCACCGGGACCGCCGGGTCCACCGGGACCGCCGGGACCACCGGGTCCGCCATCTCCTCCGGGAGGAGGTCCCATATGCATTTTGATTTTGGTGTCCTCGTCGTCCATGGAGCCAAACATACCAAAGGCGGGAGCCTGAGGAGGATTGGTGCGGACATTGAGAACAACGCAGCCGTCACCGATCTTTTCGGTGGAAGCAAAGTCTATGTAAGAGAAGTTGGGATTTTCGGTGAAGGCCTCTTCTTCCAGACGCTGAGTGTGCATATCGCCGGAGAGGCTGACTCTGCTTCTGGTGACCATGGTCACCTTGTGGCCCTTGCGGGAAAGGTACAGGGCTGCGTCACGGCCTGTCCAGCTGCCGCCGATGACCACTACGTTTTTGCCCAGTTTTTCTTCGCAGAAGAAAACGTCTTCCGCCAGATGGACGTTTTTACCCTCTGCGCCCTCGACAGGGATGGACTGGGGCTCGGAACCCACAGCCACGATAACAGCGTCGTATTTGCCGGAGATCATATCTGCTGTGGCTTCAACGCCCAGCTTGAACTCAACACCGGTTTCGCTGCACTTGCGGATAAGATAGTCGAGGAAATCTTTCAGGGGCCATTTGTACTCAGCCACAACAGCGGCTTTGACCTGACCGCCCAAGGAATCGGACTTTTCAAACAGGGTGACCTTGTGACCTCGCTGTGCTGCGGAATATGCAGCCTGCAGACCGGCAGGGCCGCCGCCGATGATGGCAACGGTTTTGGGAGAGGTTTCTGAGGGGAAATTGTTCAGTCGTCCGCTTCTGGGGTTGACGGCACAGGTGTGCAGACCGTGGCAGCCGTTGCACATGATGCAGGGGATGACTTCGCTGCCCTGACCTGCTTTCAGCTTTTCGTAGTATTCGTCGTCAGCGATGAACTGACGTGCCATGGCAAACAGGTCGCTCTTACCTTCTTCGAGGAAGCGTTCCATATCGTCGGGATTGCCGAAACCGCCTACGGGAGCGCAAAGAGCTTTGATACCACGCTTTTTGTAAGCTGCGGCGTAATCAAGGTTGGAGGGATGACCCTTTTCCATATTCATACCGTTGACGTGGGTGGCAGAACCGTCGATACCGCGGATCTGGATAATATCCACGCAGTCTTCGATTGCCTGGCAGAAGTCAAGGAAGCCTTCAAGGTCGTAGCCCGGTTCTTCTTCGATGGCAGAGATCTGAGCTTCGATGAGGAAATCCTCGCCGCAGGCTTCTTTGATGCGGGTAAAGACCTCTCTTGCCAGGGTTGCACGTTCAGCCATGGTGCTGCCGCCGTACTTGTCGGTACGCTGGTTGAACACAGGGGACATGGAGGTGGCAAGAATAGAGCTGCGGTAGGACATATAGAAGGTAGCCATGTCAAAGCCCATGTCCTTGAAATCCTTTGCACGGAACACAAATTCGTCTATGAGCTTTTCCAGACCTTCGGCAGAGATGCCGGGCTTGTTGCGGAAAACAGCGGTGTTGTAGTCGCCCTTCTTGGGGATCTCGTCCCAGTTGGGGCAGTCGGAAATACCCACATCGGTGGGCTCAATGTCCATCATGGATGCGGAAGCCAAAGTGCCGTGTTCGTGGACAGCTTTGCAGATCTCCTCAAAGCCCTTGCGTACTTCGGGGTCGCGAACGTCCAGACCGGTGCCGTCCATGTGACCGTTGTTCTGGTTCAAATTGTGATGGGGATAGTCGGGCATTGCCACAGTAACGGTAGCCGCACCGTTTTTTGCCATGTAAACGTAGAATTCCTTTGCCTGCTCAATGGTAAAGCCCTGCAGTGCACACTTGGAGCCGATGAGTCGGTTTTTCAGCGTCACATTGCCGATCTTTACGGGAGAAAGCAGCAGCTTATATTTGTCAGACATTTATTTTCCTCCAGTATTTTCAAAAGTGGTATAACAGCTGAGAGCTATTATACCACTTTTGTTCGTATGCGTAAAGATTAAAATAAGGGGGCAGGAATCAGGGGTCAGGGGGCAGTAGAGGGCGAGCTTTGACAACCTGTGCGTTGCCTTAAATCTCAACCGGGCCGAAAACGTTGGGGATTGCCCATTCGCCGATTTCTTCGCCGGGTTTCTTTGAACCTTTTATGATGAGCTTGTCCCCCTGAACTTCAAGGGTACAGTCATATCTTCGGGTCAGCTCCACCTGGCCGTAGCCTGAGCGGTATTTGTCCAGCACAAAAGCCTTGTCTTGCATGGCAAGAACAGCGGCATTGTATGCCTTGCTGCCCTTTTTGCGGCCGGAGTTGCCAAGGTTAAAGCCTAACAGATCCTCTGAGTTGAAGCCGCCGTTTTTTGCGCTGACATTCATCGAGCCTATCAGGGACTCACAGGTAGTTTCATCGTTTTGTATCATGTAAGTCACCAACGTAACGGTGTCGCCTTCTGTGACAAGTGCGCTGCGGCTCATTTTTCGCAATTTCTGTTGGTTGATGACAGCCATGAGGGTGATTATTCCGACTGCTGCCACCAGCAGCCATACTATCGGAACGAAAATGCCTGAGGGAAGAAACTCGAAGGCTACAAATACCAGCACGACGGCTGCAATACCCGCAGCTATTTTCAGCAGAAGCAAGGCGATGTTGCTTTTTCCATACTTTTTCGCCAACGGTTCTTCGTCCAGCCGAGCGATCCAGACAGTGGGCGATAAATTGTTATCCATATTCTCACCTCGGGTTCAGTGTAGAAAAACAGTTTTTACGATTATACCACGGTTATACTTTGTTGACAATGAAATAAAAAAATGCAAAAATAGCCTTATACAGAAATACAAATAAGGAAGTGGAAATATGAGCAAATACAAACACATTTTATCCCCTGTCAAGGTTGGCAATATGGTTCTCAAATCCCGGTTGGTATCCGCCAACTCCCTACCCCATTTTCTTCAGGGACCGGAGACTTATCCTACCGAGCAGATAATGCACCATCTGACCTCCATAGCAAAAAACGGTGCAGCTATCGTCACCTTTGCAGACTGGACCAATATGGCACAGCGAGAATCCTTTAATGAGGACGGCCGCAGGTTCCCCATGTATGACCTCAGTGACCCCAGTGTGGAAAACTATATTTGCCAGCTGGCAGAGACCGTGCATTATTACGATTCCCGACTGTCTCTGGCAATAATGCCCTTTGCCGCACCCGATCCCATTTATGACGTCTGCGAGACTGAAGCGGTGGTGTTTAACCTTAACAACAAAAACTTCCGTGACGGTCAGGACGATTACGACGTGGGCATGATGCTCAGAGGCGGCAAGGCTGCAAAACAGCTGAATCATGAGCAGATAGCCGAGATAGTCGAGTATTACGCTCAGCGTGCAAGATACTATCAGACCATGGGCTTCGATATGGTCACGATTCACTGCGCTTACCGTGCAACTCTGTTTGCCAGATTCATTTCTGCAAAAACCAACAAGCGAACCGATGAATACGGCGGCTGCATCGAAAACCGTGCCAGAATGATTCTTGAGCTTTGCGCCCGCATTAAAGAGCTTTGCGGCAAGGATTTCCCCATTGAGCTGCAGATAACCGGCAGCGAAACCGACGGCACCACCATCGAAGAAACCATCGAGTTTGCAAAAATTGCAGAAGGACTTGTGGACATCTTCCAGTTCCGTGCCCAGACTCCCAATCTGAACCATCCCGTGGGATACAACTCAACCGACGACGATTATGCAACTCTGGCTGACTGTGCAGCGGTCAAGGCCAGCGGCACAAAGATACTTTGCGAACCTATCGGCGGATATCAGGACCCCGACGATATGGAACGCATACTGGCAAGTGGTCAGGCTGACCTTATCGGTGCTGCCAGAGCCTTTATAGTTGACCCGGATTTCTACAAAAAGCTAATCGAGGACCGTGGCGAGGACGTGCTGCCCTGCGTACGCTGTAACAAGTGCCACGTTCCCAGCCTTGACGGCAAGTGGATAAGCATCTGCACCGTCAACCCTGCTATGGGTATCGCTCACAAGATAGAAAAATATCTCGAACCCGTCAGCGGTGTTAAAAAAGTTGCGGTTGCAGGCGGCGGACCGGCAGGTATGCGTGCAGCTTTGATGTGCGCCGAACGGGGCCATAATGTTACCCTGTTTGAAAAGTCTGATGCTTTGGGCGGTCAGCTGAGAATCATGGACCACGCCAGCTTTAAGTGGCCCTTGGTCAAGTATCGTGAGTTCCTCAAGGCTCAGCTGAAAAAAGCAGGTGTGGATATTCGGCTCAACTGCGAAGTAACTGCCGAAACCCTGGACGGTCAGGGATATGACGCTGTTATCCTTGCCCTTGGCGCAACGCCCAAAAAGCCCAATATACCCGGTGTTGAAAAGGCGTGGGATATACTTAGTGTGTTTGGTAATGAGGCCAAATTGGGTAAGAACGTGGTTGTTATCGGCGGCAGTGAAAGCGGCGTGGAAGCTGCCATGTATCTGTGTGAAAACGGACACAATGCCACGGTGCTGACCCGTCAGAGTTCTCTTGCGCCCGAAGCTACACCCATTCATTACCGTGAGATAATGCAGGAGGCATACTGCGCTTTGAATGGCTTTGATGCCGTGCTGGAAGCCACCACCACCGAAATCGGTGACGGTTATGTCAAATACATCGACTGCGACGGAAACGAGCAGACTATAGCTTGCGACAGCGTTGTGGCACTGGGTGGTATGGAGGCGCATCAGGACGAGGCGATAGCTCTCCATGGCTTTGCAGCAAGAACATTTATGATCGGTGACTGCCGTCAGGTGGGCTGCATCAGAGATTGCAACCGTACTGCCCTGGCTGCGTCAGGACAAATCTGAATAAAAGCAGTCATCCCGGGATGCTCCCGGGATGACTGCTTTTATTATTGCCTGATCAGTTTCCGCATTATAAATCCAAAAACAAGATAAATCAGGCACATGCTTGCTGCAAGACCTGCAAGGTAGATAAGGTTAAAAGAACCACCTGTTTTTATTCGCTGAAGAACCATTACAAGAGCAATTGCCGCTGCAATAGAGGCGGGAGGCCACTGAAACCCATGCTTTTTGATTGACACAGCGGTAAGTATTACGATCAGGCCAACATACATTGCAATAAAATAAATAATAACCATGCCGGACATAACCAACAACTCCTTTGGATTGATGATACCATATTTACCAAAGATTGAAAAGGGAGATATCTGATGATATAATATTTAAAAATCAAAAAGGAAGAGTGAAAATGAGATTTATCGACCTGTCCACCCCTATAGTTCATCAGGCACTTTGCGATCCGCCGGTGCAGCGACCGGATATAAAATATACCGACCATGACATGGGGGTTGAAAGTATGCTCGGATTCTTTCCCGGTGCCACGGTTGACGATCTGCCTGACGGTAAGGGCTGGGCGGTGGAGGATATAAGCCTCAGCACCCACACCGGTACCCATCTTGACGCACCTTACCATTATCACCCCACTATGGACGGCGGCAAAAGAGCTGCCACCATAGATGAGATACCGCTGGACTGGTGCTTCCATGACGGCGTTATGCTTGATTTCAGTGATCGCCCCCACGGAACTCTGCTGACGTCTGAGGATTTTAAACAGGAACTTGACCGCATTGGATATACGTTGAAACCCTATGATATCGTGCTTATACAAAGCGGTGCGGCACCGTATTTTGAAACGGATAAATACCTCGTCAGCGGCGTGGGAGTTGGACGTGAGGCCACCGTTTGGCTGACGGAACAGGGCATAAAGATCACAGGCACCGATGCCTGGAGCTGGGACAGACCGCTGTCTTTCATTGCGGAGGAGTATAAACGCACAGGCGACAGTTCTATCATCTGGGAAGGGCACAAGGCAGGTATGGTGCATGGCTACTGCCATATGGAAAAACTGGGTAATCTGGACAAGCTGCCGCCTTTCGGATTCAAGGTTGCCTGCTTCCCGGTAAATATCAAAGCTGCCAGTGCAGGGTGGACAAGACCTGTTGCGATTTTTGAAGACTAAAAAATGAGCTGCGAAACGTTTTGCGTTTTGCAGCTCATTAACAGTTTAAAAATAAATTATTCGGCTATTTCCTTTTCCTGAGCAACTCTTTCGAGTTCCTTGTTGAATACGAAGCTTACCAGCTCTTTGCCGTGGTCGTCCAGCTCACGGAAACGGTGGGCCAGCATGGAGGGATCCTGAAGATACAGTGCTCTGGAATCGGGGTCAAATTCGGGATCGCACAAGAGATCAACAGAAACACCAAAATGCTGAGCAATAAGCATCATATTATCAATGCAAATGCCTTTTTTGCTTTTCAGGGAATCGGTAAGAGTAGAAGCTGAGGTGCCAATGATCTCGGCCAGCTTTCTGATGGAAATGTGCTCTTTTTTCATGAGACTCTTGATGTTTGTTCTGGTGATATCTGCGTAATCCATAATCTGATCTCCTTATCTGCATGGAAATAATTTTATGTGCAAACCGTTTGGACAAACGGTTTCAGTTTTGGTATAAACCTAACACTATTTAAAACATAAAGTAACCATTTAGTCAATGAGTAATATTGCTAAAACTGAATAAAGCCATTTTTAAAACCCAAAGAGATTTGGGCAAAAACGCCAACATACAACTTGGATTTATGGTAAAGTCGTACATAAAGTTTGTGACATTTTTTGGTTAAGACAAAGGAAATTAGGTATAAAAATAGAAAAAAACGGTTATTACGGACGGAAAAATGCGGTGTACATAATGATGTGAACAGTTTTTCAGAGTGAAATATGTAGGTTTTATGAAAAATGCCGATAGGTATGCTGAGTGCATAAAAAATTTTTTGCTTTGTGCATAAACAGAAGAGAAAAAAAGGCATAAATGCCGGAAGAAAAACGTGCCAAACCGTTTCGTTTTCATACAATTGTATCTGGCATGAAATTTGCTGTAGTATAAATCATTGAGAAGAATTCAGGAGGACGAACAAATTGAAATATGAAAACCTGTTAAAGCCTGTTAAAATAGGAAACGTGCTGCTTCGCAACAGAATGATCGCCACGCCCAGTAATCCCCACTTTGTTCAGGGACCGGAAAAGTATCCCACGGAGCCGCTTATAACCCATTATGCAAATAAGGCTAAGGCTGGGGCAGCCATTGTTACCTGCAAGGGCAACAACCCTGTTAAAAACAAAGACCCCCATTCTTTGAGCCTCGATATCCACAACGGTGCCCATCAGCACTATTTTGCCCAGATAGCCGACTGCGTCCACTACTACGGTGCCAAGGCATCTTATCTGGTGCTTCCGCCCATGGGAATGCTGGAGGGCTACGACGCATCGGACGGCATCTTGTCAGAGTTTGTCGCCGGTGACGGCAGTGTTGCCACTTTGGGCAAAGCTGCTCCTAAAGACCTGCTGTATGAGGTAATTGACCAGTATGTCGAGGAGGCAAAGCTTGCCAAGTCTCTGGGGTTTGATATGTGCTTTATGCATATGGCATATCGGTTCATGTTCCCCGGCCGGTTTATTTCTCCTCTTTCCAACCATCGTACAGACGAGTTCGGCGGCGATATTGAGGGACGCTCCCGTTTCCCGCTGCTTATCTGCGAAGGCATTAAAAAGGCCTGTGGGAAGGATTTCCTTGTGGAAATATCCATTTCCGGCAGAGAGGACGATATGTTCAAAGGCGGCTCCACCGTTGAGGACGCCATAGCTTTTGCCAAACTGGCAGAAGGCAAGGTGGATCTGCTCCAGATCCGCGGCGGCAGCATAGATCCCAGCCAGCCTACATATCTCGATGAGCGTGAGATACCTCAGCTTGAACCTGCTGCAGCCATTAAAAAGGGTGTAGAAGCCTACGGCGGAAACATCAAGATCGTTACTGTCGGCGGCTGCCAGGATCTCGACACCTGTGAAAACGTGATCGCCGAAGGTAAGGCAGACTTTATCGGCGCTGCCAGAGCATGGATCGCTGATCCCGCATGGGCAGAGAAAGCTTACGAAGGTCGTGGCGATGATGTGGCACCCTGTCTGCGCTGCAACAAGTGCCATCAGGCAAGCCCGGGCAACTGGCTTACTGTCTGCTCCGTCAACCCCGAATGGGGGCTTGAGTCCAAAATCGACCGTATGGTCACTGTTCCCGACCGCAAGAAAAAGATAGCCGTTGTAGGCGGCGGTGTTGGCGGTATGGAATCAGCTCTGCTGCTGGCAAAACGCGGCCATGACGTTACCCTCTATGAAAAGGAAGACCATCTTGGCGGCCTGTTGTGCGCCATGGACGGTATAGGCATCAAGTGGACTATAACCAAGTTTAAGGAATACCTTATACGTCAGGTGGAAAAATCCAATGTCAAGGTGCTGCTGAACACTGCGGCAACTCCCGAACTGCTGAAAAGCGAGGGATACGATGAAGTGTTTGCCGCTCTCGGTTCAACACCCATTATTCCCCCGATCCCCGGCGTGGACAGCAAAAATGTCTGCCCTGCCATTGACGTGGTGAAAGAAGAACCCGGTATGGGCGAAAATGTTGCCATTATCGGCGGCGGCGATATCGGCGTGGAGATGGGTATTTACCTTGCCCGCAAGGGTCACAAGGTCACAGTCATCGAAATGCTCGACAAGCTGGCACCCGAAGCCGTACCTGTACATTTCCGCAGCATGTTTGAACAGACCTGGGAAAACCAGGAGGGGTTCTCTTACCTGCTTAACAGCCGTGTAACCGCAATCGAAGACGGTGCGGTGCGCTATGCCGACAGCGACGGAAACGAGCATATCATTCCTGCCGACAGCGTTGTTATCGCTGCGGGCATGAAAGGCCGCACCGATGAAGCCATGAGCTTCAGCGAGTTGGGCTGTCGTGTAAGATTTGTGGGCGACTGCAATAAGGTAGGTTCCATCCAGACCGCAATGCGCTCCGCTTACTCTCAGGCGAATAATACCTAAAAATGTCATTTTGAGCAACGCTGAAGGCGTTGGAGAAATCCCCATCTTGTTACAGAATCGATTACAAGATGGGGATTTCTCTTCGGGCTTACGCTCCAATTCGAAATGACAGCTTTATTTTTCAACTCTTGCGGCGATATACGCTTGAACTTCGCTCTTTTCAATCCCCAGTGCGGCGGCAAGCTCACCGAAAAGCAGGTCCTCACCCTTTTTGATGTATTTTTCGTCCACTGCACCAAGCTTTTTCTTTTGCTGCAGAAGCAGCTGCTTTTTTGCGTAGATGGACATGGTGAGTTTTACAAGATCCTCGCAGCTGTGAGTTGTTATGAACTCGTCGTAATGATCGGAAAGCTGGCGGAGGACCCTGTTGTGGTAGACTTCCGGGTGAATGGAGGGTATGGAGTCGATAAGGGCGTTGGCCTCGTCTTTGGATATCACCGGGCGCATGAATACCTTGCTGCCGTTTACGGGAGTGGTAATGGTGTAATCCGAATAAGCAGGCTTAAGAACGTAGAAATCCTGTGGGCCGTGAGATTCAGTATCTTTGGTGATTATCTCCGTTACCATGCACACGCCGGTATTGCCGTAAATGATATGCTGTCCTGTTATAAACATTTTGATCACCTCTGAATTTGCTTCAATTATAACATTTTTTTCGGGGTGAATGTAAGTAAAAAATGCAAAAATGTTGAAAAAACAGTACATATAAGGGCAAAACTGAATTTGGAAATTTCCGGGGCTTTACCAAAACGAGCCTGTGATGTGGAAGGCACTTTCTATTATTTCCACGGTGCTTTGAGAACCAGCTTTGAAAACCCCAATGAAGTGTGGCTGACTTATTCCAACCCCATAAAGATAACCACCATTCCTCCCAGAGATGAAGAACCGGAAACTCAGCCTGAGGAGGAAACTCCCGAACAGAAGCAGCCTGAAGAAGAGCCCTATGTGTTCCCCTTTGCTGACGTGGCCGAAAGCGCATGGTATTACAGCGATGTGTTCAGCGCCAACAAGCTGGGACTTATCGACGGCAAGAACAGTTCTCTGTTCTGCCCCGACGACAGCATGACCGTAGCCGAAGCCATTAAGCTGGCAGCTTGTCTGAACCAGCTTTACAGTGATGGTGAGGTAACTCTCGAAAACGGTACTGCCGCTTGGTACGATACTTATGTGGCCTACGCTCTGCTCAGGCCCCAGATGTGCGATTTGTACCGATTTCCTGGCCAAACTGTCGCCGTTATCTGACTGTCCGGGTGATCCGTGATGATGTTCCGGCACTGCTCCTGCGGGATTATCTGGTGGCCTATTTTCACCGGTTGGCGGAGAACACAAACAGCACCTGAAGACTTGAATCGATTATCTTCTATCAAAAACATCCATCTGCGTTTTGCAGATGGATGTTTTGCAACTTATTTGTGCCCGAGATAGTAATCATACTGGGCAATATACAGAGAGAGCATTACCAGGAAGGACATGATCCCGTTATCAAAATCCACCTCTGGCAGTAATTCCGTGCACTTATTGATCCGGTAATAGACGCTGTTCCGGTGGATATGCAGCTCCTCCGCCGTTCTGGACGTGCTTTTGGAATTCTCCAGATAGCAAAGCAGTGTCCGGCTCAGCTCCGTCTGATTCTCAATGTCGTAGTTCTGGATGGCACGGACATCCTCGATCTGGAAACCATTAAAATCCACACCCTCCTGAAGTCGGTCTAAAAGCCGGATCATGGTGAACTGATCGTAGGTACAAAACACCGCATCCCGTTTCAAAACCTGCATGTACTTGAGGGTATCGTAGCCCTGCCGGACAAAGGTGGAAAGCTGGGAAAGGTCTCCGCAGGGGCGCCCTGCTCCGCAGCAGAGCCCATGATTCTTAATGAATGCACTGAGCTGAGGGGTGGGCAATGGCTCATGGTCGAACTTCACCAGAAGCACATGGTTCCCTTCATAGAAAAAGGAATAGGTCTCCGGAATGGCCGAAAGCCCCTGCATGAGCAGGTCATTCTCTGTATCCTGCCGGGAAAATACAATGGGCACATAGGCCTTGCAGATATGCCCCCCGTTTCGGGTCAGAAAATCCCGAATCTCTCCATCGGAATAAGCCGCTCCATCCATCAGCTGCTGAAACAGCTCCTGTGTTGTGGAGGGTTTTTTCACTTCCTGCTCCACTTCCGGCTCCAGCTCCAGAAACGCTTCGCAGAGGGCTTTTGCCTCCCGGGAATCCTGTGTGCGGCTTAACTTTTCCAGCAGCTCCCGCTGCCGGAGTGTCAGATTCTGTGCCATAGTTGTGCCTCCATTCAAGGTCTTTCACACTTACTTTATCCTGATTATACACCGCCGTCAAGGGTTTGTGTTTGTGCATGGGGCATAAACCTGTTTGTGCAGTTTTAGAATCGGTCACAGTGTCAGATCTGACCTTCTCAACTATAATAGATATAATAGAAGCATCAACCCCCGGAAGGAGCAATTATCATGAAACACTATATTTTTGATCTGAACGAAAACGGCAGTTCCAAGCTGTACTGCAAGATTACCGAGAGCCCCCTGGGCATGAATACCCAGCCCAGACCGGCCTTTATGTGGATCCCCGGCGGTGGCTTTGCAGGCTGTGCCCCCGAGGACGGGGAACCCATCATCCTGTCCCTGACCGCCCATGGCTATGCGGGCTTTACCATGACCTATCCCGCAGGCCCCGATTACCGTTTCCCTGATGTGCTGGTTCTCATGAGCAAAGCCATCCTCATGATCCGGGCCAACGCAGAGGAATGGAACATCGACCCCAACAAAATTGTCATTGGTGGCGGCAGTGCCGGCGGATTTATTTCCGCAGCCTACGGCGCTTTCTGGAATCATCCCGAAATGCAGAAACTGACCGGCTGCAGTCAGGGTGAAAACCGTCCCAACGCCCTTTTGACCCAGAATGGTCTCTTCAATGCCTACCAGCAAACAGCGGAGGGAACCAAAGAGGTTTCTGTTTACGACTATGTAGGCAAGGACATGCCCCCTGCCTTTATTCTCCATGCTGCCGATGATACCCTTGTTTCCGTAGATCAGGCGCTGGCTCTGGCATGGAACATGAGCCGAGCCCAAAAGCCCTTCTCCCTGTTCATCAGTGACAGCGGCAATCATACAGGTCTCCAGAATTGCAAACGGACCATCGTGGATACCGGCTGGCTCTCTGCCTGTGTGGATGACTGGATGCCCGCAGCCCTGACCTTCCTGGATAACGTTCTGGGGGTGGAGCCCGGATACCAGAAGTTCTCTCTGCCTTCTCCCGGGGAAGTCCACGAAAAGGAAGCCCTTCCTGATACACCTCCCGCACCCCCTGCAGGAGAAATGCCCCAGATGAACATCGGCACCTATGAATCCGGCATGGTTTGGGGATTCTCCGCAGATGTCCCCCAGAAGCTGCACTGGACAAAGGAATAAGGGTCCATGAAGCATTTTGTCTTTGACCTGAATATAGACGGAAGCTCCAAACTTTTCTGTGAGATCATAGAACGTCCCATGGGGATGAAACCCAGACCGGTATTCTTATGGATTCCCGGTGGTGGCTTTACCGTCTGTGCCACAGAGATGGGTGTTCCAATCCAGTTATCGCTGGCAACCCACGGTTACTCTGTTTTCACCATGACCTATCCTGTTGGGGAGAACTATAGATTCCCCGAAGTCCTGGTTCTCATGAGCAAGGCCATCCTCATGATCCGGGCCAACGCAGAGGAATGGAACATCGACCCCAACAAAATTGTCATTGGCGGCGGCAGTGCCGGCGGATTTATTTCCGCAGCCTACGGCGCTTTCTGGAATCATCCCGAAATGCAGAAACTCACTGGCTGTAGCAACGGTGAGAACCGCCCCAACGCCCTGTTGACCCAGAACGGCCTGTTCAACGCCTACCAGCAGACCAATGAAGGCACCATAGAGGTCGCCGTTTATGACTATATTGGCAAGGACATGCCCCCTGCCTTTATTCTTCACTCCGCCGATGACACCCTTGTTTCCGTAGATCAGGCGCTGGCTCTGGCATGGAACATGAGCCGGGCCCAAAAGCCCTTCTCCCTGTTCATCAGTGACAGCGGCAATCATACAGGTCTCCAGAATTACAAACGGACCATCGTGGATACCGGCTGGCTCTCTGCCTGTGTGGATGACTGGATGCCCGCAGCCCTGACCTTCCTGGATAACGTTCTGGGGGTGGAGCCCGGATACCAGAAGTTCTCTCTGCCCTCTCCCGGGGAAGTCCACGAAAAGGAAGCCCTTCCTGATACACCTCCCGCACCCCCTGCAGGAGAAATGCCCCAGATGAACATCGGCACCTATGAATCCGGCATGGTTTGGGGATTCTCCGCAGATGTCCCCCAGAAGCTGCACTGGACAAAGGAAT
>SVKU01000043.1 GCA_015068245.1 Oscillospiraceae bacterium
CGGTGGCCCGGGTGGTCCCGGCGGTCCCGGTGGCCCGGGTGGTCCCGGCGGTCCCGGTGGTCCCGGCGCAGATGCCGCTCCTGCCGACTACGAAGAGTTGAAGGCAAAATGCAAAGTGATCGACGCAGCTTTCGTCAAAGGCTTTGAAGCCTCTACGGACGAAGAATGCCTCGACACCAGCGGCGGTGTTCCCCCTTACGATATGTGCATGAAAGGTCTGTTTATTGCCAACATGAACCGCGGCCGTATCGACAGAGTTCTCGCCGATTACGGCATTGAGGCTCCCTTTATCACCGGCTCTCTGCTGGAAGAAGAATAATGATTATCCCCGGTCAATGGCTGTCCGTTGACCGGGGTTTTTGTCACAGTATCTTTTTGTTTGCATGAGCATAGTTTATGATTTGGGGGCAACAGTTCATAACAAGCTTCCAATCATTTACCAGTTTTTCATTGTGTTCATAAGCCTCAATGTATTCGATGGGTTCCAAATCTCCAACAAAGCACTCGCCGCTATCCAGTATCAGGGATACGCTGTCCTCACTATGGCTGTCAGTAACAATAATTTCTCCACTGATCCCCATTTTCTGAAGAAAATCTCTGCTTTCTTCAACAGGAATTATAATTGCTTTGCAGGAATCAATAGGCTCATAATGCAACCGCTTGTCTTTGCTGAAAATCGCATCCGCAAAGTGAACATAAGGACATTGAATATCCATCAAAAGTAATTTTACACCGTGCTTCATCAGTTCACTTACCAACCCGATATGATCCGGGTGATAGTGCGTTGCCAAAACATAATCAATATCGCAGATTTTAATATTATTCTCCTTAATTGCTCTATAAAATGCCGGCAATGTTCCTGCGTAGTCTGTGTCAACAAGCAAGTTGGCGGCGGTTCCGCGAATATAGAACGTGTTGGTGTTCCCATATTTTAGCTTCGTTACCACAGGAATCTCCCCCCGAGAATTCTTATTGTTTTTGTTTTACTCTATCACCTTTTGCCGATCCTTTCAACAATTGATGAGCATATCGGAATCATGCCGATAATGCCGCAAGAGAAGTAAAGACACAATTTGCTCAGCTTGCAATAGCATAAAGATTATGTTAGAATTGTATTTCAGATAACATGAAGGTGTGAAATGAAATATGTCTTACAATAAGGATCTCGTTGCTCAGAAGCTGCGAAGATGGGAAAAGTATATGCAAAACTACGTTCTTCCCCGATGGGAGGATCTTCCCACTATAGAGCTCTATATGGAACAGGTGATTGCCCTGCTGCTGCAGTATCTTGATTTTCTTCCTCAAGACGAGCGGCAGAACGAAGTGGTTACCGTAAGTGCCATAAACAACTACGTCCGCATGAAGATCATGCCCGCTCCCCACAAGAAGAAATACTCCAGAGTCCACCTTGCATATCTTATTATGATCTGCACCCTCAAGCAGTCGCTGAACATTTCCTACATCAGCAAAATGATCCCCATGGGTCTTACAGAAGACGAAGTCCGTGTGATCTACAACAACTACGTTGACCGTCACAAGGCTGCCAATACCTATTTTGTCGACCAGGTTCGTGAGGCTGCGGCTGATATTCTCGACCACGAAGTTCCGGATACCGAAGTCAGAGCAGAAAACCCTGTGGAAAATCTCCTCTTCTCTTCCGCCATCATTTCCGGGTTCCTTACTTTAATGACTGAAAAAATAGTCAAGCTTCAGGAGCTTCCCGAGGAAGAACAATAAATCAAAATCAGTCAGCTGACGAATTGGTCAGCTGACTGATTCTTATGTTTACATATATTTATATATACCGCACAGCCTTTCTCATGCGTGCTTCTGCCCTTTTAAGTGTCCGGCACACGGTTGATGGTGCTATATCAAGCTGTTTGGCAATATCTCTCTGGCTCATTTGTCTGACATATTTCATCTCCATTATCTGGTACTGTCGTTCGGTCAGATCCTCCCTAAGAAGTCTCTGCCACCCCTCCCTGTTCATTATACCTGAATACCTGAGTCTTTGCTGTGATACACGGCTTTCAAAGGGTGTATTTCTCATTTTTCCTGTATCCCCTTTCATAATACCTCCCGGTTATGGCAGCCAGCTGTCCTGCTTCAATTTTCATGGCAGTCAGCATTCTTATCCTCTGTCCCATCCGGAACCGTTCATTGGGATCTGTCTGAGTTCCGCTTAACCCGTTAAGATAATCTATCCTCTTTTTCAAAGCGCAATACTGGTCAAGGTATTGCATGGATAGTTCGGCAAGCTTCATACCTCTCCCTCCACTGTTCGCATTTATGCCGACAGTATAATATCACACATTTCGTGTTGTGTCAACAGTTCACCGGTGAATAATTGACAGAGTGTGTGATTTTTGTTATATTGGAACGGTAGTATTGAACGGAGGTTTTGGCTTATGAGCAAAGAGATAGGCAATCGAATTAAGCTCCTGCGGAAGCAAAAAGGGCTGAAACAGGATCAGCTGGCTGCGGCTATTGGCGTATCTCCCAGTGCCGTAAGCAACTATGAGCAGGGTACAAGAGTGCCGAAAGATGATACTCTTTCTGCCCTTGTGGAGGTTCTTGATACCACGACGGATTATATTCTGAGAGGTGTGGAGCCTTCCAAAGCTTCACGCTCCACCCCCCTGTTTAATCAGGAAGAACTTCAGCAGTTCAAGAACAATATGCGCCGGATAATTCTGGCTGAGCCTGTTACATTCGGGGATTCATCGGGCACTTCTTTCCGTGACCTTTCCGACGCAGACTTTGAGCATCTGTTCATCGCCGTTGTTAACGCACTTTCAGACACCGAGAGTAAAAACAAATGAACTGCTACGATTTCGACAAAACCATCTATAACGGCGACTCAACCGCCGATTTTTACAAATACTGCTTAAAGCACTATCCCGGTGTGCTGGTATCAGCACCGGCAACCATTGGGGCAGCTATCCCCTTTGGGCTGAAGCTGTTGGAAAAGACAAAGTTCAAACAGATCCTTTACCGCTTTCTGCGGCATGTTCCCGACGTGGATAAGGCCGTTGAAGATTTTTGGGCTGAGCACAGCAAGAATATCAAAGGCTGGTATCTTGACCAAAAGCGTGAAGACGACCTGATAATCTCCGCTTCTCCCGAGTTTTTGCTGCGTCCCATATGCGCCCGGCTGGGAATAGCCATGATGGCCTCCCGGGTAGACAGTAAAACCGGGCTGTACACCGGAGTGAACTGCCACGGCGAAGAAAAGGTGCGCCGGCTCAATGAAAGCTATCCCGACGCACATATAGAGGAATTCTACTCCGATTCCTATTCCGACCAGCCTTTGGCAAAGGTTGCCGATAAGGCGTATATGGTGTTTGGTAATAGGATAGAGGAATGGAAGTTTAGATAACGTAAAAGAGGCAAATGCTTGCGCATTTGCCTCTTTTTGAAATTACTGATTAAGTGCATTGTAGATAAAATAAACGATCTGTGCTCTGGGGCAATCGGCAGTGGGATAGAACTTGCTGGCGGAGGTGGGTGCAACTCCGTTATTGGAGGCCCAAAGGACGGGAGCATAATAATATGCATCAGCTGTCACGTCACCAAAGGCCATTTTGCCTTCTGCCGCAGGTTTACCCATAGCTCTGTAAAGGAAGGTTATGGTATGTCCACGGGTTACAGTATCGTTGGGGCTGAAGGTTGTTGCGGAAGTGCCGTTGGTGATGCCCTGTTCAACAGCCCACAGTACGGGTTTGTAGAAATAGTCGCTTGCAGCCACATCTGTAAAGGGATTTGCAGTGCTGGCAGGTTCTGGGCTGCCCATGGCACGCCACAGGAAAGTAACTGCCTGTGCACGGGTG
>SVKU01000007.1 GCA_015068245.1 Oscillospiraceae bacterium
CCAATGATATTTTCCCTGACGGGAAAGTGAAATATTTCCGTTGGAAATGTGAAATATTGCTGACGCAATGTGATATATGCCTACGGCATGTTGATGTATCACTGCGTGATAATTAAATATTAAAGGACGATATCTGAGGATATCGTCCTTTTCATCAACATTTTCGTAGAAAATATATCACAGGCGAAGCCTATATCACACGCCGCAGGCGTATTTCACAGATTTGCGCAGCAAATCTATTTCGTTGTGAGTTGGGCATTATCCCTATGCCCAACTCACATATGGCGGGGGCTTGCTCCCGCCGCAACGACGCATAACGTGACGTAACATTTTACACCGGATGTAACGGTGTCCTCGACGGCCTTTGACTTGACTATTTTTTACCCAAATGCTATAATCATCAACGGTTATAAACACCTTTATGCGCCTGTGGCTCAATGGATAGAGCATCAGATTCCGGTTCTGAGGGTTGGGGGTTCGAGTCCCTTCAGGCGTGCCAAAAACAGGGTCACCCCGACAGGGGTGAGCCTGTTTTTTGATCGCTTGGAGTGCGAGAACGCCCTTAGAGAAATTGTATAACAATTTCTCCGAGAGGGCAGCAAAGCTGACCTTGGGTTCAGAGTCCCTTCGCGTCGTCGCGCACTTCGTATCGTTCGTGACGGCGCTAATAGCGCCATCTCTCATTCACTTCGTCGCTCCTCCTTTCCAAATCGAACCCGCTGAGCTGGGCTTCGATTTGGTGTTTCAGTGCGGCATCCAAAGTGTTGGGATTATACAAAAAAGCAGAGGTTCCATTGGAACCTCTGCTTTTTTGGCACGTTTGCAGCGAGAATCGCCATTGGAATTACCAAAAGGGGACAGGCCGTGCCGTGCCAATCGCCCTCCAACAACGCACAATCTTTCTTTGTCATCCTGAGCGCAGCGAAGGATCTTAAAGATTATTCGGTCGTTCCGGTCAGCAAGCTGACCTGATGTTCAGGAATGACGCCTGTGACGTAACGTACCACACCGTAGGGCGGGTAATACTCGCAAACTGCCCGTTATGGTGTTGACTCCCACGAACGAAACTCGTTATGCCGGCTTACATTCAATATCTCGAATCTTCCGGGGGACCTTTATAAAACCGTTCATGGCAGGCTTTGAAAAACGAATCTATATTATCCCAGCTCGTCAGCGGCGGGATATCGCAGCCTGAGGAGGGGACGAAGTTCTTATACTCGCCACAACGGTTCACAATTTCTGTTGTGGCAGCAAATACACTTGCCGTATCGCCCGCAAACAGCTGACCTGCCGGGTCAAGGTTTCCGAAAATCGGTACATTATCGGGCATTTGCTGCAGCATAGCTTCAAGGTCAGCTGCGTTGCCAAAATGGTATCCTGCTGCGCCTATGGAAGTCAGCTGCTCTGCCATATACATGACTGACTGACCGCAGTTGTGATAGATGACCATGAACTCATCGTCCTGCACGGCATCGACTATTTGTTTGACATAGGGAGTTGAAAATTCTTCTGCCAGGGTGGGGGACAGAAGGCCTGTTAAAGGTTCTGCCATCAATACGCCGTTTGCTCCGACAGCTTTGAATGCCAGTATATAGTCGGTTACGAATCTTGTGGTCTTTTCCATGATGGTATGAACCATGTCCGGTTCGTCGAAACAGTACACCAGAGCGTCTTCAACGCCCATCAACCGTCCTGCCAGCGAAAACGGGCCAATGGCTCCCGCAAGCACAGGACGGTCAGTGATGCGCTGCAGTGCTTTTTGCATGGATTCTATGTACAGCCCTGTTCGACCGGCACCTACAGCCGGAATCTCAAGAGCATCGGCAGCGTCCTCGTCGGTAACCAGCGCGCCCACAACTGTGGGGACTTCGCCGTCAGGCACGATTATGTCAGCACCGAAAGCTTCGGCTTCCACGCTCAGATCCATAAAACCAAGGGCGCAGAGGGTGGGCAGCTTTTCAGCTATAAGTGCCATAGCCCGAGCCTGCAGCTCGCTGTCGGATATAAGCTCCCGGACGGAAATGTCCATCAGGGTCACTGCGGGAAATGACAGAACAGGCATGGGCCTTTTGTCTTCATTGGCAATAAGGTCGGCTACCCATTGGGTCATGTTTCTTTTCATGTTCTATTCCTTTCGGGCTAAGCTCAATCAAAAAGGTATGAGGGGAACTCAGGATAAGCGGGGTACTGTTCGGGAGGGAGAGGCGGTTTTTCGACTTTTGGGGCATCGCCGGAGGTTTCTGCGGGAGGGCCGCCAAAAGCTTCGCCTTCTTCGCCTGCAAGTCCGCCAAGAATACAGAGCTTATCGCCGTACTGAGCGGTAAGGGCGGGGATATCGTTGCAGTCGGCCTGAGCTTCCCATGCGGAAGCGCCCATTTCAACAATGTCGCCCACCAGAGGGCCTATCTTGCCGCAGCTGTGCTGGACAACAATGGCACCGCCTTCGATTACGCAGTCGTAGATACGCTTGATATGAGGCTTGATGACCTCACGCCACAGATCGGGGTTCATAAAAGTGCTGTTGGCTGTACCCCAGTCGTCGTGAATGTTGACAACGTCGGGCTTTGCGATGGAAATAGCTTTGGTCAGCAGAGCGATCTTGTAGTCTGCAATGGCACCGATAAGATCGGAAAACTCTTCCGGCTCACTTATGAGGTTTACAAGGCAGTCTTCAAAGCTGGTAAGGCTGGTAGCACGCTCAAAGGGACCCATATAGCTTGTGAGGGTGACAACGTACTTTTCTCTGTCGATTTCCTCGGATTCTTTGATGAAAGTGCTCCAGTCAAGCTTTTCAATATTGGGGATTTTCAGCTCATCACGCCAGGATTCGATGTCGCTGTAACGGGGCTGCTGATCCAATGTGTAATGGCTTGCCTGAGCAGCGGCTGTCCAGTGAACGCCAAAAACGTCGTATCCGGTGCTTCCCATACCGCGTTCATTTACGGGAAGTTCGATGTTTTTGATTCCAAACATACCGGGATTCATGGTGAAAAACATGATGGGAGGTTCGCCCTCGTAGGGGAGATGGTTAAGGCAATTCAGTATTTTTTGTTTATCGGTCATGGCCAAATATGTTTCTGAAAGAAACGTCTCCTTTCGCGAAATATTGCGGAGCATATTACACTCCAATTATAATTCACGCCTTAGACATTGTAAAGCAAAAAGCAAACATTGCATGAAAGTTGCCTTTATGATTGTTTACATCTAAAACTAAATGTATTATAATGAAAAAGTTAGTTTGCGAGCAAATATTGCCGAAAAAAGAAAGGAAAGAAGAAAATGGCATATGTAATTGATCAGGCTCATTGTACTTGCTGCCACAGATGCCGTGTGGAATGCCCTGTGGAAGCAATAACCTTCCGCAACGCAAAGTATTGGATCAACCCCGAAAAATGCATTGATTGCGGCCACTGTGTTGAAGTGTGCCACAACGAGGTTATTTCCAACCCCGATATTCCTCCCGTAAAGGCTGAGCCTCACGAGAAAATAGTTAAGGAATGCGATATCTGCGTTATCGGCGGCGGTGCTGCCGGTACTGCTGCTGCTGCAAGAGCTTCCGAAAACGGTGCAAAAGTTATCCTGCTGGAAAAAGGCAAGGAAGTGGGCGGCAGCGCATGGTACGCTCATATGTTCAAGTCTCACTGGTCCGTATGGCACGAAGCTGCCGGTATACCCGACCCCAGAGAAAAGGTTCTGCGCCAGTTTGAGAAAAAGACCAAAGGTCAGGCAGACGTTGAACTGCTGAAAAATCTGCTTGATGCAGACGTTGATCTGGTAAACTGGCTTATCAAAGACCACGACCTGGGTAAAGACTACGTCCTTGGTCCCTTCGGACCCGGCGGAGCTATGGGTCTTGTCAGCACCTATCACAACGACTACAACGCTATCCGTATCGACACCACTATCGGACCCGGCGGCAACGGCTGGTGGCTGTGCCTGAAGCTGCTGAGCATTCTTGAGAAGAACGGCGGCGAAGCGCTGTACCACACTCCTGCCAAGAAGATAATGCTGGACGACGAAGGCAAGGTCTGCGGTGTTCTGGCTGAAGACGAAGGCGGCGAAATTGAAATCAAATGTAAGTCTGTTGTTGTGGCAGCAGGCGCATTTACCCACAACAAGGAACTGATGAACAGATTCCAGCCCCTGTTCTACGATGACGAAGGCAAGGAGCCTGTTCACCTGTTTACCTGCGCTCACTGCACCGGCGACGGTATCACCATGTGCGAAGAAATCGGCGCCGATATCGACTTTGAAAACCGTCGTGTCAACCTGTTTGGACCTGCCCGCCATCCCTATCCCTGCGTAACCCTCAACGCCAGCCGTGGCATGGGCAGCGTAAATGTCAATGCTGTTGGTGAAAAATACGAAGGAGCTTTCGGCATGACCGAAGTCAGCCCCCTGACTTTCCAACCCAAGCGTTACCTGTGGTCAATCATGGATCACGCTATGGTCACCGAAAACATCGAAAAGTCCATGAACCCCACCACTAAGGACGTTGTGGACATCGACCTCGACAAGTTCTTTGTAAAATGGCCCGAGGTTCTGGACGAAGAAGAAGAGGCCGGCAGCCTTGTCAGAGCAGACAGCCTTGAGGAACTGGCAGAAAAACTGGGCTTCGATCCTGTTAAATTCCGTGCTATCATCGACGAAAGCAATGCCAATAGTGGCAAGATGCCCATGATGGGACCTCCTCCCGGCGGCGACGATGAAGAAGGCCCCGGTGGTCCCGGTGGCCCCGGTGGTCCCGGCGGCGATGATGATGACGATGATATGCCCGGTATGTTCCCCATGGGCGGCATGATGCCCGAACCCAAGAAGATAGAGACTGCTCCCTTCTATGCCTTCAAGCTCAAACTGTTCCATGAGAACGCTGTCGGCGGCATGAAGACCAACTCTGTCACCAATATCATCGACAAGAACGGCAACCCCATTCCCGGTCTGTACGGTGCAGGCGATAACATTCGCGGCATTATGCTCCCCGGTGATATTGGCGTTCAGTATATCGAAAACGTCCTCAGCGCACTGACTGTTGGCTTCTGCAGCGGCTATGTTGCAGGTCAGCAGGCTACCAAATATGTAGGTAAATAAAAACTAAGGCAGTCCCGCAATTGCGGGACTGCCATTTTCAGCGTGTCAAAATAGTCCGACGGACCATTTTGACACGAGTTTTTGCAGTTTGCTGCAGCGCACTCCGAAGAATGCTTTGCATTCTTCCTCGCACGTTTGCAAACTGAGCAGAGAAATTTCCGGTATGCAAATGCAACGCATTTGCATGAGCTGCACGGAAATTTCATATTGGACTCTTTTCGCTGACTTCGTCAGCGAACTCTACGAGGGTTTTTGACACCATCACTAAGGCAGTCCCGCAATTGCGGGACTGCCATTTTTTACAGTTGTCTTTTGAGATGCTCCAGAACTTGCTGATAAACTGTTTCTCTGTTTTCCTCCGTGAGGTAAAAACAGCGGCCGTTGGAATGATTTCTAACTGCTTCGAGATAAGGCCTGTCTTTGTTCTTGACTGCGGCTATTATGGGAATATCTCCGTTCAGCAGAGACAGCACGGCATCGCAAAAATCGTTGGATACCGTTTCCATTATTCCAAGTTCGTCCATGACAATTATATGACCATCGGGAACAGGTAATTGGAGCTTTTTTGCGAACCGGTCAAAGGCATCTTTGTTTATGCCAAAAACCTTTTGGTCGCAGTAGCCCACAAGGTTTTTTTCGGATCGAACGTATCTGCCTGCTTCATAAATGTAAACCGGACAGCCTTGGCCACCGTCAACCGTGGGATTTTCTTTTTTGGTTTCAAATCCCCATACAGGAACCCCAAGTTCGGAAACGACACGGCGTATAAGAGTGCTTTTGCCAACGCCCTGACCACCAATTATCAAAGTGTGCATAACATTACCTCAAAAATGCGTTTGCGGTGATGGTTTCGTACTGCTCATCGGTCAAAGTGCAGCCATAGAACAGTTCGTAGTATTCTATGATATCAGCCTTGACATCATAGTCACAGTAGTCGGGATACAGTACAGCGGTAAGCCATATCATGCCAAGATAACGCTGGACTGATGGGGGCATACCCATCCAGTTATAGGGAACTTCGGGGATCTCCACATAATTACTGCTGCTGACTGCATGGATATTGTTCCAGATTTCGACTGTTGACACTGTGTCGTAAATGCTGCCGGGGTCGAAAACAATAAAATCCGGGTTCCATAGTGCGATTTGTTCCATGGTAACTTCGTTGCCTAAGCCTCTGCCTGTTGGGTTCTCCACAACTGCCAGATTGTTTGTGAGCATGTCGATAAGCTCGGCATGGTAGGAGCCGCTTGCAAGTACGTTCAGACCCTCTTCGCCCAGAACATACAGGGCGTTCACCTTGTTGTCGCCCACCTTTTCCATAATGTCGGAGGTGCGGCTGTAAACCTTTTCACAAAACTGAGCCAGCTGTTCGCCCTTTTCTTCCCTGCCCAAAAGCTTGCCGAGGGTGCGGTAAGTTTCGGGCATTGTTTCAAGCGTTGCGGAAATGAACACGGTGGGGATAGTAGTTTGTGTCTGAAGAGTATTCAGATCCTCGGAGGTGGAGTCTTTGGGTTCGCCAATGTCTATGATAAGCTGGGGAGCGGCCAAAGCAAGCTGCTCAATGTTCAGGTCGGCTGAACTGTACAGATTTCCAAAAACAGGCAGCTTGTAATAGGATTCGTCAATGATGCCTTTGGCATTTTCCTGCAGATCGCCGGCAAGGCCCACAAACATTTCGGGAGCAATGGCAAACAACACGATTTGTGCCAGAGAACCGGAAGGGACGATGCGGCTGATGGTTGCGGGAAGTTCGATTTTTCTGCCTGCATCATCGGTGAAAATGCGGGTTTCGGACGCTTCTGCATGAGAACTATCCGCATCGGGATTGCTGCTGCAGGCGGCAAGGCTGAACAGCATGGCAAGTACCAGCAGCAGGGATATAAACTTTTTCTTCATTTGATTTTCCTTCCTTTCATTGTTCGTTATATTTTCTTCGGAACGCAGACGCGGACTTCATCGCAGCGCATACTGCAGACTTCCACATCAACACCGTAAAGGGTGGATATGACTTTGTCATTTATGGTTTCCTGAGGAGTCCCCCGGGCCAGAACCTTGCCGCCGTACAGAGCGAGCACCATGTCTGAGTACATATACGCCTGGTCGGGGTCGTGGGTGGATTGGATAACGGCATATCCGTCTTGCACGAGCTTTTTAACCGTCTGCATTACTCGAATGCGGTTACCGAAGTCCAGACTTGCTGAAGGCTCGTCCATCACAAGTATTTTTGCGCTTTGAGCAATGGCACGGGCAATAAGCACCAGCTGACGTTCACCGCCGCTGATGTTGGCGTAGCTGCGGTCTTTAAGATGCAGGATGCCCAGCCGTTCAAGAGACGATTCCGCCAGCTCCTGCTGAGCCTTTCCCGGGGAGGAAAACTGCCCCAACTGAGCGGTGGTGCCCATAAGCACCATATCCAACACTGAAAAGTTGAATACGGGATTGTGGGACTGGGGAATATAGGCGATATGCCGCGACAGTTGAGCTGCGCTCATTGAGGTTATATCGTTTCCTTCGATGGTCACTGTTCCCGCTGAAGGCCGGAGCAGTCCCAGCATGCATCGGAACAGGGTGCTTTTACCAACGCCGTTGGGACCGAGAACGGACAAAAATCGGCCGTATCCGGCTTCAAAGCTGATGCTGTCCAGCACCTGCCGTTCGCCATAGGAGAAGCAGAGATTTTCAACTTTTATGCTCAATACCGTTCACCGTCCCTTGAAATGAGATAAATAAAGAAAGGTGCGCCAATAAAAGAAGTCAGGATACCTATGGGTATCTCCGTTGCCAAAAGATTTCTTGAAATGTCGTCAACCAGCAGCAGGAAAATTCCACCGAACAGCATGGATGCAGGCATTAGATGGCGGTAGTTGTTGCCAACCAGTCTGCGGGCCAGGTGAGGAATAACAAGGCCGACCCAACCAATAACCCCGCTGACAGCCACACTGGCGGCAGTTACCAGAGTGGAACAGAGAATGACCACGGATCTCAGTCTCTTGGCATTTACGCCCATGGTTTGAGCTTCCTCATCACCAAAGGTGAGGATATTTATGCGCCATCGCAGTAAAAACAGGGGGATAAGTCCGATTGCCATGGGAATAAGGGCGAATTTGACATCGTCCGGTGACGTGCCGTTAAGGCTGCCCATGAGCCAGTATGTAATGGCAGGCAGTTGATCGTCGGGGTCAGCCACCAGTTTGATAAAAGATGTTCCGGACGATACCAGCGAACCTATCATTATACCTGCCAGTACAAGCCCCAACACACGTTTGCCTTTGGCCATGCTGCCTGTATAGATAACTACTGACACTGTGACAATGCTGCAAACGAATGCCAGAACGATGGTCATGGTGCTGCCAAGATCAAGCAAAATCGCCAGTGCGGCACCGAAAGCGGCACCGGAAGAAGCACCAAGAATGTCCGGGGCTGCCATGGGGTTCTGGAACACGCCCTGATATGCCGATCCTGCTGCCGAAAGACAGCAGCCCACCAGACACGCCATCAAAATACGGGGAAGCCTGTGCTGCAGCAGCAGGGATTCCTGAACAGGTTCCCAGAAAGGCTCGATGTAAACAAGTTTTGAGCCGATTATGCCAAAAAGTTCTTTCAGCCCGATAGGGTATCGGCCAAATACCACAGAACCGATGATGGCAACGATGAGGGCAGCAAACAGTATAGATATTATGGCAGAATAGGAAAGCTTTTTTTTATTGTTTGTCATAAGCTCACTCCAAAACAAAAACGGTCTGTTTTGTGGAAAAGATAACACAAAACAGACCGTTGGCAACAATTACAGCGGTTTGATTGTCTCCTTCTCCAACGCGGAAAGCCGATACGTTTCCATATCGACTCCGGGGGTCATACCGACCCCGGCCTGAAAGTCATAGGCAGTGCCCTTAGACCGGCAGGCTCGGAAACATTTATGAATTTAATTACATGATAGAATAAGTCTATCACAATGTCAAGGGGCTATTTTTCATGCATCGCCCGGAATTCGCTGGGACTTACTCCCACAGCGTCTTTGAATCTGGTATAAAAGTAGGAGTAATTGCGGAATCCGCACCTTTCGGCAGCCTCGCCGATGGGGATAGAGGTGGTCTGCAAAAGTCGCTTGGCTGTTTCAAGGCGAAGATTGAAGATGTATTCCGTCAATGTCATACCGGTGCCGTTTTTAAACATTCTTGCCAGCGCACTCTGGCTCAAGTGGACTTTGGAGGCCAGTTCCTGACGGGTTAGTTCATGGCTGAGGTTGTTGCGGATATACTCGGTGATTTCACTGAGCTTGTCCTGCCGGGTGTCTGCGCTGCCAAGGTGTTTGGAAATCTCACCAACCGACCAGAAAATCCAGTTCAACAGCTCGGAAAGGGAATCGGCGGCATCGTCCCAGAGGGTATCGAATTTTTCGTTGTCGAACACGACGTGGGCGGGAACACCTTTTTCCTGCAGGACCACATACAGTATCTGCTGAAAATCGTGGCTGAATCTTCGCAGGTTTTCGAAAGTCAGACGGTTGGCTGCAGTTGCCTGAAAGAAGTATTCGGTGATGGAAATCAGCAGGGGATCGTACTCGCCGGACAGCAGCATGTCCTTCCACAAGGCAAGGTCGGGTTCTTTGGTTGGAGTGCCTTTGCCGGGAACACCGAAACGGAGGAACATCAGCTTTTCACCTGTTATATTTTCGCGGCTGAGAGTGACAAGGCTTTCAAACATTTCCTCCAGACCTTCTGCATGAGTGCTTTCTCCAATGCAGCAGCAAGCTGATACGGAAAACAGCCGGCTGCATTCTTCGTTGAAACTTATGCAGTCCTCTGTGATTTTTGCAACTCCGTGATCCTGATGACACAATGCCACCAGTGTATCGTCCTTGACTTGAAGCACAACGCCGGAGTATTTCAAAAGCAGCTTACGGGCCACATTCTTTATCATGGAAAGGGTGATCATTTTTTCCCGCATGGTCATTTCCTGACGCCACTCTTTAATCTCGATCAGCACAGGCACAACAGTCAGATCTTCGCTGTTGAGCCGGATGCCCTTTGCCATGAGCGGGATATCTTTGATTATGCCTGCGAGCACGTCCTGCCAGAATTTTTCTCTGAGGAAATTCTCAAAATCTCTGGCAAACAGCTGGTATAACGGGAGCTGGGAATCGGGATCGGATTCGGAAATGAATTCCATAGCTCTTTTCATGGTATCTTCAAAGTTGTCCTTGACCACGGGCTTGTTAAGATAGATTTCGCCCATATTGCCGTTTATAGTCATATATGCCTGACGTTCTATTGAATAAAGCGGCACAGACAGGGCAACGCTGCTGCTCAAAAGCTGCTGGGCCATGGACGGCTCAAGCTGTTCAGGATCATAGATCGCAAGCTCATAGTCGGATGAGACGAGGTTTGCCTCGGCACCGACTGCGTCACGGCAGTGGTCAATGCTCAGTTTTTCGGGGAAGAGCTGGTCAGCCAAAGAAATTATTGTTTCTGCGGTATCCTGTTCGGAAGTAATAAGTATCAGTTTTGTCATTTCAATCACCAATAACTATATTACCACAACATACCGAAAAAACAAATATTATTGGCCGAAAAACTAATACATTTGTATTTGATTTGGCGATAGAATATATGCTGAAAGAATGTGGAAAGGAGTAGAACTATGAGCAAAAGAAAAGCAATAGTTATGTATGGCAGCCTTACCGGCAACACAGAGCTGGTTGGCAAGGCATTTGCCGAAGTTCTTGAGGAATACGGATTTGAAACCAGATGCGAAAAACTGGTGGCCGGCAAGGACTGGAGCGATGACCCCATCGATTTGAAAGAATATGATATCGCAGTTCTGGGTTCCCTTATTGTGGCAGGTCTGCCCTATAAGGAAGTATATATGCTGCTTGGCCTTCAGGGCAACCGTACTCTTATGGGCAAGGGCATGGGCGGTCCGCCTCCCGGAGAAGAGGGCGAAAGTCTTATGGGCCGCACCAGAGGCGGCATCCCCGGAATCGTTGCCCCCGGTGTCGGTACCGGTAACCCCGGCGCAAAAGGTGACCCGGCAAAGACCATTTACGGCGTTGTTTACACCACCTATGGCGGCAGCGGCGTAGGCCCTCCGGAATGTTATGGATCGCTGGAGGTCATGGAAGAACTGTTCCGAGTCAACGGCGTTCGCACCGTAGGCAAGTTTGCCTGCCCCGGTAAAGAGATGCGCCACGAAGCTGTCGATGGCTGCGCTAAGGAGCTGAACATGAACATCGCAGATGCTCAGGCGATGCTGCAGCGCTGGTCGGTAGCTCCCGATAGCGAGGAGTTTACCTCCATGGCTCCGGAAAAACTGGCGGTTATTGAAAAATATATGGCTGTTGAGGACGACTATTCTCAGCTTGAAGGCAACGATCCTCTTGGTATCGGCAAGCCCGGCTCCAGCTTCTGGCACTACGATATGGCCAAACGTCCCAGTCAGCGAGACCTCACAAAAGCAAAGATATTCATGGCAGAGATAATTGAGGACTACTTCCTCACCACAACAGGCGATCCCAGACCTCCCTATGCCATGTATACTTGTATAAGCTAAGTCAGAAAGGAAGCACAATTATGAAATACACAGGAAAATATGTATTCTCCATGCCCACTCCCAGCGGCGACAGAGAAAGCACTCTGCTGCTTCGCAACTACTACACCGGTAAGTATCACGGCACTCTGCTGGATTCTCATGGCAGCAGCAGCATCGTAACCGATTTTGCCGAGACCGAAAAGGGATTTACTTTTAAATCTCCCCTTGGCCCCTCCAGTGCGGTTTTCGCATTTGACGTTGAGGGCGACAGCTTTTCCGGCACCGTTACCGTTGATCAGGGCGACAAGGAAGCCAATGTAGTTCCCACCTCCGGTAAGATATCTGCCATCACCGCAGAAGACGACAAGATGTATAAGTGCGACTATAAGTTCAAAGCACTCATCATGTATGCCTCCATCACCAAGAATACCGAAAAGATCGCTAAGTGCTTCAAGGAAACCTTTGAACACTATGGTTGGGAAGTTGACTTCGAAAGAATTACCAACAAGTCCGGCAAGCCCAAGGTAAGCTATAAGGATTACGACGTTGTCTGCCTCGGAAGCCCCATTATTGCCGGCAGCCCCATGGCCTGTGTTATCAAGGCTTTCAGCCTTGGCGGTGGCACCGATCTGGAAGACAATGTTGCCAAGAACGCTGAAGCAGGTCTTGGCTTCAACGCCGGCGGTGTTGGTCTCAAAGGCCCCGGCGGCCCCGGCGGCGATATGCCCGGTGGACCCGGAGGTCCCGGTGGTCCCGGAGGTCCCGGCGGTCCCGGCGGAATGCCCGGTGGCCCCATGCCCGAAGGCATGCCACCCATGGGCGGCGGCGATGCAATGCTCGGTGGCGAACCTCCTGTTGACGAAGGTGGCCTGATGTATGCCGGCGGTCCCGCACCTCACGGCACCTACAATCCTCTGGGTATCGTATTCACCACCTACGGCGGCGGCTTCTATGGTTCCAACGAATGCCTTGCAACCCTTGAAGTTCTCAAGCTGTACCTTGAACTGTCCAGCGTCAAGGTAGTTGGCAAATTCGCTTGCTGCGGCAAGGAATTCGGCCCTGCCGGTCTGGATGACGGCGTAAAGCCCAGCCTCATGGGTCCCGGTTCCATCGATGATCCCGTTTACTACAAGGATGCTGACGGCAATTATCACGCAGGCTCCTACTTCTTCCACACTCATATGAACGACAAGCCCTGCGAAAGAGATTTCCAGAAGGCTCGTGCGCTTGTTTCCGATCTGGTGGAGGATTACTTCTATTCCTACGACGGTATCCGCAAGGACGTTGCTTCCCAGTACATTTCCATCAGCTAAAAAACCTCCAAAAGTTCCTCGCCCCAGGGCGAGGAACTTTTTTGATAACCCGATTGACATATATGAGCGTGGAAATATAAAAGTGATAGTTATATAATATAAGATGTATTTGTATACATACTATTTAAGGAGGAAAGACAAATGAAAAGATTGCTTACACTGCTTCTGGCAGCAGCAATGCTTCTGGCAGTGCTTGCCGGCTGCGGCAGCAAGACGGAAGAACCTGCTGCTCCCGTTGAAGAACCCGAAGCCGTTGTTGAAGAATCTGCCCCCGCAGAAGAAGCTCCCGCTGAGGAAGAACCTGCAGTAGATGCTGAAGAAACCGAAACAAGAGAAATCTCCTACATGGAATCTCTCGGCTACATCAGCGACTATGAGGCCGACAAGCTGGCCGAAGAACTGGGCATTCTGCCCACCTCCCAGTACTTCCCCCTGGAAGAAACTGAGACCATCACCGCCACCCATGTTTATGCTCCTTTTGTTACCCAGTATCTGCCCACCGGCGACATGAATGAAAAGCTGGTTTTTGCTGAGTACGAAAAGATGACCAATGTTCACGTTGACTGGACTGCTATCTCCATGATGAACGCTTCCGAGCAGTATCAGCTGCTTCTGGCTACCGGCGACTATCCCGACCTTATCTTCAGCTATGGCGGATTTGTTTCCAACGCCAGCTACGAAACTGCTGTTGAAGACGATATCCTGCTTGACCTGACCGATATCATTCCCCAGTACTGCCCCAACTACAACTGGATGCTTTCCAACAACAACGAAGTCCGTCTGGGCGCTATGACCTCTGCCGGCTATATTCCCGAATTCATCGGCGTTGAGGTTGGTGTCAATATTTACAATGCCGACTACGTCCGTCAGGACTGGCTGGACGAACTGGGCATGGAACTGCCCCAGACCTACGACCAGCTCCATGATCTGCTTGAGATCTTCCGTGACGATTATGGCTGCTCCTGCCCCATGTGGATACCCGACAACGGTATCGACGACAAGCTGATGCCCGGTTTCGGTGTTACCAACGGCTGGTACTTTGACGAGGCCGGCGAAATGGTTTACGGCCCCGTTCAGGAAGGCTACAGAGAGTATCTGACCCTTATGAACCAGTGGTACGAAGAAGGTCTGTTCTCTGTTGAGTTCATGGCTCTGAACAACGACTTCGATGCCACCTCTGCCGCTCTTATCAACAACAGCGAAGTTGGTGTATTCTTCACCAAGTTCGACACCCTGGCAGACTTTGACGCAGAAAGCAGCGGCGATCCCGACTTTGCCGTAACTCCCATCGGCTGCATGACCAAGAATGAAGGCGACGTTATCGAGATCCTTGCTATGGAAGAACGTACCTACAATATGGGTCAGGGCTGGGCGATGACCACCTCTATCGACGAGGAAAATATCGAACTGGTTGCCCGCTGGTGTGACTTCTGGTACACCGAAGCTGCCAGCATGCTGGCCAACTACGGTCTTGAAGGCGAAACCTATGTTTATGATGAACAGGGTCGCCCAGCATGGACCGATGTTATCGTTAACAACCCCGACATCAGCTTCCAGCCCGCTGTTGCAACCAACATGCTGTACAGGGGCGGCGGCTATGTCTCCGATGCATGGAAAGAACTGCAGGCCTACTCTGACGAACTCATCGAAGCTGACCTGGCAGCCTGCGCAAACCAGGTTGGTGGCCGTCACCTGCCCTCCAGCATGGAAATGACCGGCGACGAAGAAAGTGAACGCGCCATGTATATGACCGATATCGAAACTGCCCTTGAGGAGAACACTCTCCGTTTCATCACCGGCGAACTTGATATCACCGATGACGGCGCATGGAACTCCTTTGTTGAGATTATCGAAGGCCTTGGCCTTGATAAGGTAAAGGCTATTCAGGAAACTGTTTACGAAAGACATATGAACAGCTAAGCTTGATTAAATAAAAAAAGAGCCGTCTAAAGGGAGTTGGTCATAGGAATATGACCAACTCCCTGAGACTGTCAAAAAAGCTCCCTCTGATGAGGGAGCTGGCGCGAGAGGTCAGCTTTGCTGACCTTAGCGACTGAGGGAGAGAAAAAGTGCGATAAAGCGTTTGTTTAATGCTGGAATTGTATGTAACTGTGCGGAAATCTCTCCCCCAGTCAGCTTCGCTGACAGCCCCCTCGTCAGAGGGGGCTTAGAAACCACGTTCTTTGACAAGCTGACATTCCCGAAGCCAACGGCTTCGGGAATGCTTTTTGGGGGAAGAAACATTTTGAAAATTGGAATGATTCATCGGTCACAGCTCATGCTGCTGCAGCCGGCACCGCAGGCTCGGCAGTTGCCGCCGCAGGAACAGGAGCTTTTACCGTTCTTTTTGTCGCTTATCATTTTTACCACAATGGCGATAAACACTGCCGCAACGATGGCGGCCACTATAAAGGTTGGAAGATTCATAAAAAACCTCCTGTCTTGTTGGAATAATTAAGTAAGATATCAGAAACGATCAGTTGGTTTCGTATTTATTTTTGCGCATCAGCAGGTAAACCAGTGCTGCCAGTGCAGCCAGTGCACATACGGTGCCGACCCCAAAGCTGCCTCCGGTAAAGAACATGCCCAGCTGATAAACTATCAGACAAACGGCATAAGCCAGAGCGCACATATAACCGATGGCCGCAAAGGTCCACTTAGGGCTGTTCATTTCACGCTTGATGGCACCCATGGCTGCAAAACAGGGAGCGCAAAGCAGGTTGAAAACCATGAATGAGAATGCTGAAAGCTTGCTTCCGCCAAAGAATTCCTGACCGATAATGGCAAGTCCGGCAGAGTCGGCAGCGTCTACCAGCTCGAAAGCAAGATCCGAGTCGGCCATTGATGACAGAGCGCCGAATACGCCAACCACTTCTTCCTTGGCAACAAGGCCAAGAATGGTTGCAACGGCTGCCTGCCAGCTGCCAAATCCAAGAGGTCTGAACAGTACTGCGATGAAAGAACCAATTACGTTGAGAATGGAGTTTTCGTCGCCGTCGCCAATGTAGTGGAAACCGCCCTCCAAGGTAAGGCTGTTCAGCACCCAGATGATAACGCTGGCAGCCAGAATAACGGTACCGGCTCTTTTGATGAAGTCGCATCCTCTGTCCCAGGTGGTGCGGAGAATGTTGGACGGTACGGGAAGATGGTAAGCGGGAAGTTCCATAACAAAGGGAGCGGGCTTGCCGGCAAATGCCTTGGTTTTCTTAAGGATAATGCCGGAAACAATGACGGCGCCAATGCCAATAAAGTAAGCTGCGGTAGCTACCCATGCCGCACCGCCGAACAGTGCACCGGCAATAAGACCGACAATGGGCATTTTTGCGCCGCAGGGAACAAAACATGTGGTCATGATGGTCATACGGCGATCACGTTCCTGCTCAATGGTGCGGGTGGCCATAACGCCGGGAACACCGCAGCCGGAAGCTACCAGCAGGGGAATAAAGCTCTTGCCGCTGAGACCAAATTTGCGGAACAGACGATCCATTATGAAAGCAACACGGGACATGTAACCCACGTCCTCAAGAATGGAAAGCAGCAGGAACAGTATAAGCATCTGAGGCACAAAACCGAGTACGGCGCCGACACCGCCTATGATACCGTCAGCCACCAAGCCAACCAACCAGTCAGCGCAGCCTATGCTTTCGAGGAAACTTGAAAAACCGGGTACGATGATGCCGCCAAACAGGGTGTCATTCATGAAACCTACGGTCCAGTCGCCGATAGTGCCGATGGAAATGGTATACACTCCAAACATAACAAGTACAAAAATCGGCAGAGCAAGGATACGGTTGGTAACGATCCTGTCGATCTTGTCGGAAGTGGACAGTCGGCCGTTGTTTTTCTTTTTGTAACTGTCTTTCAGAATGGTTGCTATGTAGTTATATCGCTCGTTGGTGATGATACTTTCGGCATCATCGTCCATAATAGCCTCAACTATTTTAATGTCCTCTTCGATGTGAGCCAGAACATTGGCTGAAATATTCAGGTCGGCAAGAACCTTTTCGTCACGCTCGAAGATTTTGATTGCGTACCAGCGCTGCTGTTCGGCAGGCATACTGTGGATACAGGCTTCCTCAATATGAGCTATGGCGTGTTCCACTTCGCCGCTGAAGTTGTGTGCCGGTACGGGCTTGCCGCTGTGGGCGGCAACAATGGCTGCATCGGCAGCCTCCTGAATGCCTGTACCTTTCAGGGCTGAGATCTCCACCACAGGGCAGCCGAGTTTTTTTGAAAGCAGGTCGATGTCAATTTTGTCGCCCGCTTTGTTGACAATATCCATCATGTTGATGGCAACAACAACGGGGATGCCCAACTCTTTCAGTTGAGTGGTCAGATAAAGGTTGCGTTCAAGATGTGAACCGTCAACGATGTTGAGTATTACGTCGGGACGTTCATTAACAAGATAGTTTCGGGCAACAACTTCCTCCAGGGTATAGGGAGACAGTGAATAAATGCCCGGCAGGTCAGTTACAATAACGTCGCTGCTTTTTTTAAGCTTGCCTTCCTTTTTTTCAACGGTAACGCCGGGCCAGTTGCCAACATACTGGTTGGAACCGGTCAGAGCATTGAAAAGCGTAGTTTTGCCGCTGTTGGGGTTGCCGGCAAGGGCGATGCGCAGTTCCATAAAATTACCTCTTTCTATTCGGTTAGCTAAAACTAACCAATGTTCTTAAAGCAGAGCACCAAAAGGTGCCTGCGGGAATTATTCAACTTCGATCATTGCGGCATCTGCCTTGCGAAGAGACAGTTCGTAACCGCGAAGATGCAGCTCCATGGGGTCTCCCAGAGGGGCCAGCTTGCGAACATAAATCTCAACACCCTTGGTGATGCCCATATCCATAATACGGCGTTTGACGGGGCCTTCGCCGTGGAGCTTTATTACTTTAACGGATTTACCGACTTTGGTTTCAGCCAGAGTATTCATATATCTATCTCCTTATTGAGGTTGCGATTAGCATATGCTAACATGGTGTCAAAATAAAACGGTTAGCGTCTGCTAACTACAGGTGTATAATAACAACTGCAATCATAAAAGTCAAGAGGTTTTTGGGAAAAAATGAGAAATTTTCGGAGGAGTTATAGGACTTGCAATAACGGTGAATTTGTGATAGCCTAAAATAAACCACAAAAGGGAGGTCGTCAGATGCGCTTGCAGGAATCCGGTGAGATGTATCTTGAAACCATATATGTACTGACCCAGAAAAGTCCCTATGTCCGTTCTATCGACGTTTGCGAATACATGGGATACAGCAAACCCAGCGTCAGCAGGGCTGTTGGACTTCTGAAAAACGGCGGATACATCACCGTGGATAGCGACGGTTATCTGGCACTTACAGAGGACGGCCTTTTCGTTGCAAAGAAGATTTACGAGCGTCATACTGTGCTGACAAAGTTCCTGGTTTCTATCGGAGTGGACGAGGATACGGCTTCGGAAGATGCCTGCAGAATGGAGCACTGCATCAGCGACGTGTCCTTTGAAGCTATGAAAAAGTATATGAAGTTTGAGTAAAAGAGCCGCATAAGCGGCTCTTTTGATATACGCTGTCATTTCAAACCTGTTACGCACGATTTTGACTTGTTATCGTAGGGAACGGTCTTGACCGTTCCTGCGTTATCGATTGTCAGCGGAACGGTCAAGACCGTTCCCTACAATGTAATGCGAAAGCGCAGACAGATTTCACGGTGGGAGAGCCAAGGCAGTGGTTAGAGGACACCACTACTGCCCCCTGCCCCCTGAACCCTAAAAAAGAGCCGCATAAGCGGCTCTTTTTGCTCTATCTGTCGTCTCTCAGTATAACACCCTGATTCATTACGAATACGGGTGGATCCAGTTTTTCGAAGTCTTCGTCCAGTTCGCCGGGAATGGCTATAAGGTTTGCAAGCAGACCTTCACGGACATATCCTTCGTCGTCCAGTGCGCAGACAGCAACGGCGTTTGCCGTGCCGCAGCGGATTATCTCGCTGAGTTCAAGACCCGCATCACGGAGAGCACGCAGCTCACTGACAGGTATCTTAGCCTTTTCGTCGCTGTTCATCAGGTCGGTGCCAATAGCCACAACACCGCCGGCGTCCACAAAGCGTTTCAGATTGTCCAGAACAACCTTGCGGCGCTCAATACGTATAGCCAACAGTTCTTCATCGGTTTTTCCGGGGTTCATCATGCGATCCATACCGTTTATCTCGGCACTGAATTCGCCCACGGTGGTTATCATAGACACGCCGCCTGCTACCATCTGAGCAATCAGGGAATCCGGCATACGGTCTGAAGGTGTATGAGCAGCTTCGCCGATACCGCCGTCTACCAGCTTCTGCAGAGCCGCAGAGGTACCGACGTGAGCGGTAGTCCACATGCCATGGCTTTTTGCCCGGTCGGTAATGGCTTTTATCTGCTCCAGGGTCATCTGGTTGCCGTTGTCGGCGATGCCGATTTTTATGCCGTCGGTGCCGGCATTGAACTGATAGGTTACAGCATCTGCAGCTTCTTCTGCAGTTTCAATTTTGATACCCCAGCCGGTGCTGGCACCCATATCCATCATTTCGGGAGGCATTCCGCCCGGACCTCCGGGACCATCCATGCCGGGCATTCCACCCGGACCTCCGGGACCACCCGGACCTCCGGGACCTCCCGGACCGCCGGGTCCACCACCCATGTGAGCACCGGGACCCATGCCGTAGCCGCCCTCAACGTCTATGTAACGACCGGCGGTAACAACTCTTGCGTGATTGGGAGTTTTGCAGCTCTCAAGGAATTCGAGATATGGTTCAAGCTCCAAAGATGCAAGGATACCGTCGTCCTTGCACAGGGAAACGCCCATCATAGCCAGCTTGCGAATTGAACTGTCTTCAAAGCCCTTGCGGTCGCGGGTCACGTTGCCTGCATGGACATGGGCGTCCACAAAGCAGGGCATAAGAGTGTAGCCTTCAAGATCAATAACGGTGCAGCCTTCGGGAACAGGAATGCTTATAGCGGTTTCAACGATTTTATCTCCGTCGACCAGCACATCAAACTGAGCGTAATTAGTGTCGGCGTCCAGTATTTTGGCGTTTTTAAGCAAATACATATGTGCAGATTCCTTTCATTTTTCATATTACACAATTATACAGCATTTTTTGTGCCAGATAGGGTTGAAAGTATTGCCGTAGGGACACCCGTCCTCGGGTGTCCTTTTTTGATTGATTTAACACCTGCGGACACTTCGGAGAAGTGTCCCTGCAAACGGAACCATCGTTTGGACCTGTGACCACAAAACACGCACAACCTTATCTGGCACGTAACTTGCTGTATTTAAAACAGAAGACGACAGAAAGGAAATAAAAAACATGAAGAATCTGACTATTGCAGCAGGTGAAAGTTATATTTTTACCGAAAACGCTGCTTTTGAGAAGCTGGTCATTGGCGAGGGAGCCTCCGTTTCTGCACCTGAGGGTAAATACGCCGCCTTGACTGTGGATGGCGTTCAACTGGATCTCAAGCCGGGAGAGTACACCGGCGATGTCAAAGTAACCGTTGTGGATTATCAGCTGACACCCATTACCGGCAAGGAAGCGGGTCGTAAAGACCTTGAAGGGGCGCTGGTTCTGGACAAAGACGGTGTTGACGAATCCGTATCTGTTCTGGCAGGGTATGTGGACGGCAAAATTGAGGACGGAGCCATCAGCGGAGGCAGGCTGGTTTCCCACGGCGATTTCTTCAACGGCATAATTGCCAAGAGCGGCAAATACGTTATCAAAGACCTGACCATCGAAGGCATTGGCCACGGTGACGACGACTTCGCAGGTCACGGTGTGGGAATAATCGCAGGCGGTGACAGCGAAATTGAGTTCGACAATCTGAAAATCTACAATCAGGGTATCCTGCGCAACGCTATGGTGGTAGGCGGTACTGCCACCGTTACCGTCAAGAATTCCGATATCAAGGTCATGGGCGGCACCCCCGAACAGATCCAGGAAGTTACCAAAATACGTCCCAGGAAGGCACAGCAGGCCATGATTTGCGGAGGCTGGGGTACTACTCGCTGCATCAACCTGCTCAACAGCCCCACCGTGAATTTTGAAGATTCCGTTATCCAGTGCGAAAACTGGGGCGTTCTGGCAACTGATGATACTGCAGCTCCCACCGAATGGGGTCAGTATACCACTCGCATGAATGTCAAAAACTGCGAGGTCAAGATTTGCGGTGACCACGGCTACGGCACCTATGCCATCGGCGCTGCACTGACCACCTTCAAAGACAGTTATATCTTTTCTCCCGATATGGCTATGAAAATCGCCAACGAAACTGCCAAGGTAACTCTTGAAAACACCAAGGCAGAAGCAGGTCGTTTCGCAGCCATGTTCAAGTCCAATCAGGGTGGAGGCCTGTACTGCAAGGACAGCGAGTTGTATTCCGGCAGAAGCCTGATGATAATTCCCTCCTGCTATCCGGAGATTTACATGGAAAACTGCAAAATAAGAGCAGGCAACAACACTATTATCCAGCTGTACGATTCAGACGATCCCGGCATGAACTCCGACGGTAAGGAAGTTGATAATGTCGTTCCTGTAAAGGATCCCGAACACGACGTAACAAAAGAAAACTACCACGATGTTAAGATTTTCAGCTTCGACCTGAAGGATTACTGCACCGACTGCCGTGCAACTTTCAAGGATATGGAGATCTTCGGAAACTTCTATAACTCCATTACCAATGCCCAGAAGCCTATGATGATGGGCGGTCCGCACGGCCCCGGTGGACCGGGTCAGCAAGCTGACCCATCGGGCTTTGGGCTTGCGGGCAAGGACGATGGCCCGCATTCTGCTCCGCAGAATCGCCCAAACCCGCCCGGTGGCGCACCCGGCGGCGCACCCGGTGGAGAACCTCCCAAAGGCGGCGGAATGCCGCCGATGATGGCAGCTATGAATCAGAAAAACTATCCCCAGAATCTTATTCTGACCTTTGACAATACCAAACTCAAGGGCATAATATCCGCTTCCAGAAGCAAACATGCTGTGGATAAGATAACCTCTGACACCCGTCAGGAGATATACCAGATTTACGACACTCCCTGTGAAGCTGTCAACAACGGCGTTATCGTTCGCCTGACCAACGGCAGTTCATGGACTGTCTGGGGCAGAAGCTATATCACTGCTCTGACTATCGACGAAACTTCCGGAGTTTATTCGCCCGACGGTTCTCCCATCATTATGAAAGTTGATGGTGTGGACGTGGTTCCCGAACCCGGAAAGACCTACACCGGCAACATTCTGGTGACGGTCAGGTAAGTGTATTGAATTTGAACAAATGTGCAAAAGACCGCCTTCGGGCGGTCTTTTGCAGAGATTACACCGAAATCACCCACGATGTAACGTACATTGCCTGCCAATTACGCACCGCACCATCATGTTGTACCGTAGGGGCGACGTTTCATCTCCCGTGGGCAGTCGTGAGGTTAGCTTTGCCGACCTTGACTGCCCCTACAATAAAAATCATAACGTCAATATCTACATGGGCAGGTTGTGCCGTAACAGGCAGTCTCTACCCCCGACCGCTGCTCCCTGACCCCTGCCCCCTAAAAAAGAGCTGCCCTCCGGCAGCTCTTTTTTATTACAATGTCATTGCTATATCAAACGCTCCACGCACCGCTTGCTGAACGGTGCCTACCTTTTTGCAGTCGCCGATAAAGGTGAATGGTATGCCTTCAACTATCAGCCCTTCGGCTGCGGCAGTTTTGCTTCTGAAACCAACGCACAGCACCACGCTGTCTGCTTCCAGCTTCTGCTCGGTGCCGTCAGAGTCCAAATAGGAAACGTATCCGTCGTGGATACCGGAACAGCGACCGTTTACCACGGTGTGGAGGTTTTCACGTTCGTTAAGTTCAATATCCATAGCCCACTTGTAGGTGAACCATGCGTCGGGAGCAATTTTTGACTGCATTTCAAGAATTGTTACGTCTTTGCCCAGCCATGCCAGATGGATACCTGTTTCTGCGCCCACCTGACCGCCGCCGATAATGACTACCTTTTGACCCAGCTTGTCTTCGTTGCCGAAAACGTCGGGAGCCTTAACGGTCTGGTCAACGCCGGGAATGGGAATGACCAGCGGGTCAGCACCGATGGCGATGATGACATGGTCGGGATCCTCAGCAGCCAGCAATTTCTTTGTGGCTGTGGTGTTCATGCGAACCTCTATGTCCCGCTTGCTGACCTGAGTCATAAGGTATTTCTTGAATCTTCCAAGATCCCGCTTGAACTCTGCGTGATCGGCAAAGTTAAGCTGACCGCCAAGACGGTCTTTCTCCTCAAACAGAACAACCTTATGACCTCTGTCTGCCAGATAGATTGCAGCCTGCATACCGGCGGGGCCTCCGCCAACAACGCATATCTTTTTACCGCCTGCCGTAGGCAGAATATACTTGTCCAGCTTATCTTCGATGCCGATGGTGGGGTTGACCGAGCAGACAAAATGGTCGTAATAGCAGGCTCCGTCGTGACATTTGAAGCATTTTATGCAGGGTCTTACGTCTTCGCCTCGACCTTCGTATGCTTTTTTCGGAACCTCGGGATCAGCGATGATGCCACGAGCCATGGTTACGAAATCGGCCTTACCTGATGCGATTATTTCCTCAGCCTGTTCAAGATTCTGGATTGCGCCGATAGCCACAACAGGAATGTTGACCCCTGATTTTTTTATTGCTTCGGCGTACTTGACGTTAGGAGTGTCGGGCAGGAATCCGGAGGGGTGGGTGGTGGTGAAGTAGCGGGCATTGTTCATGCCGCAGGAGCAATGGAGCAGGTCAACTCTGCCCTCCAGCAGCTTTACGAACTCAATGCTGTCTTCAATGGTAATGCCGCCGGGATCGACCTCGGAAACGGAGAACCGCAGCTCAATAAGGAAATCTTTGCCGCAGCGTTTTTTTATCTCGTCAATTATCATCAGTGGATATCTGGCACGGTTTTCAAGACTGCCGCCGAACTCGTCGGTACGCTTATTGTCGCGTTTGCTCAGAAATTGAGCCCATTCGCCGCCGTGACCGATGTGGAACATACACATATCAAATCCGGCTTTTTTGACTATCTCGGCAGCGTCGCCGAACATTTTGACCTTTTTCTCGATGATCTCACGGGGCATTTCAACGCTCTGACGACCCAGCTTTGTAAAACCGGGGCCAACGGCGTAATACTGGTCATAGCGGAACTGGTCGCTCAGCTGCATGGAAGCCACGGCACCGAAATGGTGGACCCTTGCAGCCAGCTCGTAAAGGCTCCGCAGACCCTCGGTTGTGTAAGGGTTGATGTGCAGGTGGCTGCCGTCGGATTTGGTATCGGGGTTGACCTGAACGCCTGTGCAGGTGACCATGGCGGCACCGCCTTTGGCACGGCCTGAAAAGTGGGTTATGACAGACTCCTGAAAGCTCAGCTGCCCGTTTTGCAGAGCATGAACGCCTGTAGGGGCGGTGAAAATGCGGTTTTTGAAAAGTGTGTTGCCTACCTTCATGGGCGAAAGCAGGTGAGGGTATTTGTTGTTCATAAAAACCTCCGGTTTTTAGGGGTTAGGATTTTGGATTTAGGGGCTAGGGAGATGTGTCGGCCGTTGGCCGACGTATTCAAAAGTTGCCGCAGGCGACACCCTTCCCTAGCCGCTAATCCCTAATTGCTAATCCCTATACGTTCTGCTCTGGCAGAACGTATCAATACTCAATATAACTCGGTTTCGCAGTGCGGTACTGCTTCACCAGCTCGTCCCAGTTTGCGGGCAGTTTTATCTTAGCGCAGGAGGGGCCGCCGTGGTCGCCGCCGCCGCCAAGGACGGTTACCATATTGCCTGCCTGACCGCCTGCAACCAGCAGGAACATATGGTCGGTGGACCAGAATGTCCGGGTGGAAGCTTCGTTGTCAAGGGGCAGCTCTGCGGTTTTGGGAATGTGGTTGTTCATTATAAGCCATGCCAGGTCAACGTCCTTTGCGGGCTTGCGGGCATATTCAACGGCGTAGTTGAGAATACGCTGCTTTGTCCATCCGGCTTCGGCCATCATTTTTGCGCATTTGGGAGTAAGAATAACGGCCATGCCCGGATCCCAGCCGTAAGGATCCTGCTTGCACAGAGCCTTGAGCACGGCGGGAACGGTGGTGCAGGTAGACACTCGATGCTCCTGAGGCCAGAACATGGTAACGGCGGAATCATCTTCGTCCAGACCGAAATCCACATGGAGAGGCAGCCAGGGATTGTGGTCGGCGTTTTCGCCCAGGCAGAAGCCGTAACGGAACTCATGACCCATTTCAGAAAGGTCTTCGACGCCGGGACGAATGCCGCCGATATTCATAACGATGTAGCCGAAAGCTCTTGCGATGGTTGTGTTGGCACGGAAAGCGGGGGTCAGAGCGTGGTCGGCGGTGTTGTAGCCGATGTCTTTGGCCACCTTGCCGGAAAGGGTGATGACAGGGCCCCAGGTGGACTGGCTGCAGCACCAGCCTTCCCAGTAAATTTTGGGATCCATGGCAGCTTCAATGGCGGCGATGAGCACAGGCATATAAATGGGCAGACAACCTGCCATGCAGGCATTTACGGCTATTTTTTCCACCGTTGCAACACCCATCATGGGAGGTATTTTTGCAACAACATGGTCACGGGGCAGGTCGGTACCCTTGAGCATCTCTTCCACAGCCTCACGGGTGGGAATGCGGATAGGAGTGCCGTTGGTCCAGCCATAGGAATAGAACAGGTCGGAAATTTCGTCAGCGGTTCCGCTGAAGGTGCCTGTGGCCAGATCCTGACTTGCGGGAGTGGGGCTCTGTTCTTCCTCGGTCAGAGGAGAAGTCAGAGCGTCCATCAGCTCGTCTGCAAAGACAGGGGCACCTGCGCCCATGTTTTTCTCGGTGGTTTCCAGATCGGAGTGACCGAATATGTCCAGCACATCGGGCATATATGAAATGACCCTCAAACCGGGTACGCAGCGGGCTTTTACGCCGCGGATGCCGGCAGAGTAGGTGCGGGGCACAACAGCCATGGCAGTGGGCTTGCCCTGCTTTTCGATATAAGCGGCGTTGTATCCCAAAAACAGAGAACTGGAAGGCACTGCGCCATAGAATACGAGCGCACAGTCTATCTCGTCCAGCCATTTGTGGAAGGACTCTGCGACTTCTTCGTCCTTGGCAATGTCGGTGGTTTCGGTTTCATAAACGAAATAGGAAAACTTTGCTTCGGGATATTTGGCAAGAATATGCTTTTCAACCACCTGCAGCATAAAGGTGGCAACCTTCATAAAGTCGCCGAACATACCGATGGTTTTGCCATTGAGGGTATCCATGCGGGGTGAAAGACCAAAAAGCTGAGACTGGTCAACCTCTGCCCATGGGGACAATACGTCAGTGTATATCATGTAAGTTTCCTCCTGAAATTTTTAAAATCACGCTGTCATCCCGAACATTGAGAGGTCAGCAAGGTCAGCTTGCTGACCGGAGTGACCGAAGAATCTTTTGATTTAAGTTGCTGAAATGTTCGGATAAGATCCTTCGCATTCGCTCAGGATGACAAGGGGAACGCAGAGAGCAATAAGTTACTGACTTCTGCTCCCTGATCCCTGACCCCTGCCCCCTGTTTACTCCTTTATCACAACGCCGCGGTTCATAACGAACTCAACGTGGCTCAGGGCGTCAAAGGTTTCGTCTATCTCGTCTTTGACGGCAATGATGTTGGCCTTCTTGCCCACCTCGATGGAACCCACTTCGTCGAAGATACCGCAGACTATGGCGGCGTTGATGGTGGCAGCGTCGATAACATCGGCAACAGACAGACCTGCCTTGTACAGCAGCTTCATTTCGCCCACAGGCATTGTGGCCACATGAGGCTGGGATTCCATTCTCATGGTGTCGGTGCCAACGGCGACCATACCGCCGGCCTTGAAGAAGCGTGCCACGTTGTCTACACAGATGGCTTCCTGCTCCTGAGTGTCAACCATAGGCATGGGCGGCATCCCTCCACCGGGTCCACCGGGACCGCCCGGTCCTCCGGGTCCGCCAGGACCCTTGCCGGACTTCATCTTTTCCTCTTCCTCGGGAGAAAGGGGAGGACGGGGAGCGTTTATGGTGCAGAGCGTGGGAACAACGGCAACGCCCTGAGCTACCATTCGTTCTATATATTCGTCGGGCACACGGTCGGTGGGCATGTGGCAAAACTCAGGCATTCCGGCGTCCAGCAGCAGAGGCACATGCTCGGCAGCAAGAACGTGAGCGCAGCACCATACCCCACGGTCTTTTGCTGTTTCAACTATAGCTTTCAGCTTTTCAAGGGTAATAAGAGGCTTTGCGCCGAACATGGCATCGCCGCCATCAACAGCGGTTTTTATGCCATCGCAGCCCATGTCGATAAGCTCGTTTACCGCATCAATACAGTCCTGTTCGGTCTGACAGCCGTAGCCGGTCTCGGCACCATCGGACATAACATGGCTGTAACCGTGGTATTCGGTAACGAAACGTCCGCAGGTCTGGCAGTGGGCGCATTCTGGATTTTCAATGGTGTCGCGGTAAGCCAAAAATGTTTCGGTGGGGTAGGTGTTTTTGTCGTTTCCTATGCCCAGGTCACGGACGGTGGTAACGCCTGCCTGAGCCCAGCTTTTCAGAGCACGGTCGTTGTATTCGATGGGGCCGGTAACGATGTGCATATGAGCATCGATAACGCCGGGCAGTACGGAAGCATAGCCGGACATATCGTGGATTTCGTCGGCACTGTCGAAGCTGCCGATACCGGCGATGATGCCGTCTTCCACCAGAATATCGGCAGTTTTGCCTCCAAAAATTGCACAGTTTTTAAGCAATGTTTTCATGGTTAAGTTCCTTTCGGCTGATACAATATCAATATATATTTATGCATAGCAAAAAACGTGCCAGATAAGAATTATGCTGTCATACTGAGTGCCGCCCCTGCGCTGACGTTTTAGATGACAGCAAAATCGCCTGGCACGATTTATGCTTATTTAAGTCGTATAACAAAACACAACCGATGCTGACAGGTCAACAGCGCAGAAATGATACAACTGACCTGCACCATTACAAAAACTTATTACGGAGGAAACGGCTTTGGATATGAAATATACTGTTCTTTCACCATGGGCAAAGAGCGATCACCTGAAAAAGTATCCCATCAACCCCCGTCCCGCTGATTTAAAAGGCAAAACGATAGGACTTTATGCTTCCTTTAAGGAATACCACCCGTATTTCAACAGGGAACTGGAGCGTCAGCTGTCTGCCGCCTTGCCGGAAACGAAGTTTTCCCACTTTACCTATATCGTCGACACCTGCGAGATAAAAAACGACCCGACCAACTATGAAGATTTCAAAGCATGGCTTGCCACTGTTGATGCGGTTATCGGCGTTGGTGCAGACATGGGATCATGCGCTTTGTATATGGGCTATAACTTTGCCCAAATAGAACAGCTTGGAGTACCCGCTGTGCTGCTGAGTAAGTATCAATACCTGTCCTCTGCTTCAAAGGGAGCGGGTGCAAGAGGATATCCCGGCCTGCGCATCGTTACATATGACGGCCCCGGATTCGTGCCCAACGACGTGGATTGCGACAAGTGGACCCGAGAGACCTACGGCGTCACCATAGCAAATATGCTGCAGGACATCATAAACGCACTGACTTCCCCGTTGACCGAAGAAGAAAAGGCTCCCGCAGACCCTTACGACTGGTCGTCGGAAACCTTTACCGGAACCCTTGATGAAGTCAACGCATGGATGTACAGCCACGGGTGGACAAACGGTACACCTGTTGTACCGCCTACCAGAGAAGCCGTGGACGAGATGCTCAAAGGCACAGATTTGCCGGCAGACTATGTTGTGGCAGAACTTCCGCCCCTGAACGGCAAGGCAACGGTGGAAAAAATCGCAATAAACGGCGTTATGGCGGGCTGCCTGCCCACTTATATGCCTCTGCTTATAGCCATGGTTGAAGGTATGGCAGATGATATCATCAAGCTGGAAGGCTGGACCTGCTCCAACGCAGGCTGGTCACCCACCATAGTGGTCAGCGGTCCCATTGCCAAAACTGTCGGATTGAACTGCGACCGCAACCTGTTCTCGCCTTACACCAAGGCGGCATCATGCCTGTCCAGAGCCATTGGATACATGATAATGAACATCAGCGGCTGTCGCTCGCAGGTTGAAGATATGAGCGGTCCCGGCTGCGACTGCCGATTTGGTATCTGTATTGCCGAAAACGAAGAAGAAACTCCCTGGACTACCTTGCCTGCCGACCTTGGCCTGAAGGACGGGGATAATGCCGTTACCCTGTTCTGGCCAAGTGAGAAGCACCAGATACCTGTAACTTCCCCCAGCGCAGCCCTTGGAACCTTATGCGGGCTGTGGCACGGCGGATTTGACGTAGGTGCCATGATAACCCTGCCGCCGGAAAGTGCGAAGCAGTTTGCTGCTGCCGGCTATACCAAGCAGGATATTCTGGACTATGTCAAGGAATACAACCGCCGTCCGTCCAGCGAGATACCCAGGGCAGCCATTGGCAACAACCACCCCAGAGAAGGGCTTGTGTTCCCGGCACCCGGTCTTGTTCATTCGGCACCCTTGTTCTGGAACACGGAACATATGTTTGTGGTTGTGGGCGGACGCGACTGGGGTATGTGCTACCTTGGAGGCGGTGACCACGGCGGCCCTGTATGCAAAAAGGCCGTGCTGCCAAAGCGCTGGGACGAACTGGCAGAGAAGTATAAGCAGATACCGAATTACGTTGAGTATTGATACGTTCTGCCAGAGCAGAACGTATAGGGATTAGCAATTAGGGATTAACAGTTAGGGAAGGGTGTCGCCAACGGCCGACACATCTCCCTAGCCCCTAAATCCAAAATCCTAACCCCTAAAAACCGGAGGTTTTTATGAACATCAAATACCCTAACCTACTATCGCCGATCAAAATCGGAAACCTGAATTTCCGTCACCGTATGTTTTCTGCTCCCATGGGAGCTACAGACATCACTGCAGACTGCTGCCTTGGCCCTCGCTCTGTTGGGTTCTATGAACTGCGGGCAAAAGGTGGAGCCGCAGCCGTAACCGTCAGTGAACTGGTGGTGCATCCCGAAACTGACGGCAGCCATATGCTGCACCTGAATCTGCAGACTGTGGGCAGTCTTGCTTCCTTTACCTATACCGCTGACGCTATCCGCCGTCATGGTGCCGTACCCAGTGTGGAACTGAGCCATTCCGGCCAGTATGCAGGCACCTATATGGCGGATAAGGACAAAAAAGCATCCCTGTGCCAATACGGTCCCAGCGATGGTGTTCGTCCCGACGGCATGCCCGTCAAGGGACTGACAAAGGAACAGATAGCCGATATCGTGAAATCCTATGCCGATGCTGCATCGCTGGCAAAACGTGCCGGGTTTGAGATGGTCATGGTTCATGCAGGTCACGGCTGGCTCATCAATCAATTCCTTTCTCCGTGGTTCAACAAGCGTGAGGACGAATACGGAGGCTGTTTTGAAAACCGTATCCGTTTTGCACGGGAAATACTGACTGCTATCCGGGCTGAGGTCGGAGTGGGGTTCCCCATTGAACTGCGCATGAGCGGTTCCGAGCTGTTTGACGGCGGCTACGACCTTGAGGAAGGCTGCAAAATCGCCCACGCACTGGAAGATTTGGTTGACATAATACACGTTTCCGCAGGATCTTATCAGTTTGGATTCTTCAATACCCATCTGCCTATGTTTGCGCCCCATGGCGACAATGTTTATCTGGCAGCAGAAATCAAGAAGCACGTTTCTGTGCCCGTGGCCACCATCGGTGCCATCAGCGACCCGGAAATGATGGAAGAGATAATCGCTTCCGGTAAGGCAGATATCATTTATATGGCACGTCAGTTGTTGGCCGATCCATTTACACCCAACAAGATTTTTGCAGGCAACGAGGACGAGGTTGTCAAGTGCCTGCGTTGTTTCACCTGTATGGCAGAACGTCCCACCACGCAGACAAGACGCTGCGCCGTTAACCCTCTTATCGGGCGTGAAATTGACGGAATGGAGGTAACTCCCGTGTTGATGCCCAAAAAGGTGCTTGTTGCAGGCGGTGGTGTTGCAGGTCTTAAAGCTGCCATTACCGCTGCTCAGAGAGGTCACCTTGTGGTGCTTTGCGAAAAGTCCGACGCTGTGGGCGGCATACTCAAAAGCGAACAGGCCATTGACTTCAAACGGGAGATGTATGAGCTGGGACTGACGTTGGAAACTCAGGCAAAAAAGGCCGGTGTGGAAATCAGGCTCAATACTCCGGTCACTCCCGAACTGGTTGAGGACGAAGCACCCGATGCGCTGATTCTGGCCGTTGGTTCCAATCCCATCGTGCCACCTCTGCCGGGTATCGACGGCGAAAATGTTGTGGTGGTCAACGACTATTACAAGGCACCCGAAAAGGTTGGCAGCTCTGTTGTTGTGCTTGGCGGTGGCCTTGCCGGCTGCGAATGTGCCGTTCATCTGGCCAATGAAGGTAAAAAGGTGCATCTGGTGGAAATGCGGGATACTCTTGCGCCTGACTGCAATATTCGCCACAGGCCTATACTGATGCAGAAGATCGATGAGAATGTTACTGTCCATCTTAAAACTTCCGGTCTGAGAGTTACCGACAAAGGTTTGGTGTGTATGGATCCCGATGGCAGTGAAGTGCTTATCCCCGGTGAAACCGTTGTATGTGCAGTAGGCCAGCGGGCTAACAGGGCAGATGTTGATGCTTTGAGGTATGGCGCACCCTTCGTCAGAGAGGTTGGCGACTGTATCCGACCTGCAAATATTACCAAAGCCATGTACGAAGGATACCACGCCGGCTTGGACATCTGATACTCAATACAAAAAGCAGTCTGAAGACATTCTTCTTCAGACTGCTTTTTAACATAAATCAAACGATATATTGCAGAACGTCTACAACTTCTCCACCCTTGAGATAGAGCCGGGGAACTCGCTTGGAGATATCGCAGGCGATTTCGTAGGTGATGGTCTGTGCCTGGTTGGCAAGGTCGTCCATGGGAATGAATTCGTCGCCGTCACGTCCAAAAATGGTGACCACATCGCCCACTTTTGCTTCGGGAACGTCGGTAACGTCCAGCATGCACATATCCATGCAGACACGGCCAACCTGAGGAGCACGCTTGCCGCACACCAAAAATTCACGGCTGTTGGAGAAACGGCGGGGATATCCGTCGGCATAGCCGATAGGGATAACGGCGATACGGCGCTTGGAGGGGGTGGTGTAGGTGCGTCCGTAGCTCAGAGTAACGTCGGCTTCAAATTCCTTTATCTGAGCGATGGAGGAACGCAGGCTCATAAGAGGACGAAGCTCAACTTCACGCTCAAATTTATCGGCAGGGTACAGGCCGTAGGTAGCAAGGCCGGGACGGAACATATCAAGAGCCTTTTCGGGATAGTTGATGGTGCAGCCGCTGTTGGCGCAGTGCCGCAGACGGAAAGTGATGCCCTTTTCTCCGCAGCGGTCAATAAGGTTCATGAAACGGCCGTACTGCAGCTCGGTGTATTCTCTCTGGTCGGTATCGTCAGATACGGCAAAGTGGGTAAAAATGCCCTCGATGTCAAGGCTGGGAAGTTTGGATACTTCAACAACACCTTCAACGGAACGGTCAAACTCACCATAGGTGGTAAAGCCCATACGGCTCATGCCGGTGTCGGCCTTGATATGTACGGTCAGCTTTTTACCCTTGGGTTCAAGACGGCTGTTAAGCTCCTTCGCATAGTCTACGTCATTGACGGCCTGAGTAATGCCGTAATCGGAAAGCTCCTCGGCAAACTCGGCAGGGGTGAAGCCAAGAATGAGTATGGGCAGCTTTATATCGGCATTTCGAAGCTGAATGGCTTCTTCAATGTTGGATACGGCCAGATATCTTGCCCCAAGTTCTTCAAGAACTTTGGATACCATTACGGAACCGTGACCATAGGAGTCGGCTTTGACAACACCTACAAAACCGCAGCCATCGGGCATGGCGGCTTTGAGGGATTTGTAGTTGAATTCCAGAGCATCAAGATCGATCTCTGCCCAGGTTCTTTTCAGCAGATGCTGCATTTAAAAACGCCTCTTCTCTTTTCTTTAGTATGTTTTATTGTGTAAAACCAGCGTATATGACCACGCTGCCGCCGGATACGATCTCGCCGTAAACGGGGAGCAGGGTGGATTTATCAAACCAGGTGCGGATCTCCAGTTCATCGGAACCGCTTCCGGTGAGATAACTGACGAAATAACAGTCTGTGCCGTTGAGCTGTGCGGCACAGGTGTTGGAAATGTAGCCCGAGCACCATGCGTCTGCCATGGCGGGCAAAGCGCCCAATGGGGAAAGTTCGGTGCCTTCAAGGCTCCCGGTATCCAGACTGACACCGTCAAAGGACAGGGAAGTGCCCGACCGGCTTACGGTAGCCGAGATGCCGGAGATGATATCCGGCTCAATTACGGTAACGCTGCTGTCTCCTTTGCAGACATAGTCGCACTCAAGTCGGTAATCGTAAACTCTTTCGCCATAGTCGGCCTGAACGTCGGCACAAAGGCTGATTTCTCCGGCGGTCAGAAGCCGGGTGCGGATATCCAATGCTGCCTGCCCGGGATCGTTGGCTGCTGTTTTGCAGGCGGAAAACAGCAGGGTCATCATCAGTGCGAAAGACAGAACTTTCCGCACGTGATACAACTCCTTATTTGGTTTACATAATTATGGCAGCAACCCCGGCAAAGCGTCAATAATGTCTGTGGGGAGCATGCCGTATTGACCTATCATCCCGGCGCACAGGTCACCGGCTTTTCCGTGGAGCCAAACGGCGGAAAAAGCTGCGTCAAAGGGGGAAAGCCCCTGCCCCATGAGGGAGGCGACCATTCCTGCCAGCACATCTCCGCTGCCGCCTGCTGCCATACCGGCGTTGCCTGTGGTATTTATAACAGTGTTGCCGTCAGGGGCGGAGGTCACGGTTCGGTGCCCCTTGGAAACGAGGGTGCAGCCATTGGCAACTGCAAAGTCCTTTGCGCCCCGGACCTTGTCTGACACATTGCCGCCAAGTCTGGCAAATTCGCCGTCGTGGGGGGTGAGCACCACGGGACATGCAGCAGTTTTCAATACATTTATATTCCGGGACAGGGCATTTATGCCGTCGGCATCTATAACAAGAGGAATATTTGATCGGGAGACTATCTGCCAAACCAGCTTGTCCAGTTCCTCAGACTGACCAAGACCGGGACCGATAAGACATACGTCTGCCTTATTCAATCGATCAAGTATCTCAGGCAAGGCAGCTGTTGTCAGCCTGCCGGAATCGTCACAAGGCAGAGGGAACACCATTGCTTCGTCATTTTTGACGGCTGAAATGGTGTAGATTCTTTCGGGTACGCCAAGAAAGACCAGCCCGCTGCCGCACCGCAGAGCAGCTTTTGCTGCCATGGAAGGTGCGCCGGTGTAGCCAATGCTGCCGCCAATGATGAGAACTTTTCCGAAATCACCTTTGTGGGAGTCCTGAGGCCGCGGGGGCAGCAGTGATGCAATAAGAGAACTGTCGGCAGCTTTTGCGATAGGCTCTTCAGTGGCGATAGCTTCGGCGGGGATATTGATATCCACTACCTCAAGCTGACCGCGGCAAAAACAACCGGGAGGGAGAATGTGACCTGCCTTTGGAGCCGTAAAGGTGACTGTCAGGTCTGCGTTCACGGCGCAGCCCATGATTTTGCCCGTATCGCTGCAAACGCCGCTGGAAATGTCTACAGCAACCACTTTTGCGGCGCTTTCGTTGATGAGTGACACGGCGTCATCCCCGGGAGAGCGCATATCGGAGTTCAGACCGATGCCGAACATGGCGTCAAATACCAAGTCGCAGTTTTCGAGATAAGCCTTTACTTCGGCATAATCAAAATCTTCAACCTTACCGCCTTTGGATTCCAGACGCTGTTCCATGAGTCGGCAGTCGGTTGTCATTTTTTTCCGTTTTCCAACAAGAAAGCAGCGAACCCGGCCGCCGTTTTCCAGAATCAGCCGGGAAACGGCAACTCCGTCACCGCCGTTGTTGCCGCTGCCGCAGAAAACAGCGCAGGTTTTGCCTTCAACACTGCCAAAAGCGGCTTCTGCCTTTGCAAAAACAAGGCCTGCTGCTGTTTCCATCAATGTGTCTGACGGTATGCCCAGGGTATTGATGGCATAACCGTCAATGTTTTTCATAGACTGGGCGGAATAAACGTCCATAAGGATTACATGCCTTTCATTTTCTGGCGGAGATAGCTTTTCATGGCTGTTCTCAGCTTTTCGGAAGGCTGCATGACCATGAAGCACAGCTTGCCGTCCTTATCTTCAAAGATAATAAACCAACGGCCTGCCGCAGAAGGGCTTGCGGAAAAGTCGTGGGTGTATTCAACATTGTATGCGGTGGCATCTGATTCATAGTCGGCAGTGTAGGGTGCCATGAGCTTGATGCTCTTGCAGTCGGTGGATACCATGCGCTTGCGCTTGCGCTTGCCCATGATCTTGTCAACGTCCAGTTCGCCGTTGGTGAAAGCGTATTCGTATTCAACATTCAGCAGCTTGATGGCGAAATAAGCACCCACAACGAATACGGAAAACATCAGCGGTAAAATGGCGGGTATGAACCAGAACACGGCAATGGTCAGAACTATGACCGCAAGAACGATACCGATTTTAGCCAGCAGTATCTTGCCTGTTGTGTGGACTGTTATGAGTTCTTCGACAAAAGTATCAAACATAGAATTACACTCCGGAAAATATGATAAACTTTCAATAATTATAAGCTACTTTTATGTGAGTTTCAAGCAAAACCGAATAATATAATGGGAAACACTTGAAACCGTCACATTTTTGTGATATAAAAAGAAATACTTATTTGAATAACCATAGCGATGACCGGGTGTCGTGCAAATTACCACCGCTTCAGAGAGGGCTGCAAAGCTGCGAGCAGCCTGCGGATATTTGTTTCGGCTTTCGCCTGTGAGCTCCGTGGCTGAAACGTAAGTTAAGTAGGCTTCGGCGGGTGACTCCGTTAAAGGTTTTGAGCGCGCACCTCTGGTGCGAATTGCGGGTGGTACCGCGGAAGGATTGCCTTTCGTCCCCTTTGTGGACGGGGGCTTTTTTATTTTGTAAATTAATTACCAAAAGGAGTAATTTTTAATGAGAACTCAGCTTGAACAGATCAGGCAGAATGCACTGGCGGCTTTTGCGTCCGCCGCTTCCACTGCCGAGCTGGAAGAAATGCGTGTCAAGGTACTTGGCAAAAAGGGCGAGCTTACCGCTGTTTTGAAGCAGATGGGCAAACTCTCCGCAGAAGAAAGACCTGTTATCGGTCAGGTGGCCAACGAATGCAGAGCAGACATCGAAAAGGCTCTGGAAGAAGCCAAAACCAAGCTTGAAGCCGCTGCCCTCAATGCAAGGCTTGAGGCCGAAGCCATTGACGTGACCATTCCCGGCACAGCTGTTGAGGAAGGCCATCGTCACCCCATCTCCTTCACCATGGACGAAGTGCGCGACACCTTTACCGCCATGGGTTATGAAGTTATAGACGGTCCCGAGATCGAGCTTGCCGAATACGTTTTCACAAAGCTTAACACCCCTGCGACCCACCCCGCAAGAGATCGTTCCGACACTTTCTATACTCAGGAAGATGAGGAAGTCCTGCTGCGTACTCAGACAAGCCCCATGCAGGTCAGAGTTATGGAGCAGCGTCAGCCTCCCATCAGAATCATCTCTCCCGGTCGTGTTTACCGCAAGGACGAGGTGGACGCCACCCACAGCCCCATGTTCCATCAGATCGAAGGTCTTGTTGTTGACGAAGGCATCACCTTTGGCGATCTGAAAGGCGCACTTACTCAGATGATCCAGCAGCTTTTCGGCCAGGAAGTTCAGGTCCGTTTCCGCCCCCATCACTTCCCCTACACCGAGCCCTCCTGCGAAGTTGACGTCCAGTGCTTCGAATGCGGCGGCAAAGGCTGTCGTGTCTGTAAGGGTGAAGGCTGGATCGAGCTGCTTGGTTCCGGTATGGTACACCCCAAGGTTCTTGAAACCTGCGGTATCGACCCCAACAAGTATTCCGGCTTTGCTTTTGGCGTAGGCTGCGAGCGTCTTACCATGCGCCGTTTTGCCATCAGCGATATGCGACTGCTGTATGAAAACGATAAGCGTTTTCTGGAACAGTTTTAAAAGAAAGGAGCTGTCATAAAACATGAATTTGTCCCGTGAATGGCTTTCCGATTACGTTGACGTCAAGTCAATTGCCGATAAAGAATTCTGCGACCGCCTGACCATGTCCGGCTCCAAGGTTGAGACCTGCGAGGTCACCGGCAGCGAGATATCTAATGTTGTTGTGGGCAAGGTGGTTTCCATCGTGCGCCACGAGAATTCCGACCATATGTGGATCTGTCAGGTCGACGTGGGCAGGGGAGAGCCTGTCCAGATAGTCACCGGTGCCCAGAATGTAAAGGAGGGCGACCTGTGTCCCACAGCTCTGGACGGAGCAACTCTGCCCGGAGGCATCACCATCAAATCCGGCAAACTCAGAGGTGAAGATTCCAACGGTATGCTTTGCTCTCTTGCTGAACTTGGTCTGGAAGTCCGTGACTTCCCCTATGCCATTGAAGACGGCATCTTCATTCTCGAAGAGGACTGCAAGCCCGGCGACGATATCAAGGACGTGGTCGGCTTTGGCGACAGCGTGCTGGAGTTTGAGATAACCAACAACCGTGCCGACTGCTTTGGCATGATCGGTCTTGCCCGCGAAGTTTCCGCAACTTTCGACGCCGAATTGAATGTGCCCATCCCCGAAGTTAAGGGCGCAGGCGGTGATATATACGAGCATCTTGACGTTGAAGTGCAGGATACCGACCTGTGTTCCCGTTACACTGCCAGAATGGTAACCGATATCAAGATCGAGCCTTCTCCCGCATGGATGCGCCGCAGACTGCGCGCTATGGGTATCCGTCCCATCAATAACATCGTTGACATCACCAACTATGTCATGCTGGAATACGGCCAGCCCATGCATGCTTTCGACTATAACTATATCCGTGGCGGCAAAATAATCGTCCGCCGTGCAGGCGAGGATAAAACCGTTACCACCCTCGATGGCCAGCTGCGTAATTTGAAGCCCGATATGCTGATGATCTGCGATACCATTGGTCCCGTTGGTGTTGCAGGCGTTATGGGCGGCGAAAACAGCGAGATCACCGAGAACACCAAGGCTATCGTGTTTGAATCTGCCTGTTTCTCCGGTCCCTCTGTGCGCACCACCGCTGTTGGCCTGAACCTGCGTACCGATGCTTCCAGCCGTTTTGAAAAGGGTCTTGACCCCCAGAATACCATGGGCGCAGTTCAGCGTGCCTGTGAGCTGGTTGAGCTGCTCGGCGCCGGTAAGGTAGTAGACGGAATCATCGATGTTCTTGGAGATATGCCCGAACCCGCAACCATGCCCCTTGAACCCGAAAAGATCAATAAGCTTATCGGCATCGATGTTTCTGCCGATTATATGAAGGACATCCTTGTTAAGCTGGGCTTTACCGTGGATGAGGACTACACAGTTCACGCTCCCTCCTGGCGTGCAGACATCGAATGCAATGCCGACCTGGCTGAAGAGATCTGCCGTTTCTACGGTTATGACAAGGTTCCCACAACCATGTTCAAGGCTGCCACCGAAATGGGCTTCCTCCATGATATCGATGTTGCCCAGCGTCGTGTGGGTCAACTGTGCCGTGGTATGGGCTATTCCGAGATACTGACCTACTCTTTCGTATCTCCCAAGAATGCTGACCTGCTGCGTTACGCCGAAAACAACCCCCTGAGAAACGCTCTTGGTATCATCAACCCTCTGGGTGAAGATACTTCTGTAATGCGCACCTCCATGCTGCCCTGTATGCTGGAAGTTCTCCAGAGAAACTGGAACTACCGCAACAAGAACGTAAAGTTCTATGAAACCGGCCGTGTATATCTGCCCGTTGAAGGTCAGCAGCTGCCCGAAGAACCCATTTATCTGTCCATGGGTATGTATGGAAAAGGCGATTTCTTCACCCTTAAAGGTGAGGTCGAGGCCATCTTCAAATCCATGAACTACGGAAAACCTGAGTTTACCGCCGAAAAGAACGATCCCACCTTCCATCCCGGACGCTGCGCCGTTGTTACCGTTGACGGCAAAAAGCTGGGCGTTATGGGCCAGATCCATCCGCTGGTTGCAGCCAACTACGGAATAGATACCGAAGTTTACTGCGCAGAGTTCAACTTTACCGCCATGCTGGCCACTCAGCAGAGCGATCCCCAGTACACTCCGCTGCCCAAGTTCCCCGCAGTTGCCCGTGATATCGCAGTTGTCTGTGATGTTGAATGCACCGTGGCTCAGCTTGAAAAGAGCATCGCCAGAGGCGCAGGCGAACTGCTGAAGAATGTGGAACTTTTCGACATTTATCAGGGAGCCGGTATCCCCGAAGGCAAAAAGAGCCTGGCATTCTCCATGACCTTCCGTGCAGACGACAGAACCCTGACCGATGCAGATGCAGAGGCAGAGGTCAAGGCAGTGCTGGAAGCTCTGGAAGCCGATTGCGGAGCAGTTCTCAGATAATTGTAATGGAAAAGTAACATTCAGATGTTTACTATTCAGTTTTTTTGGTATAGAATATAATTACTGAAAACATTTTGACAAGGAGGTAACCGGATGCATAGCAACACCATTAAATTTTCACTTTCCAACGACAGGGATGAGGAAACCAAGAATATCCTTATGTCGGTATACAATTCACTCAGCGAAAAGGGATACAATCCTATCAATCAGATAGTCGGTTATCTTCTGTCTGAAGATCCCACCTACATCACCAACCATAACGGTGCCAGAGCCCTTATCCGGAAAATTGACCGCGACGAGCTGCTGCGCCAGCTGGTGAAGAACTATCTGTTCAGCGAATAAGCTGAAAATATTATATTGCTGTAAAAGCAGGACGTTGATTTTCTATTGACGTCCTGCTTTTTTTAATGTATGATTAACATAATATTGGACAAATAGAATCGTTATTCGTCTTAATGATCACAGCAGAAGAACAAAACAGGAAAATAATACTTGTGACGTGTTGACAGATTGTATTCAATGTGTTACAATTTGGTTACAACTCTCACGAAAGGGGTAGACTATGAGCACTGAAAGCAAAGCATTGATTTACAAAGGCTATCCGCTTCGCCGCAAAGACAATCTTATTTATTACGGCAGCATGACCGATAAATATATTATAATGATGCAGATCCTCGAATCCCAAAACCATGGCGACCTTCCTGTTGCTACCAGGGTTTCCGTTCAGCTCCAGTTGACCGATCCCGATGCCAGAGCGAAAGACAGGATCGTTAAAAAGACTGAGAAAGACGGACTGTATTCCGCTATCGACGTGGGTGCTGTCTGGCTTGCCAGAGCTTTGGCACAAAAGTAACAGGAGAAAACCATGAAATCTGCAAGAAGTTTAACAAAATTGGCAGCATTGGTTGTTGCTGCTGCCATGATTTTTGCTGTCAGCGCATCTGCTGCCTGCCTTGGCGTGGGTACAGTAAATGTAGATGCTCTGCGTATGAGGGAAACTGCCTCTACCGAATCTGAAATACTTCTTACCGCAGCTGCCGGCGACCGTGTTCTCCTGCTGGAAACAAGCGAGCAGGCAGATGGACTTTGGTATAAAGTCAACTGCAATCTGACCGAAGGCTGGATGCGTGCCGAGTATCTGGACGTTTCCCAGGTCATGGACTGCGAGCTTGGTACTGCGGTGGTAAATGTTACACTGCTTAATTTCCGCAAGTCCCCCAGTACCGACGCTGCCGTTATCGGCTCTCTGGCAGAGGGCGCACAGCTGAAGGTGGTTGGACTTGAAAACGGCTGGTTCAAGGTCGAGTACGAAGGTCAGACCGGTTACATTTCCGGCGAGTATGTAAACTTCATTTCCGCACCTTCTCAGAACACTTTCGCAGTAACACTGAGCGAATATGGCGCAGGAGCATCAGATATCGTTTTGGTTGAAGCAAGCTCCGATGCTCAGGCACTGCTGACTTACGCCAGCACCCTTATCGGTTGCCCCTATGTTTACGGCGGCACCGATCCCAGCGGGTTTGACTGTTCAGGTTTTGTCCAGTATGTGTTCAAGCATTTCGGCATCTCCGTGGGTCGTTCTTCCGATGATCAGTACGAAGACGGTATCCGTGTAGACGAAGCCAATCTTCAGGCAGGTGACCTGCTGTTCTGGACCTCCAGCGATACAGCCAAGACCACCCATTCCGGTATTTACATAGGCAATCGCCAGTTTATCCATGCCAGCAGTAACGACGGCATCACCATAACCTCTATGGACAGCCTTTGGTACTCCATGCGCTATGTTGGCGCAGTTCGTATCCTCGGCGTTCCCGGTTATGAACCTAAATAATTAACAACAGAATGTCAAAGAACCCCTGTTTTGTTCCGTTGAAAACAGGGGTTCTTTGACATTCTGAACAAAAAGCCGCTGCAACGCAGCGGCTTTTTGTTATTTCAGGGATCTGGGGCAGTGTAAGTCGGTTTGGTTATGAAATAAAACGCTTCTTTGGTTGTTTTCTCTTCAAGAATGAAAAGAGATGTAATTTAGTAACAGGACGGGAAATATATAGAATGTGAGATTTCATATATCTCACTATTGAGGAAGTAAGCTGTTTCTGTAAATGATTACCAATTAATAAGTATAAAGTAATACATAATTAACGAAAAAAAGAAAATCAAAATGTTTTACAACGAAAAATATTGACAAATGCTGTGTGCGATATATACTGAACTTAGTGGCAATTATCTTAAAAAAGAAGAATAATCAACTGTTATGGCAGAAAGGAGACATTATGAAAAGAAGAATTATCTCGTTGATGTTCGCTATTACTTTAATTCTTGCTATTGTAATTACCCCTGTGAGTGCGTTGGTTTCGTCTTCAAACAGTACACATAATTGTACGATTGCTGATTATTTGGAAGCCAGTGGAATTAGCAAGGGTATTTACGAAAATGCGGAGATCTATCTTTGTACACTCGACGTGACTCGCTCAAATGATGCAGCCGGTATTACTACATATGACAGTAATCTTCCCTTGTCATCAGATGAATACGCTATAAGACTTCTTGTGAAGAACACCGACGGCACATATACTGAATCGTTTGTTTTTAATGTTTATGAAAACTCCGGTGTGCTTGAATCTGTAATTGAACCCATTGCAAACAGCCGATCCGGTTTTGAGAATAATTATGGAACGGCACTTGCGCTTACTGATAAGATAAGTGTCTGTGGAACAACAACTCAAGCCAGAGCCTATAACCCAACTTGGTACGGACACTCTTTCTACATTGACGCAACGTACAGTATGATAGATATGACACAGTATGATTCTTCTCGTAGAGCGTACCATCCGGTTTCATCAACTTTTAAAATTACGGAGAATAATCCTGCTTATGATTTATTTGACTTCAATTTTATAACGCTGCTTCATGGGGATGCGATTGTTAATACCTCTGACCCATATGATAGAGAAGTTGACTTGTATGATTTTAATAGACAGTATGAAACGGCATCGCCCATATCTGGCTACACATATAGTTTCAATGATTATACATATTATGTCGGAGCGGGCTATTCGGGATACCATATTCACATATGTGCGATTGGATTGTATACTGTAAAAACAGAGTTTACATACGGCAGTTATGACTATACTGTTAGATACGACATCTATCCATATAATCAGTCTTGCGAATAGGTGAGATGATAATTTATGAAGGTTGTTGTGAAATGCAAATTATTAATAAGCATTGTTCTGTCGGGTTTGATGCTTTTGATGTCATCTTGCGGAGGGAACAGAGAAGTTCCAAAGATTACCAATGCGGAAATAACGGCAGCGGATTTTGTGCAAAAGGATGGAAAGATAGCGTTTCCGTATGCTCCACCTGAACTTGCTAAAGAGAACTTTAGCCTGTACATGGGTATTTCCTACGAGGATTATTCGACTGGATTGATAGGAATCAATGATTTGAAGGACAATCCATTGGAATTTTCATTTTACGATATGCGGGCAGTTTGCCTTGTGGCTTTTAATTTCAGCGAAACAGTGGAAACTGTCCTTATACAGATCATAGACGATGGACGCACCGGTCAGCAGTGGTCTGAATCTTCTGAAGCACTGTTGAACGACCTTTCTAAATATATGCAGCCTCAAAACAGTACGACCGATTTTATTTCAAAAGATGGAAAAACAGAGGTTTATGTTAGTCATTGCCTTATAGAATCGGTAGATTCTCAGGGATATGTAGCCCAAATTGGCGACGAAACAAGGATTGAGTTTGTTAAGATAATCTACAATTAAGGCGGTTTAGTCCGCATCCTCGGCATTCCCAGTAAGCGTAAAAAATCCCGGACAAAAGTCCGGGATTTTTTTATGCTTACAGGGTTTTTACATCGTTGTTCAGACGGATATCTGCCTGAGTTTTGTAAGGCATGGGAAGTCTGGGCTCCTGCTGAGGCATCTGAGTGGGAGACCACTGATTGTACAGGGGGCCGGGGATCTCGGTGGGAGCGCTGATGTCCACCTGATTGCCCATCTGGGGAGGAGGACCCTTCTGTTCGCCGCCGGGACCACCTTCGCCGCCTTCGGGAGGAGGACCACCGGGGCCTTCGGGACCGCCTGCGGGAGGAGCTCCGCCGGGAGCACCTCCGGGACCACCGGGGCCACCGCCACCGGCTGCCTTTTCGGCAAAGCCGCTGCCGTCGATCTGGCCGCCGATATCGGGGCAGACACGCAGGTTAAGATACAGCCACTGACCGTCTTCAAAAACGAAGTCTGCGCCATAGCGTTCGTACAGCACCATGCAGCGCTGCTGACCGTTGGCACTGGCAAAACCGGCGATGTAGCCGGGAGTGTAGAACAGAGCCTGTGCGCTCTGAGCATCCTCGGCAACCTCGATGATGGGAGAGGTTACGAAGTGGTTGGAATACTCGTTAAGGGTACGCCAGTCGGGGCAGTTTTCAACCTCGGGATATATTTCTTTTGTCTGACGGAAGTTGTTCAGAACCTTCAATTCCTGGCCCAGAACATAGTTCTGCCAATATGTCCAGCGGTTGCCCATCTGACCGCTGGCGTGAGCCCAGGTGATGTCGTTGCGCTTGGACCAGTAGTCGGTATATTCCTCTCTGTGGATACCGGCGGCATGCCAGTCAACGTGGAGGGAGTGAGCCTTTTCGCACTCAACAGTGGCTACGGCTCTGTCGATTCTCTGAGAAAGAGGAAGATGTTCATACATAATTACTTACCTCCGTATACCATGTCCCAGCTGAATCCTTCTTCGCCGTCGGGACCGTAGCTTCTGGTTTCGCTGAAGGTCCAGTAGGGCTTGGGCAGGGGTTTCTGGTGACAGTAGTTGAATTTCATAGTGTATGCGTCGCAGGAGAAATAGTAAGGATCAGGCTCCTTGTTGCCGCCTCCGGGAGGAGGACCGCCGGGGAAACCCTGACCGGGAGGGGGAGGATTCTTTTCGCGTTCCAGTTCGGTGGGACCGCCAAAGCCTTCTCCGGGAGGAGTTGAGAAGTCGGTGCCTACGAACAGGTGCCAGATCTTCCACTCGCCGTCTTCCTTGATAAAATCAATGAAATATTTCTCATACATATAGCCGTGTCTGTCGCTGCCGGAGGTGTGACCGGGAGTGTACCAGACGCCCTGAGCGGTCTGACCGTCGCCTGCCAGCTCGATGTAGGGAGTGGTGATGGCGTGGACAAAGCTCTGACCAAGACCAAGGTTGTCTTCGCAGTCTTCGATGGTGGGGTCGTTGGCGATGGCTTCTGCCAGAGCCTTCTTCTGGTTGTTCAGATTGTTTATGCCGTATGCCTGCATGATCTTGTCATAACCCAGCATATAGCCGCGGCTCTGACCAAAGGAAGCGGTCTTTTTGTTTTCGGGTTTCTGTACCCAGATATCTTCCAGTTCTTCTATCTGACGTGCGTAGCAGTGGTAGTAGATATGCAGAGCCATTACGTTTTTGATTTCAATGATATCCCATACTCTCTGGATGCGTTCGGCATCGGAGTATATTTTCTTATCAAACATGGTATGTGCCATTACTGTTCACTCCTTTCCTGTTATATTCCGTAGCTGAAGGTGTTGGCAAAGGTGTCGTAAGGTCTGGGAGCAAGGGGGTTGGGCTTGCCGGGACGCTTTGCGTTCAGCAGCTCGTTGACCTTCATGGGTACGTTGGGCTTGGGGAAATCGAATTCGCCGATTTCGGCGTAAGCGGGATCCACAGGCTTGGGCTCATAGCCGCCGTACCACTTTTTGCCTGCAACGTGCTTGATCTCGGGAGTGTCCAGCAGATGCCAGATCTTCCAGGCACCGTCTTCCTTAACGAAGTCTACGGCGATCCAGCCCCACTGGTGGATAGTGGTGGGACCGGCTTCGGTATAGTCGGTAATGTGAGCCAGTGCATACCACATACCTTTGGCGGTCTGACCGTCTTCGGCTATGTATACCAGAGGAGTGGTCAGGTTATCGGGAGTCAGTGAACCGACGCCGTAAAGCTCTTCATCGGTTTTGTCTGCCAGTTCGGGATGATTCTTTTTGGCAACTCTTGCCTTCAGCAGACCGAGTTCTTTGGTGGCCTTGAACCAGCCTTCAATGGCTTCGTAGCCCTTGTAGTAGCCGTCGTTAAAACCGAGGCAGGGATCGGGAGCCTTTTTGCACCATAATTCTTCCCATACCTTGTCTTCCAGTTTCCACAGATTGTAGAAACTGCGGCGGCCCATAAGGTTGACGATTTCCTGATAGTCTTCCCAACGGCCGACCAGTTCTTCGGTGGTGAACTGTTTGCTCATATCTTTTCATTCCTTTCTGAGTTTGTGTACAAACTTTCCATATTTACATTTTATTAGCAGAGCGGCATTTATGGCAAGTAACAATTACGTCAGTGGGATATCATTATCGGTACTGTATAAAAAATGTCATTCCGAACGAATGTGAGGAATCCCCATCATAATAAGGGGATTTCTCGCCGCAGTATCGGTCAGCTTTCTGACCGATACTGCCTGCTCGAAATGACAGTTCTTTTATTTCTTTCTCAGCAGCAGTACCCAATGGGCGTTTTTTAACTTTCCGTTTTCATATTCCAGCTGATCCACGGGTTCTGCCGCAAATTCAAAATCTTCAAACAGGGAAACCATTTCCTCGTAGTTCAGATAACAGTGGGATGTGCTGTTGGCTTCGGTATTCTGAGCCGGAACGGTGCAGCCATCGTCCAAAACAGTGTTTGCGTTCAGGTAGTTTGGCGATGATTTTGAACACATGGTAATGAACAGTTCACCGCCCGGTTTCATCACCCTGGAAATCTCTTTGGCTGCCTGCTTCACATCTTCCAAACCGGCATGGTAGATCACGTTGTAGCACATTACTGCGTCAAAAGAAGAATCCGGCAGAGGGATAGACTTCATATCTCCGGATACGGTTCTCAGTGCGGCACCGTCACGGGCAGCCCATTTTGCGGTGTGTTCAAGGCCGGTGGCAGACTGATCAAAGGCAGTTACCACAAAACCTTCTTTAGAGAAGAATACACTGTGTCGTCCAAGTCCGCAGCCATGGTCGAGAACGGTCAGATAGTCCAGATGCATCCATCGCTGAGCCAGATAATAGGCTTGAGGATCGGGAATCAGCCACTTGCTGTCGGTGTTGTGTTTCCAACTCCAATCGGTTCTGCTCATTGTGAAGCCTCCTTTTTGTTTCGTTGAATCAATTGTATCACATTTTCATGATTTTTGAACTGTATAGTCGATAAATATTTGGAAAAGCTATTGAAAAGAGGTGGATAAAATGGAATTACAGCACAAAGGACGGCAGAGTGTGGAGTTCTTTCAGCCTCCGTCAATATTGTCATATGCCGCAGTGGTGGGGAAAAAAGAGGGCGAAGGTCCTCTGCGAAGCTGCTTTGATCAAATAAGCGAGGACAGCCGTTTTGGACAGGATACATGGGAAAAGGCAGAAAGTGAGCTGCAGAAACGTGCCCTCAGATGTGCCATGGACAAGGGCGGTGTTGAAACTGAGGATATAGATTGCATATTTTCCGGAGACCTTTTGAATCAGTGCGTCGGCTCCAGCTTTGCGCTGCGGGGGTTGGGAGTACCATCTATCGGGCTTTATGGTGCATGCTCCACCATGGCTGAATCGCTGCTGCTGGCATCAATGATGCTTGCGGGAGGTTTTGGATTTGCTGCCGCTGCCATGACCAGCTCCCATTTTGCAACGGCAGAGCGGCAGTTCAGAACGCCTATGGAATACGGCGGTCAGCGCACACCTACCGCTCAGTGGACAGTTACAGGTTCCGGTGCGGTTATTCTAACCGCCGAAGGTACAGGTCCATATGTTACGGCTGCCACCATCGGCAAGGTAGTGGACATGGGAATCAAGGACGTAAACAACATGGGGGCTGCTATGGCACCGGCAGCATATGATACCCTGAAAGCACATTTTGACGATTTGGGAAGACCGCCTGAGTATTATGACCTGATCGTAACCGGAGATCTCGGCTCCGTCGGACGGAAGATCGTGGTTGATTTTTTTCAAAAAGACGGAGTGGACATTTCAAGGGTGTACAACGATTGCGGTTTGATGATATTCGACTTGAAAGGCCAGGACGTTCATGCGGGAGGTTCAGGCTGCGGTTGTTCGGCGGCGGTGCTTGCAGGAAAGCTTCTTGACGATGTTCGCACCGGGAAGATAAACAGACTGCTGTTTGCGGGAACAGGTTCGCTGCAGTCACCGCTGTCGTTCCAGCAGGGTGAAAGCATACCTGCAATCTGCCATGCTGTGTCAATTTGCCGTGAAAGGGGCGGAAACTGATGGATTATCTTAAAGCGTTTCTTGTAGGCGGTGCCATATGTGCTGTTGCACAGGTGCTTATTGACAAAACAAAACTCACCCCTGCCCGGATACTGGTAAGCTACGTGGTAGCCGGTGTGGTATTGGGTGCGCTGGGAATATACGACTATATTGTGGATTTTGCAGGCGCAGGTGCCACGGTGCCCATAATAGGGTTTGGTTACCTGCTGTCCACCGGGGTCAGGGAAGCTGTTGCATCTCAGGGTTTTCTGGGCGTTTTTATCGGCGGAGTTAAAGCGGCCGCCGGAGGAATAACTGCAGCAGTAGTGTTCGGATATCTCATGGCGCTGCTGTTCAAATCAGGAGATAAAGCGTAAAAGAAAAAGACTGTCATCCCTCGTCAATATTGCGATGGAGGGATGACAGCTTGGTTTTATTTATTATACTCAACGCATTTATACCGTGGTTTGCCTATGCTGGCTTTGCCATATTCAATGGCTTCGGCCGGACAATTGCAGATACAAGCCATGCAGTGAGTGCAGCCGTCACCCCATACAGGCTTGCCATTTTCCATGGTTATGCTGTTGGTGACACAGTGTTCAGCACATTTTCCGCAGCTGATGCAGCTGTCTTTTACATAGAACTTTTCTGCTTTGACCCAATATTTGGTGAAACCCTTGTTTATGGGGCCGCTTTTGAATTTGTCGATCAGACCGTGCTTCCAGTCGGGGAATGGTTCGCCTTCAGAGATTCGCTTTATGCCTGCTTCAAGGCAGGGTATTGCCGCTTCAACAATTTTTGCGGATTCTTCGGCGTTGGGCACGGGGAACATTGCCACATAGTTTTCGGGCATGACTACCTGTAAGACGCCTTTATAATTCAGACCCTTTTCATCACACAGCTGCTTAAGATGCTCGCCGGCGTTTCCGATATCTCCGCCGCAGGTCAGAATAAACCATGCATCGCTGCTTCCGCTGAAACTGCCGGATTTGATGAAATCTCTGAATAGATGGGGCATTTGCCAGCTGTAGGTGGGTGCTGCAAATACCCAACGGTCGGAGATGAGGTCGGCAGCAATGCCGTTTTTTATGTATCCGCTGCTGTCAAGCAGGGTATCTCCCAGCTTATCTGCAATCATTTCGGCGCAGTATTTGCTGTTGCCGGTACCGGAAAAATAAACTACCATTTCTTTTCTCCTTATATCAGAATTCCGTTGCAATGGTCGATCTCATGCTGGATTATCTGAGCAGTCCAGCCTGTGTATGTTTTGAAACGGGTTTGAAAAGCCTCGGTTTGATATTGAACCTTAATGGTTTTGTACCGTTTTGTTTTGCGCACACCCTCCAATGACAGACAGCCTTCTTCGGCATCGTAGGGGTCTGATTTTTTTATAATTTCGGGGTTCAGCATAACAGTATACTTTCCGCCGTCATCAAAAGCTATGATTCGTTTTGCAACACCAATCATGTTGGCAGCCATTCCGACGCAGCCTTCCTTGTGGGCAGCCAGGGTATCCATCAGATCCCGGGCAACAGGAAGGTCATCGGAAGTCGCAGGTGAGGATTTTTGAGATAGAAAAATCGGGTCTTTCATAATTGGTCGTATCATAGGTGAGCCTCCGATATTTTATGCATAAAGTATATCATTTGTGGGGTTGCAATACAATGCGTTGCTCTTTATTTTTTTCTTTAGGGCTGTTATAATGAACAGGCAGAAAAAACAGGATGGACTTGAAATGAAAACAGATTACTTATACAAACTTCGAAACGGTGACGAACTGACACTGCGTCAGCAGATAATGATGGTGTTTCAGCTCAGCGTTCCCGCCATCATGGCGCAGCTTTCGTCTATCGTTATGCAGTACATAGATGCTTCCATGGTGGGGCGGCTGGGAGCTGTTCAGTCGGCATCCATAGGCCTGGCAGCGTCCACAACATGGCTGTTTGGAGGCCTTTGCATGGCCATGGTGGCGGGCTTTTCTGTTCAGGTAGCTCAGCATATAGGAGCGGGAGACGAAAAAACCGCAAGAAACATTATGAAAATGGGTTTTCTGATAGCGCTGGGTTTTGCCGTTGTCCTTGGCCTGGCAGGCGCAGCCATAAGCGGCGTGCTTCCGGTATGGCTTGGGGGCGGTGAGGATATCCGTGAAGGAGCATCGGCGTATTTTCTTGTTTACTCGCTGGCGGTGCCCTTCATGCAGCTGAACCACATATCCGGCGGCATGCTTCAGGCCAGCGGCAACATGAAGCTGCCCAGTATGCTGCACATTCTGATGTGCGGGCTTGACGTTGTGTTCAATACGCTGCTCATTTTCCCCACCAGACAGGTAATGGGCATCACCATTCCCGGAGCGGGACTGGGAGTTACCGGTGCAGCTTTGGGTACTGCCCTTGCTCAGGTTGTGGTGTCGCTGACCATGACATATATGCTTCTTTTCAGAAGCCCCATGCTGAAGCTCAGAAAAGGGGAAAAGTTCTGCTTCTCGAAATCCCATTTTTCAAGTTGTATAAGAATTTCCCTGCCTGTTGCCCTGCAGGAAGTTGTAATGGGCGGAGCGCAGGTAATGTCTACCACCATTGTTTCCCCGCTTGGCACCGTATCAATAGCGGCAAATTCCTTTGCCATTACTGCCGAGAGCCTGTGTTATATGCCGGGATACGGCATAGGAAGCGCAGCCGCCACCATGATAGGTCAAAGCACCGGTGCGGGCAGAAAAGAGCTTACCCGTAAACTCGGCTGGCTGGTTACCTTGCTGGGTATGGCGGTAATGACTGTTTCCGGTGCACTTATGTACCTGCTTGCACCGTGGATGATCGGCCTGCTCAGCACAGACCCCGAGGTCGTGGAGCTTGGCACCACCATATTGAGGATAGAAGCCTTTGCGGAACCCATGTATGCAGCGTCCATCGTGGCATCGGGCGTGTTCCGTGGTGCGGGAGATACCCTGTCCACCAGCTTGTTCAACTTTGGCAGTATGTGGCTTGTACGTTTGCCGCTGGCAGCGTTTTTGTCAAGACGCATGGGGCTTAAAGGCGTTTGGATAGCAATGTGCTTTGAACTTTGTGTCAGAGGTCTGCTGTTCCTGATAAGGCTTGCAGGCAAGGCCTGGCAGAAAAAGTCCAACACCAAACAACTGCAGTGCTGAGCAGTCCTGCGGTAATACTCTGCAAAACAAAAAGTATAAGGCAGTCCGTTGGTTTACGGGCTGCCTTGTTTTTTATTCCTTTGTCATATGCTCGGAGGCTGCTTTTGCCATGAGCTTTTTTGTGCCCTTTTCTTCAAAGGCTATTTCCAGCAGGGCATCGCCGCCCATAGGCGTAACGGCGGTTATCATGCCCCGTCCGAAAGCCTTGTGGTTGACTGTATCGCCCTTGGCGTAACTTGGTGTGGCGGCAGGTTTTGGACTGCTGCTTTTTTTGCCTGCGCTTTTGGCAAAGCTGCCATAGGACGCAGTGCTTTTCTGCCCGTAGGACGAACCGTATGAACGTCCGTAGATGCTGCCGGTCGACGAACGGGTGGATACAAAATTGCCGTCATCGTCCCAGCTCCAGCTGGTCTGACGCTGCTTCTGTTCAGGTTCTTTACGGTCAACAAATTCGGAAGGTATCTCGTCGATAAACCGTGACGAGCGGTTGTAGCTTGTGTGACCAAACAGCATACGGTGTTTTGCGTGGAGGATGTACAGCTCTTTCATGGCACGGGTAAGCGCAACGTAGCACAGGCGGCGTTCTTCCTCGAGCTCGCTGTTGTCGCCCATGACACGGGTGCCGGGGAAAATACCCTCTTCTGCACCGACCACAAAAACTGTGGGGAATTCCAGACCCTTGGCGCTGTGCATGGTCATCATAACAACACTGTCAGCCCCTTCTTCCAAAGAATCCAGATCGGTGTACAGAGCTATTTCTTCAAGGAATCCGCTGAGACTGGGTTCTTCGGCGTTGGAAAGATAGGTCAGAATGGAGGTGCGAAGCTCACGGATATTTTCCAGACGGTTACGGCTGTCCTCATCGTTTTTGGCTTCCAGCATAGCGGTGTAGCCTGTTTTGGTCATCAGCTCGTCGTAAAACTCCGGCAGTGACATGGTTTTGAGGTTCATGGAAAGCTGCTCAATGAGCATAACGAAGTTCAGCAGCTTGTCTGCGCTTTTTTTCAGATCCGGGTACGAATATGGGTCGCACATGATGGTATAGAGCGACACGTTTTTTTCCTGCGCCAGCTGTGCCACAAGCTCCATGGTGCGATTGCCGATGCCTCTGGCAGGAGTGTTGACTATTCGGCTCAGACGCAGGTCGTCATATCGGTTGTTAATAAGGCACATATATGCCAGCATGTCCTTTACCTCGGCACGGTCGAAGAACTTGGTGCCGCCAATGACCTTGTAGGGGATGGAGTTGCGCTTGAAAGCGTATTCAAGGGCGTTGGACTGGGCGTTCATGCGGTAAAGTATGGCATAATCCGAAAGACTGCGTCCTGTTGCTGCGCCTTCCAGTATTTTTGTCGCAACGTATCCTGCTTCTTCCGTTTCGGATTCGGCTTCAAACACGGTAACAGGGTCGCCGTCGTTGTTGGAGGTCCAAAGAACCTTGCCTTTTCGCCCTGTATTGTTGCGTATAACGCCGTTGGCAGCACCCAGAATGGCTTTTGTGCTGCGGTAGTTCTGCTCAAGGCGAATAACTCTGGCATCTTTGTACTGGTTTTCAAAGTTCAGAATGTTTTCGATGGTGGCTCCGCGGAAACGGTAAATGCTCTGGTCATCGTCGCCCACAACACAGATATTTTCATGGCCGCCTGCCAGCAGGGAAGCCAGAAGATACTGGAGATTGTTGGTGTCCTGGTACTCGTCTATCAGCACATAGCGGAACTTGCGCTGATAGTATTCACGGACATCATCGAACTGCTGAAGCAGACGGACGGTGTGGAGGATAATATCGTCAAAGTCCAAAGCGTTGGCGGTTTTCATTCGTGAGGAATACTCAGCATAGGCTTTGCCCATTTTTTCGAGCCGAAGTTCACCGGCCTCTTTGGCTTCCTTGGTAAACTCGGCGGGAGACTGCATTTTGTCTTTTGCCCGACTTATGTAGTTGAGCACAGTTTTGGGCGGGAAGGTCTTGTCGTCCAGCCCGATGTCTTTCAGAATCTGCTTCATAAGACGCTCACTGTCGGAGCTGTCGTAAATGGTGAAGCTGCGGTCAAAGCCAAGGCGTTCAATGTCTTTCCGCAGGATACGGCAGCAGGCGGAGTGGAAAGTCATCGCCCAAACCCCGGAAGCGTCTCCGCCCAGCACACGCTCAAGCCTGTCTTTAAGCTCGTTGGCGGCCTTATTGGTAAAGGTGATGGCAATTATCTGCCATGGTGCGGCAGGCTCGTTGGCACACAGGCTGAGCATACGGTCATAGTCTTTACCTGTCGGGTCTTTTGCGAAATCTTCAAGAAAAGCGGTATCATCATCTGTTGCCCATGAAGGAACCTCGGTGCTGTCGCTTCCGCTGCCGAATTTAATGAGGTTGGCGATGCGGTTGATAAGCACGGTAGTTTTTCCGCTGCCCGCACCTGCAAGCAGCAGCAGGGGACCGTCGGTACACATGACCGCAGCCCGCTGTTCGGGGTTCAGATGCATGAATTCATTTTCGATAACAGCCCGTCTGGCTGCAATAAAAGCTTTTTCGTTCATAAGTGATCCATCCATAAATTTCAGTAGGAACATTATAAATGATAGCCGCACCGATTTCAAGAAATGTCAAATAAGATTTGAAATGTGGGGCAAAATATTGAAAAAAGGGAGGAATAGCCATGAACGAATTTGACAATACCGAAGGTCAGCTGGAGCAGCAGCGTCAGCAAATGGAGGATCTTGGTGTGACCATAACCAAAAGCTCCAGAGGAACCATACAGACCATAACCATAATAGGCCAGATAGAGGGACATCAGGTGCTCCCACCCCAGTCAAAGACCACAAAGTACGAGCATATACTGCCTATGCTGGCAGACGTGGAACAAAACGAGGAGATAGACGGCGTTTTGATAATGCTCAATACTGTTGGCGGCGACATTGAAGCGGGACTTGCTATTTCCGAGCTTATATCGGGCATGAAAAAACCCACGGTGTCGCTGGTGCTGGGCGGAGGACATTCCATAGGAGTGCCGCTGGCAGTGTCGGCAAAAGTGTCTATGATAGTTCCGTCGGCAGCCATGACCATTCATCCGGTACGTACCACCGGTATGGTCATAGCTGCACCCCAGACTTATAATTATTTCAATAAGCTGCAGGAAAGAATAGTGGATTTTGTGTGCAGGAACTCGCAGCTGAGCAAAGACAGATTTATGGAACTGATGCTGGCAAAATCCGATATGGCAAACGACCTGGGCAGTGTTATCTATGGAGAAGAAGCGGTATCCATAGGACTGATCAAAAAGCTGGGCAGCCTGAGCGATGCCATGGAGTGCCTGTATGGAATGATCGGGAAAAAGTAGAGTGATTATTCCAAGAATACGGATTGCTCAGTCACTTCGCGCCTCAGAATGACACCTGTGATGCAACGTATCACGCCGCAGGGGCGACGTTTCGTCGCCCGCCAATCACGCACACACGCTCTGTCATTGCGAGGCTCCGCAGGAGCCGTGGCAATCCGTATTCTTATTACGGATTCTCACGTCGCTTTGCTCCTCAGAATGACGGAAGGGGACGAATTCTCCGCTCCTCAGAATGACAGCAGGCACTGAACGTGCGCTGACGGTTTTTCAAATTGCCTGCAAACACCAAACCTACAAAAAAATGTGGAAATATTGGCAATGTTATGTTAATATAATTGAATAGAGTTATTTCAGAATATTTTTATTGTCCCGGAGGGTACATATATGTCATTGATTGCCTCGATCTTTCTTGGCTTCGTTCAGGGTGTTGCGGAGTTTTTGCCCATATCCAGCTCCGGCCACCTGTCCATTTTTCAGAATTTCATGGGTCTTGCCGATGTGGAGCATGACCATATGTTCTTTGATGTGCTTCTGCATCTCGGCACCCTTGTGGCTGTAATAGTGGCCTATTGGTCAGACATCGTTGAGATAGTTAAAGAGTTTTTCGCTATGATTCGAGGATTTTCCGGCAAGGGAGAAAGCCTTAACGGTCCCGTACCTCCCGCACGGCGCATGATCCTGCTTATCATTGTGGGTACACTTCCCCTTTTGGTTGTGCTGCCCATCAAGGATAAGGTGGAGATGCTGTATTCCAACACTATCTTTATAGGCTGTGCGCTTATCTTCAACGGTCTTGTGCTGTGGCTTTCGGACAGAATGAACCGTGGAGGCAAAACAGAGAAGAATGCCACATTGAAAGATGCCCTTATAGTTGGCTGTTTTCAGGCAGTGGCAGTGGTTCCCGGACTGTCACGTTCAGGCAGCACCATTACCGGTGGTTTGCTCAACGGCTTCAACAGAGAATTTGCCGTAAAGTTTTCCTTTATGCTGTCTCTGCCTGCGGTTCTGGGTGCAAATATCCTCAGCCTTGTGGACGTTATAACAGAAGGCGGAGTTGATACTGCTCTGCTGCCCATATATTTTGCGGGCGTTGTGTCTGCAATGGTTTTTGGATATCTGTCTATCCGGCTGCTGAAGTTTATTGCAAAAAAAGGCAGCTTCGGCGGATTCGCCTATTATTGCTGGGTGGTTGGTGTGGCAACACTGATACTTTCCGCAATTTCCTGATATAGAATCTCAAACACTTTACTAAGGAGGAATCACAATGGCAAACAGCGGAAATAAATCGTCCGGAACAAAAAAGAAAAGTTCCTCCGCCAAGACCTCCACAAAGAAAACCGGCTCCAAGACCGGCAAAGCAACTTCTGAACACTCTCCCGTAAGGCGGGAAGTGGGAGGTATCCTGTTCTTCTGCCTGGCGTTTTTTACTCTGCTGGGATACTTTGAGGTCAGGGCACTGTTTATCGACCTGTTCTGCGGCGGGGTAAAAGGTCTTATCGGCTGGGGTTTCTATGCTCTTGTACCGGCACTTATCCTTGCGGGCTTCATACTGGTGACCCACGGGGGACGGCCTGTCAAACTCAGAGTGTGGTGCGCAATGCTGCTGCCTGTTGTTATCGGCTGCATAGCCCATCTTTTTGGGTGTGACACTGTGTTTTCAGGTGGATTCAAGACCGTTATTGAAATGTTTGAAACCGGCAGGAATCTTGAAAGCGGCGGACTTTTAAGCGGTTTGCTGGCGCTGCTGTTCAAAACCGTTTTCAGCAACATCGGTGCTGCTGTGCTGTTCATAGCTTCTGCTGCAGGACTTCTGATACTTGCGCTGAATATGACCATCAGCTCGATTTACAAGGCCATAAAGGACAGACCTCGGCTTGAGTATGAGGAGCCGGAAGAAGAAAAACCCGATACTGCTGCGGCTTTGGTTGAAAAGGCAGTTACCATGAAAGCTGCCGCCGTTGAGAAAAAGGCCGAGAGAAAGAAGGCTGTTATCGATATCCCGGTGGACGAAGGTCCGTTGGTGCATAAGCAGGAGGAGAAAGAGTCACGTCCCAAACCGGAAAAAAGCTCTCTTTTCAACGATAAACCCAACGTAAGAACCCCTGACAGCCTGCTGATCGAGCGTTTGCCTGCCGTATCTCCGGATACCGAGCAGCTTCGCATTCCCGACCCGGAGAACAAACCGATCAGGGAATATCGCAGTGTGCATGACCGAAAGATTGAAAATGTGACACAGCCGGATATAATTGCGTCGAAGGACAAGCAGGGAATCATCTCTTCCGAACCTGAGACTGAGGTTGAACCTGCTGCTGCACCGCCGGCAGAACCGGCCAAACCTGTTGAACAGGCGAAACCGGCGGAAAAGACCGGGGAAAAAATCAAGAAGGCCGATGTTGAACAGGCAACCGCCGAAGTGGAAAAGGAAATAAGCACTGCTGCTGCAGAGACTGTGCAGTATCATTACCCTCCTCTTGACCTGCTTGCCGGCGGCGATGGTTCCGTAGTGGACGGCACCGACGAAATGCGGCTCAACAGCGCACGCCTTTCGGATACGCTGCGCAGCTTTGGCATAGACGCAAAGATCGTCAATGTTACCCGCGGACCCTCGGTTACCAGGTATGAACTGGAGATCGGCGAAGGCGTCAGACTGAACAAGATAACAAATCTCGCCGATGATATTGCCCTTAAACTCGGTGCTCAGGGTGTGCGTATAGCTGCCATACCCGACCGCATATCCGTGGTTGGTATTGAGGTTCCCAACAAGGCATTGAGCACTGTTTATCTCCGAAACGTCATCGGTTCCAGAGAATTCCAAAACAGCAAATCGGCCGTTGCCTTTGCCCTCGGCATGGATATCGGAGGCAACCATATAGTTGCAGACATCGCCAAGATGCCCCATCTGCTGGTGGCGGGTGCCACGGGTTACGGCAAATCGGTTTGCATCAACTCCATAATCACCAGCCTGCTTTACAAGTCCAGCCCTGAAGATCTGAGGCTTATAATGGTGGATCCCAAGATGGTGGAACTGGTGGTTTATAACGGCTTGCCCCACCTGCTTATTCCCGTTGTGACCGATCCGAAAAAAGCAGCAGGTGCGCTCCAGTGGGCTGTTACGGAAATGATGCGCCGTTACGCACTGCTGGCGGAAATGGGCGTAAGAAATCTTGAAGGTTATAACAAAGCCATTGAAAACGATGAAACAAAAGAAAAACTGCCCAACATCGTTATTATCATCGATGAGCTGGCAGACCTGATGATGGTTGCCGCCAAAGAGGTTGAGGACAGTATTTGCCGCATCACTCAGATGGCTCGTGCAGCAGGTATGCACCTTATAATCGCAACACAGAGACCTTCCGCAGATGTTATTACCGGCGTTATGAAAGCCAATATTCCTTCCAGAATAGCTTTTTACGTTGACTCAGCCATGAACTCCAGAATAATTCTGGACTCCTCCGGTGCCGAAAAGCTGGTCGGTAAGGGTGATATGCTGTTCAAATACGCAGGCGGCAAGCCTCAGCGAATTCAGGGCTGCTTCGTAACGGACGAAGAAATCGAAAGTGTTGTCAATTACATTAAAAAGAGCAGCACTGCATCTTACTCCGACGAGATCATGGAACACATTGAGAAAAACGCCGAGAATACCGGCAAGAGTGCGTCCTCCGGTTCAGCACCTGCGGTTATCGAGGAGTCAAAATCCGATGATGACGAACTGCTGCCAGCAGCTGTGGAGGTTATTCTCGACACCGGGCAGGCGTCCACTTCCATGCTCCAGCGTCGGCTTAAACTGGGGTATGCCCGAGCGGCCAGAATAGTGGATGCCATGGAGGAAAAAGGCATAGTCGGTCCCTTTGAAGGCTCAAAGCCCCGCCAGATACTCATTACCAGAGAGCAGTGGCAACAGATGCAGATGGGTGCGCCCATGACAATGCCGGTTGACGGGGAACAGGACGAAGTCTCTGACGAAGAGGACGAAGCTCCGTTTTAAATAGTTAAGGATTCAGGTGTTGTATAGAACGCACAGCGTTCTATACAACACCTTTTTGCGCCAAAATGAAATTCTGGCTGCTAAATTATGCAAATTTTCATAATTTCGGCAACAAATACTTGAAAAAATGAAAGTTTGCAAGTATAATCCTATCATTGCCTTAATGTAATACCCTGAACAGGAAAGGAAGAATATATGATGAAGAACCCTTCGAGAATTGCAAGCAACGTAGTAGCATCCACAACCTTGGCCATCGACAGCCTGTTCAAACAGATGAAGGCAGACGGCATCAATGTTGTTGGTTTCGGTGCGGGAGAACCCGATTTTAACACTCCCGACAATATAAAGGCCGCGGGTATCAAGGCCATTGAGGATAACCTTACCACATATACCCCCGCTTCAGGTACAGTTGAGCTTAAAGAAGCCATCGTAAAAAGAGTTAAGGAAGACTTTGACCTGGACTATAAGACATCCCAGGTAGTGGTTGCTTCCGGCGCAAAGCATAATGTATTTGTTGCCATCAGCGTGCTGTGCGACCATGGCGACGAAGTTATTCTGCCTGCCCCCTATTGGGTGAGCTATATCGAAATGATAAAGATGGCCGGCGGTGTTCCCGTTGTCCTCAAAACCGATGAAGATACCGATTTCAAAATCACTGCTCAGCAGCTTGAAGCTGCCATTACCGATAAAACCAAATGCATGATCCTCAACAATCCCTCCAACCCCACCGGTATGGTTTACAGCAAAGAAGAGCTGCAGGCCATAGCAGATGTCTGCGTGAAGCACGGCATCTACGTTATTGCCGACGAGATATACAGCTGCCTGCTGTATGACAATATTGAGTTCACCAGCTTTGCTTCCCTTGGTGACGAGGTCAAGGAACTGACCATTCTTATCAACGGTGCTTCCAAGGCCTATGCCATGACAGGCTGGCGTATCGGCTATGCCCTTGCCAACGAAAAGCTGGCCAAGATGATGGGCAACTATCTCAGCCATTCAACCGGCGCACCTGCAACTTTTGCACAGAAGGGTGCTGCGGAAGCCTTTGCGGGACCTCAGGATTCCCGTGAAATAATGCGTCAGGCTTTTGAAGAAAGAAGAAATTACATCGTTGAGCGAATGAACTCCATCGAAGGCGTAAGCTGTATCATGCCGCAGGGGGCATTCTATGTAATGATGAACCTCAAACAGCTTATCGGCAAAGAGCTGCATGGTGTTATGATCAACGATGCCGACGATTTTGCCGACCTGTTTTTGAAAAAGGGTATGGTTGCCACCGTCCCCTGTACCGGTTTCGGTGCGCCCGAATACTGCCGCTGGTCATATGCCACCAGCATGGAGAACATAAAGGAAGGGCTCAACAGACTGGAAAAGTTCCTGGCCGAATAATGAATCGAAAACCAAAAAGGACGCTGCCTGAAGCAGCGTCCTTTTTGATGACCACATTCATTTGACATCGCACGGAATATACAATATAATAAACAAGTTGTGCATAAACCTTTGCAATAAGGAGGATATAATGAAAAAGAGTGTATTGACCATCGTCATCATTGTTGCGGTTATTGCGCTGATGGCGAGCACTGCTGTCAATGGTTTGGACGTGGGCTATTTCATCGTGCCCAGTCTGGAAGACGGTGTTGTTCTCGGCCTTGACCTTGTTGGCGGTTCCGAGATCACCTACGATGCAGTAATTCCCGCAGGTACTTCCAATGATGATATAGCCGCAGGAATGGATTCTGCTCAGACTATGCTTCGCCAGCGTTTGAACAACCTTGGCTACACCGAAGCCAACGTGTATCTGGCAGGCGAAACCAGAGTAGTGGTTGAAATACCCAACGTGGATGACCCCGAAGAAGCTGTACAGCAGTTGGGCACCACTGCGGTTATTGAGTTCCAGGACGCAGACGGAAATGTTTTGCTTGACGGAAACATGATCGAGTCTGCCCAGGCAGCTTATGGCCCCATCGATGATTCCGGCCTGTCCGTTTATCACGTTGTGCTGACCTTCAACGACGAAGGCCGTGAACTGTTCAAAGAAGCTACCAAAGCCGTTGCCAACCGCAAGGGCGACGACAACTACGTTGCCATTGTAATGGACGGCACCACCATCAGCTCTCCTTTTGTTGACAAAACAAAGTTCAAAGATACCGGTATCGATACCGAAAGTGCAATTATTCAGATGGGCGACGGTGCTTCCATGGACGAAGTCAAGTATCTGGCAGACATCATCTCTGCCGGTAAGCTGCCGTTTACCCTCGAAAACGTAAAGCTGCAGGCAGTTGGCGCAAGTCTTGGTGAAAAGTCTCTTGAGACAAGCCTTGTTGCGGGTCTTATCGGTCTTATCATCATTGCGATTTTTATGATTGCTGTTTACAGACTGCCCGGTATTGTATCCGTTATTGCACTGATGTTCTATGCGGGAATGTTTGCCATCATTCTTGCAGTGGGACACATCAACCTTACCTTGCCCGGTATTGCAGGTATCATTCTGACCATAGGCATGGCAGTTGATGCCAACGTAATCATATTTGAACGTATCCGTGAAGAACTTCGTTCCGGAAAGACCATTCGTGCAGCAATTGACGCAGGCTACAACCGTGCTTTTGCAGCCATTCTCGACTCGAATATCACAACCGCCATCGCAGCTGTGGTACTGTGGTGGCAGGGAACCGGTACAATCATGGGATTTGCAAAAACCCTGCTTATCGGTGTTATCGTGTCCATGTTCACCATGCTGGTAATTACCCGTATTCTGCTTCGTGCCCTTGTAAACATGAAAGTTACCAACATTCGCCTGTATGGCGTAAAAGCAGTTGGTCAGAAAGCAATGTTTGACAGCATGATAGGCAAGTTCAGCTTTGTTAAGAAATCCCGCATCTTTGCCATTATTTCCCTGGTGTTGGTGATAACCGGTCTTGTGGGCATTATCCTTATTCCTTTCGATGTCAACCTGTTCAACTTTGACATCGACTTCCTGGGCGGCGTTACCATGGAATACGACCTGCACACCGAAGTAACTGCCGATGTTCAAAAGCAGGTCAATGAGTTTGTCAGAGAAGTTACCGGGTCTGATGCTTCGTCCATAACCAAGGCGGGCAGTGAAGGCACTCAAGTGGTCATCAAAACCCTTGAAATTCCCACCGAACAGCGTGATGAGATATTCCGTCTGTGCGCTGAGAAATACGGACTGGTGGATACAGACCTTATTTCCAGCAACTACGTTTCTGCTTCTGTTGGCGGGGATATCCGCAATGCTGCTATCATCGCATCTGTTACCGCAGCACTTCTGATACTGGTCTATATAACCATCCGTTTCGAGTTCCGCTCCGGCTGCGCTGCTGTTATTGCGCTTATCCATGACCTGTTGGTAATGCTGAGCATGTATATCATCTTGCAGATACCTTTCAACATGAACTTTATTGCTGCTGCGCTGACCATTCTCGGTTACTCAATAAACGCAACCATCGTTGTGTTTGACCGTATTCGTGAAAACAACCGTCTGGCAGGTGGCAAGGAGTACTTTGCCGAGGTGGTGGACAAGTCTATCTGGCAGACACTTACTCGCAGCCTTTATACCACCGTTACAACACTGTTCCCCGTAGTTATGATCTATATTCTGGGAGTCAGCTCCATTAAGAATTTTGCGCTGCCCCTTATTATCGGCATTGTTGCCGGTGGATACTCCTCAATTTGTATCTCCGGTGCAATGTGGTGCAAACTCAAAGCCATCGGCTCCAAAAAAGAAAAAACAGCATAATTCTTGACCCGGAAGTGCAGCAGCACTTCCGGGCTTTTATATTTCCGTTGACGAAGAAAGTCTTTCATTATATAATTGAAAGAAAGAAAATATTTAGAAAGGGTAATATTTGATGGAAGTAAAAATCTTGAACAGTACCGAAATATATGAAAATGGTATGGTTATCGCTGAGGGCGAAAGCATTGCCGCTGCTGACGGTAAAAAAATGGTTATGACCGTTAACGGCGTTGTTACCGACCCCAAACCCGGAAAATATGATGGCAAGGTAGTGCTTGAGATCATCGACAAAATGCCTCCCGTAGGTAAGACCCAAATGCCTTCGGATATGTTTATCCGTGGTGAAAGCCCTGTCAGCATCAGCTATGACAACGAGTATCGCTGCGCTCTTGCGCTGGATATTGACGAATCGGGCAATACCGTGATTCTGGACAATATGTCTGCCACCAGCGCCCTTGTGGGTTCCGAATACGATGCATCAGGCATCAAGGGCGGTTCAGTGACTTCAAGAATGGACTGCGTAAACGGTATTTTTGTCCGTGACGGCAAATTCCGCATCGAAAACATGAAGTTCGATTTTGAAGGCAACGGCGGTCACGACTTCCAGTTCTATGGCGCATGTATTGCGGCAGCAGGCAACTCGGAAGTTGTTATCAACAACGTGGATATCAAAACCAAGGGCGTTATCGCCACCTCTGTTGCAGCCGGTGAATGTGCCAACGTGCTTATAAAGGATACCAAAATCTACACCGAAGGCGTGGATAACTCCGATTACTGGCCCAACGCCATGACGGAATCTCCCTGGGTGCTTGGCCTTGACGGCACTGTGCGTTCCTCCAACGTGGTACATAAAGCCAGAGCAGTTTATTATAACGTAGACGGCGAATCCAACGGTTGGGGCGTTTACTCAACGGACAATACCTCTCCCGGGTGCCGCCATGAGCTTATCAACTGCAAGGGAATCATCAGGGAGGAAGGTCCTTATGCTTCCGGTTACGGCGCATATGTGCTGTCTGCCAACAAAAGCTGCTTCCTTGGAATGGAGTTTGATGTTCCGTCCTATCCGTTGGTATTGGCAGGAGCGTCCAACGATGTTGTGGTGGGGTCCAGCAGCCTTGAAAATCTTAAAAAATATATTGGCGAGGACAGTCTGCTGGCTCGTGAAACCAATGGCTTTGCAGATATTGAAGAGAAAAACTCCGTTTTTAAAGCCGGCAAAAACGCTGCCATGTGGCACAGCGGCGGCAACGGCTGCTTCTTTGTGCTGCCCGGTACCGAGCTTGTTTCCGGCAGCACCACATTCCTTGTAAAGGGTGCATATACCGGCATGCCCGGCGGACCCAAGAGCCCCGGTGCGCACCCTCAGATACTGGTAGACGGTGCAAAGCTTGTTCCCGGCAACGGTGTTGTTCTTCACCTGATGCAGAACGACGATCCCGGCATGGGTACCTTTGGCCACGACGGACACTGGGCGGAGTATTACGAGGTGCCCGAGGTTGTTGAAAAACCCATGGACGGATTTGATGTTGCCGACCCAGAAGCTGCCGGAACAACAAAGGCCTGCTTCAAGAACATGGAAGTCAACGGAAGCATATTCAACTCCCGTTGGACCGAGGGTCAGAACCTTGCCGTTAAGTTTGACGGTGCAAAGGTCAAAGGTACCATTTCCTCCGGTATCCAGAGTCATGTAAACTTCAAACCCGGTGAGAAGATTTACCCCAAGGATCGTACCGAGCTTGGCAATGTTGTTGTTCAGCCGTCACCTGCTGTTTGCAACGGTGTTATTGTGGAGCTTGAAAACTCCAAATGGAACGCCATTGGAACAAGTTACCTTACTTCACTTACGATCGGTGAGGGCAGCAGTGTTGCCTGTTCGTCCATGACCGTAAACGGCGAAGCTGTTGAACCCAAAGCAGGAACGTATAAAGGCAGTATTGTAATCGTTGGCTAATGCTATGATTCAAAAAATATGCCCGATGGGAGAGCCATCGGGCATATTTTTTTATGCTCTTTAATATAATCTGGTACAAGCACACAGGAGGGAAGATAATGGACAACCGATACATGCGGCTGATACGTTACCTGCCGGAAAAGCTGAAACGTGCCGCATTGGCAGCATACGCTCCGCAGCTGGAAGAACTGAGGCTGAGAAGCGGACGGCCATTGACCGCCGTATATGCAGGCAGCGAGCAGCCGCTGGACGTAATGGTGGCTGCCGAGGATATAAGTTATCTTGCCTCAGCAGCAGCTCACGGCTCGGTATACGCTGCGGTGGACAGCCTTAAAAACGGCTACATAACGGTTGACGGAGGTAACCGCATTGGGTTTTGCGGAACTGCTGTGCTGAAAAACGGCGAAGTAACCAATTTGCGGAATCTTTCTTCTGCAAACATGAGACTTGCCAGAGAAATAAAAACTGCCGCAGAAAATATTGAAAGAAACTACAATGACAGGTTTGAAAGCACGCTTATAATAGCTCCTCCGGGAATGGGGAAAACCACATTGCTCAGAGATCTTGTCAGAAGAATCTCCGACAAGGGGATACGGACTGCACTGGTGGACGAGCGGGGTGAGATTGCTGCAATGGAAAACGGAGTACCGGGATTTGACACGGGAATGAGCACGGACGTGATTACAGGGTGCCCAAAGGCTCAGGGAATGCTGATGATGCTGAGAGCCATGAACCCTGAGGTGATAGCGGTGGATGAGATAACGGCACCGGAAGATGTGGCAGCTGTGGAGACTTGCCGCAACTGCGCAGTGGGTATTATTGCAACGGTTCACGGACAGAACATGGCAGACATTGAGGCAAGACCGCTGTTTAAAAAACTGCTGGACACGGGGACGTTTGGGCTGGTGGGAACCATTTCGGGAAAAGACAGGCGTGTGAGGGTTGAAAGGAGGTACGGCTGATGCTGAAACTCATAGGAGCAATAATGATGATCGGAGCCACAACGGCAATAGGGATATCAAAAATGGAGTCAATGGCATTGAGAGTACGCACGCTTGAAGCGTTTTTGGCGGCTTTCGATATGATAAATGCGGAAATCAGCTTCAGCTTAACTCCGCTTCCTGAAGTGTTTTACAGATTGGCACGGACGATGCCGAAACCTGTTGATGAGTTTTTCTCACGATGTGTACAATGGGGAGGAGACCTGACGGAAACTTCTCTTTATCAGATATGGAACCGTGCATTGAGGGAGGTAAAAAGCCTTTTGCCTGAAGACAGACGGGTGTTGGCTCAAGCAGGCAGTATTTTGGGGCGGTTTGATCCGGAGAACCAGCAGCACAGCATGGCGGCGGTTGTCGATAGTGTAAGAAGCTGTTTGGAAACTGCCAAAGAGAAAAGAAAAAATGAAAGCAGGGTGTGCGCAGCTTTGGCAGTAGCGTCAGGGTTTGCTTTGGTCATTATTTTTATCTGAATCGGCAGCGGGGTAATGTATGGACATAGATCTCATTTTTAAAATAGCGGCAGTGGGCATAATCGTATCCATTTTGAATCAGGTGCTCAGTAAAACAGGCAGAGAAGAGCAGGCGACTATGACCACTTTGGCGGGGTTGATCGTGGTATTGATGATAATCGTTGAAAAAATCAGCGAACTGTTCACCATGGTCAAAAACCTGTTTGGGTTTTAACAGTGGATACCGTTTTTAAGGCGGCAGGATTTGCCGTTGTGGGAGCCGTTTTTGCTTTGACTGTTCGGAAAAATGACCCGGGCGCCGGTATGCTGCTGGCAGCTGCTGTGGCATTGGGGCTGCTGACCGCTGCAGTTTCCGCAATGGCACCGGTAATGGCTTTTGCTTCTGATTTGCGTGAGCTTACGGGACTGTCCGACTCGGTGACTGCACCACTGTTCAAAACCGTGGCTATTGGAATTGTAACGCACATAGCATCTTCCGTTTGCCAGGACGCCGGGGAAGCTTCGGTGGCAAAGGCGGTGGAACTGTGCGGCTCGATGCTTGCTCTATATGCGGTGATACCGCTGATGAGTGCGGTAACAGAACTTATCAAGGATTTGATATGAAAAAACTGATGATGATTTTCGCTCTTGCAGTGCTGTTTGCGGGTCATGGCTTTGCAGCGAATGTAACGGATATGCAGCAGGAGACTTTTGGTATCGGACAGCTGGAGGACGCAATGCCGGAAGAGGCTCGGGACATTCTTGGCAATATCGATATCGCCTCTGCTGATTTCGGTGAAGGGCTGCAAAGCATTCTGAGCAGCACCGCAGATGAGTTTGCCGGTGTGCTTGGACAGGCGCTGAAAAAAACGGGAACCATTCTGGCAATCGTGATGCTGGGAAGCCTGGTGGGAACGGTCAGAGAAACGGAATTGGGAAGTTTCCCGCCCGTTTACATGACGCTTGCATCAACATTGGCAATTACTGCCGTGTCGGTGGGCAGCGTAAACTCCTTTGTGGGGCTTGGAACAGAAACAATAGAGAAGATGATGGTGTTTTCAAAATCGCTCCTGCCTGCCATGGCAGCTGCCGTAACGGCTTCGGGAAGGGGCCTTGGAGCATCATCGATGTATATGGCTGCGGTCTTGTTTTGCGACCTGTTCATTACAGTTACGGACAGGGTCATAACTCCTCTGGTGTATATGTTTATTGCGGCAACAGCGGCAGAGTCGGCAGTTGGCAACGGTATGGCGGGCAGGATAGCCGCACTTTTCAAATGGGCTGCAGTTACGCTGCTGAAAACGGTTTTACTGTGCTTTACTGCTTATCTTTCTATAAGCAGTATTGTTGGCGGAAGTGCTGACGCAGTTGCCATAAAAGCTGCAAAGGTAACTTTGTCCTCAGTGGTTCCGGTGGTGGGGTCTATCATTTCCGATGCATCGGAAACGGTTTTGCTGTCTGCTTCAATACTGAAGAACGGAATAGGAGTATTTGGTATGCTGTGCGTTCTGGCAGTGTGTGCCATGCCGTTTTTGAACCTCGGGGTACACTATTTGGCATATAAAGTCTGTGGTGCGTTCAGTGCAGCCATCGGAGGAGGAACAGAAACAAAGCTGATAGATGCAATCGGTTCAGCATTAGGCATCATACTTGCCATGACAGCGGTGTGTGCATTGATGCTGCTTGTATCCTGTGTGGCAGCTATGAAGGCGGTGAGTGTATGAGGCAGTGGATCATCGGTATTTTTGCAGCGGCACTGCTCAGTGCGGCAGCTTTGGCAGTAACTCCAAAAAATAAAAAGGCAGTAGCGATGGCAGGCGGGCTTATTATGATACTGGCGGCAGTAAAGCCTCTTGCGGAACTGAAACACCAGGATATGGCGGTACAAATCGCAAAATATCAGATAAAGGCCGATGAATTGCGCAGCGGTGTAGATGTTGCAAGTTCAGAAATAATGGCACTAATCATACAGGAGAAAACCGCAGCATATATATTGGACAAAGCGGCTGAGCTTGGCCTTGAGGCAGTGGAGGTCGAAGTTGATACGAAGAAGGCTTCCAACGGCTGGCCTTATCCGGAAAGCGTAAGAATCACCGGTCGGTTGAGCGAAAGCGATATACAGAGGCTTGGCAGGATCATAAGCGAAGATCTTGCCATTGCGCCGGACAGACAGGAGTGGTCGTGAATGTGAATGATGTAAAGGAAAAAATCAATAAGGCGATAGGTTTTTTTGAAAAATACAAACTTGCCCTGATAGTACTGGTGATAGGGCTGGTGCTTATCAGCTTTCCGACGACGAAGAAAACGGAGGAAAAAGCAATAGTCACCGAAACCGAGCAGATGCCGGAAGATCAGTTGGAAGAAAAACTGCAAAGGGTGCTGCAGCAGATAGACGGAGCGGGCAGAGTGGAGGTGGTGCTGACTGTAAAGGAAAGTCAGCAGAAAATACTTGCCAGCGATGAAACGGAATCTGAATCAAGGACGGTTACGGTACAGAGCAGTGACGGAACCGAAACGGTGACGGTTAAAAGTCTTTATCCTGTGTACCGTGGAGCACTTGTGGTATGCGACGGTGCCGACGATCAAAAGGTGAAGCTGGATATTGTAACGTCCGTAGCGGCACTGACCGGGCTTGGCACTGACAAAATTACAGTTGTCAAAATGAAAATAACATAATCTGGAGGTAAGCAAATGAAATCATGGAAAAGAAACGCAGTGGTGGCAACGGTGCTGCTTTTCGTGTGCGTTGGCATCTATCTGAACTGGACTTACAACAGTGAGGATACGCCGGTGCTGACCGATACCCTGGACGCAGAAACCGTTCTGGGAGAAGCAACGCTGGTGATAAACGATGCGTCGGAAGACATTCTTTTGACTGCAGCAGAAGAAGTGCTGGAGACAGATGCCGACGTGGCAGATTACTTTGCAGGAGTTCGGTTGTCGCGTCAGGAAGCACGGGACAGTGCCATCGAAATGCTTCAGGAAGCCGCTGCATATACGGAGGATCCGATGGATGACACTATGTCATCAGCTGCTGCTGACCTTGAGGCTATGGTCAGAACTGCCCTTGATGAGGCGCAGATAGAGAGCCTGGTCATATCCAAGGGATATGCAGACTGTGTTGCGTTTTGCACCGATGATGGAATATCCCTTGCGGTGGCTTCCCCTGCAAACGGGCTTACCGAACAGGACGTGGCAAAGCTGACCGATATCGTTACCGAAGAAACAGAGTATTCTGCTGCCATGCTGAAAATAATCGAAGTGGGTGGATAAAACAAAGAGCTGCAAAATGCAACGCATTTTGCAGCTCTTCAGCGTGTCAAAATAGTCTTTCAGACCATTTTGACACGAGTTTTTGCAGTTTGCTGCAGCGCACTCCGAAGAATGCTTTGCATTCTTCCTCGCACGTTTGCAAACTGAGCAGAGAAATTTCCGACATACATGCTGACGGAAATTTCATATTGGACTTTTTTCGCTGACTTTGTCAGCGAACTCTACGAGGTTTTTTGACAGGCTCAAAGAGCTGCAAAATGCAACGCATTTTGCAGCTCTTGTTATTTGGTATATCAGCTGGGACCGCCGGGACCACCGCTGTTGCTGGACCAGGATCTGGTACCGGTGTATTCGCTGGTGGAGTAAATAAACTCGTTGGTCAGGAACTTGTATCCCGTATCGGATTTTTCAAGGGAGAAACGACCGAAAACAACGTCGGAATCGCCGCCCTGAGTTTTTATGTAAGACATGGAAAGGTTTCCGTCGGGATCCACATAGCCGCTGTTCAGAGTGACTTTGCTGATGCCGGAATCCTCTGTGGAAAGATACCATGCATCATATGCGGAAACATAGGTGAACTCATCAAAGTCGGTCTCCAGTGAGTCAAGAGTCAGTCCTGTGTAGGCTTCCAGGAAGCTGCTTGCCTGCTGGGAGGTGACTTTTGTAATGTAGCAATCGTCGTCGGCAGCTATGCCTGCAGCTTCGAGAACTGCACGTTCATCTTCGGAAAGTTCACGGGCGCTGACCTTGCTGAAATCACCGGTGATAATACCTTCACGGAACAGGTCATCAGGGTCGATAGCTTTGGCAGATTCGTACTCAGTCATAACGAATACGTCTGCACCGCCGTCGCTGAACAGATCGCTGATGGTTTCCAAATCGGCCTTTTCAATGGCATCGTAGGGAACATTTGAGGTTTTGGCGGCAGCTTCCTGCCGGTTGCCCATGGGAGGTGCCTGCATTTGGGGCTGGCGCATTTGAGTATCGTTGGAAGCCTGATAAACAGTGCTGCTCGGTGTTTCGGAGGCTTCGGTTCCGTTTTTGTCCTCGGCGGCAGTTTCATCACCGCAGCCGGCAAAAAGCAGTACAAACGCAAAAACCAGGCAAAGAATTGAAAGTGCGTGTTTTGAGTTGTATTTATAAATGGCCAAAATGCTTCGTCCTTTCATAAGTGTATTCTGACAGGGGAATTTCCTGCAAATTACAGTATCTATTTTACACTTATTACCCGCAAAATCAACAAGAAATATTCAAATGTTGGAATTTTGCCATAAAATGTGTGTGACATTCATGTCATAAGGTTTCGCAAAAACGACTTCCGCCAAAAATGTGTTGTTTTTTTTTGATGTTGTGGTACAATAGACGGGTAAATACGAATCAAAGGAGGTCGCCGTCAATGAGCGAAAATAAAGAATACCTGACCACGATTGAAGACAGCGGCAGCATAAACATATCCGAAGAGGTGGTGGGATCCATCGCTTCCATAGCCCTTGGCGAGGTTGAAGGCGTTGCCGGTCTGGCAGCAGGTATGGGCGCCGAACTTGCAGAAAAGTTTGGCCGCAAGAGCACATCAAAGGGCGTTAAGCTGCTCATTACCGAAGAAGAGATCCGTATCGACTGCTTCATAATGGTCAAATACGGTTATGCTATCCAGGATGTTGCGGCATCTGTGCAGGAGGCTGTTGCCAACGCAGTCGAGTCTATGACCGGGCTGAAGGTAACCATGGTAAATGTTTCCGTAGTCGGCATCGCATTCGACAAATAAATAATGTAAATATTCTTTTAAATAAACCCCCAATATTCATTTTGGGGGTTTATTTTTTTCGTTGTTTTGTATATAATCGTGTTGTATGCATTAAAAATATGCAATCTTATACATTAAAGTTTGTGAGGAGAAGAATTATGACACGATCCGCCGCAAGAGAGATCGCAGTACATTTTTCATATGAAGCAGCTTTCTCCGGCAGCACTGCCGATGAACTGCTGGCACAGAGACTGGACGGCGAATACTATCCTTCCCTTTCCGGTGAGGCAGATGTTTACCTCGAAAAGCCCGATGAAAGGCAGAGAAAATATATTGTTCGCCTTGTTAAAGGTGTGTGTGAGCACGCCGCCGAACTGGACGGATATATTGCCAAGTATTCAATTGGCTGGGACTTCGGCCGCATTTCTGCCGTTTCATGTGCAATCATGCGTGTAGCCATGTATGAAGTTCTGTATATGGAGGATATCCCCAACGGAGTTGCCATCAGTGAAGCTGTTGAAATAACCAGAAAGTACGAAAACGAAGATACCGTATCCTTTGTCAACGGTATTCTCGGCACCTTTGTACGGAGCGAAGTACAGTGACAGCCGTTGGCTTTGATACCAGCAACTACACCACGTCTGTTGCGGCATATGACGGCAGCGGGATCATAAGCAGAGCACGTCTGCTGGACGTTCCCGAGGGAACCCTGGGACTTCGTCAGAGCGATGCACTGTTTATGCACGTCAAAAGGCTGCCGGAGCTTGCACAGTCACTGGCCGAAAGCCTTGGCAAGAAGATTGACGCAGTAGGTGCAAGCTCACGACCGAGAGAGGTGGAAGGCTCCTATATGCCCTGCTTTCTGGCGGGGCTTTCTCAGGCAAAGGTGCTTTCGCAGATGATGGCACTGCCGTTTTACGAGTTTTCCCATCAGCAGGGGCACATAGCTGCCGTGGCATATTCCACCGGGAACGAAGAACTGCTGAAAAAGCCGCTGCTGGCATGGCACCTTTCCGGAGGAACGACTGAACTTCTGCTGGTGCAGCCGGTAAAAAATCTGTTTGCATGCCGGATAATAGGCGGCACGTCAGACATTTCTGCCGGTCAGCTTATAGACAGAACCGGAAAACTGTTGGGGCTGAACTTCCCTGCAGGCAAAGCGTTGGACGCTATGGCTGCGGATGTCAGAGGATTCAATGTGAAACTCAATGGCCTGAGTTTTTCCCTTTCGGGTGTGGAAAACAAGGTAATGCAGCTGAAAACTTCCGGCGCTCCCAATGAGGAGATAGCCGGTTTTACGCTTTCAACCATAGTGTCTGCGGTAAAGAGAACCACAGAAGCCGCACTCAAACAGTATGGCGACCTGCCTGTGATGTTTACCGGAGGAGTAGCTTCCAACTCCGTGCTCAGAAGAAAGATAAGCGGCGGCATATTTGCCGAACCACGTTTTTCTACCGACAATGCTTTTGGAGTGGCTGCGCTGACATATACGGCATACCAAAATGGAGATAAACATGACTGAAGAAATTTTCAGCGTATCGGAAATAAATGAATATATAAAAACCATGCTTGACGCAGACAGCCTTCTTTCCCGGGTATATGTTCGGGGTGAACTGTCAAACTATAAGATGTATCCCTCCGGTCACCACTACTTTACCATGAAAGACGAAAGCGGTGCTATCCGCTGCGTCATGTTCAAAGGAGCAGCGTCAAAGCTGAAGTTCAGGCCGGAAAACGGCATGAAGGTAATTGCCTGCGGCAGAGTAACGGTGTTCCCGAGAGATGGGCAGTATCAGCTGTATTGCACATCACTCACTGCAGACGGCATCGGAGACCTGCATGTGGCATTTGAGCAGCTGAAAGAAAAGCTGTATAAGGAAGGTCTGTTCGACCCGGCACATAAAAAGCCGCTGCCCCAGTATCCCGAAAAGATAGCCATTATAACCTCGTCAGCAGGTGCAGCTGTCCACGATATGCTGCGTATTTTGGGAAAAAGGTATCCGCTGGCCAAGGCGATAATCCTGCCGGTGCGTGTTCAGGGCGTGGAAGCACCGCCTGAAATAGTCGGAGCCATCAGATACTGCAATCGTCACAACATTGCTGACCTGATAATTACAGGCCGAGGCGGCGGCAGTATTGAGGATCTTTGGGCGTTTAACGATGAAAGGGTGGCACGGGCAATTTTCGATTCGGAAATACCCGTTATCTCTGCAGTGGGACATGAGCCTGACGTTACCATATCAGACTATGTGGCTGACCTTCGTGCGGCAACCCCCTCCAATGCGGCGGAACTGGCCGTTCCGGACATGGCAGATCTGAAAATCCGTCTTTCTGAAGCGGAAAATGCAATGGCAAGAGCAATGCAGAAAAAGACCCAGATAGGCCGTGAACGTCTTGGCGCACTGGCTCAGTCACGGGCGCTGCAGGATCCCGGAAACTACATTGCAGACAAAAGAATGCTCCTTGACTTTACCCACAGCAGACTGTCGGCTGCGTCAAGGCAGCTTATGGAAAACAAAAAACGGGAGTTTGTCAGGCTGACGGCTACACTGGATGCCTTGAGTCCTCTCAAAGTTCTTGGCAGAGGATACTCCATCGCCAAGACAGCTTCCGGTACCATACTTAAAAACACAACAGACGCCGATATCGGCGAGAAGATAGAAATAGACCTGACTGACGGGCAGCTTGTCTGCACCGTGGACGAAAGGAAAATCAATTATGAGCAATAAAGGACCTACCTTTGAAGATGCCGTAAAAAGACTTGACGAAATCGTAAAATTGCTTGAAAAGGGCGATGCACCCCTGGATAGTTCGCTTACCCTTTTTGAAGAAGGCACGGCTTTGGTAAAAATGTGCAGCAAAATGCTGGACGATGCGGAGCTGAAAGTTGTCCGCCTTATGAAAGGCAGCGACGGTCAGCCTGTAGAACTGCCCTTTGAGGAAAGCGCACAATGACGGTTGTTGAAAAACTGGCAGAATACTCTGCCATGACGGAACAGGCTATGGCAGAGTATTTGCCCGCAGCGGAAATCCCGCAGGGAAAAATATCCGAAGCCATGGCATACAGCGTAAACGCAGGCGGAAAAAGACTCAGACCCGGCTTGACCCTTGAGTTTTGCCGCATATGCGGCGGCGACATCAAAGATGCATTGGCTTTTGCCTGCGCAGTGGAAATGGTTCACACCTATTCCCTTATCCACGATGACCTGCCATGTATGGATAACGATGATTTCCGCCGAGGAAAACCCACCAACCATAAAGTGTACGGCGAAGCAATGGCAACTCTTGCCGGTGATGCGCTGCTGACTTTGGCGTTTGAAACGCTGACAAAAGCCGATCTGGATCCCGACACCATAGTAGCTGCGGTTATTGAACTGTCCCGTGCTGCAGGCGTCAGCGGTATGCTTGGCGGCCAGGTGCTGGATCTGGAAGGGGAAACAAGACCCTACACAGAGCAGGAGATAAAGCTGACTCACAACCTGAAAACAGGTGCACTGTTTGCGGCAGCCTGCAAACTGGGGTGCCTTGCTGCGGGTGCTTCCCGCCGCCAGATGAATGCGGCGGAGGCCTTTGCCAAATCCATGGGTTATGCTTTCCAGTTGAGAGATGACGTGCTTGATGTTATCGGAGATGCTGCAGAACTGGGCAAAGCTACCGGTCATGATGAAAACAAGCAGACTATCATATCTGTCAAAGGTATGGAATACTGTGAACAGCTTATTTTGGAGCACAGTGAAAAGGCAAAAAACGCCCTTGAAGAAGGAGATTTTAATGATGTCGGCTTTTTGCGGGAACTGACCGACTGGCTGACGTCGAGGAAGATTTGATTTGATGAATTATGTAAACCAGTTTTTGTCCAACAGAACGTCAATGGCCTGCCTTACGGCCTGGTTTCTGGCACAGTTTATAAAAATAATAATTGAACTCATCATATACAAAAAGCTTGATTTCAGACGCATTATGGGCAGCGGAGGTATGCCGTCGTCCCATTCTTCACTGGTGTGCTGCATGGCAGCTTCTGTGGGCAAGTATGTAGGTTTGGATCAGCCCTTGTTTGCGGTGGCTGCGGTCATGGCGTTCATAGTTATGTATGATGCCCTCAATGTTCGACGTGCTGCCGGTGAGCAGGCAAAGGTGCTCAATTATATGATGCTGAACTGGAAAGATCTGAAACCCGAGATGTTCAGCAACGAACTTAAAGAACTGCTCGGACACACGCCTATTCAGGTGTTTGTGGGAGCGTTAATGGGTATTACTATAGGAATTTTGTTTTAAAGGATAACCTGCAATGGGTATTTTGGAAAAGCTGACAGGTACCGAATCTCTTCGGGAATTGTCGAAAGAAGAAACCCTCCAACTCTGCGAAGAGATAAGAAAGTTTCTTGTAAAAACGGTGTCTCAAACAGGCGGTCATCTGGCGTCCAATCTTGGAGCGGTTGAGATTACCGTGGCGATGCACCGGGTGTTTGACACGGAAAAAGACAGAATAGTGTTTGATGTTGGTCATCAAAGCTATGTCCACAAACTGCTCACCGGTCGAATGAATGATTTTCCCGGCCTGCGGTCTTATGGCGGCATGGCGGGATTCCCTAAACCCTCCGAGAGTATCCACGATGCTTTTATCGGCGGACATGCCTCTGACTCTGTGTCAGTAGCTCTTGGAATGGCCAGAGCAAGAACACTCAATAAAGAAGATTACTGCGTGGCAGCAGTCATCGGAGACGGCGCACTTACAGGCGGACTTGCCTATGAAGGGCTGGCCGATGGCGGCGAAAGCGGAGAGCCGTTTATTGTTGTTTTAAATGATAATGGCATGTCCATCACCAAGAACGTAGGCGGTGTTGCAAGCTATCTGTCTCACTTGCGGCTGAAACCGGGATATTACAGGCTGAAAAAGGCATATCGGCGTTTTACTGCTGCGGTTCCCGGCGGCAAGGCACTGTACGGCTTTACTCACAGGGTAAAGAAAAGAATGAGAAACATGATGATAGGCCGCACCATGTTTGAGGACATGGGTTTTACATATCTTGGCCCGGTGGACGGACACGATGTGGAAAAGCTGACTTATCTGCTGACCTATGCCAGAGAAATTAACGGCCCCGTGCTGCTGCACATAATTACGACCAAAGGCAGAGGATATAAATATTCCGAGGAACGCCCCGACACCTATCACGGGATCGGTGCTTTTGATGCAGTCAACGGTGTTGCACCCAGCAAAAAAATTTGCTTCTCCGATGTTTTCGGCGAAACACTGTGTCAGATGGCTGATGAAAACGAAAAAATATGCGCCATAACTGCAGCTATGAAAACAGGAACCGGACTGGTGGAATTTGCGCAGCTGTATCCCGAAAGATTCTTTGACGTCGGTATAGCCGAAGGTCATGGAACCTCCATGGCAGCAGGCATGGCAAAGCAGGGAATGACGCCCGTTTTTGCGGTGTATTCCACCTTTTTGCAGAGAAGCTACGATATGCTTATCCACGATGTGGCTATCCTTGGGCTGCATGTGGTGCTGGCAGTTGACAGAGCAGGTCTTGTGGGTGACGACGGCGAAACTCATCACGGCGTTTTCGACACCGGATTCCTGAGCCAGGTTCCCGGTATGACGGTGTATTGCCCCGGTTCTTTCGCGGAACTGCGATCAATGCTTAAAAAGGCTGTTGAGGAAGAAAACGGTCCTGTTGCTGTCCGCTATCCCAGAGGTGGAGAAGGACGGTATATGGATGACCGATCCGAAGATGAAGCTGCTGTTATCAAAGACGGCACAGATGTTACCGTTGCAGTCTATGGAACTATGATAAACGAGGCTATGGCAGCTGCCGAAAAGCTGAAATCCAAAGGTGTTGATGCCAAAATCATAAAGATAAACAAGATATCCCCTCTGGATACCAATGCAGTTAAGGAACTGGTAAAAGGTCAATTGGTAATGGTCGAAGAAACCATGGGATCTTGCGCCATAGCTCATCGGATAGCTGCTGCTATGCCGGAGGTGCCTGTAACTGCATTGAATCTGGGAGATACGTTTGTAAAGCACGGAACGGTGGCTCAGCTCAGAGCAGAGCGGGGCATAGACAGTGATGGAATTGTAAAAACGGTTTTAGGACTGTTGGGAAGGGAGAGAGAAAATGGCTGACAAGGAACGGCTTGACGTTCTGCTTGTGGAAAAAGGATTGGCTGAGAGCAGATCAAAAGCCCAGGCGACCATTATGAGCGGTATCGTGTTCGTGGGCGGACAGCGAGTTGACAAGGCGGGCACATCTGTCAGCCGTGATGCCGAGATCGAGGTAAGGGGCAGTACCTGCCCCTATGTCAGCCGAGGTGGACTTAAACTGGAGAAAGCGTTGGCTTATTTCGGCGTTGACCCGGCAGGATACGTTTGCAGCGATTCCGGAGCTTCCACCGGCGGTTTTACCGACTGTCTCCTGCAAAAGGGAGCGAAAAAGGTTTTTGCCATTGATGTGGGATACGGTCAGCTTGCATGGTCTATCCGCTCAGATGAGCGTGTCATCTGCATGGAGCGAACCAATATCCGGTATGTTACGGAAGAGGATATCGGCGAAAAACTTGACCTGTCGGTCATAGATGTTTCGTTTATTTCCCTGCGGCTTGTTTTGCCTGTGATTTATAAACTGCTGAAAGATGACGGTCAGGCACTTTGCCTTATCAAACCACAGTTCGAAGCAGGCAAAGACAAGGTGGGCAAAAAAGGCGTTGTAAGAGACCCCGATGTTCATGAGCAGGTGTTGAGAGACTTCTGCACCTACGCCGCCAACATTGGATTTACGGTAAAGAATCTTACTTTTTCACCGGTAAGAGGACCGGAAGGAAATATTGAATTTTTGGGCCATCTTGTTAAGTCCGGAACCGGGTGCCCTCCCGATCCGGCACAGCTGGTTGCCCAGGCGAATCAGACTTTGAAGGAATGAGTCTATGAAAAAGATAATATTATGTCCCAACCCATACCGGGACAAAGGATTCAGAGGAGCCTTTGCCGCAGAAAAGCAGCTCAAGGAAATGGGGATCGAAACCCGTATGTGCCTGCCCTTCAGTGTAGACAAAAACTTTGAACTTCCCCGAAAAGCCGAACTCTATGAACTGGCAGATGAATTGCCGGGAAGCGATCTGCTTATCTGCTTCGGTGGTGATGGCACAATTCTCCATTCGTCCAAACAGGCCACATACAACAATGTGCCTATCCTTGGTGTAAATGTGGGCACCATGGGGTTCATGGCTGAACTTGAGAACCATGAAACCGAGCTGCTGCGGAAAGTGGTTGAAGGTGAATACACCATAGACGAACGCATAATGCTGGATATTTCTGTCCGCAGAGCGGGGGAGGTTATTGCCACAGACCTGGCACTGAACGATGCCGTTATTACCAAGGGTGCAGTGGCAAGAATAATCCAACTGTCCATACTTTGCGACGGTACCGAGGCCATGAACTTCTCGGGAGATGGCGTTATTCTCAGTACGCCCACCGGCTCTACGGCATATTCCATGTCTGCCGGCGGAGCTATTGTTGAGCCGGGTGCCAGCAACATCATGGTCACTCCGATTTGCGCCCATACCCTTTATACCAAACCGCTGATTTTGTCTGACCAGCGTCAGGTGTCTGTTCGTATTGGAAAACTGGGCAGAAAATCTGCCTACCTGTCGGTAGACGGCGGAAGAGCTGTAAAGCTCAACACAGGCGATTTGGTCATAGCTAAAAAATCCGAGTATAAAACCAAACTTGTAAGAGTCAAAAACATCAGCTTCTACCAGCTTATAAATATGAAATTCAAAAACTCCTAGTCGCTGCCCAAATATTGAAAGGAACGGTTGTACACATGAAGACCCAAAGACAGGCAAAAATACTAGAGATAATCGAAACCATGGATATTGAGACTCAGGAACAGCTCCTTGAACAGCTCAGCAAATGCGGATTCAAAAGCACGCAGGCAACAATTTCAAGAGATATCAAGGAATTGCGAATGGTCAAAGAACTGACCTCCATGGGAACTTACAGATATACCACAACGTCCAAAGATGCTGCCAGCACATTCATAACACGGCTGAACACAATTTTTCGTGAATGTGTTACCACTTACGATCAGGCTCAGAATCTGGTTGTTCTGAAAACTCTGCCGGGTTTGGCTTCGGCAGCATGCTCTGCCATCGATTCCATGAATATTCCTCATATAGTCGGAACCCTTGCCGGCGACGATACTTGCCTGCTTGTTATGTCCGACAATGCTTCAGCAGCGAATTTTTGCCTTGAACTGAAGAAAATGGTGAGCTGAACCATAAAAGCAATGTAATGAAAGGAAGTGGAAAGTATGCTGTCGTCCCTGCACATTGAAAATATAGCTGTTATTGAAAGCGCAGATATTGGGTTCGGTCCCGGCTTCAACGTGTTGACCGGTGAAACCGGTGCCGGTAAATCTATTGTTATAGATTCCATTTCGGCCGTGTTGGGTATGCGTACTTCCCGTGACCTTATCAGAACGGGAGCGGAACGTGCTCTGGTGAGTGCGGTTTTCGAGCAAATACCACGTCACCAATGGTTTGACGACAATCTGATCCCCTTTGACGACAGCGGTGAGCTGCAGATCCTTCGTGAAATTTCTGCAGACGGACGCGGCAGCTGCCGTGTAAACGGACGTGCCGTTACTGTGGGTATGCTGCGTCAGTTGGGCGAGAGCCTGATGGCTATTTACGGTCAGCACGATTCCCAACAGCTTTTTGACGAGCAGAATCATCTGTCAGTCCTTGACGGTTTTGCTGCTCACGTTGAACTTATTGAGGATTATAGAATCAGTTTTGACGGTCTCAGTGAGCTTCGGCGCAAAATGGACAAGCTGAGAATGGACGAAAGCGAAAAAGCCCGTCGTATAGACAATCTTACTTATCAGATATCCCAGTTGGAAAGCGCCAACCTGAAACCCGGTGAGGACGAAGAACTTGCATCGAGGAGAAAGCTGCTTCGCAGCGCAGGCAAACTTATGGATGCTTTGCAGCAGGCATATATTGCCCTTTCCGGCGGAGATGACAGCGATGGCGCCGTGTCACTGCTGTCTGAAACGGCGGGAGAACTGGGAAGCGTTGCCTCAATTTCCGATGAACTGGAGGAAGCCTACACCAGAGCAAATGAATTGGCTGTGGCTGCGGACGACCTGGCTGATGAACTGAGAATGCTGCGCGACAGTTACGACTTTTCTGAAAATGAACTGGATGAGGTGGAAAGCCGCCTTGACGTTCTCCACAAGCTGAAAAAGAAATACGGCTCCACTACGGAAGAGATGCTTGAATATCTGGACAAATGCCGTCAGGAACTGGAAACCATAGAGTTTGCTGAAGACGAGCTGAAAAAACTGGAAAAGAAGTTTAAGGTTCTTCAGTCGGAAGCCATGGAAAAGGCAAAAAAACTGTCTGATGCCAGAAAGCACGCAGCTGAGCAGCTGAAATCCAGAATAATGAGCGAACTGAGTCAGCTGGATATGCCAAAGGTGCAGTTTGAAACTGAGTTTACCGAAACCGATTTGACTTCGGTGGGTATGGATTCCGTACGGTTCCTTATGTCAGCCAACGTGGGCGAAGCACTGAAACCTATGAGCAAGGTGGCGTCCGGCGGCGAGCTGTCACGCATTATGCTGGCAATCAAAAATGTGCTTGCGGAAAACGACGGCATACCAACATTGATTTTTGACGAAGTTGATGCAGGCGTCAGCGGCCGAGCGGCAGCAAAGGTTGCTGCTAAACTCAAAGCTGTGTCCGAGGGTAAGCAGGTGCTGTGCGTAACCCATCTGCCCCAGATAGCAGCAAGGGCTGACCTGCATTTTTCCATAGAAAAGTCCGAAGAAGACGGAAGAACTTATACTCACGTTACGCCTTTGGAGTATGACGGACGAAAAATGGAACTCGCCCGCCTTATCGGCGGCGATGTCATAACCGAAACCACTTTGAAGAGTGCGGAAGAACTGATGGAAAGGGGCTGAAAAAGTGGATTTTATTATCCGACCCGTTCTGGCTGACGATGCCGAGGATATCTGGCAGCTGCGCCGTATGTCCGGTGTTTTGGAAAATACCCTGGCAATGCCATCGGAAACGTTGGAAAAGAATATTTCCAACCTTGAAAATATCGAGCCTTCCCGCCATCAGATGGCTGCTGTTATTGAACTCGAGGACGGCAGCGAGAAATGTATAGGTACCGCAGGCTTGTCGGTTTCTGAAAACCGTCAGCGTCATGTGGGCTATATCGGTATCATGGTAAACAGCGATTATCATGGCATGGGTATTGGAACTGCACTTATGGAAAGCCTTCTGGACATTGCGGATAACTGGCTTGGCCTTATTCGTCTTGAGCTGACTGTTTTTTGCGACAATGACAAGGCCGTGGGACTTTATAAAAAGCTGGGCTTTGAAATTGAAGGTACCATGAAAAAGGCTGCCATTAAAAGCGGTAAATACGCCGATATGTATATGATGGCAAGAGTGCTTGAGTAATATGTGTGCTAATAAAAAGGGTGCATATGGTTTTCTGCCATATGCACCCTTTTTACATAAGTATCCTGTTTAACAAAGTAGAATTGGTTTAGCCAATTAAAAAATCATATACATATTGATTAAAGTCTTTCGCTTCTTCATACGCAGCGTGTCCTAAACTATCATACATACGTATTTTGCATCCTAGTTTTTCTGCAATTTCCTCGGAAGCGATGCCTGTAACCACCTTATCCTGTCTGCCGCCCATAACAAGCACAGGACAATTGATTTTGCCCAGGTCTTCATAAGTGCTGCAGGTAAGGCAGGCTTTTGACAAAATAACAAATCGACGGATATCCTTTGGTTTTTGCAGAACTGTCAGCAACGGCATAAACGGACGATACCTTTTTATATACGCATCGGAATACATTTTTTCGGCCATATCAGCAACAAGTTCTCTCATGTCTCCCCGTTCTGCCATCTCAATCCAGTTGTTGACAACTTGCTTTACCGTATCATTATTACGGGAGAGTGTCACAGCAAGAACCAGTTTTTTTACCAAATCAGGCCTGTCGATCGCAAGGTATTGTGCAATCATTCCTCCTTGGGATACGCCGATTACATCGGCATGGTTTATACCTAATGCATCCATGGCTATGGCAATATCCGAAGCCATATCTTTTACTGTAATACCTTCTTGAACGACCGGTCTTCTGTCAAACAGATAAACCTTGTAATCCTTTGCGAATATACGGTACATATAGGCAAGAGACAACGCAGCACCTTTTATCCCACGGGTATTAAGACCCTGTATCATAACCAAGGGTTTCGTCCCGTTGCCGAATGTAATATAGTCAAAATGCATATTCCGAACATTTAGTTTTAGTTCTTTAGCATTATAAATCATAGGAATTATATCTCCAAAGTTTTTGCGTCGCAGGAATATATTATTTTCCCGTCAGGGGAAATATCATTGGAGGTTGCGAAAATTCTTTCCCGCAACCTCCTTAAGCGGGCTGGTAGTTGTTATTCTTCGATGTTCTTTGTGGCGTATTTCTTTCCGATATATGTAATACCAAAGAAATAAAGTGCCGATGCCGCAGCACCGATGATGTAAGACAAAGTCAGCGGCAGACCAAAGCCGATAGATTGGCTGAGGATAAAGGAAGAAACGATAAACAGATAGAATGTACCCGGCAGCAATGAAATGAGGTGCGCAAACTTCGGAGCATCTTTTTTTGCCTGCAGATAAACGCTGATAGCAGCAAATGCAAACACTGCAATTGTCTGATTTGACCACGCAAAATAACGCCACAGTATGTTGAAACCCTGAGTGTTGAGTTTGGCGAATATCAAAATTGCGATGACCGGGACAAATATTCCCAAAGTTACAAGCACACGGTTCCTTTTGCACTTTTGGTCAATATGCAGATACTCGGAAAGCATAAGACGACAGGAACGCAATGCGGTATCGCCGGAAGTTATGGGAAGAATAATTACGCCAAGGATGGCAATAACACCGCCCACAGAACCCAAAAGGTCACGGGAAACCTCGCCCACAACGCCGGTGTAATTGGCAAGGGAGCCTTTGTTGTAAAGTCCCATGGCTGCAGCTGCCCAGATCATAGCGATGAAACCTTCCAGAATCATGGTCCAATAGAAGGTGAAGTTGCCTTCTTTTTCACTGCGGACACTTCTGGAAATAAGGGCGCATTGGGTGGAGTGGAAACCGGAGGTTATACCGCAGGCAACCGTGACAAAAAATACGGGAATAAAAGCGGTGCCTGCGCCGGTGTTGCCTTCTGCGTTCCACAGGGGATAAATATCAAAAATACCTTTGATGCCATTTGAAAGATCCAGCTCGGTAAGTTCATACCCATTGACAAACATTCCCCCAAAAACACCCACAGCCGACATTAGAAGTATCGCACCGAATACGGGATAAATTTTGCCGATTATTTTATCAATGGGGAACAGGGTTGCAATCAGATAATAGGCCAGAATAACACCGTAAATAATCCATGTTGCCGGGGTGATACCTTTAATGCCAAGTATTTGAGTGGCAAAAAGGTCGCCTGGAGTGTAGGTAAACACCGCACCTACCAGCAGCATCAGCAAACACAGGAAGAAATTGTAGACATGATAAGTTTTGTTGCCTAAAAACTTTTTTGTTATCATGGGCATTTGGGCGCCATTCTGCCGCATGGAGAGCATACCGCTCAGATAATCATGGGTGGCACCGCTGATAACACAGCCGATGGGGATGGTAATAAAGGCTATGGGGCCAAACAAAATGCCTTGAATCGGCCCGAATATTGGACCGGTACCGGCGATATTCAGCAGGTTTATCATGGCATTTTTGAACTTGCTCATGGGGACAAAGTCCACACCGTCGTCGTGCTTAACGGCAGGGGTGGGGCGATCATCCGGCTTGAAAATTCGGGTAACAAAATTTCCGTAAAGAGCGCCGCCGGCGAACAGAACAATAAGACCTGCAATAAATGTTGCCATAACAATCCTTCCTTTCAGAATCTTCAATTGAATTATATTTAATCGATCGTTCTTTTTCAAGTATAAACGGGCACAGAACTTGACAAAAACCATTTATTCTGTTATTATCCATCCGTTGTTAATATTTAATGTGATGACAGGCACAAGTAGTGCGGAATGTACCGTTAAGAGAGCCCTTGGCCGGTGAAAAAGGGTCGGAAGTTTCGTGTGAATACAGCCTCGAGCAGCGAAGGGGAAACATTTTTGGAGTAGTCTTCGACGGGAGCGCCCGATACAGCGCAGCGCACTTTGCGCACTGAGCACCAACCAGAGGTGGTACCGCGATAATTCGCCCTCTGTCCGAAAGGACAGAGGGCGTTGTTTATTATAATGTAATTAATTTAAGGAGATAGATTCGCATGACTATTTATGAAGAACTGCAAGCCCGTGGCCTTATTGCCCAGGTAACCGACGAAGAAGAAATCAAAGAACTTATCAACAGCGGCAAAGCTACATTCTATATCGGCTTTGACTGCACTGCCGACAGCCTGACCGCCGGTCACTTCATGGCGCTGACTCTTATGAAGAGACTGCAGATGGCAGGTAACCGTCCCGTAGCTCTTATCGGCGGCGGCACCACCATGATCGGCGACCCCTCCGGCCGTACCGACATGCGCAAGATGCTCACTAAGGAAGACATCGACCACAATGCCGAATGCTTCAAACGCCAGATGGAAAAGTTTATCGATTTCGGCGAAGGCAAGGCCATCATGGTCAACAATGCCGACTGGCTGCTGAACCTGAACTATGTTGATATGCTGCGCGAAGTTGGCGCATGCTTCTCCGTCAACAATATGCTTCGTGCCGAGTGCTACAAGAACCGTATGGAAAAGGGCTTGTCCTTCCTGGAATTTAACTACATGATAATGCAGAGCTACGACTTCTATCATATGTTCCAGACTCTGGGCTGCAATATGCAGTTCGGCGGTGATGACCAGTGGTCCAACATGCTGGGCGGCACTGAACTTATCCGCCGCAAACTGGGCAAGGACGCCTATGCAATGACCATTACTCTGTTGACCGACTCCCAGGGCAACAAGATGGGCAAAACTGCCGGCAACGCTGTTTGGCTTGATCCCAACAAGACCAGCCCCTATGAGTTTTATCAGTACTGGCGCAACGTTGGTGATGCCGATGTTATCAAGTGCCTGCGTATGCTGACTTTCCTGCCTCTGGAACAGATAGACGAAATGGCAAAATGGGAAGGCTCCCAGCTCAACACCGCTAAGGAAATCCTGGCTTATGAACTGACTAAACTGGTTCACAGCGAAGAAGAAGCCGAAAAGGCTCAGGCAACCGCAAGAGCCCTGTTCAGCACAGGCGGCGATCTGGACAATATGCCCTGCACCGAACTGTGTGAAGGTGATCTGAGCGACGGTGCCATAAACATTCTTGACCTTATGGTGAAGTGCGGTCTTGTTGCTTCAAAGAGCGAAGCACGCCGTCTTGTTCAGCAGGGTGGCGTGGAAGTCAACGATTCCAAGGTTGCTGATATCGGAGCATGCTTTGACTGTGCTGCCCTTAAGGAAGGCCTTAAGATCAAAAAAGGCAAAAAGGTTTACCACAAGGCAACTATGTAATATACATTATATATTATACAATATAAGGAGGTCATCCGCCGCGATGACCTCCTTTTTTGCGAAATAATGCAGTCAACATAATTTTGAATGTAATATATTATAATGTATAGCAGCAACGGCGCATCACATATCCCTGTCGGCAACATATATTGGAAAGAAGGGAGAGGTGATACTTGTGGTTACATTCGCAGTGGTAGGAGGAGATGTACGTCAACTCAAACTGGTGCAGCTGCTCAGGCAGGAAGGGCACAAGGTAAATATTGCAGCATTTGAAAAAGACCCCGACTTCAACAAGGAGTGTATGGATTTCAAAAATGCGGTTGGATTGTCTGACTGCGTGCTGCTTCCAATACCGGCCTTTACTGCGGAAGGCTATGTGGTGACACAGTGCAGTGATGAAAGAATTTCATCAAATGCTCTGCTGAAAAGTCTGAATCCCGGTTCGCTGGTGATTGGAGGAAGATTGGGTGAAGAATTTGAATCAAAAGCTGCAGAGCTTGGGTGCTGCGCATCGGATATACTTAACCGCGAAGATTTTTCAATAGCCAACGCCGTACCCACTGCAGAGGCAGCAATTCAGATAGCAATGCAGCAGTTGCCGATAACAATTGCCGGCAGCAAATGCCTTGTGGCAGGTGGCGGGAGAATAGGGAAACAGCTTGCTATGCGGCTTCATCTTCTGGGTGCCGATGTTACGGTTACTGTTCGCAAGGCATCTGATGCAGCATTCTGTGAATCCTTCGGAGCCAAGGCAGAATACACTGCAAGATTGGAAACTCTGGTTCAGGGAAGTGACATAATATTCAACACTGTTCCGGAGCTGGTTTTTGATGAGCAGATTCTGGCAGGGGTAGATAAAACATGCCCATGCATAGACCTGGCATCCATGCCGGGAGGATTTGATGATGAAGCAGCGGAAAAACTGGGTCTTGTGCTGATCCACGCCCTGTCGCTGCCGGGAAAGGCAGCACCGGTAACCTCTGCCTTAAATCTAAAAAAAGTGATAGGAAGGATACTGGCTGAAACAGCGGCACCCTGTCACTGAAAGGGTTGAATTAATTGGATAACATATCCGTAGGTGCTGCTTTGTGCGGTTCCTTTTGTACATATGGAAAGACCCTGCCTTTGCTGGAGAAACTGCGGGAACATTTCGGCCCCATTCAGCCGATCATGTCCGAAATAAGTCAAACGTGCGACACCAGATTTGGTAAAGTAGAGGAATTTGTTGATAAAATCGTAAACATCTGCGGCAAACCGTTGATGGGAACCATAGGAGAAGTTGAACCCATTGGCCCGCAAAAACTGCTGGACGTACTGCTCATCGTACCTGCAACAGGTAACACCATAGCAAAAATTGCAGCAGGCATCGCAGATACTCCGGTAACCATGGCGGTAAAATCACATCTGCGAAACGAGCGGCCGGTGGTCGTGGCGGTGTCTACAAATGACGGACTTGGAGCCAACGCAAAAAACATAGGCGCATTGCTGGCAAGAAAACATATATATTTTGTGCCGTTTTATCAGGATGATCCAACGGGCAAGCCAAATTCGCTGCTGGCTGACATGGACAGAGTCATAGACACTGTTGAACTGGCCATGGGAGAAACACAGATTCAGCCGTTGCTGCTGCAGAAGAAGTAAAAAAGTGCTGCAAACGTAATTCGTTTGCAGCACAAAATATGTCTCAAATCTCCGAAAGGTCGTAAGGCGTTGTCTGATAAACATAATAGTTCAGCCAATTCCCATAAAGCAGCTGGGCGTGAGCACGCCAGGTAACAACGGGAGGCATGGTGGGATCGTCATTTGGGAAATAATTCTTGGGAACATCAATGTCAAGCCCCTTGTTCACGTCACGGAAATATTCTGCGGCGAGAGTGTCCGCATCATACTCAGGATGCCCCATAATGAATATCTGACGTTCGTCTTTGCTCATAACGCCAAAAACGCCGGCATCTTCAGACAGGGAAATAAGTTTAAGGTCGGGGCAGGCGGCAATATCTTCTGAATGGACTTCGGTATGGCGGGAATGAGGAACAAAGAATATTTCATCAAACCCACGGAACAGAGGAAGCTTCTTGTCCAGAGTGTAATGAGGATATACGCCGAACTTTTTCTTTTCAAGCTGGTATTTGGGAATGTTGTAATGGTAATAGAGAGCAGCCTGAGCACCCCAGCAAATGTGCAGTGTGGAATATACGTTGGTTTTGCTCCATTCCATTATTTCACAAAGCTCATCCCAGTAATCAACATCACTGAAATCAAGGTTCTCAACAGGTGCTCCGGTGATGATCAAACCATCATAGCGTTTGTTTTTTACCTGTTCGAAAGTTGTATAAAAAGATTCAAGGTGTTCGTCACCGGTGTTTTTCGAAACGTGGCTTAAAGTGCGGAGCAGTTCGATCTCGATTTGCAAGGGGGTGTTTGACAGCTTGCGAAGCAGCTGAGTTTCGGTAACGATCTTCGTGGGCATAAGATTGAGCACCAGAAGTCGAAGTGGTCTGATATCCTGGCGAAGAGCCCGGTGCTCAGTCATTACAAATATGTTTTCGCTTTCCAGTACGGACGTCGCCGGCAGGAGGTCAGGGATCTTGATCGGCATTATTCGGCTCCTTTAAATACAAAATAGTAAGCGTATCTTAACACAGGAAAAAGAAAAGCGCAAGTTTTTGAAAAAAGTGCTTGACAAAGCAAAGACCATGAGCTATTATAGGCGAGCTGTCTCAAAAAGACTGCGAAATCCGAATCAAAAAACTTGAAAAAAGTTCTTGACAAACGGAATTGAGCATGATAAAATGCTCCTCGCGCCTTGAGAGAGACGCAAAAGAAATTCATAAAGAGTTCCTCAAAAAGAGCTGAAAAAAGTGCTTGACAAGCGCGAACATCTGTGATAAGATACGCTTCGCGTCTGAAAAGACCGGAAAAGTTCTTAAAGAGTAAAAACTCAAAAAAGAATTTGAAAAAACGCTTGACATGTGACATGAAATGTGTTACATTAAACCTCGCCGCTTATGAGCGGGATGCACCTTGTAAATTAAACAACGTGAACAAACAAAGCACCAGAAACGTCAAAGTTGCGGTACACGGGTTTTGTCAATTACCGTGCCGTAACTATAAAAAT
>SVKU01000030.1 GCA_015068245.1 Oscillospiraceae bacterium
CGGTCCCGGCGGCGCACCCGGTGGCGGCGGTCCCGGTGGTCCCGGCGGCGCACCCGGCGGTGGCGGTCCCGGTGGCCCCAACGGTGCCGGCGGCTACAACTTCCAGCCCGACTGCGAAGATCCCGGTCCCCTGCACTCCAACTGGTCCTGCACCCAGGTCGTTCAGAACACCGTTCCCTGGCCTGAACCCTACAAGACGCTGGACAACGACAACTCTTTCACCAAGAACTGGTAAGTATAACAAAAGAACGACAGGTTTTGCCTGTCGTTCTTTTGTTATAGCAGCTTGTCAAAGAACCCAAGAACGTCATTGCGAGCCATCGAAGATGGCGTGTCAATCCGTTAATTTCGGTCGGTTCAAAGCGTTGAATATGCGGATTCCCACGAGCAGCAAGCTGCTCTCGGAATGACAGGGGGCTTTTTTGTTATAGGGGTTAGGGTTTAGGATTTAGGGAATAGGGGCTGTGCGCCTTTTTCCCTGATCCCTGAACGCTGACCCCTCTCGGCTAAAAATGTGGCGAAGTTACATTTTAGCCGATAAACATCTGGCACCAGTAGTTGCCGGAGGATACATAGCCCAGACCCATCTGAGTGAAGGAACCGTTGAGAATATTTGCCCGATGACCTTCGGAATTCATCCAGCCTTCCACAACTGCGGCAGGGCTTGAATATCCCATGGCGATATTTTCGCCGGCAGTACGGTATGTAACACCAAAGCTTTGCATCATATCAAAGGGAGTGCCGTAAGTAGGGCTGTTATGTGCGAAATAATTGTTGTTTTTCATGTCCTGAGCCTTTGCCTGGGCTACATTTGACAATTCGTCACTCAATGTTAATGCGCCAAGGCCGTACTGTGCACGGTACTTGTTCACAAGCTCCAGAACCTGTTGGGCATAACTGCTGTCAACAGGACGATTCTGCTCAATATCGGGAGTTTCGACCTCGGGTTTCTGAGTCTCGGGCGGCTGCACCTCAGGCTGTTCGGCCTCAGGAATGTCAGACTCGGGAGCGTCAACTTCAGGAGCCTCGGTTTCTGGAAGGTTGGTGTCGGGCAGCTGCGGAAGACAGTCGTTCCAACAGAAATTGAAGCACTTTGGGCAAAGCTGTTCAAGCTTTGCAGCTATAGTATAGTAGCTTTCCTCGGGGGAAGCAGTATTGTTCTGCCAACCCGCAGCTGATGCACTGGTCAAAGTGGACACGATGCCCACAACAGTGATAAGGTTTACTATTTTCTTTCTCATGCGTTTGTTACCTCCTTGTCAATATTGTAACTATTTTGTAACTATATGACAAGGAGTAAATACTGGTAAAACCAATAGTTGGTTGCGGAACGGCACACAGGCCGTTCCGCAAGTTTGCGCATCTCCTCCCAATGACAGATGTGGTGTGCGTGATCGGCGGCGGGAGCAGAAGCCCAAGGATTCGGCATTGCCGAATCCTAACGAAGTTCGCTTTGCGAACTTTACCCGCCCTACGGTGCAGCATGTTGCGTCGTGCGTTGTAGGGGCGGTCTTTGACCGCCCGCGGGCGACGAAACGTCGCCCCTAGGCTCCCCCTTTGGGGGAGCTGTCAAAAACAGAGTTTTTGACTGAGAGGGCGATTAGCCACGGCACAACCTGACCTACAACAGTTCATTATTTTCCTTACCATATTTTACCGTCCATTTCCCGACGTATTTCTTTTATTTCCCTTGCTAGAATCATTTCAAGATATTATGTAAAGCAAAGGAGAACGGGAAATGGAAAACACCGGAGTAAGGCAGTGGTTTGAGCAGCTGAAAGAAGGGCTGCTTGGGGATATCCCCGCAGTTACAGGAGCTGCCATGTTCAGAGCAGCAGAATGTGCAATCAGATTTGTGTCGGCATTTTTGCTGGCAAATGCTCAGGTATTCGGTTCGTGGCGGCCTTTTGCCATCGCTGCGGCAGCGGCATCCGGAACAGGTGCAGAGGGTTTTTTCGCACTGCTTGGAGCGGCTGCCGGATTTATCCTTTTGGGCGGTCTTACAGGCGGAGTAAAGCATGTTTCCATATCGTTTTTGATATCTGCCGTTTCTTTTGTGCTGAGAGGTCTGCGCTGGGCAGAGAAAAAGCTTTTTCAGCCTGTGCTGGCGGGTGTAATGACGGCTCTCATCGGCTTTGTCTTTCTGCTGGACGGAGGTATCAGCCCCGGCGGAGTGGTAATGCTGCTGGGTGAGGTGGGCGCAGTGGCAGGATGTACATACCTTTTTTCGGAGGCGTTTTCGGACGCAGGCAGTGTTCCGGGGAAAGCCGGAATGTTCCTTATGGCTGCGGGGCTTCTGGCGGCACTGGCTCCCATAAAGCTGATGGGCATTATATCTCTCGGCCGCATGGCGGCCTGCTTTGCGGTGCTGACGGCTGCCCATGCAGGCGGATGGGCCGTTGGGGCGGCCATAGGTGCCGCAGCAGGAGCTGCCATTGACCTTTCCGCAGGAGGTACGGTATTTTTCTCCCTGGCTTTTGGGCTGGGAGGTCTTGGGTCGGGACTTTTGAGAAGCAGAAAAAAGTACCCCGGCGTGCTGGCGTTCCTTATCATAATGGGCATCTGCCTTTTATGGCAGGCTCAAACTGCTCCGGTGGCAGCCCTGTTTGAAACCTTTGGAATGTGTGCCCTGTTTATGCTGCTGCCGCAGGAATTGGTACCGTCAGGTACCGTCAGCAAAGACAGCGAAGGAAAAACTGCCGCCCGTCTTGCAGTACGGCGGCTGACAGATATGGCTGCGGTGTTTGCCGAGCTCTTTGAATCCATGACTGCTGCGCTAAGTCCCGAAAATGCAGGAAGTACATCGCTGTCCTCGGTGTTTGACAGGACGGCAGAACGGGTATGCAAGCGTTGTGTGATGAATCACGTCTGCTGGCAGCGTGACGGTGAGGCAACAAGAAGCGCATTGAATGATGCGTCTTTGCAGTTTAACCGCAGAGGTCAGGCAGAGGCTTCGGATTTCCCCACATGGTTTTCCTCACGCTGCAAGAATATGCCCAAATTTGTTTCTGTTCTCAATGAGGAAATTGTTGCCCTGGATTACCGCCGCAGATATGAAAAGCTGGCCATTCAGGACAGGCAGTTGGTGGCAAACCAGTACGGCGAACTGGCAAAAATGCTGGACAAGGCCGCACAGCGGGCATCAAATGGTCCTATAAGCGAAGCAAAACTCAGCCGCAGGGTGGAAAAATACCTGAAAACTCTCGATATGGATACCGGAAGCAGGGTGTATCGTGACGGATTCGGCAGGCTTTGTATTGAGATAGACAGCACGGGAGCAGGTGTGATGGCAGATTTAAAAGAAGGGCTGTCTGCCGTTGTGCGCACAGCTTTGTCCGACCCGAGGCAGGTGGCAGGAGGTGTGATTTTTACCGAAAAGGAACGGCTTTCGCCCAAGGTTGGTGTAGCGGTCAAATGCCGGCGGGAAGAAGAGGTCTGCGGAGATTACGGAACCTGGTTCCGTGACAGCGACGGTCAGTTGTTTCTTATCCTGTCTGACGGGCGGGGTACCGGTGCCCGGGCAGAAACCGAAAGCCGAAGTGCGGTAAGAGTGCTTGAACGGCTGCTTCGTGCGGGAGCAGAACCGGAATCCGCAGTGAGGACTCTGGATTCGGCTTATGTTTTAAGAGGCGGCGGAGGCGGCTTCGCCACGGTTGATCTTATGGCGGTTGACCTGTTTTCCGGCAGGACCACTGCTATAAAATGGGGTGCGGCACCGTCGTACATACGCAGCAGCGGTCACGTTACCCGAATGGGAGAACCGTCACCTCCTCCGGGAACAGGCGGAGATTACGAAAAAACTGAACTGATTTTGAAAGAGGGGGACTTTATAGTCATGTGCAGTGACGGTCTGGCAGACAGGGACAGTGACGGCTGGGTGCGGCAAATCATTGAGCAGTATGAGGGAACAAGCCCCCGGGAACTAGCAGGCAGGCTGGCGGCTGTTGCAGAGCAGACCCGTGGTGCCGGAGACGATATAACCGTTATGGCAATGACTGTTGAAAGCTGCTGAAAATAAAAACTGTCATTCCGAACATAGCAAGGTCAGCTCTGCTGACCTTGTTATGGAGGAATCCCTTCCTTACGATGGGGATTTCTCCGATAGGTCAGCTTGTTGACCTGATGTTCAGAAATGACAGTCATTTTTTGTCTATTACGTATTTTAAAAATTCAATTCAAATGTAACGCCGAACTTTTCTTCGGCTTCGGCAGTTTTGTGAGCCATCATGGAAAAATAGTTTTCGTCCATATACAGCCGATCCTCGGGGTCGGGGAACATGGCCTGCATAAAGTTTTCCAGAAACTCCGCAGCCTCATTGCATCTTTCGCCGATTATCTTATAATCTTCCCACTGTACGCTGTTCATAGTATATATCTCCTTTTAGGTTTAAGGGTAAAGGTTTCATGTTGAAAGTATTGTACCACACATATGCACCATCGGCAAGATATGACATTTGCTCAGAATTTCCCATGGATTGTTTGCCTGCAAAATCCGCAAACTTATCAGGCAGGGGCGGCAGAACCGTCCATATTGAGTAAACGCTGAATAAATGCGGCTGCGGCATCTGCGCTTGCCGGTTTGCTCATCGTTTGCCTGGTTTGAAAGGACTGAACCCATGAACAGTATAAATGTCTATTCCGAAATCGGCCCGTTGAAACGGGTTCTGCTTCACCGACCCGGCGGTGAGCTGGAAAACCTTATGCCGGAGCATCTTGACCGGCTTTTATTTGACGATATCCCATATCTAAAGGAAGCTCGCCGGGAACATGACGAGTTTGCGGCCCTGCTGAAAAGCCGGGGCTGCGAGGTCGTCTACCTTCAGGATCTGACTGCCGAAGCCATTGCAGACAGCGAGGTCAGAAAACAGTTCATAAGCGATTTTATTAACGAAACAGGGGTAAAAACCTCATGGGAAATGGATTTTCTCACGGAATACTTTTCTTCCCTCGGCACAAAGGAGCTTATTGAAGCCATGTGCTCCGGAGTGCGCAAATCCGTGGCCGGCGAAGCAGAAAACCAGAGCCTTGGCAGCCTGCTGAGTTTGCTGGAAAATGACTATCCGTTTTTGACCGACCCCATGCCCAACCTCTATTTTACCCGCGACCCCTTTGCTTCTGTGGGCAGCGGCGTCACCATTCATCGTATGCGAAACCATGTCCGCACAAGGGAATCCCTGTTCGGCAGGTATATTTTTTCACACCACCCGCTTTATAAAAACACCCGTGTATGGTACGACAGGACAGAAGTCTCCTCCCTTGAAGGCGGCGATATCCTTGTGCTGTCGGAAGAGGTCATAGCCATTGGCATTTCCCAGCGCACCAGCGAACGTGCCATAGAGAAATTCTCTGCTCAGGTGCTGGGAGAGGGCTCCACCTTCAAAAAGGTGCTGGCTTTCAATATTCCCAAAGAACGCAGCTTCATGCATCTGGACACGGTATTTACCATGGTGGACAAAGATAAGTTCACAGTCCACCCAAACATTCTCAACGAGATATCCGTTTTCGTCATCACCCGTGACCCGGCAGGGCGTATCCGTATAGCTCAGGATACAGGTTCGCTGGAAGATATACTCAAACGTCATCTGCAGCTTGATAAGGTGACCCTTATCCGCTGCGGACGCAAAAGTAAGGTAGACGCTGCCCGTGAACAGTGGAACGACGGCAGCAATACACTTTGCATCGCACCCGGCGAGGTGGTCGTCTACGAGCGAAACGTGCTGACAAATCAGCTCTTGGAAGAAAACGGCGTAAAGATATATCCCATCGACGGTGCCGAACTGTCCCGTGGACGAGGCGGCCCAAGATGTATGTCCATGCCGCTTGTCAGGGAACAGTTAACAGTTAACAGTTAACAGTTTCAGCCGGCACTCAGACACAAACAGCAGAGTTAATAAAAAACTCAACTGTTAACTGTTAATTATTAACTGTTAACTAATATAATCAACGGAGGAACACACCATGGCAGTAAACTTAAAAGGAAGAAGCTTCCTTACTCTGGCGGATTTTTCCGCTCAGGAGATCCGTTATATGCTCGACCTTGCCCACGACCTGAAATTGAAAAAGCGGGCCGGCATCTGCGCACAGAATCTTAAAGGCAAAAACATTGTTCTGCTTTTTGAAAAGACTTCCACCCGAACCCGCTGCGCCTTTGAGGTGGCGGTAGCCGACGAGGGCGGTCACGTTACACTGCTGGATCCCGGCAGCTCCCAGATGGGTAAAAAAGAGTCGCTGGAGGACACTGCAAAGGTTCTGGGCAGATTCTTCGACGGTATCGAATACCGTGGATTTGAACAGAAAGTGGTGGAGGATCTGGCAAAACATTCCGGAGTGCCGGTTTTCAACGGCCTTACGGATATGGATCACCCCACCCAGATCCTTGCGGATATGATGACTATTGAAGAGCACGTTTTCAAGCCTCTGAACAGGGTGAAGCTGGTTTTCATCGGCGATATCCGCAACAACATGGCCTACGCATGGATGTACGGCTGTGCCAAAATGGGCATGCACTTCGTAGCCTGCGGCCCCGAAACTCTCCAACCCGATCCTGATGTTCTGGCGCGCAGCCGGGAGATGGCAAAGGAAAGCGGTGCAGTTATCGAAATAGCTCACAGTTTCGACTGCCTGAAAGACGCTGACGTTATCTATTCCGACATCTGGGCATCCATGGGCGAGGAAGCCAAGATCGCAGAGCGTGTTAAGATACTGGAGCCTTACCGCATCACCATGGAGGTTCTTGAGAAATCCGGCAACCCCGATGTAAAGTTTATGCACTGTCTGCCGTCTTTCCACGATTTTGAAACCGTGTTTGCTTCCCAGCAGAAGGAACTGGGTATGGATATCCGGGAAGTTACCGACGAGGTGTTCCGCAGCCGTCACAGCATAGTATTTGACGAGGCTGAAAACCGTATGCACTCCATCAAGGCCGTTCTGGTGGCAACGATTTGACAAAGTCACGTTTCAGAATGCCTTCGGCATACACCATTCTGTTTATCATACTGGCCATCGCCGCTCTGCTCACATGGATAGTGCCGGCAGGCCAGTATGATAAAACAGCAGACGGCCAGCCCATTCCGGGAACCTATGCCCTGACGGAACCAAACCAACAGGGCGTTGGAGATATTCTGACAGCATCCATCAAGGGATTCTATGAAGCGGCAGACGTGGCGCTGTTTATCCTGATGGTGGGCGGGTTCCTTGGTGTTGTGATGGAAACGGGAGCCATAACCGCAGGCATTAAGAATATAATAGCAAAACTTTCCGGCAAAGAGACATTGCTGATACCCATACTGATGGTGCTTTTCGGCCTTGGCGGCACCACTTTCGGTATGTGGGAGGAGACTATCGCATTTTTTCCTTTGCTTATCCCGGTTTTTCTTGCGGCGGGATTCGACACCATGACGGCAGTGGCGGTGATCCTGCTGGGGGCGGGCGCAGGGGTACTTTGTTCCACGGTAAATCCCTTTGCAACGGGTATCGCCTCGGGCTTTGCGGGAGTTTCCATGGGTGACGGCATACTTGTCAGACTGCTGCAGCTGGTGTTGTTTGAAGGCGCAGCCATATGGTATGTCATGTCCTATGCAAAAAAGGTAAAGGCAGACCCCTCAAAAAGCCTCGGAAGCCGTGAAACCGGCACTGACATGGACGAATCAGATACCGGAGGCAAGCGTAAGCTTACAGGCAGAGACAAGATCACCCTTGCCTTGTTTGTATTGACGTTTCTTATAATGATTTATTCTGTAATACCCTTTTCTGACCTTGGTCTGACAGCCATTCCTACCCTTGGCTGGTGGTTCGACGAGCTGTCTGCCCTGTTTCTTGTGTCCGGCGTGGTTATAGGTCTTGCAGGCGGGCTTAAGGAGGAACGGTTGGTGGATTGCTTTGTTTCCGGAGCCGGTGAGCTGCTGTCGGTTGCGCTGATCATTGCCGTGTCCCGGGGTATCACGGTCATAATGAACGAAGGTCTTATTACAGACACGGTTTTGTCTTTCGGCGAAGGTATACTCAGCAGCCTGTCATCTAAAGTGTTTGGCTTTTTCGTGTTTTTGCTTTACCTGCTGCTGTCGGTGTTTATTCCGTCAACCTCCGGTCTGGCGGCCCTGTCCATTCCCATTATGGCGCCCCTGGGTGACTTTGCCAACGTGGCAAGGAGCGTTATTATAACCGCTTTCCAGTCTGCCTCCGGCATAGTCAACCTGATAACTCCCACCGGAGCGGTGGTCATGGGGGCACTGACCCTTGGCAGGATACCTTACGACAGATGGATACGATTTTCGTGGAAATATGTTGTGGGCGCACTGGTAGTGTCGGCGCTGCTGATATGGGTGATAAGTTAAAAAGAGTTGCCTGTTCAGCCATTGTCATTAAGTTAAGCTGTCATCTCGAACGCCATGGCCGGCTTTGCCGGCTTATGGCGGAGAGAGTCCCTCCTTAAGAGGGGGATTCCTCCATTGCTTACGTGATGTTCGGAATGACAGCTTTCGTTTACCTTAAATGGCATTGCCTGCTTGCACCTCTTTTTGGCATGGGGGTAGGCAAAGAACGGGCAAAGGTGTATAATTGGCACAACAGACCCATCACAGGAGAATACACCATGAAAACTTACCTTTACACCTCTCAGTCTTTTGACGCTTTTGAAAACCTTGCCCGGGACGAATACCTGCTCAACACCCTTGGCGAGGACGATCTGGCACTGTATTTTTACATAAACCGAAGTGCCGTTATTATTGGCAAAAACCAGTGCCGGTGGACAGAGGTGGACAACGAAAAAATCTGCGCCGACAAGGTCCAGTGTGTTCGACGTGTAACCGGCGGCGGAGCGGTGTATCACGATATGGGCAATCTGAACTACTCGTTTATTGCCGGCAAAAACCGATATGACATCGACGCTCAGCGGGAGCTTATCCGCAAGGCGCTGGCAGCTTTCGGTATTGAGGCTCAGGCAACAGGACGCAACGACCTGACCATAGACGGACGGAAGTTTTCCGGCACGGCCTACTGCACAAGAAACGGCGTTCGCCAGAGCCATGGCACCTTGCTGGTCAGCGTCAACAAAGACGCCATGGGCAAATACCTCAGCCCCTCAAAGCTGAAGCTTCAATCCCATGGCGTAAAGTCTGTTCGTTCCCGTGTGTGTGGTCTTGATGAGTTTTCGGCGGATATCACTGTGGAAAACCTGCGCCAAACTCTGGAAAACCTGTTCGTTGAGGCTTATGATCCCGTGGAGGTGCCTGTTTTCGAGCGAGAGCTGCTGGGGGCTCTTGTGGAAAAGTACCGCAGCCCCGACTGGTTTTCGAGCAGTGGTTTAAAAAACTGCCAATATGCGGAAACAAGGCTCAGTTTCGGCAATGTGCGGCTGGAGTTGACTGTAAACGGCAGCGGTGTTGTAGAAAAGGTCAAGCTGTACACCGACGCCATGGACTATACTCTGCCGGAGCGGGTGGAGCCTGTGCTGACAGGTGTCAGGTTTGACAAAAAAGAAATAGCCTCCGCATTATCGGCTGCCGGCTTTGATGAATTGGCTGCCTGGGCAGAAACTCTTGAACTGTAAACAAAAAAGACAGGGCTGCGGAAACACTGTTCCGCAGCCCTGTTGGATTTTATTGTTTGTTCTCCTTTGCCAGTTCAAAGAAAGCCTGGTAATCGGTTTGGAACATCTTGTTCTTTGCGGAGGTATAACCCTCCACAAATGGATACTTGTGAGCCGCGATCTCGGAGAGGATACGGTTGATCTCGTCCTTGGTGGCGATATGTACGCAGTGGTAGCTCTTGTCCTGAGTGTACAGTGCCATGGGCCACTGGTACTTGCTGACTACCATGGGGTTGGCTTCACAATAACCCCAAACCACGGAAGCAGTGGGAATTGCATAGCTTTTTGGGCCTTTGAAATACCAGATGTACTTTTTACCGACCCTTATCTGGTCGTGCAGGGTGGAGGCTTCAAAATCTGCTTCGGCATTTTTATCGTTCCCCACCACGGCGGTAACGTTCTTGTAGTAATACCCGGTGCTGAGCAGGACAAGCAAAGCAATTGCAGCGGCGATGCAGACAAGTGCCAGTGCGGTGAAAACAAGGCACAAGGTCTGAGGCAGCCAGCCCACATAGTCCAGCTTGATGGTATAGCCAATAACGTGAGCCTCGGCTTCCTCGGCTGTGTCGGCACCGGGAATGCCAATGCCGGTAATGCCGGAAACCATAAAATCTTTCAGTTCGTCCTCCAGCTTGACGACCGTGCCTTTAAGCTCGCCCAAGGGGCTCAGTTCGGTCAGATCGCCGAGGTAGTATTCCTGGCTCTGCTCCGAAGCGGCGTCGAGGACATTGTAGTATTCATCTGTTGCGGATATGGAAATATACTTGTCGCCCCAGGTAAGGACATAATACTGCATCTTGGAAGATCCCGAGCTGCCAAGGCTGGCATAGGCCGCAATGGATTCGCTGGCATCAAAGCTGACGTATTTGCCCAACAGATCTTCGGCGGCAGTTTCGTCGGCATTGGTGGGGCCGAGCATCAGGGAAAATATTCCGAATTTTGTGGCGATAAGAAGCAGCAGCGCCGCAGCAAAGAGAGCAATGATTTTAGGCATCATGCGTTTTCTGCTGACTTTTTTCAAATAGTCGGTCATTGTCATTCCTCCGGTGGTTGCTTGATGCGACTATTTTACAACTAAAAGCCGCTTATGACAAGCAAAACCATTAAAATTCATGTTATGTATCCATTTTGTGGTGGCATTGTTCGGCTTTTTAAAGAATTGGATATTATTATTGGAGAAATTCGCCCCTTTTTTATTGAATTTATTTTGATTTAATGTTAAAATCTATGCAGAAGTATAAGTATAAGTAAGTATAAGATCATTATTTAGGAGGAATGCACCATGGTTAAGGTCATTATGGGACTGAAAGGTTCCGGCAAAACCAAAAAGCTTATCGATACTATGAACACCGCCATCCGGGACGAAACCGGAAACATGATCTGCATAGAGCGCGGCACCAAACTGACTTTTGATCTGGACTATCGTGTCCGTCTTATAGAATCCAGTGAATACGATCTCGACAGCTATGAGTTCCTCAAAGGTTTCATCAGCGGTCTCTACGCCGGCAACTACGATATTTCCCACATCTTTATCGACAGCCTTTACAAGATCGTCGGTTCCGACGATACTGCCGAAGTCGAAGCTTTCCTGCAGTGGGTCGAAGATTTCAGCAAGACCACCGGCGTAAAATTCACCATCACCATCAGTGCAGATGTGGAATCTGCCACCGAAGGTATTAAGAAGTATCTGTAAATATGCAAAAAGGGTGCCGCTTAGGCACTCTTTTTGCATAGGGATCAGGTTTCAGGGATAAGGGAGCAGTAAGAGCTTGAATAAACACTTTGCATAAAAGCCTACTCGGAAGCGAGAACCAAAAATCGCTGTTCTGGCATGACGAGCGTTTCTTATGCCCGGTTTGAAATATCGGTAATCTGATCCCTGACCCCTGCTCCCTGCTACCTGTGGTAAACAATGCTCCAAGGACTTTGTCCTTGGAGCATTGTTTTACCACAACATGGCCTTATTTGCTTCAAATCTCAGTTCATCTCTGAAATCGGGATGGGCGATGGATATAAGCCCGTCAACACGCTGGCGGACAGACATACCCCGCAGTTTGGCAATGCCGTATTCAGTTACGATATAATCAACGATGGTTCTGGGTATGCTCACCACGGCGCCAAGATTCAAAAACGGCTGAATACGGGATATGGTACCGTTTTTGGCGGTTGAGTTGATGGCGATTATGCTTCTGCCGCCCTTGGAATGGTATGCTCCGTAGGTGAAGTCGAAAGCACCGCCGATACCGGAATACTGCCGATAGCCTATGGACTCGGAGCAAACCTGACCGGTAAGATCGATCTGCAGAGCGGTGTTGACGGAAACCATGTTGTTGTTGGCAGCAATGTTGGTGGGGTCGTTGACATAGCTGACCGGCAGCATTTCTATCATGGGGTTGTTGTCCATATAGTCGTAAAGCCCCTGATCGCCCCAGGCGAAAGACGCAACGGTGGTGCCGCGATGGAAATTCTTGCGGCTGTTATTGATAACGCCGCTGGCCATAAGCTTGCCCATGGCGGAGCCGAACATTTCGGTGTGAACGCCCAGGTTTTTCTTGCAGCCCAGCTCGGCAGCTACGGCATTTGGCATGCCGCCGATGCCCATCTGGATAGTGTCGCCGTTATTTATCAGCGAAGCCACATACCCGCCGATAGCCTTTTGTTCTTCGGTAACGGGAGTGTCGGGCAGGGTGGTAATGTCGCCGTCTGTTTCGATAAAATAGTCCACCTGTTCAATGGGGATACGGACGGTGCCGTGGGTGTGGGGTATATTGGGGTTGACTTCGCAGATTATCAGCTCTGCGTGGTCCATCATGGCAAGCTCTATCATCTGGCTCATGGAAACGCAGATATATCCGTATTTATCAAGGGGAGCAACGGCGGCTATAAACACGTCGGGCTTATAGTTGTCTACTATGGTGGTGCTCAGGGAATGGAGATTCACGGGAACAAAACCAAAACGGCCGTTATCGTGATGCTTGCGGATATTGCCGCTCATAAATGAGGTCAGAATCTTAACCTTGCCCTCCATGGCGGGATCGGAGAAGAAAGGATAATCCTCAGAGGGGTTATCGCAGAAAACCGTGAGGTCGTCTATTCTGTCGGCAAGAGTGTGGAGCCGGCGAAGTATGGTGCGGGGTTCATTACCGTACTGGCCGCAGGTAATGGTATCGCCGGATTTTATCATGGAAATCGCCTGTTCGGCGGTTATCAGTTTGGATTTAAAGAGTTCTTCATGGGTCATGGGCAGCGCACTCCTGTTCATTTGCATTTAGAATATTTTAACATATGAACCACCCTTTTGACAATAGCGGCAGGAGATTCGTATGTAAACTTTGACCTGTTGCGCCCAACCTATATTCAATATGGAATATTCCCGGGATTTTTGAGCCGAAAGTTTTGGTACAACTCGCCATTGAAAATGTTCTCTTTGACATTTATAATGTAAGATGAGTAATAATGTAAAATTAAAAATTATTATAAAATTCGGACGCTTACTGCGTTCGGGAAAGAGGGCAAAATGGCATACACCTACGAAGATTACAAAAAAATCTACGAGTCCAAAAAGGGCAGTGTTCAGGCCGCTCTGGATCTCATCAAGTCCGGCGACGTCATCTGGTGCTCCAACAACTACAACGAGCCCACCACCCTGTTCGAGCAGCTCCACACCATCGCTGACCGTGTAGAAAACGTCATCGTTTACAAGAGCCGTATCGGCAGCTATCCCTTCCTTGTCACTCCCGGCATGGACGGCAAGATCAACTCTGCCAACTACTTCTACGGTCCTTCCTACCGCGAAGCCCACAAGCTGCGCAACGCCATGTTCATTCCCGTTGACCTGCCCAACTACTACCGCAGCGTCAATATGCATCGTCCCTGCAACATTTTCACCGCTCAGGTTTCTCCCATGACCGAAGACGGCAAGCTGTACATCGGCATGAACCAGACCATCGAGTATTATGCTGTTAAGGATGCTATCGAGCAGAAAAAGACCATCATCTGCGAAGTCAACCCCAATCTGACCTACATGAACGGTTCTGTTTACATTCCCGTTGAAGCTGTTACCATGCTCTACGAAGTAGACACTCCCGAATACTGCATCGGCGGCATCCAGACCACCGAACTGGAAGACCAGATCGGCAAGACCGTTGCCAGCCTTATCGACGATGGCGACACCATCCAGATGGGCATCGGCGGTATCCCCGATACCGTAGGCCGTTACCTGCTGGACAAAAATGATCTTGGCCTGCACACCGAGCAGTTCACCTCCTCCATGGCCGACCTGATCGACAGAGGCGTTATCACCGGCAAGAACAAGGTGTTCGACAAAGAAATGCACGTCGGCGTTTTTGCAGACGGCACCCACGAACTGTATCAGTATCTGCACAACAATCCCAAGTGCATTCTGAAGCCCGGTCCCGAGGTTCTCAACCCCGGCAACATCGCAAAGCAGGACCATATGGTTTCCATCAACACCTGCATCGAGATCGACCTGACCGGTCAGATCGCTGCTGAATCCATCGGACCTACCCAGTATTCCGGTTCCGGCGGCGGCTTCTGCTTCACTCTGGGTACCTACTATGCCGAGCACGGCAAGGGCATCATGGCTTTCACCAGCCGCACCAACAAGGGTCTGCCCAAGATCAAGCCTCTGCTGACTCCCGGCGCTGTTGTTACCCATCAGAGAAACTACGTTCAGTACGTTGTTACCGAGTACGGCGCAGTCAACCTCCGCGGCATGGACGTTCGTGAAAGAGCCAAGGCTCTTATCTCCATCGCTCATCCCGACGACCGTGACGCTTTGGACGCAGCCGCAAGAGAACTCTGCTATTATTAATAAACAAAAAACCTCCGTGCCGCAAATCGGCGGCACGGAGGTTTTTGTCTATAGATAGCAAACTCCACAGGGAACGTGCAAAAAATAAACGACCCGGAAAATTATCCGGGTCGTTTTTGCTTTTACATGGGAGGAGGGGGAGCTTCGCCGTCGGGAGGAGGCATATCACCGCCGCCGCCGGGAGGAGGTCCGGGCTGCTGAACAGCTACCACACGGTCACCGCTGAGGTACTCGTCGTAAGCGTTCTGGTAAACTTCCTGAACTTCGCTGAGGCCAAGAACTTCAAGCTGAGCGCAGTATGCTGCCCAGTTATCATCGTTCAGTTCTTCGGTACCGGTCATGAACTTCAGGATCTGCTCTGCAGCGTAGGAGCAGATGTCGTTGGTGTAGGTGGAAATTTCGTTGGTCTCGTCGGCGTTCAGGCTGGCAGCCTTGGGAACCTCGTGGAGAGCAACAACATTTTCACGGCTGGACCAGCAGTCGATGCAGTCCAGACCCAGCTTGGAATAGGTGTCGCCCAGCATCTTGCCGTTATCCTGCAGGATGGGAGCCTGAGCAAAGGTCCACAGAATGGTGGCTACCATGAAGGGAGCGTTGTCGGGGTTGTTAAGGATAAGGTCAGTGAAACGGTAGGTGCCGTTTTCGTCAACATAGTGGGCTTCGCCTTCAACGCCGAAGTTTGCCAGACGGTAGCCTTCTTCGGTGAAGAAATAGTTGAAGAAGGAAACGATGGCTTCGGGATCGGGAGCGGTGGTGGAGATGGAGTAGCCCTTGTTGTCGGCCAGGGTGTTGGTGGTGCCGTAGGTGTACAGGCCTTCGTCGTTGTACAGATAGTTCAGAGGAGCAAGGGCAAAATCGCTGTCTTCGCTCATTTCTGCAGGCATATCAATGCTGTCGGCCTGACCCCACCATGCGCCGTATTCGCCCTTGGACGCAGCAGCGGGCATTTCAAGGTCGGACAGGTTGGTGGTAAAGAAGTCTTCGTCGATAACATCGTCGGCAATAAGGCCGATGAAGTATTCGAGGTAATCACGGTAGTTGTCGGAAATAAGGTCGCAGGAGTAAACGCCGTCGGTAAGGGTAAAGGGTACGGAAGTTGCGGAGCCGGAAACGTCGAACAGACCTACGTCGAATATGTTGTTCAGCATATCGATCTTGCCGTCGCTGTCAACGTAGAAAGCACCCTTGAGGGAATCGTACTCGGCGGCAAAGGCACGCAGAACGGTATCGAACTCTTCAAAGCTGTCGGGTACTTCAAGCCCCAGTTCTTCCAGCCAGTCAAGACGGATAACATTGCCCATATCGCTGTAGGGGTCGGTGTAAAGCACGTTCATGCTCAGGTATCTGCCGCCATCGGTAACAGCATCGATGGTGGCCTTGTTGGTGTTCATCAGCAGGGCGTAGTAGTTGGGAGCATATTCGGGGATCATATCAGTCAGGTCGATGATAACTTCCTCGTTATATGCCTGCTGAACGCCGTTGGTGTAATAGTCGGCGCAGCGGAAAACGTCGGTCATTTCGCCGGAAGCGATCATCAGGTTAAACTGCTCGGTGGCAGCCTGCATGGAAGGACATACAAACTCATATTTGATGCCGGTAGCTGCCTGGATCTCGTCAAGGCAGTGCAGATCGTTCCAGTCGGAGCAGCCATAGTTGTCGAACATGGGAACCCAGGGATTGAACTGGGTGATCACCAGAGGATCTTCGGGGTCATAAAGAGGGTACTCGATGAGGGATTCGCCGGCTTTCATTTCGCCGGTGGATTCGGTAGCCATAAGCTCGTCGCCTTCCTTGACTTCCTCCGGTTCTACGGGAGCCGCAGGTTCAGCGGGAGCAGGCTCAGCTTCGGACTCTGCGGCAGGCGCTTCCGGCTCGGCAGCAGGCTCTTCCTTGGAGCCGCAGCCGGCAAAGAGGCACAGCAGCATAGCCATCGCCAGCAGCAGGGACAACAGCTTTTTCATTCTTTTACTTCCTTTCATTCTATTCCGTTGGCTATTTCCAACGGTTGATAATATTATAATTTAGATATCTAATATTTTCAACACAAAGTAAATGCATTAGATGTGTAGATTTGGTGAAGCGGCACCGGAAGTTTTTCGTATTCTCAATCACTTCATCTTGTGATATAATACTTTGGAAATATCCTCAAAAGGAGCAAACCTATGACAAATTTCAGCGGCAGCAGCGTTTATGTGGCGTCCGACGAGCTTAAACGCAGCGTAAATATAGCCATGGCACTGGAAAAACCCCTGCTTATCAAGGGCGAACCGGGTACAGGCAAAACCATGCTGGCACAGGCCATAGCCGACAGCCTTGGCATGGAGCTTATTGTATGGAACATCAAATCCACCACCAAGGCACAGGACGGCCTTTACGTTTACGACACCGTTCAGCGTCTTTACGACAGCCAGTTCGGCGAAGCAGGCGTAGACGATATCGCCAAGTATATCAAACTGGGCAAGTTGGGCGAAGCCTTCAAAAAGGAGCAGCGCTGCATACTGCTCATCGACGAGATAGACAAGGCTGACCTTGAATTCCCCAATGACCTGCTTTGGGAGTTGGACAGAATGGAGTTCCATATTCCCGAAACCGGCGAAACCGTTGCGGCGAATTACCGCCCCGTGGTCATCATCACTTCCAACGCCGAAAAGGAACTGCCCGACGCATTCCTGCGCCGCTGCATATTCCATTACATCGCTTTTCCCGACAGGGCGACAATGGAGCAGATAGTGCGTGTTCACTTTGATAATCTGGAGCAGAAGCTGCTGGATCAGGTAATGGAAACCTTTTATATGATCCGGGATATGCGCAATCTGCAGAAAAAGCCCTCCACCTCCGAGGTCATCGACTGGATACAGGCACTGCAGATCGGCGGAGTTGACCCCGACCGCATCAAGGCAGAAATACCGTTTGCAGGGGTTCTGCTTAAAAAGAACGAGGATCTGGCGGCTTTGGAGACCCGCACCAAAGCCGGCAAAAGGGCCTGGTAATGTTTACTGACTTTTTCTATCTTCTTCGGCTTCACGGCATGAAAGTGTCGTTCAACGAGTGGATGACACTGACGGAAGCCATGGAAAAAGGACTGCACGGGTCGTCGCTGACGGGGTTCTACTACCTTGCCCGGGCGATACTTGTCAAAACCGAGGCGGATTTTGACAGGTTTGATGGCACGTTTTTGGAATACTTCAAGGACGTTGAGCAAAAGGAGATCCCCAAAGAATTGCTGGACTGGCTCAGTAAGCCAAAGGAACAGAAAGACTACAACAAAGATGACGTGGACGCAGCCTTCGGCGGTATGAGCCCCGAGGATATCCGCAAAATGCTGGAACAAAGGCTCAAAGAGCAGACAGAACGTCACGACGGAGGCAACCACTGGGTAGGTACCGGCGGAACCTCACTGTTCGGCAACTCCGGATACAACCCCAACGGGTTCAGAGTCGGCGGTGAGAGTACACGCCGCAGTGCCCTGCAGGTGGCTGCGGAGCGGAATTACCGTGATTTCCGGGAAGACAAAGCCTTGGAAATGCGCCAGTTCCAGATGGCATTCCGCAGACTGCGCCAGTTTTCCACAAGGGATACAGGGCCGAAAGATGTGCTGGATCTGGATGCCACCATACGGGAAACCTGCGACAATGCGGGCAATTTGTCTTTGGTGTTTGGACGGCCAAGGAAAAACACCGTCAAGCTGCTTATGCTGTTTGATTCCGGCGGTTCAAGTGGCCATATAC
>SVKU01000008.1 GCA_015068245.1 Oscillospiraceae bacterium
CATTGACGCCATTCGTTACTACGGTTCCATAGCTCAGTATCCTCTGGGATACAACATGCTTGACGAAACCGCAGGTCAGGGCACTCCCGGTATCCTGGCAGCTCAGGGCGGTGCAGCAGGCGGACCCGGTGGTCCCGGTGGTCCCGGTGGTCCCGGTGGTCCCGGTGGTCCCGGTGGTGCTCCCGGAGGTCCCGGCGGTGGACCCGGTGCTCCCGGCGGTCCCGGAGGTCCCGGTATGCCCGGTGGCAACATGGAAGCCATGAAAAAGCGTCCCGGCAGTCCCTTTGCCGATTATGACGATCCCAAAGTGCTGCAGGATCTGCTTGATGATATTGTAAAAAGCGCAGTCTACTACAAAAAGCTGGGTTTCCAGATGCTCACCACCAGAATTTCTCAGGGCGGTCACATCAAGCTTTGTGTTGAAATGGCTGACGCTCTTAAATCTGCTCTTGGCAAGGATTATCCCCTTGAGTTCTACATAAGCGGTGAGGAATCCGGTCTTTCCATTCAGCACAACCTCGAACTGGCTCGTGCGCTGGAAGGCAAGCTGGACATTCTTGCCGTTCGATACGGCGTTCAGGACTGGCAGCATCCCACCGGCTACACTTCTTCCCGCAAGGATCCCAGCCCCTGCGTAACTCTGGCTTCTGCTCTGAAGCAGGACGTTATGGCTCGCGGCGGCAAGCTGAAGATCGGTATTTCCGCAGGTCTGCACGATCCCGATTTCTGCGAAAGCCTTGTTGCCAACGATAAGGCCGACCTTATCATCATGGCACGCACATGGATCTGCGAGCCCAACTACGTTCAGAAACTGGTTGCCGACAAGGGCGAGGACGTTGTCCCTTGCGTCCGCTGCAACAAGTGCCATGTTCCCAACGGTTCCGATGCCTTCCGCAGCTTCTGCTCCGTCAACCCCAGACTTGGCATGGAAGACAAGATCGACCGCATGATCGCTCCCGTTGGCGAAAGCAAGAAGGTAGCCATCGTTGGCGGCGGCCCCGGCGGTATGTACGCTGCCATCACTGCTGCCGACCGTGGTCACAAGGTCACCCTGTATGAAAAAGAAAGCGTACTGGGCGGTCAGCTGAGCCACGCCGATTACCCCATCTTCAAGTGGCCTCTGGCTGATTTCAAAAACTGGCTCATTGCTCAGATGTACAAAAAAGGCGTTGACGTTAAGCTGAACACCTTTGCAACAAAGGAAATGCTGCAGGCCGAGGGCTACGACAATGTTATCGTTGCTGTTGGTGCATATTACACCAAGGCCGATATTCCCGGTGCCGACGGCGACAACGTAATGATCTGCACCGATGTTTACGGCATCGAAAAGCAGCTGCCCAAAAAGATCGTTGTTATCGGCGGCAGCGAAACCGGCGTTGAAACCGCTCTGTACCTGGCAGAAAACGGACACGACACCACTGTAATGTGCCGTCAGGCTACCATCGCTTCCGATGCGGCTCACGCTCATTACCGTGACATGGTCAAGGAATACTGGGAGAAACAGCCCGACTTCCACCAGATCACTTCCATTCAGAAGTATGTTTCCATCGACGAAACCGGCGTCACCTACATCGACGCTCAGGGCAACGAACAGAAGATCGAAGCCGAGCTGGTGGTCATGGCTACCGGCGCAAAGCCCAACACTGCAGGTGCTGCCGCTCTCTACGGCTCCGCTCCTCAGGTAGATTACATCGGCGACTGCCGTCAGATAGGCAACGTCCACTTTGCCGTTGCCGGCGGTTACGGTGCAGCAAACCAGATTTAAGTTTACATAACTTTTGGTTTTTTCGCAAAAAAGGAACTGCTCTTAGTGGGTTGTTCATAAAACAGATAAACCGACCTATGGTTTTGATCATAGGTCGGTTTTTGCGTTATGCACCGGTGCAGGAGCTCCCAAGGCTCCCCTGTGTAAGGGGAGCTGTCAAAAATCTGAAGATTTTTGACTGAGGGGTTGTTGCCGAAGTACGATTTCGATGAAGGTGCCTATAAGATATGAGAACTTACCGCACAATCCCTCCGTCACGGCTTATGCCGTGCCACCTCCCTTTACACAAGGGAGGCTTTGGTGCAGTACAGAACAGCACATAACGCATAATACCGATGGCTGTAATAAAAAGAACAGTACCGGCAGGTAATCCCACCGGTACTGTAACTGTTTTATGACTTCCGCGGTTTACACCGCCCCTTTTTAATTAAATCTTAACCGTAAAGTCTGTCGTATGCGCCCTGAACGATCTCGTAGAGTCTTTCATATCCCATGGAGTGGATAGTATCTACATAACCGTCCCATGCGGCGTCGATATCAACTTCACCGGTTACGAATTTCCAATAGTTTTCGGAAATGTAGGTGATGATGTCGGTGCTGATGGTGGAAGCTTCTTCGCTTTCCTCGCTGTTAAGAGCAAACTTGTTGCTGATGCCGTAAGCATTGTCCTTGTTGGTGCCCCAAACTTCGAACGCAGCCTTTGCACCTTCGCCGAAGGTGAAGTGCAGGCGGCTTTCTGCGTAGACAACGGGCAGGGACTGAGTTGTCCAGACAGCTGTTGCAATATTGGTGCTTACATACTGGTCAAGTCCGCTCTGGAGGAACTGGGGTTCGCCTTCTTCGTTGAAGTCCCAGCTGACGCCCTGTTCGCCGTAGTTGAGGATAAGGTAGCAGTCATAGCTGTACAGGCTGTCGAGGTATCTTGCTGCAAGCTCGATATCTTCACAGCAGGTGGAGATGCTCATATCGCCGTTGGCAAGGAACTGGACGGATTCGCCGAAATGCATCTGCTGATCGGCAGTCTTGGCAACGTCACGGACGGGATAGAAGTTGATGGTGCCGGTCTTGTCCATAGCGTTGTAGTTATCGCCGAAGGGCTGGTTGGAATAGAACATACCGGTACGTCCGTTGAGAACGGGGTCAATAATTGCGGAACCAAAGGGGTTGGTGGCACGGGTCAGGCAGTTTTCGCTGATAAGGCCCTGTGCGTACCAGCTGCTGAGCATCTTGGTGAATTCCTTGAAATTCTCGGTAAGTGCGCCGTAAACCAGCTCGCCGTCTATCTGATAGAAACCGGAGGTGGCGCTGGTCATACCGTCAGAAACAGTGGCAGTAAAGTCATAGCCTGCGGTAAGCAGACCACCCTGAGGCAGGATGGAGTCGCCCAGCATAAGGGGCTCGGTGGCACCGAACTCGGTTTTGAAAGCTACGAGGACTTCTTCCAGTTCCTCATAGGTTGCGGGAACTTCCATTTCCAGAGCTTCGAGCCAGTCCATACGCATGAAAGCGCCCTGATTTCCGGGAGTAGTGTTGCCGTCATTGATGCGGGGGAAGGAGCCGATGCGTCCTTCGGTTGTTCTGATAGCGTAGGCCAGGTCGGGATCGGAGTCGATGAGAGTCTGCAGATTTGGGCAGTGCTCAGCGATAACATCGGTAAGTTCGATGATAAGCTCATCGTTGATGGCGGAGTCGACACCTGTGGTGTAGGAGCTGCCGGGCAGCAGATCGGGATAGTCGCCGGAAGCTGCCATAATGTTGAACTTCTCGGAAGAAGTTGCCATGTCGGCAATTATCATGTCGAGATGTACGCCTGTCAGTTCTTCCAGCAGCTTGTAGCAGAGAATATTCTGCATATCGCTGTCCTCAACATACTGGAGGCTGGCGGTCTCGTAGGCAAGCCAGATGCTCAGTTCCTCGCCGTCGGCGATGGGAAATTCAGCAGTAAGGCTCTTGATAAGTTCCTTATGAGCTGCAAAGTCGAGAGTACCGTCCATAACGGCGGGTTCTTCGGGTTCTTCGGGTTCTTCGCTCTCGGCAGGTTCTGCCTCGCCTTCGGCGGCGGGTTCTTCAACCGGAGCTTCAGCTTCTGCGCTTACTTCGGGAGCAGTGCTCTCTTCGGCAGGCTTTGTATCGCCGCCGCAGCCTGCCATCATGCTGATAAGCATGGCAGCCAGAAGCAAAACTGAAAACAATTTTTTCATTTTTATTCCCTCTTTCGTATTTTTACCAGGAAAAATTCCCGTCTAATATTATTATTATATTTGAGTTCCAATGTGAAGTAAAGTTGCAAAATCCGTATTTGTTAAAAAAGTGCGTGTATTCCGGCTCTTAAAAACTATCCGCAGCACTCACTTCAATGGCAGATATCTCAAAAGCCGTGCGCTCACAGCTGATACCGTCTTTGATTTTTATGTACTTTCTGCTCTGTATCCGCCCGTCAACCCTCAACTCCGTGCCCACAGGATAGTCTGCAACCTCTCTTGCTTTCCGTCCCCAGACTATTACCGGCAGATAATCCGTCCTGCGATAACGCCTGTTCACCGCCAGCATAACATCGCATATATCCCTGCCAAGAGGAGTTGTGCGAAACACGGGAGGTTTGCATATGGCTCCGGTCACCGTTACCTCGTTGATATGATCGCCGAAATCTTCTTCAATGGAGAAAGCATACACGGTTATAACAAGCCTGCTGCCCTGCCCACTTCTGTTGTTGAATGAACGCAGCTCACCCATTACAGTGACGCAGCTGCCTCCGTTGGGGTCAACCTGCTGCATCAGCTGGCGGTCAGCAACCACATTGATGATATCCTCGTTCCCGCTGAGACGTTCCACCATCAGCGGAAAGGTATAAAACTGACGGTCATGATTTTCGTGGGAAAACACAGGCGGGCTGATGATATTTCCCCTGAGAGTTACCACGTTTCTGATATTTTCCATACTGTCCACCTCATTCGTCTGGTCTTTGTGGACAGTATATTTATGAATCACCGGGTTTATGACCAATGCTGTGCTGTCACGGCGTTGTGTTGTGCGTTGTAGGAGCCGGCGTCCTCGTCGGTTCGTTTTCGGAACGGTCAAGACCGTTCCCTACAGTGTTATAGGGTAGTCGGTGCGTAACAGACGGGCGGATGATATCCGCCCCTACGGCGTCGACGCAAGCGTTGTGCGTGATTGGCGGGCGACGAAACGTCGTCCCTACGGCGTGATATGTTACGTTATGCGTTGTAGGGGCCGGCGTCCTCGTCGGTCCGTTTTCGGAACGGTCAAGACCGTTCCCTACAGTGTTATAGGGTAGTCAGTGCGTAACAGGCGGGCGGATAATATCCGCCCCTACGGCGTCAACGCAAGCGTTGTGCGTGATTGGCGGGCGACGAAACGTCGTCCCTACGGCGTGATATGTTACGTTATGCGTTGTAGGGGCCGGCATCCTCGTCGGTCCTTTTTCGGAACGGTCAAGACCGTTCCCTACAGTGTTATAGGGTAGTCGGTGCGTAACAGGCGGGCGGATAATATCCGCCCCTACGGCGTCGACGCAAGCGTTGTGCGTGATTGGCGGGCGACGAAACGTCGTCCCTACGGCGTGATATGTTACGTTATGCGTTGTAGGGGCCGGCGTCCTCGTCGGTCCGTTTTCGGAACGGTCAAGACCGTTCCCTACAGTGTTATAGGGTAGTCAGTGCGTAACAGGCGGGCGGATAATATCCGCCCCTGCAGTGTAATACGTTGTGTTGTGCGAAATTGGTGGAACGAACTCAGAAATAATACGGAAATGTGGGAATGCTTACACCGATGGAATTGAATTTGTTGATGGGGTTGAGTATTTCTTCGCAGCGGGTTATTCTGCCCAGTTCATCAAACCGAAGAATATACCAGTAACGGTTGCGATATCTGGCGTTCGGTGCATTGTTTCCTATCCAGTCGGTTTTGCCGGTGCACATATATTCGCAGAAGTACACTCCCGGGTCATCGGTGGCGTGGTACACACCACGGCTGTCGAAATCTATGACCGGGCAGCTGAGTACGCTCCAGCCTTCCACCCTTGGCATAAGCTCCTCGGGATACTCCTCTGCCATTTCCGGAGGCAGGAACCATACGGCAGAGGTGTAATCCGGAGCAAAGGCTGTCTGGCTGCCCATAACTTCCCAGTAATTGGCCATTTTGAAAGCGTTCAGATTGGCTTCGATGCGTTTTTTGACAGCTTCAGGGTCAGCCGAAATCTCAGCATTTGTGTTGTGGGCAGGAGCTTCTGCCTGAGCCAGATATTCGTCTATCCTCGGGTCGTTCAGATCCATGCGGAAGATGGGTACTTCTGCTCCGATAGCGTTGAGCCATTTCAGCGGGTTGGTCATTTCACGGAGCTTGAAAAGCTTTCCGTCTTTGAATATCAGGTTGCTGAATCTTCTGGACTCAAATTTGCCGGGCTTTCCTGCCCAGAAAGTATCCATTTTTATCTCGCTGACTGCCCAGAAAGAGTTTTCGTCGGCGGTACCGTAAAGTTCAATAAGCTCACATTCGTAATTGCTGACAGTGTCAGCCATCCATTTGCGATAATGCTCGGCATCAAAGCTGTCCATATACTGAGGCATACCACCCGGTGCGTTGGGAAAATCGCAGGTAAGCTCAGGGTGCATCAGTTCATCATATGCAGGCTCCCACCAGGGGTTTTTGAGCAAAAGCTCAGAAGATTTACGGTTTATTTCCTTCATGGTCAGTTCTCCTTTTCAACATACTCATTCATAGGTCTGGCAAGATACATTCCCCGGGGCAGCATATCGGTGGTAACAAAACCGGGTTTGGCGTTCAGAACATCGGGTATGCGGTTTACAGGTGTTGCCGCGGTAAAATGGGGCGATGAGGGCTGCTCAATAATGATGTTCTGCTGAGGCTGACCGTAGATAGTTATAACATACCTGTCCTTATCCTCAGGCGAAAACACCTTGCCCGCCATTGCATACTCCACGGTGATGCTTTCTTCAGTGACAGTGGACACCACCTTGTTCATGCCCAAAAGATTGCCTGCCGGTATAACAGCTTCCATATTCTGAGAATAAACATCTTCGTGATATGTAAGCGGTTCATGGTACGCGCTTTGGCTGACGGGAGTAAGCCCCATATAACGGCAAAGCCAGCCGTTCTGGTCACCGGGCAGACAGGGCCAGTGTCCGTTTTCATCGGTGGTCGGTTCAAAGGCTGCAACCTTTGTTTCAAATTCTTCCATGGTAAAGCCGATTCCGTGGTCGGGATACAAGGGCAGAACACCTTTGCCATAGTCCTCAAGGTTCAGATTGGCCTCTACACGAATGCGCTCAACGTATGCGCTTCCTGCTGCCATGGCCGCAATGACTGTTCCCCAAGGCACTTCTGCGCATCCGCTGGCGCTGATGGTAACTCCATACTTTTTGGCAAGTTCGTCCACCTGTGCCGTCAGATCGGGAGCTTCTGTCCATGGCCACAGCATCTGTTCACCGATGGTCATGACATCACATCCGGCTTTCGCGCAGATTTCAAAGGTCTCCATCAGCAGTTCGCAAGTGCCTACTGTTGCCACCAGGCAAATGTCCGGCTTGGTTTGAGCCAGAATCTCCGACGCATCGGAAAAACTCTTCACTTCAACGCCCAAAGGTGCAGTTCCGATGACTTCTCCAAGGTCTTTGCCCAAATTGGAATTTCTGGTAAATGCCGCCACAGCCTCAGCCCCGTGGGCAATGGCATACTCTGTCATTTTAGCACCCATTGTTCCCGGGCCGAAAATGGCAAATCTGACTTTTCTTTCCATACTTATTTCTCCAATATATACTCATTCATTGGCTTTGCCATGTATCTGATGGGATCCATCCTGTCGGTGGTCACAAATCCGGGATGTGCGGAAATAACATCCGGGATTCGGTTAACCACAGTGGTGCAGGTGAGAACATGGGTCTGCGGGTTCCTGACGAAAATTTCAGTGTCTGGATTGCCTGTGAAATACCACGTTACACCGTCTGTCTCACCGGGCTCGTACAGCTTACCGCAGACTTCAATTTCAATGGCAATGCCTTCAGCTGTTGTGGTTTCGGCAGCAACGGACATGCCGATCACCCTGCCCGCAGGTATGGTTTCTCCGGTGGTTTTGCTGTACAGGTCGATTTCGCTGTATTTCGGAATCCGCCTCATGGTCTGGTTCGTAACTGTCAGGCCAAGCTGGCGGCAAAGCCAGCCGTTTTGATCTCCCGGCAGGCAGGGCCAAAGTCCATCTGCGGTGGGTTTCCATCGTCCAAGACCTTCATTGAACTCTTCCGCAGTCAGCCCGACACCGTGACCTGCAATGAAATCGCTGCCATAGTTGTCGATATCGTAATATACAAGGCCGTGGATCTTTTCCAGCTTCGACATGGATCCTGCCACGTTTGTGACAAGGCTTCCCCAATAAACGTCCGGATACCCGCTGCCGGAGACAGTTACGCCGGCAGCTTTTGCCATTTCGTCAATGCGCTTTGTTATTTCAGGCGACGATGTCCACGGCCAGAAGGCTTCCTCGCCTATGGTCAGGACGTTCACGCCTGCGTCACAGCAGGCCTTGATGGTTTCTTCAAGCTCCGCAACAGTGCCTTTTGTTGCGATAAGGCAGATATCTGCACCGCTCCGGTGCAAAACTTCCGCAGCATTCTTGCTGTCCGACACCGTGATGCCTATACTGCCAATACCGGCGATTTCACCCGCATCCCGCCCTATCTGAGCAGGATTTCTGGCAAATGCTGCCACCAGTTCACAGTCCTTTTCCAAAAGGGTTTTCATTATCAGACTTCCCATGCGGCCTATGCCGAACTGAGCAGCTCTGACCTTGCGATTCATTGGATCACCCCACCATATTAAGTATTCTTAATCATATATTTAACTGTACAATATTATCAATTGAATGTCAATTACGGTTGCTTTTTTAGGGCAAATATACTATATTTAAAGCAAAGAAATAGAAGGAATGATAAGGATGAAATCAAAATTCAGCCATCTTCTGTCCCCATATACCATTGCCGGCAAAACTTTCAAAAACCGCATACTTGCCGCTCCCCACGGAACTCTGCACGAAAATGACGGCGGATATATGCACCAGGATTATCTGGACTACTGTCAGGTTTTGATTGACGGCGGAGTTGCCCGCATAAGCACGCTGGACAATCCTGTTGACCCTGTTTACGGCGGTCGCGGAGGTGCCAGAAGATTCAGATTTTTCGATGATCCTCTGTCGGTTGATCTGCTGGAATCTGTTAAGCAGTACAACCGCATGGCTCACGCTGCCGGTGTGCTGACCATGATAGAGCTTTCCCACGGCGGAAAAAGCAACGGTGCCGAACCGGGTTACGAACACATGATGACTGCTGACTGTGCGCTGGCTGTATCTCCCGAACCACCCGGCCCAAAGATGGAACCCATGCCCGGTATGCCGCCTATGATCGAGCTTCCCCTGCGGGTAATGGAAGAACAGGACATTGAGAACATTGCCAACCAGTTTGCATACTGTGCAAAAGCAGTGAAGGATTGCGGCTGTGACGGTGTTGTAGTCCATGGCGGTCACGGTCAGCTTTTCACCCAGTTTCTTTCGTCCACCTCCAACCGACGGACAGACAAATTCGGCGGAAGTCCCGAAAACCGTGCAAGAGCACCTATTATGATCCTGCAGCGTATAAGAGATGTCTGCGGTGTCGATTTTATAATCGAGCTGCGTGTCAGTGCCGTTTCCGAGGGTGAGATGGAGATATCTCTTGACGAAACCGTTGAATTTGCAAAAATGGTGGACGGACTGGTGGATATTTTCCACGTTTCCTCCTCCGTGGGCACTATCCCCACCTCCGCATACCCCTCCGGTCTGAACGTGGAATATGCGGCAGAGATAAAAAAGCACGTCAAAATGGCGGTTGCCGTGGTGGGTGCCATCAACGACCCCGAGATGGCTGAAAAGATAATCTCCGAGGGTAAGGCAGACTTTATATGTTCGGGCCGTCAGCTGCATTTGTCTGACCCGCGATGGCCGAGGAAGGTCATGGAAGGTCAGCCGGAAATGATAAACACCTGCCTGCGCTGCGCCACCGGCTGCACCGGCGATTTCCTGTGCCGTGTTAACCCGGTGGTTCAGATGAAGCTGCACACGGATCTGGAAACAAAGCCTGCCGTTACGCCACGGAAAGTGGTGGTCATAGGCGGAGGTATCGCAGGAATGAAGGCTGCCGAAACCGCTGCTTTGCGTGGGCATGATGTGGTGCTGTTTGAAAAAAGCTCCACCCTCGGCGGAGTTTGCCGCTTTGCCGATTGGGACGAAAGCAAAACCGACACAAAGCTGTTTAAAGACAACATGGCTGCCAGAATGAAAACTCTGGGAGTTGACGTTCGCCTTTCCATCGCCGCAACACCGGAACTGGTGGCTGCCGAAGAACCCTTTGCGGTAATTGCCGCCCTCGGCGCAAAACAGGTCACCGCAGTAAAAGGCTCTGCCATGAACGCTATGGGTGCCTATTCGCCCAACGCCGATTCCGGCGGTACCGTTGTGGTGATCGGCGGCGGTCTGACAGGTGTTGAAACTGCACTGCACCTGAAACGGTGCGGAAACGACGTCGTGCTGATAGAAGCCGAAAACAGGCTGCTGCCCACACTGCTGCCGGAGGATATGGCAGACTTTTTCAAAAAATCCAAACCCGGCGGACATTATAACCCTATGGAACTGTTGGGTCAGCTGAACGATACCGGCATCGTGACCCGTGTAAACTGTAAGGCTGAGGAAGTCATCAAAAACGGCGTTGTGCTTGCCGACGGCGAAGTTATCCCCTGCCAAAAGGCCGTGATCGCCACAGGCGTTCAGCCGCTGACTGAGCAGGCAGAAAAATTCAGAGGAATCTCTCCCCTGTTTTTCAACATTGGCGACAGCTATGAGCCGGGAACCATCAGAGAAGCCGTATTTTCCGGTTATCGTGCCGCCATGAGTATATAAAACCTCGTAGAGTTCGCCGGCTACGTCAGCGAAATATGTCCAATACGAAATTTCCGTGCAGCTCATGCAAATGCGTTGCATTTGCATACCGGAGATTTCTCTTTGCGCTCTTCAAACGTGGGAAAAATCCTGCTAAACCAAGATTTTGAGTGCGATGCATAAGGGCGAAGAAACCGTTTCAAAATAGTCCGACGGACTATTCTGACACGCTGAAAACCCCGTAACCGCTGGGATATCAACGGTTACGGGGTTTTAGTATGCGGGTACATTTGTCAGCTGGCGATCTGCTCTCTGATTATCATAGGCACTTTATGCCTTGCGTTTACCAGGAACGCTGCTTCCGACTGCTTGGGTGCCCAGGTTTTAGTGTAGAACATTTCCTTGTATTTCTGCACAAGCTCTTCATCTGTCCTGCCTGCCAGATGGCCGCTGACTATCATATCCTTGACAAACTCCGTCCAGTATTCGGCATCATAGAAAAACTGCCGCACTGCCTGTCCGTGGATCTCGCCCATATGCGGTACGAGATAATGTTCAACGTCCAGCATAGATGCCTTTTTGATGGATTCCATAGTCATATCGTAGCCAACCACACAGCAGGGCATAACGGACGCTATGCCGTCACTGGGTACGCCAAAGGTTTCGCTGCCTATCAGCAGTTTTTCCTCCGGGCTGTAAAAGCATATGCTGCCTCTTGTGTGACCCGGCACCTCATAGACTGCAAAGGTGATACCTCCAAGGTCGATAACGTCGCCCTCGTGGACGATGATATCGGTCTTAAGCTGAGTTGGTACTGCGGGATCAAGCTCGGTGCCGCACATTTTTGCTGCCGATTCGTTCATCTCGAGCATGGTTTTTGCAGCGTTTGGCTTGGTAAACACATTGGCAGCATATTCGCTGGAAACCACCTTGACCTCCGGCCATGCTGCACGGCACATGGCACTGCCGCAGGCATGGTCAAAGTGGGAGTGGGTCAGCAGGACATAATCCAGGGGTCTGTCGCCCAAAACAGCTTTTATGTTTTCCACCATTTTCGGTGCGGAAAAGGAGTAACCGCTGTCCATCAATGCTGTTTTTTCTGCTCCCAGCAGCAAGAATGCTTCACCTCCGGAGGCTCCGCCTACGTTAATCAGTTGGTACATTGTTTGGGTTCCTTTCAAATTCTGATTATCAATTAATTAAGCGATAGTAAGGGACGCATTTACCGTCTCGATTGCGGAACGGTCAAGACCGTTCCCTACGGTGTGATATGTTACGTTATGCGTTGTAGGGGCCGGCGTCCTCGACTGCCCTAAGCGGAACGACGAGGACGTCGTTCCCTACGGTGTTATAGGGTGGTCAGTGCGTAACAGGCGGGCGGATAATATCCGCCCCTACGGCGTCGACGCAAACATTGCATTGGTTTGCATTTGAGGTGGGAATACGTCACGCTGTGCGTCGTTGCGGCGGGAGCAAGCCCCCGCCCTACGGTGCGATACGTTGCGTTGTGCGTTGTAGGGGCGGTCTTTGACCGCCCGCCGGCGACCAAAGGTCGCCCCTACGAAGAAATACGCTGCGTTGTGCGTGATTGGCGGGCGACGAAACGTCGCCCCTACAGCGTGATATGTTACGTTATGCGTTATTAATTATTAATTATTAACTGTCACCTCGGCACATATATGCCGCTGCTGCCCACGGTGTACTGAATGGGGTTTTCTCCCGGTGGAAGATCCCCCTTGGGTTCGTGGCCTTCGAGAGTTCCGTCTTTGATACCTTTCACGCAAGCCAGCAGCTCGACTATACACTCAGGGGTTATGGGGCAGGTATTGTGGCAGGGATAGATGGTATCCACGCCATATTCCTCGCAAACAGCCTTCAGCTTATTCAGGCTGTTTTCAAAATCGTCCATATTTCTGTTTGCTCCAAACATGAAAACGGGACCGAATGACACAGTGTCTCCGGAGAAAAGAGCCTTATTCTTCTCGTCAAGCAGGCTGATGGAGCCGGGAGTATGGCCGGGATTGTGGATAACCCTCAGCACGATACCGCCCAAGTCAAAAACGTGACCGTCTTCCACGGGTATGAACAAGGTTTTTATTTCCGGCTGCCTGCTCATCAGCAGAGGTATCTCGTCAACATGGGCAAGGGCCGAATCAAACCGCCCCAAAGCCGCTGTATGGTCGCCGTCGCTATGGGTCATACACAGTGTCACCGGCAGTTTGGTGAGTTGGGATACCAGTGCCGGCAGATCCATATTCTCCGCTCCTGCGTCCAGCAGCAGGGCGGAATCCATGCCGGTAATGAGAAAACTGCGAACCATCATCTGGTCGATGGCGGTTATGTAGTCGTTGATTTTAATTACGGTTGTTTCGATTTTCGGCATTTCCATGGCAAGGCTCCTTTTGTTTGATTGATAATCCTTTTCAGAAATATAATGTAGGGAACGGTCTTGACCGTTCCGGACAAACACTGATATGGCGGAACGGTCTTGACCGTTCCCTAAGTCGTCGACGCAAGCGTTGTGCGTGATCGGCGGGATACGTTACTTTGTACGTTGTAGGGGCTGGCGTCCTCGACAGCCCATAGCGGAACGGCGTGATACGTCACGTCGTGCGTAATTGAAGGCGGGAGCAGAAGCCCAAGGATTCGGCATTGCCGAATCCTAACGAAGTTCGCTTTGCGAACTTTACCCGCCCTACGGTGCGATACGTTGCGTTGTGCGTTGTAGGGGCGGTCTTTGACCGCCCGCCGGCGATGAAATGTTGCCCCTTGGCTCCCCCTTTGGGGGAGCTGTCAAAAACGAAGTTTTTGACTGAGAGGGTAAACGTGTCACCCGGGTCAGCAAAGCTGACCCACAGCCGTGACCCTACGACGAAACACGTCACACCATGCGTTATTAATTATTAATTCTTAATTATTAATTAATTCTATTGTACACAAATCTACCTGTCAAGGCAAGTTTGAACCGATACAATTAATTCCAAATGTGGTACAATCAGTTCATAGATATCAAATGAAAGGATTGAAGAATATGAAAAGAAAGCTTACCGCACTGCTGCTCATTTGCGCCATGCTGGTTTCCTGCATCGGCATCACCGTATATGCAGCACCCCCGGCACCTCCTCCCGCACCTCAGGTGGAAGGCGACATTTCCGGCGCTTCCGCAGCCACTTCCGCTTCTCAGATCTACGCAGTTAAAGACGGTGTGCTCACCGCAGGACAGATAGCAACCGTCAACCAGATCGCAGGCACCGTTACCGAAACCGCTGCCGGCGGCCTGTATATCGAGGGCACCGACTACTCCGACGCCGTTTTCAAGTTCACCGGCGGTGACTATACCATTGGCGGCGAAGAAGACCTCTACGAGGAATCCTTTGAAAACAACATCGGTGAGATAATTACCGACAAGTACAATTCCGTTATCAAGCTCAAGGCCGATACCATGAACGGCAAGCGTTCCGGTGCCGCCGCCAACATGACAGCAGGCACCGTTGTCATCGACAACACATTCATCTATTCCGAAGGCAACCAGCGTTACGCCGTGGCAGCTTCCGCAGGCAGCCTCATCGTCAACGATTCCGCCTTTGTAACTCTGGGCGACGTTCCTGCCACCGCTTCCAAGTCCGAACCCATGTCCAACCCCGCTCTGCTGGTTTCCGGCAAAACCAGGACCAATATGTCCACCGGACGCAGCCAGACCTATTACTTCAACTCCTACGTTGTGACCGACGGCTGGGCTGCCATGAGCACCGACTCCGCCATGGGCAACGGTCTTGACTTCTATTCCTACAACTCCGTTGGTCTTGCCCGTACCGGCGGTTACGGCACATATGCCGACTCCAACTGCCGTGTATGGCTCTACGGCTCCGTTGTTCAGGGTGCAGAGATCGGCGCAATCATCTCCAACAACGGCGCTGTCCACTGCTTTAGCGGCGCTGATGCCACCGAAGAACTGCTGCAGTACAACAAGGGCGAAACCACCGACAAGGCCAATGAGCTTATCGGCGGACGAAACGCTTTCCAGATCCACAGCCCCGACATGATGGGCGGCGGCAGAAAGCTGGGCAAGCAGGCTGTCGTTGAGGTCAAAAACTCCAGGCTGATAACCACCAAAGACATCGTTTCCGCCTGCGATTACTACGCAACCTACGGCGAAGCCGTTGGCAAATACGTGGACATGATAGACGGTGCTGCCATTCTCGTTAAATCCCACACCGCAGATATCGACCTGACCGCTTCCGAGGTTCAGTCCCACAGCAACACCATACTCATGACCGTCATCAACAGTGACAGCATGAGCCGTTACCTCAAGGTCGGCAACACCGATACCCCCACTTCCCTGACCATGACCGACATGACCGTTTCCGGTGACGTGAAGAATTACGACTATCAGCGCGGTGTTGATGTTGTGCTGAACAACACTGTTTGGACAGGCGCAGTTGACACATGGTCTGCCGATCAGTGGAACGCCTACTGGGCTGACTGTGCCGACGACGAGTATTGCTACTGGATCCTCGATCCCGCCAAGTATTCCTACAACAGTGAAGGCACCTCCATCACTGTTGGCGCAGGTTCCAAGTGGATCGTCACCGGTGACAGCGTGTTGAACAGCCTGACCATCGCAGAAGGCGGCGTTATCGAAGCTGCCGATGGTGCCGCACTGCACATTTTCGTAGACGGCAAGGAAGTGGAACTTGCTGCCGGAACTTTCGAAGGCGCTATCCTCATCACTACTGACGAATCTCCCGAGAACTTCCCCGTTTTCAAGAAGTATTTCAAGGACGTTGCCGCCGACGCATGGTATGCGGAATATGTAACCAACCTGGCAGGCGTCGGTGTTATCAACGGCTATTCCGACGGTTCCTTTAAGCCTGACGACAACGTGACCTACGGTCAGGTTCTGAAAATGGCCTGCGTTGCAGCTCTTGGTCAGGAGTTGCCCGGCACTGCCGACCATTGGGCAGGCGGATACTATGCCGCAGCCGTTGCTCTCGGCATCCTGCCCGCAGGTATCGACCTTGACGCTCCCTGTCCCAGAGGCGATGTGGCTGAGGTTTGCGCAAAGCTGCTGAATCTCCAGGCAGCAGCCAAATCTCCCTTTACCGACACCGATTCTGCTGCAGTCGCAGCATTGGCAGAAGCCGGTGTTGTGGGCGGTTATGGTGACGGCACCTTCCGTCCCGATCAGGGCATCAAGCGCAGCGAGCTTTCAAAGATGATTTGGCTGCTGCTGGAACTTAAAGGTAAATAATCGAACAAACAGCAGGGCGGGAGAAAACTCCCGCCCTGTTTTTTGTTGTGCTGCGGTCACGGCGTGATACATCGCGTTGTGCGCAGCATCGCCTTCCCCTTGAGGGGAAGGTGGCTGAGTGAAACGAAGCCGGATGAGGTGGAAGCACCCTCTCAGTCAGCTTCGCTGACAGCTCTCCCACAGGGAGAGCCAAGTATTAACGTCACGTTGTGCGTGATTGGCGGCGACGAAACGTCGCCCCTACGGCGTGATACGTTACATTGTGCGTAATTGGAGGCGGGAGCAGAAGCCCAAGGATTCGGCATTGCCGAATCCTAACGAAGTTCGCTTTGCGAACTTTACCCGCCCTACGGCGTGGTACGTTGCGTTGTGCGTTGTAGGGGCGGTCTTTGACCGCCCGAGGGCGATGAAATGTTGCCCCTTGGCTCCCCCTTTGGGGGAGCTGGCAAAAACGAAGTTTTTGACTGAGAGGGCATGCGGTCACGGCACGCCGTGCCCCTACGGCGTGATACGTTGCGTCGTGCGTTGTAGGGGCGAGCTGTGCTCGCCCGCGGGCGACGAAACGTCGCCCCTACGGAGTTATACGTCACGTCGTGCGTAATTGGAGGCGGGAGCAAGCCCCCGCCCTACGGTGCGATACGTTGCGTTGTGCGTGATTGGCGGACTTTTTGATTATTTCCCTGTTTTCCTTGCATTGCTGCTGTGACTGTGATATATTTGTGTCAAAAATGTGTCAAAACCATGACATCGACACAATTACATCAGGAGGTTGCCAAATGCTGTTTGATTTTGCAAAATACCCCGGCAAGGATGCCATTATCGACGACACCGGTCTTGTGGTCAAGTATGATGACCTTGTGGATTTCCAGAGTGAGATAAAAAAAATCGTGCCCGAGCGTTCTCTTGTTTTTCTGCTGAGCCGTAATGTGGCCGGTTCCATGGCAGGCTACTGCGTTTTTGTTTCCACCAATGTAGTGCCCGCCATGTTTGGTGCCGACACTCATAAAGACATGATGGCAGACCTGACGGATACATATCAGCCCGACTATTTCTGGCTGCCTGAAGATATGGCTGACGATTTCCCCTACGAAAAAGTTTATTCAAGGTTCAACTACTGTCTGCTTAAAACCGGCATGAAGTCCTATCCTATGCATAAAGAGCTTGGTCTGCTGCTGACCACCTCCGGCTCCACCGGAAGCCCCAAGCTGGTTCGACTGAGCTACAAAAACATAGACGGTTTTGAAGAAATAATCCTTAACTACTGCGATGATTATGAGTATAATCGCCACACATCCACCATGCCCATATACCACAATTACGACCTGCTGGGACTTTCCCGCATGCTTTATCACGGCTGGGCATGTCTGCTGACCAGCAAGAACTTCCTTAACCCCGATTTCTGGACCTTCTTTACGGAAAACGGCGGCGACAGTTTTGGCAGCGTTCCCTTCAACTATGATCTGCTGGAGCGCATCAAGTTCCGCGAAAAAGGCATTAAGCTGCTTTACTCATCCTGCGGCGGCGGCAGTCTGACTCCCGAAGTGCATAACAAATACGCCACATGGCACAAGGAAAACGGCTCCACCTTTATGATCATCTATGGTGCAACCGAAGCCCCCGGCGGCCTTTTGGTGCTTTACGGCGACGATACCCTCAAAAAACCCGGCAGCATTGGCAAACCCGTACCTCCCGGAGAAGTAACTCTGGAAGACGATGACGGAAACATCATCACTCAGCCCAATGTACCCGGCGAGATCGTCTACACCGGTCCCATCGTATGTATGGGTTATGCACAGTGCGGTGATGACCTTATCAAAGACGACGAATACAACGATGTTCTTCACACCGGTGACATTGCCTACTTTGATGAAGAAGGTTTCTATTTCATCGTAGGTCGTAAGGCACGTTTTCTGAAGCTGTTGGGTGAACGTGTCAGCCTTGACGAAACCGAACAACTGCTCACCGGAGAGCTGAACGGTGCAGAGGTCGCCTGCAAGGGAGTTGACGACAAGCTGGCTGTTTACGTTACAGATGACAGCGAGGAGACAAAGCAGAAGATAATCATGTTCCTTATTTCACGCCTCAAGATATCCCCCACCCTTGTTGCCGTAGAGCCTGTGGACAGCATTCCCAGACTCGCCACCGGTAAGATAGATTACTCCAAACTGGTATAATTGAATATCTGAAACATGAGCGGCTGAATGCAGTGATGATGCACAGTCGCTCATGTTTTTCTGTTATTTTTGAACGTCAGGTCAGCAAGCTGACCTGACACGCTAACTCCCAAAAGGAGAGGCATGGCTCCCCCTTTGGGGGAGCTGGCAAAAACGAAGTTTTTGACTGAGAGGGCATGCGGTCACGGCACGCCGTGCCCCTACGGCGTGATACGTTGCGTCGTGCGTTGTAGGGGCTGGCGTCCTCGACAGCCCATAGCGGAACGGCGTGATACGTAACGTCGCGCGTAATTGGAGGCGGGAGCAAGCCCCCGCCCTACGGTGCGATACGTTGCGTTGTGCGTTGTAGGGGCGGTCTTTGACCGCCCGCCGGCGACAAAATGTTGCCCCTTGGCTCCCCCTTTGGGGGAGCTGGCAAAAACGAAGTTTTTGACTGAGAGGGCCCTCTCCGCTTCGCTTCGCTCAGCACCTCTCCCAGAGGGAGAGGCAAGGGACGTCCGGAGGCCGTGCCCCTACGGTGCGATACGTTGCGTTGTGCGTTGTAGGGGCTGGCGTCCTCGACAGCCCCTAGCGGAACGGCATGGTACGTCACGTCGCGCGTCACTAATTATTAATTATTAATCATTAGTTATCACAGATACTGCTGCATCTGGACGATATTGCGCTGTTCCGTTTCCAGCAGCTTGTTTGCAATTCCAAGCACCTGTTCGTTATTGCCTTTATATCCGTTGAGATGGCGGATGCTTTTGGTAACGCCCATGGTGTTGCCGGTTATCATCATTTCAGCCAACTTGGTGGTGGAGCTGTTCATCATGGTCTGCATATCGCTCATGACCGACGACATCATCTTTGCAGCCATAGACAGATTTTGCGGCTCACCGCCCTGCTTTGAAAGCAGTCTGTCTGCCTCGGAATAGATTTCGTTATATTCCCGCTTTTGCTGCAGAAGATCCTGTTTCATTTCGTTGCTTCTTGTTTTGGGCAGGATTTTGTCTATGCCGTGGCAGCCCATTTGGGTGCCTTTTCTGATATTGTTAAGCATATCGGTATCGGAAATCATTAAAATCACCTCGGTTTAGTATGCCGCAGGAACCGCTCCCTATTCTGCCAAAAAAACACTTTACAGCCTTCCAAATTGTGATATAATTATTTTGCAAAATTTAATGATTTATGGGCCTGTAGCGCAGTTGGGAGCGCACTACATTCGCATTGTAGGGGTCGGGAGTTCGAATCTCCTCAGGTCCACCAAAAAACGACAGCTTTCAACAGAAAGCTGTCGTTTTAGCGTGAGGATCAGTTGTTTTCGCTTGCCCCTAAACCGCTGTTTTGTGGGACTTTCGCTCTTTAAACAATTTGGCAAAGTCGATTTTCGGTACCCGGAAATCCAGCACAAACAGGAATCCCACCGCAAGGGGAAGCACGTGATATATCACAAGGCTGACCGTCTGGGGCAAAAGGGATCCTATTGCGAAAAACAGAGGCAGAATAACGGCAGACATCGTTACCGGAAGCCCATGGTATTCTTTTGCGCAGCCGTCCTCGGTCATCTGACGATTGGTTTCCATCACGTTGAAAAATGCCAGACGTATCAGCGCACAAAGCACATACACCACCAAGGCAGCAATACCTATTGCGGTTGTGACCCCACGGAAATACAGCAGCACCGCAGGAAACACGCCGAAGCATATCACATCGTTCAGGGAATCCAGCTGGATCCCAAAGCTTTTTTCGTCTGCCGTTCTGTCTTTCTTGCTGCGGGCAACAATACCGTCGAACATATCACAGAAGCCGGACAGCATGAGCAAACACACTGCCAAAGAAAAGCGGTCCTGATATGCATTCACCATTCCGACCAGGGAAGACACAAGGCTGATATATGTCAAAATTACGGTGTAATCATATACCCCGATCAGGTGCATCGCAACTCCTCCAATTCTCTTTATCTATAGTTTAAAGTTAGCACGTTGAACAGCCGGTGTCAAGCAATCCATTTTGTCACGGCCATCAGAAACGCAACTTTACAGGAAATTGTCGGAAAGTTAGCATGACTGCGGTCGGTCGCTGTCCGTTGTCTGCTCCTGACCGGCAAGTTCTTCTTCACGCCTTCGCTTCATCTCCTGCAACCGCATGACGGCAGCCTTTTCATGCTCGCCGGCGTGATATTCGTAGTCGCTGCGGTTTTCACAGTCCTTCCGGGTTCCGCCGGACTTGCGGCCAATATCCTTCTGCCCGTCCTCTCTTGCCCATTGACGAAGTGTGGCAAGGTGGTTTACATAATTTTTGCCAGATACCGCCATATACTCACTCAGCCTGTCGATACGCTCGTCAATATTCGGCTGCTCACTTCGCAGAATATTATATTCTTCTTCAGACAAAAAAACATTTTTATACAATCCTCGTGGGGGCGGGGGTGTGTTAGCTTTAGTTCCCTCACCCTCCCGTTCGCAGTTATAGTTATTGTTTTGGTTAGAGTTAGGGTTAGAGTTTGAGTTTGAGCTTGAGTTATAGTTATGGTTTTTTTCGGTTGCGGTCGGTTCCGAAAAAACCGATTGGGTTTCTTTGGTTTTTCTCGGTCTGCCGCCTTTGAGTCCATTTTGATAGTTAATGAGTCTGATCCTCTCATACTTTTCCGCATTTCGGTCGACAGAGCTTTTCAAGCTGTAGAACGAACCCATAACGATGGGGTCAATGTCCTCAACTATCTCACCACGTCTGCTGTATGCCAACAGCGCCCGAAGCAGCTGACCTCGCTGTCGGTCGTCCATATAAGAAATCTCGTCCTCTGTTTCGTGATATACAAAAAATCCGGGGCGTTCTTTTTGAGTCATATTAAACCTCCGATTGTTTATGGATAAGGACAGGCAAAAAAGTCCTCTCATATATGGGCGAAAAAAGATAAATATTGCACACAAACGTGCAATATTCACAAAACTTTCACATAAAAATTCAATTTCTGTATCTCCGGATACAAAAGCGATTGACAATTTACAGCCGTGAATTGATAATAGTAACAGTAAACTTCAAGGAGTGTAACTATGAAATGTTTTCTGACCAGCAGTCCGTTTTTGCCAGGAGGTGCGGCTCTTGACCCGGCAAACGGTTTTGTAAGTGAGCTTAAAAAGGCTGTGCCTGTTCCCTGCAATGGGCTGTTCATCTGCTCAGACCCCGCTGACTATCCTTTTACAGACGGATTTGCGGATATGATGCACACAGTTCTTACCGGCGGCGGCATCAGCTTTGACCAATACAACATTCTTGACGACCGAAATGCAGACATGGCGGCAGAGCTTGTGGCTTCCGCTGACCTTATTATACTGGCTGGCGGTCATGTGCCAACCCAGAACAAGTTTTTTGAGGAAATCGGGTTGCGAAAGATTATGTCAACCTATACCGGTGCCGTTATCGGCATAAGCGCAGGCACCATGAACAGTGCCGACACCGTGTATGCTCAGCCGGAGCTGGACGGCGAAGCCGTTGACCCAAACTACAAAAGATTCCTTACCGGCCTTGGGTTGACAAGCATCATGGTTCTGCCCCATTACCAGGCCATAAAGGACACAGTACTGGACGGTTTGCGGGTTTTTGAGGACATCTCATACGGCGACAGCTTTGGCAGAAAGTTCTACGCTCTGCCCGACGGCAGCTGGCTGTATATCCACGATGGTGTTACCGAGCTTCGTGGCGAAGCATATCTGATACAGGACGGTGTGCTATCGAAAATAAGCGACGTCAACGATGTAGTTATGTTAACTAATGAGGAGTACGCATGAGGAAATTGATTTTGCCGATTATTCTGTTGATGTCGCTGCTTACAGGCTGTGGGGAGAAAAACTCCATAGGTGTGATCGGCGGTGCCGACGGACCCACAGCAATAATTGTAAGCTCCGGATTTGACTGGTGGCAGCTAGTTGTGATACCCATTTGCACCGCTTTGGCCGTGCTTCTTGTTTGGAAAGTAAGGAAATAGCTGCCCTGATGTTCAGGAATGACACTTGTGACGTGACGTACCACACCGTAGGGCGGGTAAAGTTCGCAAAGCGAACTTCGTTAGGATTCGGCAATGCCGAATCCTTGGGCTTCTGCTCCCGCCGCAACGATGCACGACGCAACGTATCCCTCCGTAGGGGCACGTGAGGTCAGCTTGCTGACATTGCTGGCGGATAGGGTGCAATCTAAATAACAGCGTGCTTTTTGCACACATTGTCGCACTGTGTCGAATATACTGATGACGGGAAGTGATTCCCGAAATGTATATTTTACCGTCAACGGTGGAAGAATCTTAGTACCCCGATTACATATGTGATCGGAGGAACTTTTTCCTCGGAGTGTGACAACATGGATCAAAGCGTCAGACGGGGCGATATATACTATGCCGATCTCAGCCCCGTGGTCGGCAGTGAACAGGGCGGCACCAGACCGGTACTTATTGTGCAGAACGATACCGGCAACCGCCACAGCCCCACGGTTATCGCTGCCGCCATTACTTCTCAGATGAACAAAGCCCGGCTTCCCACTCATATTGAGCTGGCAGCAAGTTCCTATGGTCTTTCAAGGGATTCGGTGATATTATTGGAACAGATACGCACCATCGACAAAAAGCGACTTCGTGAACGCATGGGCAGGCTGGACGATACACTTATGAGTCAGGTTGACAGCGCAATAGCCGTCAGTTTTGGCCTGCATGATGAACTTGTATAATCAATTTCAAATTGTGATTATAGGGTTCTTTCGAGGCAGCGAACACTGCATTTGCTGAATTTGCCTTAAGTTTTGGCTTGCATGATGGGTTCGTTTAGTGTATTATGTAAATACACACTGCAAAGGAGATACTCATGTTCAGAAAGCATCTTGTTTTAAAGCTTGCCATTGTGGCTCTTATAATCGTTATCGGCGCAGGTATGTTTGCCAGTGCCGCACCGGGAGATTCTTCCGATCCTCTGGTTTCTCTGAGTTACATTAACGAAACCGTTATCCCTGCCCTGACAGCCAGACTGGAGGGTATGGTTGGCGATGCAAAGTCCGAACTGTCCGACAGTTTTGACAACACTCTTAACGAGTTCAAGCAATCTCTCAACGCCGAAACCGTTACCAATGCGCTGGACGATATCGGAAACCGCAGCGAATACAAGTCCGTTGAGCTGACCGACGGTCAGTCCGTTACTCTCCACACCGGCTGTGAAGTCCTGTTCGTCAGCGGTGAGGGTCTGACCAGCGGCACCCTTTCCGACACAACTGCCGGCGTATCCATCGAAAACGGTCGTCTGGAAGCAAATCATCTGTATTTGTGCACCGATTCCGTTTCCATTATTGCCGACGGCGAAGCCGAACTGCTGGTAAAAGGCAATTACGAAGTCAACTGAGTTATAATACGCACACCCCGGTCATACATTATTATGACCGGGGTGTTTTATATGCAAAAGGCGGTGACGATATGCAATTCACCTATCCGCTTTTCAGCGGTGATGACGAGACAGGCTTTATAAGCGTTAAAAAAGACGGTTTGAGGCTGTATCTGGAAGCCCAATGCAAACACCTTGAGGGTATCCACCGTGCGTGGGCTGTCAGCGGAGATGAACGGCTGCTGATCGGCGTGCTTATCCCGGAGGGTGACTCCATGGGTGCAAGGAAAGTATACAACATCAGCTCCATCGGTGCTTTTGACGTCAGTAGAATCACTCACGGTGATACGGGTGCACCTCAGCACAACTCCTCATGGCAGCGATGCCGTAACCCGGGAAGTCTTTTTGCCGACGATGTGGCAAAAACCGCTTTTGATATGGGCTTTGAATACTTTGCACGGTCAACCGAAACCGGAAAAGTGATCACCGTACCGTGGAAAGGCGGCAGGTTTCCCATGCCCGGTTTGTTCTGCCTGTGTTCGGTGGAGTGTATCAACGGAAGGCAGATGGTGGTGATAAGGGTTGATGGAGAAGGAAACCTCTGCGTTTGAGATCTATGATGGCAGCGGGAGCAAGCCAGTGTCCATTGAGATGGGGATTTCTCCGCTGACTGTGTCAGCGGAGAAATGACACTATGACCTAAACAAACTTCCTTAAGCTTTCCAGTGCTTTGCGTTCTATGCGGGACACCTGTACCTGACTGACTCCCAGAATTTTAGCCGTTTTATCCTGCGTAAATCCTCTGAAATACCGCAGTTTTATCACTTGCTGTTCCCTGTCAGCCAACTGGTTTATCGCTTCGTTCAACGCGATAGTCTCCACCAGGGTTTCTTCAATACCGCCGGAAGTGAGAACACTTTCCAGCGTAAATCCATCGTCACCGTTTTCCTGATTGATAGATTCATAAGCAGACGTGGCTGTTTCGCACATGGCAATATCCTCCACCGTAAAACCTGTCTCCTGCGCCAATTCCGTAACAGTCGGTTCACGTCCGTTTTGGTGGCTAAGCCTGTCTCTGGCAAGACGTATGGTCATAGCCCGTTCCTTGATTCCCCTGCTTACCTTTATCATGCCGTCATCCCGCAGGAATCGGCGAATTTCTCCCGCAATTTTCGGCACCGCATATGTTGAAAACTGTGTGCCGAACTCAGGGTCGTACCCCTCAACAGCCTTGATAAATCCGATACAGCCCAGCTGATACAGATCGTCTGCCTCCACACCACGGCCAAAGTACCGCTTAGCGATCGACCAGATAAGCCCGGAGTTTTCAACTATCATTCTCTCCGAGGCTTCCTTGTCTCCGCTTTTGGCCAGCTGCAGAAGCTCCCTTTGAGCCGTACTCATCTGCGTGACGCCCTTTTGGATATCCGCCGCTTCATGGTGACGGTGGTGCCCTTGTCCGGAGCACTTTTTACGGACAGGCTGGTCATAAAGCTTTCCATAATTGTAAATCCCATGCCTGCCCTGTCGCTTCCGCCGGTGGTGTACATGGGACGCATTGCCGCTTCCACGTCCTCCATACCGCGACCCCAGTCACGGACAGAAATTTCTATGGCACCCTTGTCCAGTTTGGCCTTGATAAGAATTTTTCCGATGCTGTCGGGATAGGCGTGAACAATGCAGTTTGTAACCGCCTCACTGACAGCCGTTTTGATATCTCCAAGCTCGTCCAGCGTGGGGTCAAGCTGGGCGGCAAAGCACGCCACCGCTCCACGGGCAAAGGACTCGTTGACAGACAGGCTGTCAAACTCCAGTTTCATTACATTAGTTTCTTGCATTATGTAAACCTCCAATTATACCATCTCGACCATTCTGCCTATCCCCGCAGCATCAAGCACCTTCTTTGGCTGGCCTGATACGTTTTGAAGTGACAGACTTCCGTCCAGAAGCTCCATATGGCGTTTTGCGTTTATGACCACGGCGATTCCGGAACTGTCCATAAACGCAACATCGGAAAAGTCAAGAACACAATGTTTGGGCAGAAAAGTGTCAATTTTATCTGCCACACCGTTTATAAGCGTTTTTGCAACATGGTGGTCTATTTCACCAGTGAGGGCAACAGTCAGCTGCCGCCCCTGTAAATAGCTTGTCATTTTCATTGGTATTCCCCCAAAAACAAAAAATGGGTCGCCGTAAGATGATCTTACGACGACCCTATTATAAATCGTGGTGTACTGCGTAATTTGCCGAATCAAGCATGCGGCATATCAAAATTGACCGCAGGTGCGATATGTTGCGTCAGAGGTGCCATTCCGAGGAGCGAAGCGACGTGAGAATCCGTCTCCCGCTGTCATTCTGAGGGAAGTCGGTCAGCTTGCTGACCGGAACGACCGAAGAATCTTTAAGATCCTTCGTCGCTATGCTCCTCAGGATGACAGGGTCAACAAAGTTGACCCCTCGAAAATCGCAAGCGATTTTCATCGTTCTCTACGATATGTAGCGTCACGTTGTGCGTAATCGGCGGGCGACCAAAGGTCGCCCCTACGGCAGGATGTGTTGCGTTGTGCGTTGTAGGGGCGGTCTTTGACCGCCCGCGGGCGACCAAAGGTCGCCCCTACGGCGCAATACATTACATTGTACATTGTAGGGGCTGGCGTCCTCGACAGCCCAAAGCGGAACGACGAGGACGTCGTTCCCTACAGTGTTACAGGGTTGTCGGTGCGTAACAGACGTGTCACCCGGGTCAGCCAAGCTGACCCACAGCCGTGACCCTACGAAGTGTTACGTCACGTTGTGCATAATCGGCGGGCGACCAAAGGTCGCCCCTACGGCGGGATGTGTTGCGTTGTGCGTTGTAGGAGCGGTCTTTGACCGCCCGCGGGCGACCAAAGGTCTCCCCTACGGCGGGAATACGTTACTTCATGGGTGATTGGTGGGTGGAAAATATCTGCCCTGCTAAATCAGTTTTTTAATTATCCCTCTCGCCTGCCCAGCCATGATAACGGATCCGCAAACAAGGAGCAAACCATCGTCTGGCACTGCATCAAAACCGGTTTTTATGGCATTTTCAAGGTCTTTGCCTGCAATACAGCTGCAATATCGTGATGCGTACTGTACCAAGTTCTCCGGATTCAGAGAACGCTCCATCTCTGATGAGGAGGCAATTATGGTTTTGCATTTTGGAGCAAGGATATCAATGCAGGTTTTCCAGTCCTTATCCGCCATCATGCCCATAACGGCCACGATTTCCTTGCCGGGAAACAGGGTGTCCAATGCATCGGCAAGTGCAGCGGCTCCGTCGGGATTGTGGGCAGCGTCCAGCAGCACAATGGGAGCTTTGTTCATAAGCTCCATCCGTCCCGGCCACACCGCAGACGCAAAGCCTTGAACCATGGCTTCATCGGATATTTCAAATCCCCGCCGGCTCAATGCTTTCAAAGCGGCATAAGCCGTAAGCCCGTTGGCAAGCTGATGATGTCCCAACAGCGGGCAGCATATGGTCAGACCCTTGTGGGTAAAAGCAAAGCCATCTGCGGAAACGGTGCAGTTATCCGGTTCATCAAGGCTCACAACATCGTAACCCGCTCCCGCTGCAATGCAGGCAGACACCAGCACTTCCTTAACTTCCTCATCGTTGGGAGAAACAACAACGGCACTTCCCCCCTTGATGATGCCGGCTTTCTCGCCTGCAATGGTTACAAGGTCACTGCCCAGAATTGCCGTGTGGTCTTTGGCAATATGGGTGATCACGGCAGCTTCGGGAGCCTCTATGATGTTGGTTGGGTCAAATCTTCCTCCCAGTCCTGTTTCCAGCACCACAATATCGCAGCCTTGGGCAGCGAAGTATTCAAAAGCTGCGGCTGTGACCAGTTCAAACTCGTTGACCGGGTCAAGACCCTCCTCATTTCTGGCATCTTCCGCTGCCTTTACCTTTTCGGTAACGGCGCAGAGGTCGGCCTGGGATATCATCTGTCCGTTTATCTGAATACGCTCTCTGAAATCCTCAAGGTACGGCGAGGTAAACATGCCCGCCCTGTATCCCGCAGCACGCAGAACAGACGCAGTCATGGCTGCCACGCTGCCTTTTCCGTTGGTGCCGGCAATATGGACATATTTCAGGCTGTTCTGCGGGTTTCCAAGCCTTGACATCAAATCTCTTATCCTTGCCAGCGTGGGCGCCGCCGCAATACTGCGGGGGCGCCCATGGATATAGTTCAGTGTTTGATTATAATTCATTATTTTTTAAGTCTTGCTTCGCTGTCTTCAAGGTTTTTCAGCAGGCTCTTGAGCTTTTCTGCCTTTTCACGCTCTGCAGCCACAACAGCTTCGGGAGCTTTGCTGACAAAGCCCTGATTGTTCAGCTTGCCTTCAATGCGGTCAAGCTCTTTCTGAGCTTTTTCCTTTTCCTTGGCTATGCGTGCCAGTTCCTTTTCGAAGTCGATAAGCTCTGCCATGGGCATATACATTCTTGCCTTATCGGTGATGGCGCAAGCCATGTCCTCAGCACCTTCGGGAGCCTTGTCTGCAACAGCAACACCTGAAGCATATGCCAGTCGGAGCATAAAGGGACGGCCTGCCTCAAAGATATCGGCTCTGTCGGTTTCGACGAACATCTCTGCCTTTCTGGAGGGAGGTACGTTCATCTCTGCACGGAGGCTGCGGACAGACTTGATGGCGTCCATAAGGATCTCGAAGTCGGCTTCGTCGGCAGGGAAGTTCAGCTGCTCGGTAAACTCGGGGTACTTCTGCAGCATAAGATATTCGCCGTCGTGAGGCAGTGCCTGATAAATCTCCTCGGTGATGTAGGGCATGAAGGGATGCAGCAGCTTGAGGATCTCGGTCAGGACATACAGCAGAACCTTCTGGGCACTGATCTTTGCTGCTTCGTCATCGCCGTTGAGACGCTGCTTGGTAAGCTCGATGTACCAGTCGCAATAGCTGTCCCAGATGAAGTCATAGATCTTGTCTGCCGCGACGCCAAGTTCGTAGCTTTCAAGATTGTCGATAACTTCTTTGGCAAGGGTGTTCAGCTTGGAAAGTATCCATTTGTCTTCCAGTTCAAGCTTTTCGGGCAGCTCATTTTTGTCGATGGTAAGGTTCATCATAACAAAACGGCTTGCGTTCCAGAGCTTGTTGGCAAAGTTTCGCATGGCCTCGCAGCGTTCAATGAAGAAACGCATATCGTTGCCGGGGCTGTTGCCGGTAATGAGGTTGAAGCGCAGAGCGTCGGCGCCGAACTTCTCGATCATTTCAACGGGGTCGATACCGTTGCCAAGGCTCTTGGACATCTTACGTCCCTGAGCATCACGGACAAGGCCGTGGATAACAACGGTGTGGAAAGGAATCTGCTTCATCTGTTCCATGCCGGAGAAAATCATTCTGGCAACCCAGAAGAAGATTATATCGTAACCGGTAACAAGAACATCGGTAGGATAGAAATATTCCAGATCCTCGGTCTTTTCCGGCCAGCCAAGGGTGCTGAAAGGCCACAGTGCAGAGGAGAACCAGGTGTCCAGAACGTCTTCGTCACGTTTGATGTTGGCACTGCCGCACTTTTCACAGGTGCAGGCATCTTCAAGGGAAACGGTGGTGTGACCACAGTCGGCGCAGTACCATGCAGGTATCTGGTGACCCCACCACAGCTGACGGGAAATACACCAGTCACGGACATTGTTCATCCAGTTCAGATAAGTCTTGGAGAAACGGTCGGGAACGAACTTGATCTCGCCCTCTTCAACGACACGGATGGCTTCCTTTGCCAGAGGCTGCATCTTAACGAACCACTGGTCGGACGCAATGGGCTCAACGTCGGTACCGCAGCGATAGCAGGTGCCGACATTGTGAGCGTAATCCTCAACATCAACCAGATAGCCTTCGGCTTCCAGATCGGCAACGATGGCCTTGCGGCACTCGTAACGGTCCATGCCGTTGTACTTGCCGCCGTTGATGACCTTTGCGTCTTCGTCAAGCACGAGGATATGCTCAAGGTCGTGACGCTGGGCAACCTCAAAGTCGTTGGGGTCGTGGCAGGGAGTCATCTTGACGCAGCCGGTACCGAAGTCAAGTTCAACGTAATCGTCGGCCACGATGGGCAGTTCACGGCCTACCAGAGGCAGGATACAGGTCTTGCCAACCAGATGAGTGTAGCGTTCGTCGGCAGGGTTGACGGCAACGCCGGTGTCGCCCAGCATGGTTTCGGGACGGGTGGTTGCAACAACGATATATTCGTCGCTGTCCTTGATGGGATAGCGGATCTTCCAGATGTGACCGGGCTTGTCCTGATATTCGACCTCTGCGTCAGACAGAGCGGTGGTGCATTGGGGACACCAGTTGATGATGCGCTTGCCCTTGTAGATAAGACCTTTCTTATACAGGTCAACAAAGGTTGTACGGACAGCCTTTGCACAGACATCGTCCATGGTGAAGCGCTGACGCTCCCAGTCGCAGGAGGAACCGAGGGTTTTCAGCTGCTCAACAATACGGTCGCCGTATTTGTTCTTCCATTCCCAGACACGTTCCAGGAACTTTTCACGGCCAAGGTCAAATCTTGTCAGACCTTCTCCCCGAAGGACTTCTTCAACCTTGATCTGAGTTGCGATGCCTGCATGGTCGTAGCCGGGCAGCCACAGGGCTGCAAAGCCTGCCATTCGCTTATAGCGGATAAGAACGTCCTGAATGGTGTTGTCGAAAGCGTGGCCCATGTGGAGCTGGCCGGTGACATTGGGAGGCGGAATAACGATGGTAAAAGGTTTTTTCTCGGGATCACGCTCTGCGTGGAAGCAGTTGCCGTCCAGCCACATCTTATAGATGCGGTTTTCAACCGACTGGGGTTCATAAGTTTTCGGTAATTCTTTCATAAGGCAAATTCTCCTTTTCGGGGCAAATAAAAAACCGCCCCAAGATAGTTATCTTAGGGCGGACAATATCCGCGGTACCACCTAAGTTCGCACGAAAATCATGCGCTCTCATTGACCCTTAACGCGGGGAACGCCGAAGCTTACTTGGGTTCAGCTTCAGAACTCAGGGGCGACTTTCAACACCTGATGCGAACTCACACCAACCGTCCGCTCTCTGATGGGCGGTGCCTACTCCTCCCCGTCATCGCTTTGCATATTGATAATGTACTATTATATTCCCGCCCTTATTGCTTGTCAAGTGCGAAAATGGCTGCTCTTATTGAATTATTCTTCGGTCTGTGGTATGATAACTGTCGAAAACAAGCTAAAGAGGTTTATCATGGCTGAACGAGGAAAATTCATCGTATTCGAAGGGCTGGACGGCTGCGGAAAAAGTACCCAGCTGAATCTGCTGTGCGAAAACATTCAAGCTGCAGGCGAAAAAGTTGTCTGCCATACCACATTTGAACCTACCGACGGTCCCATCGGCCGCCTTATAAGAAGCGCACTTCGCAAAGAGGTTTCTTTCAGTCAGGAGACCATGGCCATGCTCTATGCGGCCGACCGCCGGGAACACGTGGAAAAAGAGATACTCCCTCTGCTTGAGCAGGGCATAAACGTACTGTGCGACAGATACTATTTTTCCAACTTCGCATATCAGTCAGATGCCGTAAGCCTGGAGCGGCTGATGATGTTCAACGGCTATGCAATGGAGAATCTCAAGCCCGACATTACCGTTTTTATGGACGCATCACCGGAAGCCTGCGTAAGCAAAATTGCCGAAAGCCGTGAGTCTGCCGACCTTTACGAAACACTGGAAAAGCTCACTCAGGTCAAGGAAGCGTATCTGAAAGTCTTTGAACTGCTTTCCGAAACCCACAGAGTGATCACCATAGAACCTATGGAAACAAAGCATATGACGGCCGACAAGCTGTGGCAGCTGCTGGCAGACGAGTTTATCGGTGGGTGATTCGCAAAGATGAAAGAAAATCGGATCATTCTTGACGTGCGTACCCCAAAGGAGTATGCAAAATTGCACATACCCGGTGCCATGAATATACCATACGATACCATCGATGCTGATATTGTCTCCGTTTTGCCGGACAAAAGCGCAGGCATAGCAGTGTACTGCAAAAGCGGCTTACGAAGCAAAGACGCCGCCGCAAGACTCTCCGCTTTGGGATACACCGATGTAGAAAACCTTGGCAGCATCGACGATTGGCAAGGCTATTTGGAAAGCATCCCTAATCCCTAGATCCTTAATCCTAATCCCTAATAAAAAACAACCGGAAACGTTTTCACGTTTCCGGTTATTTTTTATTCAACAGATATCAGATAGTAATATACCGGCTGGCCGCCGCTGATAAGAGCAACTTCCATATCGGTGCAGGCTTCCTGGAAAATCTTCTGAGCTTCCTCTGCCTGCTGCTCTGTAACATCTTCTCCATAGAATACGGTTACATAGCTGCCGCCTATTTCGGCTGCCTTTGCAGCCATGTCGGCAAGCTGGGCATTGATGTCGGGACCTGTTTCAAACAGCGCACCGTTTATCATGGACAGGTAGTCGCCCTGATGGATATCCAGACCGTCGAACTCGGAATCGCGTGCCGCATAAGTCACCTGCATGGTAGAAACGCCTTCGGCGGCTTCGGTCATGGCGGAGAAGTTTGATTCCTCATCGCTGTCGGGATCAAAGGTCAGCATAGCTGTAATGCCCTGGGGAACCGTTTTGGTGGGCAGAACGATGACCTTTTTTTCCTCGCTGAGAGGAATACACTGCTCTGCAGCCATGATGATGTTCTTGTTGTTGGGCAGTACGAAAACCACCTCTGCGGGAGTTTTGTTGATCTCCTTCAGAATATCCTCGGTTGAGGGGTTCATTGTCTGACCGCCTTCAATGATGCCGTCGGCACCAAGGTCACGGAACACTTCGGCAAGTCCGGCACCTGCGCAGACTGCCACAAAACCATACTGCTTTTCGGGCTTTGCAACCTGAGAAACAGCCTTTTCGGCTTCGGACATGACCTTTTCGGAGTGCTGCAGCTTCATGTTTTCCACCTTGACGGTAACAAAGCTGCCGTAGCTCATGGCGGTTTCAAGAACCTCGCCGGGGTGGTTGGTATGGACATGGACTTTGATTATCTCGTCATCGTCTACCAACACAAGGCTGTCGCCCATACCGTCGAGATAAGCTCTCAGCTCCATGGGGTCCTTGTCGTTCTCACGGGAAACGATGAATTCGGTGCAATACTGGAAAGTAATGTCCTCAGTCTCGAAATCGGAGAAGTCGGCATGATCCTTAGGTTCTTCCGCTGCCATATCGGGGGTGAATTCGATAGCTTCGCCCTTCAATGCTGCCAGCATACCTTCAAGAATATAGACATAACCCATGCCGCCGGCATCAACAACACCTGCTTTTTTGAGAACAGGGTTCTGGTCGATGGTTTTTGCCAGAGCTTCTTTAGCACTTTCGATGGTGCCTTCCAGAACAAACATTACATCGTCGTTCTGTTCGGCCAGAACAGCCGCATCCACGGAAGAAACCCGGGAAACGGTAAGGATAGTGCCTTCGGCGGGCTTCATAACAGCCTTGTAGGCAGCTTCAACGCCTTCGCCCAGAGCGGCGGCAAATTCCACACCGGAGCACTCAGGCTTGTCCTTCAGATATTTGCCGAAGCCTCTGAAAAGCAGAGACAGAATAACGCCGGAGTTACCTCTGGCACCACGGAGCAAAGCTCCGGCGGCAGCGTTGGCTGCCTTGCCCAGATGAGCATCGCCGCTTTTTTTCATTTCTGCAGCGGCAGAAGCTATTGTAAGGCACATATTGGTTCCTGTATCTCCGTCGGGTACAGGGAACACGTTAAGTTCGTTGACCTGCTGCTTATGCAGTTCGATGGAAGCGTGGGCGGAGATCATCATCGCCCGAAACGCCGCACCGTCAATGGTCTTACTCAAAAGATACACCTCCGTGCTGTGCAAACGCACGCATTTTCTCAGTCAACCATGATGGAATCGACGTATACGTTGACCGCTTTGATTTCCACGCCCGCATATTGGGCTATTTTATACTTTACCTGCTCGATAATGGATCGGCTCAGAGCATTGATGTTCACGCCGTTATCGATGATGATGTGCAGATCGATGGATACGGTTCCATCTTCGTTATACTCCACCAGCACGCCTTTGCCCATTGCTTCCTTGCGCAGCATATGAACAAGACCGTCGGTGGCAGAGCGTGCCGCCATGCCTTTGACACCGAAGCAGTTGGTGGCAGCGGAACCGACCAGAGTGGTGATAACATCACCGCTTATAACGATGGTTCCCCGGTCGTTGGTAAAACGCACCATATCGGATACCTCCTTATTATGAGTATGCGTAATGCACATTGTATAATATTTTTCGCAAAAGTACAAGTAAAAAAATGTAAATCGTTCTTTATATCAGGTCATTTTGTTTGAAACAACAGATATAACTTTCTTTTTCCTTTGGCTTATTACGATTTTTCACAAGATTGATTTTTGTCGAAACATATTTTATAATTGGTTCAGATTTCCAAAAGAAACGGAGGTGAATCTGTGGATCTCAGCATCTCATTAAAACAAAGTCTGAGCATCTCTCCCCAGCTGATACAAAACCTTGAAATCCTGCAAATGGGTTCCCAGCAGCTTTTGGAGTATATCCGGCAGCTTGCGGAAGAAAACCCTACCATCGACCTCAACGAAGCTTACAGCGAACAAAACGAGCTGGATCAATTTCGGCTCAAGCTGATGTGGCTTCGCCAGATGGACGTTCAGAACAAGGTTTATTATAAAAACGACAGTGATTATACCGACCCTTTATCCACCGTTTCAGACAATGATGAAACTCTGTCGGATTATCTGATGACTCAGCTGGGCGAAGCAGATATCCCTCACAGGCTCAAACGTGCAGCCGAGTTCGCCGCCATGAGTCTCAATGACAGCGGCTGGCTGACCGAATCCGTTCGATCCATGGCTGCCGCATCGGGCTTTTCCGAGCATGAAATGGCAGGCGCAGTTGACATAATACAATCCCTTGACCCTCCCGGTGTAGGTGCATACGACCTTGAATCATGCCTGAACATTCAGCTTGAGAGGCTGGATTCTGACACAGTGTTAGCTCAGCAAATCGTCACTGAACATCTTAGGGACATGGCTAACAAAAGTGAGGAAAAGCTGGCAAAACTCCTTGGGGCTTCCGTGGAAGATACAAAGCAGGCATGCCGGCTGATCCGCTCGCTCAATCCCCGTCCGTCGTCAGGCTTTGCAAGTGAGCAGTCTACTGTTTACATAACTCCTGATATCATTGTGGTCAGCTTCCCAGACCACTTTGAGATACTGACCAACGACTATTACTTCCCTACCGTTAAGATCAATACATATTATATGAATATGCTTGAAAGTACAGACAGCGAGGACGTAAAAAAGTATCTTAACGAAAGGCTTCGTCAGGCAAAGGCTGCCATATCGGGCATTGATCAGCGCAAAACCATGCTGCTGCGGTGTGCCGAACAGATAGTGGCGTTTCAGGAGGACTTTTTCAGAGGCGGAAGTCTCCGTCCCATGACCATGTCCGATCTGGCAGGCATGCTTGAAGTCCACGAGTCGACCGTCAGCCGTGCCGTGAAAGACAAGTTTGTCCAGTGTTCAAGGGGCGTGTATCCTCTCAGCCGTTTCTTTTCCCGTGCTTTGGGTGAGTCCGGCAGCGTAAGTGCCGCAGAAGCCAAAGAGCTTATCCGCAAAATGGTGGATGCCGAGGACAGAAAAACCCCGTTGAGCGACAGCAGACTTTGCGAAAATCTCAGCCAACAGGGCGTGGAAATCTCCCGAAGAACGGTTGCCAAGTATCGCTCGGAGCTTGGAATAGCTGCTGCAGCGGTAAGAAAGCAGCAGAAAAAGACAGAATAATTGGTTGTTTCCGGCTGCGCAGGGTGTCTTTCTGCCCTGCGGCAGCCTTGATTTTTGCATTTTTTACATTGCTCCATTCACCTTTCACCTTTAACTTTCCGCTTTCAACCTCAAATTAGCACTATTTTTGCATCAATATTCAATTTTATTGCATTTTACCCTTGTAAAATACGCATTTATGAGTTATAATAGCCGAGTTAATGAATCAATTCGAATCGGAAGATTCAAAAATGGAGGTTATTCGTTGTGAAAAAGAAATTCATTACTGTTCTTGCGCTCGTTCTTGCGCTCGTTCTTGCGCTCGCTACTCTGATGCTTCTCAGCGCCTGCGGAGCCAAAACCGAAGCTCCCGCTGAATCCGAAGCTCCTGCTGAGTCCGCAGCTCCCGCAGCCGATGCTTCTTCCCTGAAGATGGCCACCGGCGGCACCACCGGTACCTACTATGCCTTTGGCGGCATCGTTGCCGGCGTTCTCGACGCCAATGTTGAAGGCGTTTCCGTCACTATCCACGACTCCGGCGCTTCCAAGGCCAACGTCTTCGAAATCATCGACGGCGAAGCCGACATGGCTTTCGCTCAGAACGACGTTACTTACTACGCCCTGACCGGTACCGACCTGTTCGCCACCGACGGCGCTCAGACCGGTTTCTCCGTAATGGCCGGCCTGTATCCCGAAGTTGTTCAGATCGTTTCCACCAAGGACATCACCGATATCTCCCAGCTGAAGGGTATGCGTGTTTCCGTTGGTGACGCAGGTTCCGGCACCGAGTTCAACGCTCGCCAGATCCTCGACGCTTACGGCATCACCTTCGACGACATCGAAGTCCAGAACCTCGACTTCGGTTCCAGCGCTACCGCTCTGAAGGACGGCAAGATCGACGCTTTCTTCTGCGTTGCCGGCGCTCCCACCACCAACATCGTTGACCTGTGCACCACCACCGCCATCAACATCCTCGGTGTTGACGCAGATCACCTTGCAACCCTGCAGTCCAACTACAGCTTCTACACTTCCTACACCATCGCCGGCGGCACCTACAACGGTGTTGACGCCGATGTCGACGCTGTTGCCGTTACCGCTACCATGCTGGTTTCCGACAGCCTGTCCGAAGATACCGTTTACAACCTGACCAAGTGCCTGTTTGAAAAGGCCGGCGAAATGGAACACGAGAAGGCTTCTTTCCTCGATCCTTCCTACGCTGTCAGCGGTTTTGACGATATGCCCATCCATCCCGGCGCACTGAAGTATTATCAGGAAGTTGGCGTTAAGTAATAAGGCCCGCAAGGTCCTTGCAGCTGTGGCCGCGGCAGTTTTAGTTGCTGCCGCGGTCCTGCTTATTATTAACCTGTCAAACAAAATGACTCTCCGGCTGTCGGATTCCGACACCGGGGAGGTTTATCTGGAGCTTCCCGTTAAAGATATGGACCGCTTTTCCGTGACGTATATCCATTCCGTTCACCAGACTCCCGTTATCGAAACATACGAGATAAGAGGAACAGATATCTATGTTGTGGAGGCAAAGTTCTACACCTTTGGTGCGGGAATGCAGACCGATTATCCCGAAGGCGTTACTTATCACTATGATGATGACGGCGGTATAGTCTGCACAGGCTACAATATATACTGCAAAGACCTTATTTACTGTGTCGGCAAGGTTTCAGACCATGTGCTGGACTGCGGCGGCACCGAATACTCGCTGCGCGACATCTGTGGCCGGGGGTCGCTTGTAGCGTTCACCATTGAAGAATGACTCTTATAAGGAGTGAAAAATTTGGCACTGTTCAAAAAGAAAAGCACCGAGCCCGAACCCGTGGTCGACGATATGTCCTCCGGCTCCGAGACTGACGTGCAGGCTGTTATGGCCAAATACGACAGAGAGTCAAACACCAGAACCTTTGAGGGGATCCCCAAAAAGATCGTCCACTGGTTCTTTGTTGCTTTTTCTCTGTATGTGGTCTATATGAATCTCATCGCCAACTGGGGCGAACGCGAACGCCGTGCTTCCTTTGTTGGCCTGCTGATCATTATGGCCTTTATCATGTATCCCGCTAACCGCAGCGAGCGGTTCAAGAAAAGAAACTATATCCCTTGGTACGATGCCGTTCTCGGTCTTGTAGGCGCTTTTTGCTTTTTCTGGTTCGTGCTTAATGTCGACCGTATCGTCAATGCCGCACGTCCCGCTGCTCTGACCACCATGGACGTTGCCTGTGCGGTTGTAGGTGTGCTCATCATGCTTGAAGCCACACGCCGTGTTACCGGCTGGCCGATAGTTATTGTTGCCTCCTGCTTCATCGCCTATGGCTTCCTCAGCGGCACTTCCCTGCGCAAGATAGTGTTCCAGCTGTTCTACACCCTTAACGGTGTTCTGGGCACTCCCATCGGCGTTTGCACCACCTTTATCGTTCTGTTTATCCTGTTCGGCGCCTTCCTTGAGATGACGGGCGTTTCGGACTTCTTTATTCGAATGGCCAACGCTCTCGTTGGCAGCACCTCCGGCGGTCCCGCCAAGGTTGCCGTTATCTCCTCAGCCCTTTGCGGTATGGTTTCCGGTTCCTCCGTTGCCAACACCGTTACCACCGGTTCCGTTACCATCCCTATGATGAAAAAGACCGGTTATCGGGGTGAATTTGCCGGCGCAGTTGAAGCAGCTGCTTCCACCGGCGGTCAGATAATGCCGCCCATTATGGGTGCTGCAGCCTTCTTGATGGCAGAATTTGTAGGTATTCCCTATGCACAGGTTGCCGTTAAGGCTATTCTGCCTGCTGTGCTGTACTTCTCCGGCATCTTCATCATGGTCCATCTGGAAGCCAAGCGCAGCGGTCTTAAAGGTATTCCCAAGGATCAGCTGCCTCACGTGGGCCGCCTGTTCCTGACCGAAGGCTATCTGCTTATCCCTCTGGCATTCCTGGTATTTGTTCTGGCCATCAGCTGGAAGAGCACCGCTACCTGTGCCATGTATGCCGCAGTTGTTGCTCTTGTTATCGGTGCCATTCACAAGATGATCCCCTGGTTTACCTTAAGCAAAAACGGTATTACCGGCGACGAAAAATCCAAACGCATCAAGTCCGACAGCAAAGATATGGTGGTTGGTTTCTTCGATGCTCTTGAAAACGGTGCCAAGAACTCCATCAGCGTTGGTCTTGCCTGCGCAACCGCAGGTATTATCGCCGGCGTTGTTACCATGACCGGTATCGGCCAGATCCTCATCACCGGCATCGTTGCTCTGGCAGGTCAGCACGTTATCATCGCTCTGTTCCTGACCATGTTCGCCTGCATCATCCTCGGCATGGGTGTTCCCACCACCGCCAACTACGTCATCATGGCCACCACCTGCGCCCCCATTCTTACCAAGATGGGTATTGAGCCTATTGCAGCTCATATGTTCGTGTTCTACTTCGGTATCGTTGCCGACATCACTCCTCCTGTTGCATTGGCCGCTTACGCAGGTTCCGCCATCGCAAAGGCAAACCCCATGAAGACCGGTCTCAACGCCAGCCGTCTGGCTATAGCCGCCTTCATCATTCCCTACATTTTTGCCATGAGCCCCTCTATGCTGTTTGTCAACGCCAACGCCATTGAAGTCGTTCAGATAATTCTGACCTCTATCCTCGGTATGTTCAGCGTATCCATCGGTATGGTCGGCTTCCTCAGAGCCAAGGTTTCTCCCCTGCTGAGAATAATCGCCATTGTTGGTGGTCTGGCACTTATTATCCCAGGGCTCACCACCGACCTTGTAGGTCTGGCTGTTATTGTTCTGCTGGTGGTTTTCCAGTCTCTCAAAGCAAAAAAAGCAGCTGCCGCTGCCTGATTCACAACACAATTTAAGAGCTGTTGCCAAACAGGCAACAGCTCTTTTTTATTCATTCAAACTGAGAATAATACATTTTTGCGTATGTGCCGCCTTTATCCAGCAAAGAGCGGTGGTTGCCCTGCTCCACAACTCTGCCGTCGTCCATGACCAATATCAGGTCGGCGTTTTCGATGGTGGACAGGCGGTGAGCAATGACAAAGCAGGTTCTGCCTTCCATAAGGGCATACATGGCGTCCTGTATCTGCCGTTCCGTTCTTGTGTCCACGTTGGACGTGGCCTCGTCAAGAATCAGTATCTCCGACCGGGACAGCATAGCTCGTGCTATGGTGATAAGCTGTTTCTGACCCTTGGAAAGATTTACGCCATCGTCTGAAATTTCGGTGTAATAGCCATTGGGCAGTCCCGAAATGTAATCGTGGATACCGGCAGCTTTGGCCGCTTCCATAACAGCTTCCTGTGTGGCATCGTCTCTGCCGTAGGCGATGTTGTCGAATATGGTGCCGCCAAACAGCCATGTGTCCTGCAGAACCATGGTATAGCAAAGCCTCAAACTTTTTCTGGTAAGCTTTGTGATGTCAACACCGTCCAGGGTTATGCGTCCTTTTGAGGCATCGTAAAACCTCATAAGCAGGTTTATCAGCGTTGTTTTGCCCGCTCCGGTATGACCTACTATTGCCACCAGCTGACCGGGTTTGACCGACACGTTCATGTCGTGAAGTATCTCACGGCTTTCGTCATAGCTGAAGCTGAGGCCTTCCACCTCAACACCGCCCTGCACATCGGCAATCTCCACGGCATCGGGGTCGTCTGCCTTTTCGGGTTCTTCGTCAATAACCGCAAACACACGCTCGGCAGCCGCCAGAGCTGACTGGATCTCGCTGATGATATTGGCAAGCTCATTGATGGGGCCGGAAAACTTCCTTGAATACAGTATGAAAGACGATACACTTCCAAGCGAAATAGTGCCAAACAGATAAAGCAGCGCACCCACAGTGGATATCAGCGTAAGGCTCAGGTTATTGATGAAGTTGACACAGGGGCCTATCATGGAGCCGTAATACTCGGCCTTGTAATAGGCATCCACAGACTCGATATTCTTGGCTGCAAATCTGCCAAGGATGACCTCTTCCCTGCCGTAGGCCTTGATGGTTTTCTGGCCGGAGATGAGTTCCTCCGCCATGCCGTTCAATTCACCCAGTTTCTTTGAACGGGTGCGGAACAGAGGCTTGATGTACTTTACTCTGGAAGATGTGAATATAAAGGTTATGGGCAGCGTTACCAAAAACACCACCAGCATGGCAGGTGCCAGATAAAGCATGCTGCAGAACGCTCCCACAACGGTTATAACCGTTGTACACACCTGGATAACATCGGTGGACAGTGAAGAATTGACCGTATCGATATCGTAGGATATACGGCTGATAAGGTCGCCTGCCTGGCGTGTGTCGAAATAGCTTACGGGCAGATCCAGCAGCTTGTCGAACACTTCCTTGCGCATTCTGAAAACGACCTTCTGGGTCAGGTTGATGACTACCACGTTCATAAAGTAGGTCAGCAGAGCCGATGCTCCGTAGCACAGTATCATCAGCACGCAGTAGAAAATAACCTTTGTCATTATTACACTGCCGGGACCGGGTTCAATGGCGTCTATGGCATAGCCCGTGAGCATGGGGCCAATGAGCGCCAGCACGTTGCTCATTACCGTCAGAGCTATGGCAGCGGCCAACAGGGCTTTATGCCTGCCAAGATAGCTCACCAGACGAAGAATGGTTTTCTTGTTCCAGTTTTTCATGATACCATCGCCTCCCCCATCTGGATCTCATTGATCTCGGCGTACATGGGACAGGTTTCCAACAGCTGTTCATGGGTGCCGCTGCCGATTATTCTGCCTTCGTCCATAACAAGGATAAGCCCTGCAGAGCTGATGGAACTGATACGCTGGGCAATGATAATAGTCGTCATCTCGCCCTTGCGTGAAGCTATTTCACGGCGAAGCTCAGCATCTGTCTTGTAGTCCAGCGCACTGGAACTGTCGTCCAGTATGAGTATTTCCGGATTTCCGGCCAAAGCTCTTGCTATAAGCATACGCTGTTTCTGACCGCCGGAAAAATTGTTGCCCTTGGCAGCAAGGTCGGCATCGAACCCCTTATCCAGTGCGGATATGAATTCCATGGCTCTTGCCCATTCGGCTGCCTTTTGAATATTCTCGTCGGAAATCTCACGTCCAAAGGCGATGTTCTCTCTTATGGGACCGGACATGAGGAAATCATTCTGGAACACCACACCGAACATGCTTCTGAGCCGTTCGGGCTGAATTCCCTTTACATCTTCACCGTTAATTCGAACACTGCCGCTGTCCACATCGTAAAACCGCATAAGGAGGCTCATAAGGGTGGACTTTCCGCAGCCTGTCTTGCCGATAATGCCAAGAGTATCGCCCTTTTTCAGACTGAAGCTGATGTCGGACACGGCAGGCATTTGACCGTCGTAGGAAAAGCTGACGTTTTCAAAGTCTATATGGTTGCCCGTCTGCTTTACATCGGGTTGGGCAACAAACATTTCGTCGGTGCAGTCCAGCACTTCGCATATTCTGCGGGCAGATGCACAACCCTTGGAGAAGTTGGTAAACATTCTGTTTATCATCATCAGTGAGTTGGAAATTATCGTAAAATAAGACGTAAACGCCACAATTTTACCAACCTGGCTCACTCCCAGATTTACACGCACCGCACCCACAAGCACTATAAGAGTCAATGCACCGTACAGCACGATGTTCATGCCCGGGCTCATAACAGCCATGGTTATGCCGGCTTTCTTTTCACGGTTTACAAGCTCACCGTTGGTTTTATCAAACCTGCTCTTTTCGTAATCTGTGCGGGACAGCGCTTTGATAACACGGATACCGGAATAGTTCTCGCGAACTGTACGCACAAGGTCGTCGGTGGCTTCCTGCTGTTTTGTGTACAGCGGGATACCCTTTTTCGACACCAGTATCAGAATGGCCGCCACCAAAGGCAGTGCCGCAACCATGATAAGCGCCAGCACAGGCTCCATGATGAGAGTGATGCACACGCTGCCAATAAGCAAAATAGGCGCACGGACACCAAGGCGCTGCATCATGCCGGTCATATGATGGACATTGTAGGTATCGGAAGTAAGGCGTGAGATGAGCGACGGTATTGAAAACTCGTCGGTTTTTCTTGCCGAAAGGGACAGTGTCTTTTTAAACAGGTCGTATCGTATATGTTCGGTGGTATCCCGTGCCACCTTGGACGCCATGCGGTTGGCAGCAATATTGGTGGTCACCGCCGCCACGGCACACAACAGCATCATCACACCCCAGAACACTATCAGCCCCACATCTTTCTGCGGCACTACATCGTCTATCATATAAGACAGTATCCACGGCAGGCACAAATCCATAATGGTTCCGATGAATTTTATGATCAAACCCACGGCAATGCGCCCTTTATATGGGGTTATGTAGCTAAAGTATGTTTTCAAAGGCTGCATCTTCCTTTCTGTCGAATACTCTCACAGATATTATACACTATTTTCGTTATTTTTTCATTATTTACTTTTTCTTTACAACTGTCCGGTTAACATTTTTTATAAGTTATGGTAAAATGATTATATACTGAATTACAGGCGGTGATATTTTGCTTTCCCGCAAAGAACGAAGCTCCCTTTATCTTCGTCTTGGGTTGAGACTGATACTGTTTGCGGTCGCTGTGTGTGCCGCAGTGCTGCTGTTTCGTCCCACAATGAGCCTGCTGGGGCCTTTTGTGGCTGCACTGATAATCGCATGGCTGCTTAACCCCATCATTCGCGGTCTCAACCGCAAGCTGGCAACCTCACGAAGATTCCTTACATTCATTGTTGTCTTTCTGCTGCTGGCAATAGTTGCCACATTGCTGGTGCTGCTGGTCTATCGTGTATGCGTGGAACTGGTAGACCTGGCAAAAAACTGGCAGGTTGTGTGGGATAATCTCCAACCTGCGCTCAACACCGTGGAGGGTCTTTACAGCAACGTCAAAGGGTTCCTCCCTGCCACAGTCAACACCGCTTTCGACGACCTTGGCACAACCATCTCCACATGGATCAAAACCACTTTGGAGAACTATTCCTCCTCCATCGTTTCTGCCGCAGGCAGCTTTGCTTCAAGCATAGCCAGCGGTTTGATAGCCTTCGTTGTTTTCATTGCCGCAGCATACTTTGTCTCTGCCGACTATCCCCGGATCCGTTGGAAATTCCGTCAGCATTTCGGCGGCAACAGCAAGTTTATGAAAACGCTCCAGGAAGCCACCGGTTCAGCCCTCGGCGGATATCTGAAAGCCCAGATAATCCTGTCCGGCACCGTGGCATTGATCGTATTTCTGGCACTTCTTATATGGCGGCAGAAATACGCTCTGGTCATTTCACTCCTCACCGGTCTGATAGACTTCATACCATTCTTCGGCAGCGGTATCGTTCTTATCCCCTGGGCTGTTGTCACCCTGTTTACCGGCAACATCACAAAAGGTATTTTCCTGTTGGCTCTTTCTTTTGTATGCTTCCTGTTCCGCAAGCTGGCTGAGCCAAAGGTAGTTGGCAATCACACCGGTCTGTCGTCCCTGATGTCCCTCATCAGCATTTATGTGGGTATGAAAGTTGCCGGCGTTATCGGTATGATATTCATGCCTGTGGTGTTCATGGTGGTTATTACCATGTACAATGTGGGTACTTTCGAAAACTGTATTTTAGACATCAAAACAGCTGTTTTGGATATTCACAAGATGCTTGCCATTCCCGAAAGCGAACGTGCCCTGTTTGAAAAGGATAAAGACAAATAAAAATATTCCCATCTGCAGCTGCAGATGGGAATATTGCTTTTAATCAGAATCTTGAGGTTGTGTACCAGTCCAGTTTACCGTTAATGTAGCGGTAGCCATAGTATATTCCGTCTTTGTAGTATGATCCAACGTATGTTTTGGGTTTTTGATACGTGCCGTCCGTCCAAAAGTAAATGGTTACGGTGCCGGCTTCCAGATTTACATCGGAGGTGATCTTAACCGCTACGCCCAGGTCGTTTCTGAACTTCAAATCCTGCCTACCATAAAGTATGGCCGAATCCAGTCCCTTGTCGATATAATCCACCGACAGGGTATGCTGATGACGCTCGGTTATGGTCATTCCCGCATTAAGAGCAGCCACAAAGATTGTGGTTGAAGCCTGACAGATACCGCCGCCGATACCTTTCTGCATTCCGCCGCCCATAATGATATAGCCTTCACGGAACCCTCTGTTCCATGTGCGTCTGCCGACCACCTCATTGAAGGAAAAAGTTTCTCCCGGAGCAAGGACAGTTCCGTTCACAAACCCATCTGCCGCCACTTCAATGTTGGTGTTTCTGTCCGTATCTTCCACAGGGAAGGAAGTGGTGCAGATGCCGATAAGCTGACCAAACTCAGACAAATCGGGAATTTTGGTATTATCCATCACTGTTCGCAGGATAGCCGCAAACTGGCTTTTTGTGATGGCCATATTGGGCGCAAAGCAGTTGCCTGTCTGCATGTATTCAGGTATGTACCCCTTGGAATAAAAAGTGTTGACGGCGTCCGTATTGGTTATATATCCATAATCAGTCCAGCCGGGAGCTTTTCCCGAAGGGCTCATGCGGTACAGCTTATACAGCATCACCACCGCTTCCTGACGGCTGATAAACCTGTCGGGCTGGCAGGAAATGCCTGACGGAACGTAAACTACTCCACCGGCTGCCAGCCTTGCAATAGCTCCGGCAGCTTCGGAATTCCTGTCGATATCCTCATAAGCAACCACACTTTCGGGATAACGTACCACTCTGTCCATCATTACTGCCGCATCAGCAAGGGTGAGCTTGTCGTCCGGGCCAAAGCTTAAAACATCTCCGTCGATTATCCCCGCATCTATAAGGGGTCTGACTTCGTCCATCCAGTTGTAGTACGCCGCAAAGGCCGGAACGGAAAGCAGCAATGCCGCAGCAAGTAACAGGCTCAGTATTCTTATGGTTCTCATAGTCATCACTCCCGGTGCATTTTCTGCCATAATATCACAAAAATCTAAAGGGTTCAACATTATCTATCGCGTTGTAGGGTCTCCCTGACCCCTGCCCCCTGATTCCTGATCCCTGATCCCTAAAAAAGGCCGGAAACAGCCAATGCTGTTTCCGGCCTTTTTTCTTATACCATGGAAGCGATAGACCAGGAGCTTCTCATGACCTTGGCAATGTTGCCTTCGCCGTCACCTGCGGCGTCACCGCAGATGTAGAACTCGGGAGCTGCGCCATAGTATGCCAGAGCTTCTTCCTGACGGGGATTCAGGCCACCGGAGATAACAACACTGTCTACCTCGATGGACTTTTCAATGCCCTTGTGGTTTACATAACTCAACTTACCGTCTGCAAACCCGATGGTGGTGCAGCCGGTTTTGCGTTTCAGACCGTGATAGCCAACTGCAGGCAGGTTGTAGTGGACACGCTGTGCAGAGGGTGCCAGGGTGTTCTTACGGGTCAGAACGGTTACGTCACGGTCATTTTCGGCTATGTACATACCGGTTTCGCAGCCGATCTCACTGCCGCCGACAACAGCAACTTTCTTGCCCAGCTTATCCACATTGCCGAATACGGAAATGGGAGTGAATACGTTGGCTGCAAGGCTGCCGTCGGGATTTACCAAACCGGGAATATCGGGAATATTGGGTTCGGCACCGTTGGCAACGATAACGGTATCAAAACCTTCTGCTTTTATTTCATCGACGGTGGGAGTTTTGCCAAGGCGGACATCAACGCCCTTCTTGCCGCACTGATATACCAACCAATCCTTAAAGTCCTTGATGGTCCATTTGAATGTGGCGTAATCAGCGTGGATAAGCTGACCGCCAAGGACGGCTTCACGCTCGAACAGGACTACCTTGTGGCCTCTGTCGATAAGGTTGATGGCAGCGTTCATGCCTGCGGGACCGCCGCCGATAACAGCAACTTTCTTGACTTTGTCGGCAGGCTTGAACAGACGCTCGGTCATATGGTCAACACCGATGGTGGGGTTGACTGAGCAGAAAGAGATCCAGGGGCCGGTCATGGAAGCACCATGACACTTGTTGCAGCGGATACAGGGAACCACATCATCGCCACGGCCTTCGGTGAGCTTTTTGGTGTAATCGTGGTCGGCAATATAGGCACGGGCAGCGGCCATCATGTCCATCTTGCCTTCTGCGATCCACTGTTCTGCCAGGTCGGGATCCTGCAGACCGCCGATGGGAGCGGTAAGGATCTTGGCTCCGGACTTCTTGACAGCTTCGGAAACTTCAAGAGTTACGGGGATCTTGGTGGAGTTGAAGGTGGTGGGGTGAGCTTCATCGCCGTCACCGCCACGGATCTGGAGGATATCAACCTTGCCCTCTGCCAGTTTGGCGAAAGCAACGGTATCTTCGATGGTTATGCCGCCGGGAGCTTCTTTGCCGGACATAAGGACTTCGATGATGAAGTCTTCGCCCAGTTCTTTCTTAACAGCTTCGCAGATAGCCAGGGGGAATCTTGCACGGTTTTCGATGCTGCCGCCGTATTCGTCGGTACGCTTGTTGCACAGGGGGCTGAGGAACTGAGCGCACAGGGGGCCCTGATATGCCATATGGAAGGAAGCACCGTCGAAACCGATATCTTTCCAGTATTTGCAGTCCTTGACCACCTGCTTGATGATGTCCTGCATGATTTCGGGAGTAACGGCTTTCTTTTTGCCGCCGCCCATCATGGCCATCATTTCTTCCATCATCTTTTTCTTATCCTCTTCGGACATATCTTCGTCCATAGGAGGACCCATCATACCGCCGCCGGGAGCGATATCATCGTCTTCCTCACCGGGGCCGCCGGGAGGAGGACCCATCATCATGCCGCCACCGCCTTCGCTGTCGCAAACACCGTAACCGGCGGGAGCAACTGCATTGACAGCGATGGTTGCCTTGGCACCGTACATATGGATGACTTCGCAGTACAGAGCCAGAGAGTTCTCGACTGCGGGATCCTTGATGTTGAACATGGGGAAATGAGCGCCGTCACCGCGGCTCTCACGCTGCTTGAGATTGGTCCAGTTGCCGATTGTAACGATGGCTGCGTTTTTGGCTATCTGTGCCTGATACAGCATAATGGGATCGTTGGGCCAGTTTTCGGGGCCTTGCAGGAAGTGAGGCAAACCGTTGGAGGAAAGCAGCCTGTTTTTCAGAACCACGTTTTTGCCGATTCTGACAGGCTTGAGCAGATTTTCATACTTTGCCATTTTTCTTTTCCTTTCTTTCTTCATTAATTGTTTGAACGCTAATTATTATAGCACATTGAATCCCATCACGCAACGATTAAGTGCTTTGCTGCGTACTTAACCTACGCTGTGCAGCACAAGGAACTTACGTATTGGCTTTGTCGGAAGTTCGCTGGATGCCCTGCGGCGCACAAAGTACAAGAAGGAATGCAGGAGGACGATTGAAGCCCGGTCGTGGTTGGCAAGAGACATTTCCTTCTCAAGCGTGAGCGTCCTTTCTTTTTTAGCCCGGGCGCGGACCTTTTTCTTTCCCAAGACGGAAAGAAAAAGGGGGGCGCATACTCCAGTGCGCATAGCACTTGCAAACCAGTATAAAGTCCGGTTCCCGAAGGGAACATCCTGTGCGGAAATGTGCGTAACAAGCGGCGGGAGCAAGCCCCCGCCTTACAATATAACTCCCCTGTCATTTTGAGAAATCCCCAGTCCCTATAACCTCCCCCCTAATTAAAAAATCTCCGCCGAAGCGGAGATTTTTTAATTTTAGCCAATTTTCCAGTTCCAGACAGGAACGTTGCGGCGGGCGATTTCGATAAGGTCGTCGGTGACGTTGCCCAGCTCGGAAGAATAAACATAGTTCTGCTTCTTGCCGGCCAGCCAGATGGCAGGCTGCTGCTGATACAGATAATCATAGAACTCATTGATGAGCTGAGCTCTTACTTCTTCATCCAGTTCGCTGGCGATGAGATCCTTCATGGTATCGTATGCGGTATCAACAAGGCTCAGGACGGTACGGTCGGAAGCGCTGATGATATCGTTGCGGCTCATGGGATCGGGAGTGATGCCGTAGATGATGAGGCCGCCGTCGTAGGTGCCTTCTTCACCGGCTTTAAGGTCTGCCATCATGGTGGAGGCATCGATGGTTACGATCTCAACCTCGAAACCTGCGGCTTCAAGATCCTGACCTATCAGAACACCGATCTCACCACGCTGACCTGCTGCGGGAGCAGCAAGGACAAACTTGCCGTCGTAGCCGTCTGCCTTGGCTTCTGCCAGAAGCTTCTTGGCGTATTCCACATTGTAGTTATACTTGAGGTCAGCGGGATAATACTTGTTGGATTCGGTGATGTACAGTTCCATGGGAGTTGCAAGGCTGACTTCGGATTCGCCGGTCAGCAGGGTGCAGATGTTGTCCTTGTTGATGGCATAGTTGACAGCCTGGCGGATTCTGGGATCGTTAACGATGGTGTTGTTGATGGCGATAACGTAAACCTGAGTTGCTTCGTCACGCATATCCATGGTGATGCCCTCGGAGCCGTTCATGGCAAGAGCTTCGTCGTTGGCAATGGGAGAGTATGCGATATCGATCTCGCCGGTCAGCATGGCGGAGGAAGCAGAAGCAGCGTCGGTCTGCTTGAAAATCATGGTGTTCCAGTTGGCATCGCCCATGTGATAGGCTTCGTTTCTGGCAAGGGTCAGTTCGGTGGCATCGGCAGTCTGGCTGACGAACTTTGCGGGACCGGAGCCAATGGGAGCGGACCAGAATTCGTTGGTCAGCATTTCAGCCACGGGAATGTCTTTCAGCTTTGCGCTGGGCAGAACAACCATGAAATAGGAGTTGCTCATCAGGAAGGACTCCATATTGGTGACCTGCTTGAAGGTCAGCTGCAGAGTGTAGTCGTCCACGGCAACGGCTGCCAGAGAGTTTTCGGAAGTTTCAACACCGGCTTCATCGGTGCCTTCAAAAACGCTCATAAGGCTCTGGTCGCTGAAACCTACGCCTTCCTTGGTCAGAAGCTGGAGGCTCCACACCCAGTCAGCGGCGGTAACGGCAGTTCCGTCGTGGAACTTGGCATTTTTGTTCAGGTTGAAGGTGATGGTCTTGCCATCTTCGCTCATGGTCCAGCTGTCGGCGCCGCGGGGCTCAATGTTGCCCTCAACGTCAATATAAACCAGCTGGTCATAGAGCATGCTGATGATAATGCTGTTGTAGTAGTTGGTGTTGTTGAAAGGCAGCAGGCCTGACCACAGAGTGCTCATGCCCCAGACGATTGTACCGTCTGAAGAAGTACCGGCAGCTGCGCCTTCTTCGGCGGTTTTGTCGGCGCATCCGGCAAGAAGAATGCCGAGCATCATAACAAGAACCAGAAGAAAACTTATCTTTCTCTTCATTGACTTTTCCTCACTTCATTGATTTTTATTTTAGAAAGCACGAATGTGCTGATTCTACGTTTTATTTAGCTGCAAAGTGGCATCTGACACAGTGTCCGTCAGCCAATTCAACCATTTCCGGTTCCTTTTGCCTGCACAAGGGCTGAGCTTTGGGGCAGCGGGTGTGGAACCGGCAGCCGGTGGGCGGATCGAGGGGGCTTGGTACGTCGCCCTGCAGGACGATGCGGTCTTTTTTTGCGTCCACATCAGGAATGGGAATGGCAGACAGCAGAGCCTGAGTGTATGGGTGTGCCGCATTTTCAAAGATATCGGTTTTCGAACCGATCTCCACTATCCTGCCGAGATACATGACTGCCACACGGTCGCACACATATCGCACCACACTGAGGTCGTGGGAGATGAACAGATATGCAGGGCCGAAATCCTGCTGCATCTTTTTCATCAGATTCAGCACCTGTGAACGAACCGATGCGTCCAAAGCTGAAACAGGCTCGTCGCAAACCACGAAAGAGGGCTGAAGTATCATCGCCCGGGCTATTACGGCTCTCTGGCGCTGACCGCCGGACATTTCGTGGGGATATTTGTGTATCTGTTCCTCTGCAAGACCAACATAGGACAGCAATCGGCGCACTTTTTCGGCACGCTCGTCCTCCGTCCCGATTTTAAACACGTCCAGCGGTGCTTTGACCGACTGGAATACAGTCATTCTGGGATTCAAAGACGAATATGGGTCCTGAAATATCATCTGCAGCTTTTGGCGGTAGGGACGCAGCTGCTTAAAAGGCAGGTTTTGAATCTGCTGTCCTTCAAACTCTATGGTTCCCTCCGTCACATCATACAGCCTTAGCAGGCATCGTCCGAGGGTGGATTTTCCGCAGCCGGACTCGCCTACCAAACCAAGGGCTTCTCCGGGGTAGACGTCAAGGTCAACGCCGTCCACCGCCTTGAGGTACACCCGCTTGTCTTTCAGCAGGCTGGATTTTGCCACAAAATGCTTTTTCAGTCCTTTAGCGGAAATGACAGGCTCATTCACCGGCTTCACCTCCGTCGTACAAATGGCACCTTACCTTGCGTCCGTCAAGTTCACGAAGCTGAGGTTTTGACGTGCTGCACTTTTCCATGCACTTTTCGCATCTGGGCGCAAAACGGCAGCCGGGCATTTCCTGCCCCGCAGGAGGAACGGTACCATCTATTGAGTAAAGCTCATCGCTGTCACGGTCAAGCCGTGGCAGTGAACGCAGCAGTCCTTGAGTGTAGGGATGCTTTGGGTCTTTGAAAATATCCCTCACCGGTGCGTATTCCACAACCTCACCGGCGTACATGACCATAACGTAGTCTGCCATATCGGCTACAACGCCCATATCGTGGGTGATTAGCAGAACAGCAGCGTTAAGGTCGCTTTCAAGTTTCTTTATCAGTTCAAGCACCTGCGCCTGAATGGTAACGTCAAGTGCTGTGGTAGGTTCGTCGGCAATCAGCACCTGCGGCCGGGACGACAAGGCCATAGCTATCATAACACGCTGGGTCATGCCGCCGGACAGCTCGTGGGGATAGTTTTTCATTCGGCGTTCCGGGTCGGATACGCCGACTTTTTTAAGCAGTTCCACAGACTTTTCCCATGCGTCCTTTTTGCTGATCTGCTCATTTGCCTGCAGCATCTCCACCAGCTGGGCGCCTATTTTGTGGACAGGGTTAAGGGAGGTTATGGGGTCCTGAAATATCATGGCGATCTTTTTGCCCCGGATATCCCTCATCTGTTTGTCTGAAAGGCCGGTCAGTTCAACGCCTTCAAGACGTATGCTGCCGGAAGTTACTTCACCGGTGGCTCTTGGCAGCAGCCCCATAATGGCGGAAGCCGTTACGGATTTGCCGCAGCCGGATTCGCCCACAATGCCAAGAATGGTTCCGCTGTCGACGGAAAAGGTCACGTCCCGGATAGCAGTCTGTTTTATTTTTTTGTCTGCCTTAAAGGCAACGCTGAGGTTTTCCACTTCAAGAACAGGCATCGGTTTACTCCTATACTCGTTTAAGTTTGGGGTCGAGAGCATCTCTTATGCCTTCGCCCACAAAGTTTATGCACACAATGGTGACTATCAGACACAGTCCCGCAGGTATCCATATCCACCAGCGTGAACTGAGCACAACGATATTGTTGGCCGCCTGAATAATGTTGCCCCATGAGGATTCGGGAGGCTGAACACCTGCACCAAGAAAGCTGAGTCCCGACTCCATTATCATGGCCTGAGAGATGCGAAAAGCGAGACTCATCCAAAGAGGTGACACAGCGTTAGGCAGTATATACCGCCACAAAATGACCGAATTTCTTGTTCCGATGGTTTTGGCTGCCAGAACGTATTCCTTTTCCCGTTCCGACAGAACATTGGCACTGAGCAGTCTTGCCACAGCGGGCCAGCCCAGCACACCGATAATAACGGTTATGCTCCAGACCGATGAGCCGAACAGGGCTACCACGACCAGAATAAGCACCATGGATGGGAAAGACATGAACATATCCGCAATCCGCATGATGACAGTGGAGAAAAACCCGCGGTAATAGCCTGCCAGCAGTCCCAGCGGCAAACCAATAAGCACGCTGATTATGGTTGAGCCCACACCGATAAACAGGGAGTTTCTGCCGCCATAAACAAGACGGGCAAAAATGTCGCGGCCAAGAGTGTCTGTGCCGAGGATATGGGCATCGGAGGGTGCTTTGTTCATGCTGAGCACATCGGAAGTGTAGGGGTCAAGCTCCATAAAAACCGGCAGCAGCAAAATTGCCAGCAGTTCCAACGCCAGAATCACAAGGCATACGGCAGCCGCTTTATGCTTTATTAGATTTTTGAAAAACCCGTTGTTCATTGGCGGCACCTATTCCAGAGTGATTTTGGGGTCGAGATATGCATACAGCACATCAAGCAATATGTTCACCACCAGTACGGTGATGGAAATGAGCACGGTTATACCCATAATAAGGTTGTAGTCACGGGTGTCGATGGCGGTCATCATCAGGCTGCCTATACCCGGCCAGCCGAATATCTGCTCGGTCACGACCGCACCGCCGATAAGGAACGGCACATTCATGCCGATGGTGGTCACAATAGGTATCCATGCATTTCTTAAAGCGTGTCTTACCATCACCCGAAACTCGCTGATACCCTTGCTGCGGGCAGTTTTTATGTACTCTTCGTTCATTACTTCCAGCACGCTGCCTCTTGTCTGCTTCAGGTAGTTGCCCATAAGCTGAACGCACAGCACTATAACAGGCAGCACCAGATGGCGGCACAGGTCGGCAAAGCTCGCTTCAGCACCGGTGGTATACATGCCCTGAGACGGCAGCCACTGGAGCTTTACAGCAAATATGTAAATGACGATAAGTCCCATGAAGAAGTTCGGCACGGACGCACCGATAAAGGTGATGACCGTGGAAAGATTATCCCAGACGGAATATGGCTTATAAGCAGACATTACGCCCAGCGGTATGGAAATCAACACCGACAGCACAAGAGATGTCAGCGTAAGTATAAGGGTCGGCCCAATGCGGGCAGAGATCATTGCCGCAACCGACTGGGACGTATAAGAGGAATATCCCAAATCACCGGACAGGGTCTTTCCAAGCCACATAAAGTAACGGACAATGATCGGTTTGTCCAGATTATGAGCAATAACGGCAGCTTCATACGCTTCCTTTGTCATGTTGCCTTCGCCGGCCATGATGTCCACCACGCTGCCGGGAGCAAGGCAGGAAAAGGTATATACCACCACGGTTATGCCCAGAAAAATGGGGATAGCTACCAATATTCGCTTTATAATGAATTTAAGCATCTTTGGCATAAGCAGTTATCCTTTGAAAGTTATCCTTTTCATTTTAATAAAGATTTATTAAGAATTCAACCTTTTAGTCGAAAATGATAGTCAAGTGGCGAAATAGAGCACATACTAACACTTCGTTGGTTTGCTTTTGAGGTGGGAATACGTTACGTTGAGTGTTGTAGGGGCGGTCTTTGACCGCCCGCGGGCGAGGAAACGTCGCCCCTACGGCGTGATACGCTACGTCGTGCGTGGTCGACGGCGGGAGCAGAAGCCCAAGGATTCGGCATTGCCGAATCCTAACGAAGTTCGCTTTGCGAACTTTACCCGCCCTACGGAGTAAAATGCTGCATTGTGCGTTGTAGGGGCGGTCTTTGACCGCCCGCAAATGCCTGTCATTTCGAAATGCAGCTTGCTGCCTGAGAAATGACAGCGTAAGTGCAGTGCATGGTTTCGACCACATCATCACTTTTCCGGCGGGGTGATAATTATCCTTCCGTTCTCCACGGTCATTTTGACACGGCTGCCGTCAATACCTGTCTGCGCCAGCATTTCGGAAGGCACCTGCAGGCGGTTTGCCCTGTCCAGCACGGCATATTCTTCGTGACTGCTGCCGTCAAAGAGGGATGCTTCCTGCAGTCTGTCAAGATAATCCGATTTCATAATGCGTTCGGAGCTTATCTTGCCGTCCCTGATGGACACCACCCGCTCCACCTTGCCTGCAACGGACATATCATGGGTAACTATTACGATAGTCAGCCCAAGCTCCCTGTTCAGCCGCTTGAAGGTATCGAAAATATACGCTGCCGTTTTGGGGTCAACAGAGCCTGTAGGCTCGTCGGCCAGCAGTATCTTCGGGTCGTTGGCAAGGGCGATGGCTATTGCTATTCTCTGCTGCTCACCGCCGGACAGCTGGCTGAGCCGGTTGTCCTTCTTGTGGCTCATACCAACCAGTTCCAGCAGGTATTCCGCCCTTTGCTTTTTCTCTTTTTCCGTTGTGAACAGCATGGGCATCATCACGTTCTGCAGTGCTGTAAGGTAGGATATCAGGTTTCGGGCATTGTTCTGCCAGACAAATCCCACGGTGTTGCGTTTGTACTGCACCAGTTCCGCTTCGGAAAACTTGAAAAGGTCTTTACCGTCGACATACAGTCTGCCTGCGGTAGGCCGGTCAAGTCCGCCTATCATATTCAAAAAGGTGGATTTACCACTGCCGCTGTTGCCGATAATTGCCATCAGTTCACCGGGTCTGACCTTGCAGTCAAGCCCCTGCAGTGCCATAACTTCGATATCTTCCGTCTTGTAGATTTTTACAAGGTTGTCACATTCGATGATATATTCCTGCTCGCTCATAGCTTCAACTCCCCGTCTTCAAGCTCATATACGCAGTCGCCTATCTCCATAAATCCCGTGTCATGGGTGGTCATTACGATGGTGATGTTCTGGGAAGCGTTCAGTTCCTTGAATATTTTGACCACCGAGATAGCCGTGTTGGTATCCAGTTCGCCTGTGGGTTCGTCGGCAAAGACGATGCCCGGTCTGTGGGCGATGGCTCTGGCAATGGCAACACGCTGCTGCTCACCGCCGGAAAGCTCCTGGGGCATATGGTTGACACGTTTTGAAAGTCCAACCATGTCAAGACATTCCAGCGCCCGGTTTTTTCTGTCTCCCTCGTAACCGCCAAGGCGAAGAGCATATTCAACATTTTCGTAAGCAGTCATTATGGGGATAAGAGCAACCGACTGAAACACGAAGCCTATAGAGCTTCTTCTGAGCTTTGTTTTTTCTGCGTCAGTCAGTTTTTGCAGGCTTTCTCCTCTGAGCAGCACTTCGCCCTCGGTGGGATCGTCAAGGGCTCCCATAATGTTCATAAGAGTTGTCTTACCGCTGCCGCTGCGTCCTTTAAGGATAGTCAGCTTGCCTTCGGGTATCTCCATGTCGATGCCTTTCAGCGCCCAAAACATGTCTCCATCGGGAGTTTTATAGCCTTTTTTAACAGCTTTGGCTGTCATAATAATATTGCTCACTGTTAACACTCCTTTTTCAAAAAGGATAAATAATCTTAATCTTCACCAAGCTTCAGTGCCTGGGATATCTTCATTTTCGATATCAGCGTACCAAGCACCGTCATGCACACTGCAATGACCACCGCCACCACTGCCAGCAGACGCACCATGTCGGCCGATTCGGAGACGATATGCAGCGGTATGACCGTATCGGTGGCGGCGTATGCCAGCTGCACCAGGGGAATATAAAGCTTCGATGCTATAACACCGACAGCAACACCAAAAACGATAGACAGCCCCGATATCCACACCTGCTCGTTCACCAGCATGACGATGACTTCTTTCATAGTCATGCCCATGGCCCGGAAAATGCCGAACTGCAGTGACCGGGAGTTGATGGACAGTATCCAGTAGATGAGGAAGCCCACAGAGCAGATAAGCAGCGTGACCACAAAGCTTACGGTAAGGATACCGTTGGTGCCCTGGAATATGGGGTCGTTCTTCAGCTGTATCAGCAGGGCTTTGGCGTCTGTGAATTTTTCCAGCTCAAGCTCGTTTTCCACAACGAAATCATAGATAAAGTCCGTATCCTCTGCGGTTTTTATCCAGACCTCATACGGTCTTACTCCCCAGCGGGAACGGAGATAATCATAATTGGACACGATAAGGAACCTGTTTTCCTCAGTCATAAGACCGTCTTTTCCCTCCACCTGAACAGAGCTGTTGTAGGTGGGGAAATAGTCCACAAATCCATATATGATGCCTCTGGCAAAGTCTCCGCCGGAGTTTTTGTAGTTGATAACATCGCCCAGCTCATATCCGTAAAGCTCGTGGAAGTTTGCAGACACAAGTATGGCGTTGGGCGTCTGGGAAATGGCATTGAGGTAATTGTTGATGTGGGTGGGCAGCAGTTCGTCCTTGAACCAGGCTGTGTTGCCAAACTCCTGAGTATCTATCCCCATCAGCGTTACCTTTACGTTTCCGCCCATATCGTTGGTAACATTGACACTGCTGTTATCGTCGTACAGCACACGGGTAACACTGTCTGCCTGTTCCAGTTCCAGATACTTGCGGTAGTCCGGCTCAGTATAGGTAAGGTCGGTCATGCCAAGGGGGTCTTCCTCCACCGCCTGAGCGTTGTCTGACCAGACTTCTTTAATGACAATATCCGCACCCGCCATATAGTTGATGCGGTCCTCCTCGTTGGTGTTTACCGTTCTGGCAGTCTGAGCGTTGAATACGCCCATGGCAATGGTGACCACCATAAAAACGATTATGTACGCCTGAGAATTCTTCGTTCTCAGCACCCACAGGAAGGAGGAATACATGGACGGATTCCACCATTTTTTGCCCAGGTTATACACCAGCCATACCACTGCGGGAATAATGCGGAACACCAGAAGTCCGCAGGCTATCATAAACAGCGACGAGCAAAGGAACAGCAGGGGATCAAGCCCCGCTCCCTCTGCCACTTTCTGCGCAAGGACATCTTTTTGACCGTTGAAGGAATACAGCCCGTAGAGCGACAGTGCCAGCAGCACCACGTCCAGATACAGCTTTTGCCAAAAGGGCTTTGCCTTAACGCTTTTGCTGCGCTTATGGGCAACGATAGACACGTCGGCATATTTGAACACCGGCAGCACCATGGCGCAGATGCTCAACAGCGCAGCCGCCAATGCGTAAAGCAGCACTTCGCCTGTGATCTCCACTTTCAGTGCCTGGCGGGATACAAATTCCAAAAACGCATTGGAGGAGCCTACCATCTGGCATATCATCATTGCCAGCGGAACGCCCACAATAAAGCACACGGCTGCCACAAGAAGGCTCTGAATAAGGTATATGCGGATTATCTGACCTTTGCCTGCTCCACGGCTTTTGATAACGGATATCTCATTTTGCTCCTGATCCAGCATCTGGCGGGACACCATGAATACAAAGGCTGCCAGCAGCGCATACAGAGGCACGCTGAGTATCCGCAATGTGACGGAAACTCTTGTGGATTCTTCCAGATAAACCTCAATGATATCCGCAAAGTAGTCGTTATAGCTGTGGCTGTATTCGTTGAGGAAAGTCTCCCGATAATTGCGGGAAATGTTCATTATTTTTTCGCAGTTGTCCACGGTGAAATCGTTGTAATCCATCACCGAAAACCACAGTCCACGCACACCGGAACCTTTTGTTGCGCTGCTGAGAAACAGCTTGTTGAAAGCGGTTTCGGATATCATTATATCCCTGTAATAGCTGTCAGGTCCCTTGTACCAGTAATCGTCCTCGGCGTCTGAATTCTCATAAACGCCGGTTATTTTCAGTTTCAGGCATTCTCCGTTGGTGAACTTGAACGTAGGCATTTCAAGAGTTTCGCCCACCAGCAGGTTCCGGGTAACAAGACACTTCTGGCTGACGATAGCCTTGACAGTGCCGTCCTGAGCGATGGCATCGTCGTACAGTTCGCCGGATATGATGCTGATATGATCTTCAATATCCTTGAGGTATCCTATACGGAACTCCTTTTCCTTGCTGTCCCCTTCTCTTTCCAGCTGCGGTTCCAGAGCAACGCTGTCGAGATAAAGGTTTTCAATGACATGGAGGGCTTCAACGCCGAACTCGTCATCGATATTGTTTATCATTTCCCTGTCGGCATAGAAGTTTTCCAGTCCGCCGGAACCTACCGATGAATACAGATGCACAACGCTGGGGTATTTGCCGTTGTCCGTAACATACTGCTTCATATCGTTGTTCAGCATACGGGACAAGGCTGCTTTTGTATACATGGGGCTGGAGGCCGCTATGGAGATAAGCAGCAGGTTGCCTATAAGCAGGCTTACAACAAGCCACTTGCGGCACTTCATTTTTTGCAGAACGAATTGCAGCATATCGGACCTCCTAGTTGAGAATAACGGTCTGGCCGGACTTGATGCCCGCCAGAATCACCGTGGCACTTTCACCAACGGTACCGCCGGTGATGCCGCGGATAACATAGCGTTTTTTGACCATATCGCCTTCCAGAACGGAAACGTAATAGCTGCCGTCCTCCACCTCAACTGCTCCTCTGGGAACAAGGAGAGCGTCCTGAGCCTGAACAGTGGTAACAGACGCACTGGGTTTATTCAGTTCGTCCTCTGTAATATCCCCGTCCAGCTTGAAGTAGGTATGGCCGCTGCCTGCCACGCCGTCGGGCAGCACGGCATCGGTGGCCACAACTCTTGCAGTGACCGTCTTGCGCTCGTCACGGCGGCCGTATTCCACCGTAACGTCCATATTGTAAAGGAAGTTCTTGGCAGTCGTGGAAGAAAACAGAACAAGGCTGTCGGCCTGTTTCAATTCTGCAATTTCCTTGCCTTTGTCCACTTCGGAACCGGTGTCAAAGGAGCCAAGGCTGTGAACTATGCAGTCAAAGGGTGCGTAGATGTATTCCGGTTCAAAAGCAGCCTGAGCTTCCATATAGGCTTTGTCAAGGGCATTGATTTTGACCGTCTGGTTATACCTGTACTGCTCCAGCTCCAGTTCTGCCAGTTCCTCGTATATTGCACCCTTGCTGCGGGCTTCAACCCATTTCTGTTCAAGCTTTTCCTGTGTTTCAACGTATTCATCATGGGCACGCAAAACAGCCAGATAACTCTCTTCCAAATCTGCCACGCTGCCCTTGCGGGTAAAGGTGGCTATAAGCTCTCCCTTTTTTACAAACTGACCTCTGGACACGCTGAAGCTGTCGAAATACAGTCCGCTTTCGGGACAGTAGATTGTCTGACCAAGGTAGTATTTAGGTTCAAGAGAAAGTTCTGAAGTCTTTATAAGGTTCCCTTCTTCTGCCACGGCGGTGCGGTAATTGGCAGTTTTGGCCTCCGCATTCTGAGTAAGCATGGCAGTTTCGGATTCCTTGCTGCCGCAGCCGGAAAAAGATGCCATAGCCGCAGCTGCAAGAAAGATGGCAGTAATTCTAACTCGCCACATAGAACGCATCTCCTTCCTCAAGTCCTGAAATTATCTGCACCTCGGCACCGGTAACAACGCCCACTTCCACGTATTGCTTGACCTGTTCTCCGTTTTGCTCAAGGTAGACATAGCTGCCTCCCGGGTCCTTGTGGACAGCGTTGGCAGGCACCTTCAAGGCATCTTCGACATAGTCCGTAACCAGATACACGCAGGTAAACATTCCGTTTTCAATATCCTCAGTGGGGTTGATTATGCTGAAAGTTGACGTCATTTCGGCATTGGAAACGCTAAGCTGCAAAAATACATCACGCTCATAGGGCAGATATTCCACATCGTATTCCGCACCGCCTATGGACGCATACACCCTATCGCACTTGTCGATATCCGACTGGGATATATATTCGCTGGTGATGACCTTTGTATCGTCATCTGCGATATACACGCAGGCGGAACCTCCACGGACATTTCCGCCGGGCTGGACATTCATCTTGACCACCGTACCATCACAGGAGGCAGTAAGTTCATCGTTTTCAATACTGCGTTCAAGGGCTTCAAGCTGTTTTTCAAGTTCTTCCAGCTCCACGGAAAACAGCTGTTGCTGCTGCTCCGCCTGCAGGCGAATAAGCTGAGCTTCAAGAGTGCCGGTGCTGTCGGTACTTTCTGCCAGCTGAGCCTCCAGTTCCATACGGCGCATATCAAATTCGTGGTTGGTGGTTTTGTATTCGATTTCCGCAGCTAGAGCATCACGCTGCTGACGGGCGGCTGTCGTGTCCAGGGTTGCCAGCACATCGCCGGCGGCAACCACGTCGCCCAAAGTAATGTTCAATTCGTCGATACTGCCGCCGGAAACAAAGCTTTGGCCGATCACCTGAGGTTCAATGGAGGCTTCATACATCACCACGTTGAATATCTCTCCACGGGTGGCTGTTTCAATATCAGCATCCACCTTGGCGGGCTCAAGCAGCTCCGGCACTTCGCTCTTTCCGGAGCAGCCGCAAAGCAGCATAATGGGCAGAAGCAGGCATATTATTCTTTTCATCGCTTACGCCTCCCTTTTAACCAACTATGACTTCGTCACCGGCTTCAAGGCCGGAGATTATCTCTATACCGCTGTCGGCTTCCAGACCGGTTTCAACGGCCTTGGCACTGCGCAGTCCCGTTTCGTCCTGATAATAGACCATGGGCTGACCGCCTATGGTCACAACCGCCTTTGACGGCAGCCACATTACGTCCTGCCTGGAGTCCAGCACCAGATGGACTTCTCCACGAAAGCTGTCGTTTTCAAAAACCGCATCATTATCTGTGATAACAAGGTAGACTTTCTGCTCAACGGTTCCCTTGTTGTCCCTGCTTTCCGGTTCAAAGCCCAGTTCAGCGGCTTCAACAGCCTTTGCTTCATATGGCACATCGCCTATGGTAACGGTGTATTTTTCACCTTTTGCAAAAGCTTCAAAATGCTCGGTGAAAGCACTGAGGATATATTCTTCCCGATTGGCAATAGTCACCACAGCTGAGTTTTTGATGGTTGATGAACCGGAATTGACGGTTTTTGTGTATGTAACGGTGCCGTCGATGGAAGCATACAGACGTCTGCTTTCCTTTTCCTGCTCCAGTTCAAGGCGGCGGAGGTTCAGAATATGTATCTCGTCCTCCAGTTCCGTGACCTTTTTCTCGTATTCCGAAATATCTCTGCCTGTCAGGGCTTTCAGCTGACGGGCAACCTCAAGGCTGCTGACTGCGATATCCAGTTCAATATCCAGCTGGCTCAACTGATCGTCAATGGCGGATATCCCGCTGTTGACAGCGGAATTGTTCATCTCCGCCACCAGGTCACCGGCTTTAACCCTGTCGCCCACCTGAACATATATACCGCCGTAACGCTCACCGCTGACGGCGAACGCCAGCTCCTCTTCCTGCAAAGGCACACTGGAAAAGGTCACATCTGCCGTAAGCTCCAGATCTCCCTTTTGAACGATCTCTGTTTTATAATCCTCCTCGATATGAGAAGTCACCAGCGGCAAAGCCGGGATCTCAGGCTCTTCCGGCAGCAAAAAACAACCGCTGAGGCTTACGGATATTGCCGCAGCCATTACGGTTATGGATACAAATCTGCGTGTTTTCAAGCTATCAGCTCCCACATAATTCCTTAATTTAGTATTATATGGCACTTCGGATACAAAGTCAATTTGCCAAAATGTCACTGCTATGAATATCGCGTGTTTTCACACAAACTACACGAACCCGCTTCCCTCCCACAGTAAATTGTGGTATAATACCACTATCAAGAAATATGGGAGATGGAAACTATGGCAGTAAACATTGAATATCTTTGGAAAGACCGTCGCCGCCGTATGGGCATGCCTCTGAGCTTCACCAAATATGCTCTGAGCGATGACCGCATTTTCCTTGAAAAGGGTCTTCTTAACATGAATGAAGAAGAAGTCCAGCTTTACCGTGTGCGGGACATAAGCCTGTCCATAACCCTGTGGCAGCGAATTTTCGGCATGGGCACCATTACCATCCAGTCCAACGACAAGACCCACCCCACGCTGGAGATCAAAAACGTCCTCCATCCCCGGGAGGTCAAGGAAATGATCCACGACCAGGTCGAAACCGTCCGCAAGGAACGCAATGTCGGTGTGAGCGAGCTTCTCAACGACGATATGGATCTTGACCTGTAATATTCTCTGAATAATGCATTGGTTTGCAAACCGGGGCTATAAGTCATTAATGTTTTAACGCCCCTACGGCTCCCCCTCTGGGGGAGCTGGCAAAAACGAAGTTTTTGACTGAGAGGGCGATTGTGTCACCCGGGTCAGCAAAGCTGACCCTCAGCCGTGACCCTACGGCGTAATACGTTGCGTCATGCGTGATTGGCGGCGGGAGCAGAAGTCCAAGGTTCGGCATTGCCGAATCCTAACGAAGTTCGCTTTGCGAACTTTACCCGCCCCTACGGGGTAATATGTTGCGTTGTGCGTTGTAGGGGCCGGCGTCCCCGACGGCCCTAAGCGGAACGACGAGGACGTCGTTCCCTACGGTGTTATGGGGTAGTCGGTGCGTGATTGGCGGGCGGATAATATCCGCCCCTACGGAGTGGTACGTTGCGTTGTACGTAATTGGCGGGAGGCAGCGTTTTGTGAACATGTAAAAATCAAAACCTCCATCAATTCATGATGGAGGCTTTGGTTTTACTTTTCTTCCTCTTCCTTGACTTCAACGAAGTTCTGGGAAGGGACACCGCAAAGCGGGCATTTCTCGGGGGGATTTTCGCCCTCTTCAACATAGCCGCAAATAATGCACTTGTATTTTTTCATCTCATTTTCTCCTTTCCTCCGCACAGGCAGCACACAGGCCACGGAACACCAGATTATGCTGAGTAACACGGCAATTAAGCTCCTTTTCAACATCTGCGTCCATTTTGCTGACATCGAAACCGGTTTCGATATCATCTACCCGTCCGCACCCATCGCAGATAAAATGAGGATGAGGCTCCAGCTTGCCGTCAAATCTTTCGTGACCGTTTACCACACCAACGGATACAACCTCACCCAAATCCTTGAACAGGGATATATTACGATAAACCGTACCCAAACTCAAGTCCGGAAACATGGGTTTCAGCTCGTTATAAACCGTTTCCGCAGCAGGATGACTTTTACTGCTGTAAATAGCCTGCAGTATAGCTTCTCTTTTTCTGCTGTATTTTCTCATCCTCTCACCTTCTTTGCAATAATGAATACTATTATTATATTTTGCTCTGCCCTGTTTGTAAAGCAAAACGAGCAAATTTCCGATATTTTTTGTTTTCCCGGGAACAATCCCCCTGTCTTTTCGTCAATAATACAATGATGACACCAAATATCCAACATTTTCCCGGCAAAGGATAGTGATAAAAATTAAAATCAAAGAGTTTTTCAAACGCCACAAAGCCCCTGTTGGTCTGCGGACACTGAAAACCGCAGCCGCAGTCATTATTGCCATGACGGTAGTCAACGCATACGGAGCCACTGCTTCAAGGCTCACCTTTGCAATGCTGGGAGCCATGACTGCCATGGAGCCAACTTTCAGAGAATCGGTTGAGTCCTGCCTGACCCAGATAATCGGTATGCTGTTCGGTGCTTTGGCAGGTGTGCTGCTTATGGCACTTCCCGTGGAACCAGTAGCTGTTGCGGGCATCAGCATTGTTTTGGTCATAACCACATATAACCTTATGCACATACGATTTTCGCCGACTTTGCCCTGCCTGTTTATTGTAACGCTTTGTACGACCCCGGATATCCAGCCAATTTCCTACGCTGTGGGCAGGTTTTGGGATACTGCCATCGGTCTTGGTGTCGGCATGGCCATAAACACACTCATCTTCCCCTACGACAACCGCCGTATTATCCGCCGCATTATCCGCAGTCTTGACAAGGAACTTATCCTGTTTGTTGAAAACCTGTTTGACGGCGACGATATACTGCCCGACACCGAAAAAATGCTGAAGATGACCGGCGACATGGCTCACCACCTTTCCATTTTCTCCAACCAGTGGCTGCTTCTTCATCTGCGCAAACGACGCAGAGAATATGACTCTTTTGTTATTTGCGCCGAAAAAGCAAGGCTTCTGATCGCTCATATGGAAGTTCTGTGCCGCATGGGGATCCCGGGGCGATTGGACGAGGAAAACCGTAGCCGGCTGGAGTTTTGCGGTGCCAACATCAAAGACAATCGCACCATCGACACTGCCAACGACACGGATATTATCACAAACTACCATGTTTCGCAGCTGCTGACACTTCGCCAGGAACTTCTTGAAACCCTGCGCAAGAGAGGTCGGCAGCCACAGGATACTAACTGAAAAGCAAAAAACGCAAAAACACCGGGAGCCATTGATCGGCTCCCGGTATTTTTATATGTATAGATAATCACCATTCAAGACCTCTGCGGTCCAACTCTGCTCTGAGGTCAAGCTGACGGGCATAAACAGCGTCACCCAGCTCGTCGGAGCTTTTCTCCCGGATAACATGACTGATACGATCATACTCAGCCACCAAACGTGCGTCGCTCATGTCATCAACAGGAGTCAGGCTCATGTACCAGTCGGGGTGATCCATATAGCTCGGAGGAGGCAGAGGATCCAGTTCAGATTCGGGAATTGACTCAAAATCAGCTGCATCAGCGGAATCGGAAGAATCGCCGGAGGAGGATGCACCAGCCTCGGGCAGTTCGGGTTTATCCACTACGATCACAAATGAATCGTCCATATGGAGCCCGCCGACAGAAATATCAGAAGTATCCAAAGGTTCAACAAAGTAACGATGCAGGAAGGTCACGATCTGACCACGGGTGCAGGTATTATCGGGCGAGAATGTGGTATCAGAAGTGCCGTTGGTTATGCCGTTGCGTACAGCCCAGTAAACAGCCTTGGCCGTATCGTTGCTGCCGGACACATCGGAAAACGGAACAGATGCAGCATCGGGACGACCGGCATATTTCCACATGTATTCAACAGTGGAAGCACGGGTGCAGGGAGTGTCAGCCTCGAAGTAGTCACTCCTGACGATAAGCATACCTTTTTCGTATGCCCATACGCAAGCCATGAAATAATAATGGCTTTCATTAACATCAGCAAAGGGGCTGTATGGGTGATCGACCTGGGGAGAACCGGCAGCACGCCACAGGAAAGTCAGTATCTGGGCTTTGGTGCAGGTATCGTTAGGTGAAAAAGTGGTGGCGGATGTGCCATTGGTAATGTTCTTGGAAACCGCCCATTCTACGGGAGCTGCGAAATAGTCGCCACTGGCCACATCAGTGAACGGGGTTGCTGCCATGGCTGCCACAGTCAGAATTGAAGCGACCATACAAAGGCACAGAATCATGCTCAAAAGTCTTTTTTTCATTTGCTGTCCTCCTTAATAATCTTACAATATTCATCTATGTTTGTATTATAAAGGATAATTCTAGGTAATGCAAACCGTAAATCTCGAAATGTATCTTTTTGCATCCTGAAAGGCAAAAGCATCTTGCCGTGGCAACAGTTTTGGTGCTACAATAAATACATTAATTTTCACGGAGACCTTTGTATGGGAATTTTATGGGTTATGGTTGGCATCGCGGGTTTTGTTTTATTGGCAGTACTGCTGATCGCATACATATGCTACCGCATGGCGTTTTATACTTCAGAAAGCACAAAGCTCAAAAACGCCGAAAAATCCGTGCCCGGGGGCAAGGAGTATGCTCCCTTCCGTCAGCAGATGGAAACATGGGTGCGCCGGGCACGGGAGATGCCTTATGAAGAAATGACCGTCACCTCCTTTGACGGTCTGAAACTCACCGCAAAGTATTACGAATATGCACCCGGCGCACCCATCGAGCTGATGTTCCACGGATACCGCGGAACTGCGGAACGTGACCTTTCCGGCGGTATTGCCCGCTGCTTCAGGCTGGGTCACAGCTCTTTCCTTGTCAACCAGCGAAGCAGTCCCGGCAGTGAGGGCAACGTCATCTCTTTCGGCATCAATGAACATAAAGACTGTATGACATGGCTGGATTTCATGATTCAGCATTTCGGACCAGATGTTAAAATCATTCTTTGCGGCATTTCCATGGGCGCATCAACGGTTATGATGGCTGCCGACAAGCCGCTGCCGCCCAATGTGGTGGGTATTCTGGCAGACTGCGGATACAGCAGCCCAAAGGAGATAATCAAAAAGGTAATGGTGGGCATGAAGCTGCCGCCAAACTTGGCCTATCCCTTTGTGAAACTGGGTGCAAGCCTTTACGGTCATTTTGATCTGGAGGAAACTTCACCTATTGAAGCTCTCAAAAACGCATCCGTTCCCGTGATTTTCTTCCATGGCGAGGAGGACGGTTTTGTCCCCTGCGAAATGAGCAGGCAGTGTTATGATGCCTGCACCTCACAAAAGAAGCTGGTCACTGTTCCCGGTGCCGGTCACGGTCTGTGCTATTCCGTAGCCCCGGAGAAGTATCTGGAAGCATTGAGGGAGTTTTTTGAGGTTTGAAATGCAACAAAGCCCATCCCTTTCGGGCAGGAGTCGTAAAACAGTTGAATCCGACCTATGGTTTCCATCATGGGGCGGATTTTCGCAATATGTGCCGGTTTGGGAAAGGCTCCCTTGTGTAAAGGGAGCTGTCAAAAATCTCCCGATTTTTGACTGAGGGATTGTTACCGCAGTACGATTTCGCCGAAAGTGCCTATAAGGGGCGTAAACCTACCGCACAATCCCTCCGTCACGGCTTCGCCGTGCCACCTCCCTTTACACAAGGGAGGCTTTGGTGCGGTGCAAAACCGCACAATGCACACTACACCGAATGTTCAGTTTTATCATGTAGCTGAATATATACAAAAACAGTCCCGACGGGTAATCCTGCCGGGACTGAACTGTTTTAAAGATATGGGAATCATCATAAAGTACACGCTATTGAATATCTTTCTACGATGATTCTTAAGTTTTTATCCAATTCTTCACTTCCGTCCAGACTAAGAACCGGGCATTGAAGCGATTCTGTCCATTTCTTATGCATTGCCAGACTGGTGGAACCACCGCCGATATCGTAAGAGGCAACATCATCCAGAAAGCGTTGATGCGACTCATACATATCGCCGCCCGGGAGAACTCGGCTTCCGAATTCTTCATATTCCCGATGATGCACTCTGGCAACCCGCACTTCTGTGGGTGCCGATAAATGAACAGCAAGGACAAAGTACGGATCAAAATGCTCATGAAAACTATCCATAGACCCCGCCATAACAAAATGGTCTGTTTCCGAAATTGCAGCCATAAGTCTACTGATTCTTTCTGCACGGGGGTACATGACCGAATAAGGGATATCCGTATCATTTCGCCAGATATAATCATCAATATCCACGAACAAGAATCCAAGTTCCTGTGCAACCATTCTTCCAAGCGTTGTTTTGCCGGATCCCGCCGGGCCAAGAATCATAATTCCTTTTTTCACATTATCCCTCCATCAAAATAATAGTTAATATAACACTTCATCGCTCATTTATCAACGCAAGGTGATTGATGAAATGAGCGATGATGGCTCGAAAGTTCCCAAAAGGCGCAAAAAACATTCGCAATTGCATTGAAAGTATGATACAATAGCGTGACGAGATGCATATGCGGGTATGATGGAATTGGTAGACATGCAGGATTTAGGTTCCTGTGGAGTGATCCGTTGGGGTTCGAGTCCCCATACCCGCACCATTTTATCCATGTAAATCAAAACGAAAGTGGTTTTTTTATGATAGAATACGATGAATACAAAGTAAAGCTGGCGGCTCTTGAGCCTGAACTGGCTGACCTTAAATCCGCTCTGGACGTTGACTCCGCCAAAGAAGAAATAGCCAGGCTCCACGAACAAGCTGCCGCTCCCGATTTCTGGAACGACCTTGCCAACAGCCAGAAAGTTCTCCAGCGCACAAAACAGCTGGAAAATAAGTGCAATAACTTCGACAAGCTGGTATCCGACTGGGAGGACGTTTCCACTCTGGTGGAAATGGCAATGGAAGAAAATGATGAAAGCCTGCTGGGCGAGATCACCGAAGCTTTCAACGACCTGACTTCCCGCCTTGAAAACTCCCGTCTGGAAACTCTGCTTTCCGGCGAGTTCGACAAGAACAACGCTATCCTTACATTCCACGCAGGTGCAGGCGGCACCGAGGCTCAGGACTGGACTCAGATGCTGTACCGCATGTACACCCACTGGGCAGAAAGCCGCGGTTATAAATACGAGCTGCTGGACTGGCTTGACGGTGACGAAGCAGGCATCAAAAGCGCCGTTATCCGTATCGAGGGCGAAAACGCTTACGGTTACATGAAGAGCGAATCCGGCGTACATCGCCTTGTTCGTGTTTCTCCTTTCGACTCCTCCGGCCGCCGTCACACTTCCTTTGCCGCACTGGAAGTCGTTCCCGAAATCGAGGACGATGTCGATGTGGATATCCGTACCGAAGATCTGAAAGTTGATACCTACCGCAGCTCCGGTGCAGGCGGTCAGCACGTTAACAAAACCGAAAGTGCTATCCGTATCACCCATATTCCCACCGGCATTGTTGTTGCCTGTCAGATGGAACGCAGCCAGCATCAGAACCGTGAAGTCGCCATGCGTATGCTCCGTTCCAAGCTGGTTGAGATCAAGGAACGTGAACACCTCGAAAAGATTTCCGACATCAAGGGCGACCAGAAAGCCATCGAATGGGGCAGCCAGATACGTTCTTACGTCTTTATGCCCTACACTCTGGCCAAGGATCACCGCACAGGTTTTGAAATGGGCAACATCAACGCCGTTATGGACGGCGATATCGACGGCTTCATCAACGCCTATCTGAAAGCCTCCGCAACAGGAAACTGGGCAAAATAAACCTTTTTCACAAAAAGTTCTTGAAATAGACCAAATCATATGATACAATGCAATTTGCGCATTAATGAAATTTTCCGCTTGCCGGATCGCATAGGAGGTTAAAATGGGTACTTTTGAGACTATCCTGGTCGTTCTCCAGGTCATCGTCGCCGTGGCTGTTGTGCTGGTCGTTCTCTTCCAGTCCGGCAAGAATGCAGGTCTGTCCGGTGCTATCGCCGGTGCTGCCGAGTCCTTCATGAGCAAGGGCAAAGCCAAGACCACCGACGCAATGCTGGCCAAGGCTACCAAGTGGGTTGCCGCCGCATTCGTTATCCTTACCCTGCTTATCACCATTATCTAATGTGGTACCGAAAACCGCCGCTCGATTGAGCGGCGGTTTTTTGTGCATTTATTATGATAATCTACCCCCTACGATATTCAACGTCACGTTGTGCGTAATTGGCGGGCGACGAAACGTCGCCCCTACGGCGTGGTTACGTCACGTTGTGCGTTGTAGGGGCTGGCGTCCTCGACAGCCCATAGCGGAACGACGAGGACGTCGTTCCCTACGTCGTCAACGCAAGCGCCGTGAGTGATTAGCGGCGGGAGCAAGCCCCCGCCCTACGGCGTGGTTACGTCACGTTGTGCGCAATCAGTTGGCGACGAAACGTCGCCCCTACGGTGTGGTACGTTGCGTTGTGCGTTGTAGGGGCTGGCGTCCTCGACAGCCCATAGCGGAACGACGAGGACGTCGTTCCCTACGTCGTCGACGCAAGCGTCGTGAGTGATTGGCGGCGGGAGCAAGCCCCCGCCCTACGGCGTGGTTACGTCACGTTGTGCGCAATCAGTTGGCGAAGAAACGTCGCCCCTACTGCGCTCAGGATGACATGGGTAGTGCAGCATTGTTCAAAATGAAAGTCAATTATGCCCCCAATCTCTCCACCGTGCAGCCGGAATAATACCATGTGAGTATTTCTTCAAAACCGCCGCCGCTTTGTGCCATGGCGTTTGCTCCGTACTGGCTCATGCCCACTCCGTGACCGTAGCCGTAGGTGATGAACTCCACACCGGAAGCCGTCAGTTCCATATCGAAGCAGGCTGATTTAAGTCCAAACAGGCTGCGTATCTGAGGGCCTGTAAGCTCAACTCCGCCAAGAACAGCCGTTTTGACCGCTCCCGCATCGGTATAGGTCACGTCCATCAGCCAGTCGCCGGAAAAGTCCGCTTCGTTGTTATATTCCCGAACCGCAAGGCAGAAATCCGTAAGCGGCACCGTTACACTTTCCGTTCTTACTTCCGTTTCCGGGCTTTCAACCGCCGTCAGATACGGAACGGACGAACCCCAGACCTCCACTGCGTCCTCGGTTTTCCCCCATGATGACGAAAAGAACACGGCATCAATTATTGTTCCGTCATAAGTCACCACCAGTCCGTCGGTTTCCTCCACCGCCTGCCGAAACACCTCATTCTCCGGCTGTTTCCAGCCCATACAGCATGTGCTTTCCCCACAGATATCTGCGTCGCCATGCTTGCTGCCGCAGGCCAGCTTTCGCATAACATTTGTTCTGGCGGCTACCGCCTGGGCTTTCAGTGCCTCGGTTTCAAAGGACGCCGGCATTTCCCCAGCCACCACTCCCGCCACGTATTCGCTGAGGCTCATGGTTTCAACAGAACCGTTCAGCAGGACTTTTACGCTGACCGTTTCGTCATAAGGCCGAACAGATTCCGGCTCGTCCGGATTTATGGGTACCGTAACCTGCGCCGTTCCGTCCTCGGCAGCTTCCAAGGCGGCACTTGGCGCAGCAGTTTCCGGCGGTTCAACATAAGGAATCGTGTAAGCCGCCAATGCCGAACAAAGCAGCAAAAATCCTCCGATAATAAAAGCCTGTTTCATTGGTACCATCTCCATTTTGCAAGAATGTCCATCTTTCGATTCATTTTGTCTTGACACATTACTGTTTCGTCTGTATAATTACAGAATAATTTGCAAGAAAATTTCTTTTTTATTCAAGGCGGTGTCATCATGTACAACCTTTCAACCAGCGAATTTGTTGCCAGTTTATGCAGCAAGATGAAAAATAATAACCGGATAGACAGCAAACTTTACGACAAGTATTCCGTAAAGCGTGGACTGCGTAATTCCGACGGCACCGGCGTTATGGCAGGCATTACCCGTATCGGCAACGTCATCGGTTATTCCATTATAGACGGGGAAAAAACTCCTTTGGAGGGCAAGCTTTACTATCGTGGTTACGAGATCAACGACCTTATCAACGGCTTTACTTCCGCCGGCAGATTCGGCTTTGAGGAGATAACCTACCTGCTGCTGTTTGGTGAGCTTCCCAGCCAGAGCCAGTATGAGGATTTTCGCACCGTTATCGGCAAGCACATGACCCTGCCCACCAACTTCACCGAGGACATGATAATCAAAGCTCCCAGCGCAGATATCATGAACAAGCTGGCTCGTTCCGTCCTGGTTCTTTACTCCTACGACGATTCGGCAGACAGCACCGATGAAGCAGACATGCTCCATCAGGCTATCCGTCTCATTTCCCGCTTCCCTACCATTATCGCCCATTCCTACGCAGTTAAACGTCACTACTTTGATAATGAGAGCCTTTACCTTCACAGACCCGACGAAAGCCTGTCTTTGGCAGAAAACTTCCTGCGTGGCGTCCGTCCCGACAAGCAGTATTCCGAAGAGGAAGCCAAGCTGCTTGACCTGTGCATGGTCATTCATGCGGAGCATGGCGGCGGCAACAACTCTGCTTTTACCTGCCGTACTCTGGCATCTGCCGGAACGGACACATATTCATGTATATCCGCTGCCTGCGGCTCATTGAAAGGTCCCAAGCACGGCGGTGCCAACAACCGTGTTATGCGTATGTTTGAGGAACTGAAAGCAGCTGTTGAGAATCCCAGAAGCGACGATCAGGTATGCGATTACCTTGAAAAGCAGCTGCGAGGCGAGGTTGGCGACAAAAGCGGCCTTATTTACGGTATGGGTCACGCAGTTTACACTCTGTCCGATCCCCGTGCGGTTATCCTGAAAAACAACGCCCGTTCACTTGCGGAGAAAACCGGGTTTGGAGAAGAGCTTGAACTGATGGAACGCATTGAGCGGCTCACTCCTCAGGTATTCAAAAATGTTACCGGCGGCGACAAGGTTCTGTGCGCCAACGTGGATATGTATTCCGGTCTTGTATATAAGATGCTTGGTATCCCCACCGAGCTGTTTACTCCCCTGTTTGCCGCAGCCAGAGTCAGCGGCTGGTGCGCCCACAGGATCGAGGAGGAAATGACCGGCGGCAGAATATACCGCCCGGCATACAAGGCAGTTACCCTGTCCAGACCTTATGTGGATATGAGCGAAAGATAAACAAATAGCTGTCATTCCGGCACTTCGGAATGACAGCTATTTGTTTTTATATCCTTGTATTATTTACCTACGCAGAAGCGTTCAAATATCCTGCCTGTTACATCTTCGCTTACAAGGCGGCCGGTTATCTCCGCCAGTGCTTCCATGGCTGCTTCAACGTCCACCAGCACTGCGTCCGGTGTTACGGCGGCATACATGGAATCCAGCGAATATGCTATTGCATCTGCCGCACGTCTGACAGCCTCGGCATGACGCTCGTTGGTTACTATGCCGCCGTCGTATACTATGCCGCCGTCGTCAAACAGTTCTGCCACCGCTTTGTCAAGGGAGTCAAGACCTTTGTTCTCCGCTGCGGAAACTATGCAAACGTGGTCAAAATGCGTTTTCAGCTCGTCCACGTTCAGCATCAGAGGCAGATCGGATTTGTTGACCACCGCTATGGCCTTTTTGGCAGTTGCTGCGGCACGGATAGTATCCTCGTCAGCTTCGGGTACGGAACCGTCGAACACAGCCAGTGCCAGCTGCGCACCGTCGGCAGCCTTGAACGCCCTTTCAACACCTGCTTTTTCCACCGGGTCATCGGTTGCCCGCAATCCTGCGGTATCCGCTATGCGCAGCAGCACTCCGCCCACACGGACGCTTTCGGTAATGGTGTCTCTTGTGGTGCCTGCTATCTCCGTTACAATAGCCCGGTCATAGCCCAAAAGCGCATTGAGCAAACTGGATTTTCCCGCATTGGGTCGGCCGACTATTGCGCAGGTTACACCGCTTTTTATCATTCTGCCTCGGTCATAGCTTTTGTACAATGCGTCCAGTTCACTGTAAGCTTCCTGCAGAGTATGTTCAAAATCCTGCAGACGGAAATCCTCGATATCCTCATCGGGATAGTCCAGCACAGCATGGAAATGAGCCATTATATTGGTCAGGCTGTCGTAAATGCTGTCGATTTTTCTGCCCATAACTCCTGCCAGCTGACCTGCAGCATTTCTGGCAGCTTCGGCAGTTTCGGCAGATATCAGATCTATGACCGCCTCTGCCTGGGTAAGGTCCATACGCCCGTTGAGAAAGGCACGTTTGGTAAACTCTCCCGCCAGCGCCTGCCTTGCTCCTGCGTTGAACAGTGCTTCCAGCGCTGCAGCCAGTACCGCAGGCGAACCGTGGCACTGGATCTCTGCCGTATCTTCGCCGGTGTAGCTGTTTGGTGCCTTGCTGTGGAAGCAAAGGCACTCGTCGATAACGGCACCGGTAACGTCATATACCTTGCCAAGGGTCATTTTCCCCGGGGGTAAATCTCCGAGATTTTTCCCGCTGTTGGGTTTGAAAACCCTGCCTGCCACCTCTGCCGCACCGTCACCGCTGAGACGTATTATCCCTATGGCGGAAAGCACATTTGCAGTTGCTATGGCAGCTATTACATCAGACATTTTTTGTCCTCCTGAGTTTAAACTGATCAGCGTTTTGCAGCATGTTTGCCTTTTTTGCTGCGGCGTTTTTTCTTTTTGCCTCCGGAACGAAGTACCGACACTATAACCACAACACCAAGCACAATGACCGCTGCGGGCAAAAGCAGCGAAAGTATCCCCATTTCCTTTTCAGGCTCGGGCACCACCGGTTCGGGCTGCGGAGTAACGACGGGAACAGGTTCTTCGCTGACGTCAGGTTCGGGTTCTGCAATGATTTCTTCGGTTTCTTCGGGGCTGATAACTATCACGGGAGCGGATTCGATCGCCTCTATCTCCTCTATCATCTGCTGCAGCTTTTCTTCTTCGGTGAGAGGGGTCGGTTCTTCGGTAACCTCGGGTTCCTCTGAGGGTTCGGTCTCAATTTCCGAATGCTCTGCCACATATTTATCGTGAGCCGTGGTATAGTCGGTATATTCCGCCATCAGCTCAGCAAGTCTGCCAACAACATTCTCGCCGTTGGGCAAGCCATCGGTGTAGCAAGCCAGCAGGAACGGCGTTTCGGTGTAGATTATGCCCACATCATTGTAATTGTCGCCAAGATAGCCGTATTTGTGGGCAACTTCGCAGGAAAGGTAACGTCTGAAATACATTCCCGGCTGCGCCTGTTTGAGATAATTTATAACAGTTTCATAGTCACCGGAGTGTTCGTAAAGATACTGCAGGCAGCCAATCATATAGTCGCAGGGGAAATAGTTGTCGTAAAGCATTTCCCTGTCGAATCCGGAAAAATCATAGTTGCCGTAAATCTTGATGCGGTCAAGATAATGGTCGTAACCCTGACCCTCATAGGCATACCGCAGAAGCAGTTCGGAGGTATCGTTGTCCGAATCCACAAGACTCTTTTGCATCAGCTCGCCAACGATGCCGCTGCGGGAAATCTTGTACTGAACGGGGGCAGCTTCACCGTCTACGGTGGTTTCAGAATCGGAATCGGGTTCTATGAGTACAGCTCCCTCGGGCAATTCCTCGCCCTCTTTGAGCGTCTTTTTCAGTTCGGCGGTTATCTCGGTTTCTTCGGTTAGAACGCCCTGGGCTATCATGTCGCAGTAAAGCATGTTCAGCGGCAGCTTGTATGTACTGGCAGCCAGCATCAGCGTATGCTCGTTGAAAGATACCAGTTCTCCGGTGGCGGTGTTCAGATAAGCCATGGAGAAGTTTTCTTCGTTCAAACCGTTTTCCGTCATAAACTCCACAACGGCATCGGCTGCGGTGGTGGTATAAAACCTGCTTTGGCTAAGCTCGTCCAGCGTTACGGCAGACGCCACCACAGTCAAAACAAGCAGGATGGATATTATTGAAACAAGTTTTTTCATTTTGTACCTCCATGTACAGGGTCGTTAAAATAATTGTACCACGAATCTGCTTTGTATGCTACAATAATCTATAATAATCAAGTGTTCAACAGGTGAATATTATGTTAACCAAAAACCAACATTACACAGTTACCATAGATGGAATGACCAGCGAAGGCATGGGCGTTGCCAGAATCGATGGCCGAGCCGTGTTTGTTAAAAACGCTCTTCGTGGGGAAAAATGCGAAATACTCATACTTAAAGTGGGCAAAAACGGCGTGTGGGCCAAGTGTCTGAACGTCATTGAGCCGGCTCCGGGACGCATTGAGCCTGACTGCCAACACTTTGGCAAATGCGGCGGCTGCGATTTCCGCCACATGAGCTATGAAACAGAGCGGGAGGAAAAGCTGCGGAGGGTAAACGACGCCTTTGAGCGCATTGGTGGTCTTGAACTGCGGGCAAAGGAAATACTTGGCGGCGAAAGCACGCAGAGTTACCGCAACAAGGCTCAGTATCCCGTGGCAGGCGATCCTCCCCAATGCGGTTTTTACAGAGCACGCACCCACGACCTTATCCCTGCAAGACGGTGCCTGCTGCAAACAAAACTTTCCGACGACTTAGCAGCAGAAGTGATAAAATGGATGGGACAGTATAATATCCCCGCCTACGATGAATCGGCTCACAGCGGCATGGTGCGCCACATTTATATCCGCACTGCTTTCGGCACCGGTCAGATAATGGTTTGCGTAGTTGCCGCTGCAAACAGTTTGCCCCACAGCAATGAACTGGTGGACATGCTGAAAGGCGTATGTCCGGACCTTACCACCGTGGTTCTTGCGGTGAACAAAAAGCCCGGCAACGTGATATTGGGCGACACTTTCATTAACCTTTGCGGCCCCGGTTATATCGAGGACATTCTGATGGGGCTGCGGTTCCGACTTTCTCCCGCATCGTTCTATCAGATAAACCGAGACCAGACCCATCGGCTTTATGCAAAGGCTATTGAATACGCCGACCTGCATGAGGGCGACACGGTGCTGGACCTTTATTGCGGCATAGGCACCATCACCCTGTCCATGGCAGCAAAAGCAGGTCAGGTCATCGGAGCCGAGATAGTTCCCTCCGCAGTTGAAAACGCAAGGCAGAACGCAGAAGCAAATGGCATCGAAAACGCCCGGTTCATTCTGGCCGATGCAGGTCAGGCTGCCAAGCAGCTGGCAGCTGAGGGTCTGCGTCCCAATGTCATCACCCTTGATCCGCCCAGAAAAGGCTTGTCTCAGGACGTCATTGACGCGGTCTCAGAGATGTCTCCCACGCGTGTGGTATACGTTTCCTGCGACCCGGCAACACTGGCTAGAGATTTGAAGCTCTTGAGTGAGAAAGGGTATGTCGCTACGGAAGCCACCGCTGTGGATATGTTCCCGAGATGCGCGCATGTTGAATCAGTTGTAAAACTGATTCACAGCGATATAAATTCCTAACGGAATTTTCGCTGTCAGATCGGAGAAATGACTATGAACACTCCAAAAAAATCTAGTCCCAGCGGGCCGGCCATATTCATGTACTGCGTTATTGCGGTTACCGCCATAACTGCCGCTGTCTGTTTTATACTGTTCTACGGCAACCATACCGACAGCGGTTTTATCCAGTGGACAGGCATAACATCCTTTACTATTATGTATCACCTGTGGCTCCGCATTATCATGGGCAACGTGACAAAGCTGTTCAAAATATACTACACTCAGCGATGGTTTAGGGAACTCCCGTTTGAGAAAAAGCTGTATGAGCTGCTGCGGGTCAAAAAATGGAAGGACAAGGCACTTACATATAACCCTGAGCTTTTCTCGCTGAAAGACAACTCGTTGCAGTCTATAGCCAACACCATGTCCAAGGCCGAGACTGATCACTGGGTAAATGAGCTTATTTCCCTGTCAACCCTGTTCTTTGCCATTATCTTTGACGGCGGTTTTGTTGCGTTTCTTATTACTGCCATAGCCGCCATGCTGTTTGACGGCCAGTTTATTGCTATTCAACGGTTTAACAGGCCGAGAGTGGTAAGGCTGATAGAGCGTGAGAAGGCAGTCAGAGCATAACAAGATGGGGATCCTCACGCCTGCTGACGCAGGCTCAGGATGACAGCATTTGAGGAGGGCATTTGAACATGGGTATTTTCAGCCGTTTATTCAAAAAATCTTCACCCGCTCCGGCAGCGGAAACCCCTTCCCTGCCTGTTCCCGAAAGGTACCCTTTCACACGATGGTACACCTACGGCAACCATATGTACCGCACTGCAACAGAGCGGGCTGACGTGGAGTTCGTCAACGAAGCCACCGGCAAACGGGTTCTGCTGGTGGATAATGACGGTTACATTCAGAACTTCCCCGGCATAGTCAAGGGTGACTGGACAAAGCTGCTGACCACTCAAAAAAATCTCAAACCACAGATACGGTTCCGCTCGGAGTTTTCCAAAATCAGTGACGACAGATATATGATGCTCTGGCAGGTTCAGCCCGACGGCCGTTACTGGGCAGACGACGACGGATTCGGCATGGAAAACGACGTGGAAATACACCTGTATGCCTACATAGATAAGGACGGAAACTTTGAAGCTCCGTTCAGAATATACGAATGGTGAAGTGCGCATATTTTGATTGACCGTGTTTCATATCCATGTTAGAATCATTCGGTATTGTTATATTTTGATTAAGGATTTGAAAGGCAGATAATATGATCTCACAAACCGCAAAAGCCCCTTTCTTTTCACGGGACAGGCGGCTGTACCGTACTTTTTTTCCCCTGCTTTTGGTAATATCCCTGCAGCAGCTGGCTGCGCTGACCGTCAATCTGGCAGACAACATCATGCTTGGACGATACACCGAGCTTGCGCTGTCCGGCGCAACGCTTGTCAACCAGATACAGTTCGTGCTTCAGTCCGTGGTACACGGCATAGGCATGGGCGTTTCCGTCCTTGGCAGCCAATACTGGGGCAAGCGTGATATAGATCCCATACGCCGAATAACTTCCATCGGCGTTAAGTTTGCTTTCCTCATCGGTCTTATCTTCCTGTTGGCAACAAAGTTGTTCCCCGAAACCGTTGTGGGCCTTTTCACCCACGACAAAGCAGTTATTGCCGAGGCAGTTAAGTATCTGGACATCATGTGCTGGACCTACATCATTTTTGCCGTTGCCAACACTTTAATGTATTCCCTGCAAAGTGTTGAGACTGCGTTTATTGGCACCATAATGTCCATATCCACCATTATCATCAACGTCTGTCTTAACTACTGCCTCATTTACGGCAACTTCGGTTTTCCCGAACTGGGCATCAAGGGTGCTGCAATCGCCACCCTTACCAGCCGTACTGTTGAGCTTATAATAATCCTTGTCTACATACTGTTTATCGACAAAAAGCTGAAGCTGAAAGTCAGGCATATTGTGGGTGTGGATCTGGGATATTTGAAAGACTTCGTTTCCGCAGCCATGCCCGTTATGATTTCCGGTGCACTGTGGGGCGTAGCTCAGGGTGCTCAGACGGCCGTTCTGGGTCACCTTACTGCCACCGTTATAGCCGCCAACAGCATCGCTTCGGTAATTTTCCAGATTTTCGTTGTGGTGGGTATGTCCTGCGCCAGTGCATCATCTGTCACCATAGGCAAAACCGTCGGCGAAGGCAGAATGGACGATGTTCGCTCATATTCCCGGACGCTGCAGGTCATCTTCCTGTGTATCGGCATCGTTTCCGGCGCAGCCATGTTCCTTTGCCGTGGAAAAATTGTTTCTTTCTACTCCGTGTCGGAAGAAGCCAAAGTCCTTGCCATGGACTTCCTTGCCATATTAAGCATCACTTCAATGGGTTCCTGTTACGAGTACCCGGTGGAAGGCGGCATTATCGCCGGCGGCGGTGATCCCAAGTATCAGGCGATAATTGACAACCTGTTTATGTGGCTGTTTACAATTCCTCTGGCTGCAGCTGCTGCATTTATATTTGACGCTTCCCCCATAATCGTTTTCTGGTGTCTGAAGCTGGATCAGCTTATAAAGTGCGTGCCGAACTTCATCGTATGCAACCGCTACAAATGGCTGAAGAACCTTACCCGAGAGTAAAGTTTTAGTTTAATAGATAATATTTAAGGAACGGTCAAGACCGTTCCCTACAATGTGGTTTGTTACATTCTGCATCGTAGGGAACGGTCTTGACCGTTCCGCCATCATTTTTTGACAGCGTTGGTTATACGCAGACCTTGACCTCAAAGGGAAGCCGGTCAAGGACATCTTTTTTCATATCAACACCGGGTGTGACCTCGATAAGTTCCAGCCCATCTTCGCCAAGGCGGAACACGCAGCGCTCGGTAACATAGAGTATCTCCTGCCCGTTGGCGTGGGCGTTGGCTGCGGAAAAGCTGACAGCACTTACCTTATCAACAAACTTCTGATACTTACCCTCCTGCACCACGGTAACACGGCCGTTTTCTTCTTTCACCTGCAATCCGCCTGCCGAGAATGTGCAGCAGAACACCACCTTTTTGGAACTCTGGGTGATGTTGGAGAATCCTCCGATACCGGCCAGCTTGTTGGGGCTGTAATGACCGTTTACGTTGCCTTCCTTATCCACCTCCAGGGCGCCGATGAAGCATATATCAAGTCCGCCGCCATCGTAGAAGTCGAACATCTGGGCAGTGCTGATAATGCTGTGAGCGCCGACAGTGGAGCCGAAAGCCTTGCCGGATGCAGGCATTCCGCCCACACCGCCGGATTCGACAGTCATAGTAAGCTGGGTTATCAGACCTGTCCTTGCGGCTTCCTGAGATACTCCTTCGGGAATGCCTATACCTACGTTTACTATCTGGCCGGGCTTCATTTCACGCTCACCACGGCGGGCGATAAGGCTTCTTGCGGTGTCGCTGTCGCCGCTGAGGCGTCTGCTGAGCCAGTCAACAATTTTTTCCGGTTCCACAAATTCATCGCCGGAGAAAGTGGGATCGTATTCATCAACACCGTAAACCTGATCCTGCTCGGGGCACAGGCAGATATAGTCAACCAGGGCTCCGGGGATAATTACATTCCACGGACGGTGCTTTTCGCCCGACAGCTTGGACACCTGAACGATCACCTTGCCGCCGTTGGCTCTTGCTGCCTGCGCCATGGCAAGGGCATCAAGAGTGGTGGGTTCCTTTTCAAATGTGATATTGCCGTAAATATCCGCACTGGAGCCTTTGATCAGCACTACGTCAAGCTTTGGCGTTTTGTAGCACAAAAAGCGTTCGCCATCTATTTCAAGGTCCGAAACCCAGTCATCTTTGGAAATGTCATTAAGCTTGCTGCCGCCGATCCTGGGATCAACAAAAAGGTTGCAGCCGATTTTTGTAATATAATAAGGCTGACCTGCTGCCGCGGCACGAACCATGTGGCTCATAACGCCAAGGGGCAGGTTATATCCCTCTACCTCGTTGTTCAGTATCATCTGAGCAGTGTCGGGCATGGTGGCAAAATGGCTGAGGACCAGCTTTTTGACCGCACCTGCTCTGATGGGAGCTTCGCAGCGTGAGTTGGACGTCCAGCCGCCGAAACCGGTGGAACAGTAAATGGTAAGGTCACCGGGTTCGCCGGTCTGTTCATAACGCTTACCCAATTCGGCTACAAGGTCAACAGGATTGACCAGCCCCAGAAATGCATTTATACCCACGGTATCTCCGGCTTTAACAACGGAAAGAGCTTCCTGCGGTGTGACATATTTTGGCATTTTCTGTCATCTCCCAATAAACATTTGATATGGGAATTATAACACGCAGAAGCATTTTTGCATAGAAAAAAGTTCCAACACTATGGCATTCCCGCAAATATTATGATATGATAATATCATCAAGCGTCAAGGAGGTTCACTATGGCAAAATTTGAACGGGATTTGTCTGTTGGCAGCGTGCCGAAGCTGCTTATCAGTTTTGCGCTTCCGCTTATTGTCAGCACGCTGATACAAAACCTGTACAGCGCAATCGACCTTGTTATTGTTGGTCAGTTTGCGGGTACGTTCAGTCTGTCCGGCGTGAATAACGCCACCAATATAGTGAATCTCGCCACCAACTGCGCCGTTGGCTTCTGTGCAGGCGCAACGGTGCTTATAGGGCGAAATCTTGGTGCAGGCAACCGTGAGGAAATCAAAAAGACCATCGGTACGCTTATTACCTTCCTGTTTATCGTGGCCGTAGTGTTCACCGCTGTTGTGCAGTTCTTTATGGACGGCATTTTTGCCATCATCAACACACCTGCCGAAGCTTTGCCCGAAGCAAAAAACTATCTGCGCATCAGTGCAGGCGGTTTTGTTTTCATATTTGGTTACAACATTTTCAGCGCTGTGTTCCGCGGTATGGGCGACAGCCGTCACCCTTTTATATTCATCGTCATCGCCAGCGTTACCAACATCGTTCTTGACCTTGTTGCTGTGGCGTGGCTCCATATGGGCGCAGCAGGTGCCGCAGCCGCCACCATAGCGTCTCAGGCACTTAGCGTTGTGCTGTGCATAGTTTATCTTAAACGCTCCGATTTCCTTTTTGACTTCAAGCTGAAATCCTTCAGGATTTACAGCGATACTCTGAAAAATCTTCTTAAAGTCAGCATCCCCACCACCATCCAGAACATAATAACCACCCTGTCTTTTACTGTTATTCTGTTCGTTGCAAACCAGCTGGGCGTTATGGGTTCCGCTGCTTCTGCCATCGGCGGACGCATAACCAGCTTTGCAATACTGCCGGTCATCTCTCTGGGCAACGCCATAACAGCCATGTGCGCCCAGAATTTCGGTGCAGGCAAGTCAGACAGGGCTGTCAGAACCATGTGGGTCGGTCTCGGCATGGGACTTGCCATCAATATTGTGCTGTTCTCGGCGGTTCAGCTGTTTTCTGCTCAGCTCTCTTCCATCTTCACTTCCGACCAGGAGCTTATTGCATCGTCTGTCATGTATCTGCGCACTTTCTGTTTCGACTATCTGGCAGTTGCGGTGTTCAACGCCTTTATCAACTTTGCCCTCGGTACCGGAAAAACCCTGTTCCCCTCCATGGTCAGCCTGTGTTCGTCGGTACTCATCCGTGTTCCCGCCAGCTATTTCTTTGCCATCACGCTGGACTGGGGCCTTTACGGTCTCGGTCTGGCCGCGCCCATCGCGTCCGCCGTGTCCACCCTTGTAATGATAGGTTACTTCGTCAGCGGTTACTGGAAAAAGCAGGTGGCAGTGAAATAGGCTGTCGCTCCCCTGTCATTTCGAGTGAGATCGTTCAGTCAATCTGACCGCATCGGCGAGAAATCTCGAAAACATTTTCAAAACACTGACTGCCGCACCAACGCGCTTTGAAAGGAGCTGTTATATTATGATACATCCCCATACAGAAACCGGTCAAACAGTTCTTCTGATAGCCATCGTTGTTGTAGGCCTGTTCGTTTGCATTTTTAACGCTTACAAAATGGGTTGGTTCAGGAGAAAATGATACAATAATATCAAAAAATTGCTGTAAGCTTTCGCTTACAGCAATTTTTTATTACATGGGCATGGGAGGCATGCCGCCGGGTGCACCGCCTTCGGGCATGGGCATTCCGGGAGGAGGTCCCATGGGCTTTACTTCAAAGTCATCGCATACGGATTCGTCCAGAACGAAGGTTACGTTTGCAACCTCGGGCAGTACGCAGCCTTCAGCCAGCTTGCCGTAGGTAACTACAACAGGAGCATCGGCAGAGAGCTTTGCACCTTCAGCGATAGACAGAACAGCAGCCTTGCTGTCGCCGCCGATCTTCCAGGAGGAAGCTGCGTCAACAGAAATAACGGTTGCGTTTGCAGGACCTTCAAGAGAAGCAGCCTGGAGATTCAGCTCAGTATAGCTCTTGTCCTGACGGTCAACAACGCCCACCAGAGCCATGTTCTTGATATTGGCGATCAGCTTGCCGCCCCAGGTGCAGTCCATGACCTTGCCGCCGATGCCGCCGATCTCAACGCCGTCAAGATCCATGATGGCACGGCCTTCTTCGCTCATAAGCAGAGCGCCGTCGGTGGAGGTCAGCTTGCCGCCGTACATATGCAGATAGGAATATCCATCGCCCATACCGTTGTGGCTGTTCAGACCAACTGTACCGGTAACTTCACAGTTGTAAAGGTAGGTATGGCCAAGAGTATGGGCTATCATAACAGCCTCGCAGCCCTTGGAAACGAACTTGGAATCGTAGGCGGAGATGATGGATTTACCGGCGGTGTAGATACCGGGAGAACCACGGAACTCGGTGGTAGCTTCAATATTGCGAACGGTGATGTAACCGCCCTGGAAGTCGGTTGCCAGTGCGCCGGAGTTGCCGCCTGCGGTGTGGATAACGGTGCCGTCGCAGTAGATGTGACCGCCGTAGGAGCAGTCAACACCATGGCCAAGTCGGCAGTTGGTGTCGATAGATCCGCCTTTGATGATAACAGCGCCGTGGAAGATGGCGTATGCGCCGTTGGCGTTGGAGCCTTCGTGGCAGACGATTTTGGGATTGATAAGGGTTACATGACTGGTCTTGCAGTTTGCCAGAACAGCAGCGGCAAAGCCGTACTTGCTGGCCAGCTCGTTGCGCAGATCTTCGTCGGTCAGTGCGCTGTAGCCATGAATTTCGGGGTTTTCGAGATACAGAGTGCCGCCGTCCTTGGCGTAAATTGCGGAAGAACCGGCAACAGCGGTGGAAGCAAAAATGCTCTTGTCCTCTCTGCGGTCGATGATCTCATCGCCGGCTGCAACGTATGCGGAGCAATCCGTCATGCGCTGTTCTACTTCCGGTTCGGGAGCGGTGGGGTCGGGCTTGTTGAAAATATCCATTTTGTTTACTTCCTTTCTTTTCAATATAGGGTTATTTTATCACAATCATTTTGCCTTCGCAATAACTTAGTCGATGAAGCTGACTTTTTCGCTGAATGGTTCTCTTACAGACGCTGATGACACGGCGTCAGCACTGTTTTCCGGCACGCCGATGAGCAGTATAGCCACTGCTGTATAGTTGTCAGGGATCTCAAATACCTCTTTGTAATACTCCTTGTTTTCCCCGTTGAGAACAATATTGGGGTGGGCAAGGAACTTGGTACCGTAGCCAAGATACTGAGCCGTTATGCTCATGGCTTCGGCAGCAAGACCGCAGTCAAAATCTGCGTTGTAAGGGCTTTCGTCAGCGGAGATAAGTATAGCGGTGTGAGCGTTCCAGAGATTGAACCTCTCGGCGTAGGTGCCGTACTCGTATACTTTCAATACCTCTTCCCCAAGCTCGGACAGCAGTTCAGTGTTTGTTATAACAGAAAAGTGCCATGGCTGGTAGTTCACCGCACTGGGAGAGTTGAGCCCCGCAAGCAGAATTGTCTCAATATCTTCTTCAGCCACCGCTTCCCCGGTGGTGTACTGGGTGGTCTTGGCTTGAGTTAATATATGCATTATGTCAACTTCTTCGGCAGGTTCAGTCTCAGCGGACGGAGTGGACTGCACCTGTTCCGACGGCTCGGCAGACACCGGCGGTGCATAGGATTCGGGGGTTACGGTGTTTGCGGTTTTTGCCCCGCAGGCCGCAAGGATCAGCAGGCAAACCGGCAAAAATATAATCAACATTTTTCTCATTTTTTCTCACCTCAGTTGGATTATACTATATTTCGGTACCAATGAACAGACGTAATGCTCCAAAATCCATTGAAAACCTTGCGGTAATATGCTAAACTTTCAAAAACGCTATCTGAAAGGACGGGATCATTATGGACATGAGCGGATTCCTCTGGATACGGGAACCCAAAGAATACTCTTTTGAAGGCAACACCGTGAAAATCGTTACTCAACCCAACACAGATCTCTGGCAGCGGACATATTACGGGTTTCAAAACGACAATGCACCTGTGCTGCAGATGAAGACCGACGAACAGTATTTCTCTTTTGTTGTCCGCACCGAATTTGACAGCAAAAGAAGATTTGACCAGTGCGGTGTGGTGATATATCTTGACAGCGAGAACTGGCTGAAAGCGTCCATAGAATACGAAAACGCTCAGTTTCAGCGATTGGGCAGCGTTGTCACCAACCACGGTTACTCCGACTGGGCAACAACCGATATCCCCGCAAGCGTCAAGTCCATGTGGTACAGGCTCAGCAGGCGTGGTTCGGATTATTGTATTGAATGTTCTGCCGATGGGCAGGATTTTAAGCAGATGCGCATTTGCCACCTGTTCGAAGGCGGCGGAGAAATATCCTTTGGCATCTATGCCTGCTCCCCCGAGGATTCCTCTTTTGAAGCTCGTTTCAGCAATATGGAAATTACGGATTGCAAGTGGCTTGCCCACGAATAATATGCGCTGCCTGCCCCACCATAACCCGGGGCAGGCTCCGGAACACTTGACATTCAACTGTTCATGTTGTAGAATAATTTGGCTGGAAACGATCAAATATGCTTCCGTAGCTCAGCTGGATAGAGCATCCGCCTCCTAAGCGGAAGGTCGTGGGTTCGAATCCCGCCGGGAGTGCCATGCCGCAAGGCTGCCCGGTTTCCAAACCGAATATGGGAATATAGCTCAGCCGGTTAGAGCGCACGGTTCACATCCGTGAGGTCGAGGGTTCGAGTCCCCCTATTCCCACCATAACTGGACACCAGTTTTGATACAATATGTATCGAAGCGGGTGTCCAGTTTCTTTTTGCAAAAGTCCCTATTTGCAAGGGTTTTCATGTACCTTTTAACGAAAGCAGGCTCTACGGTAACCGAGGAATGGTCGCCGCAGAGCCTTTTTGCATTTTTGCCTATGTACTTTTTAATTATAGGTCTGGGGGTGTGCATTGGGTTCAGAGGAATAATTAAAAGGTGCAACGCTCTGTTTATGGAGATACAATCCTTCCGTTCCGAAGTGTGGCGTGGGTAAAGAAATCAAGAGAGACTGTAATGTCCCACCCATAAATATCCTTAAAGAACGAGAACTGGTCTGCCATACCAAATACCTTGTTTATATCACGCAGGCCACCGCAGCAGTTAAAAGAATAGTTAACGCTGATATGATCGAAGTGTCGCTCAATTTTGGTGTCCAGTTCGTACAGTTCAGAAACCTCTATGGCAGCTTGGATAAAATCCTCACTGGCTTTGATCCGCTCCGGCATAAGGACATAGGTGGTGTTCGCCTGTATTTTTTGCATTATCTCCTCAAAAGAAGGAGTCGGCTCTTCTGGCTCGTCCGCCATCTCCAGTTCTATCTGTTTCATTTCCTCCATCGGATCGATGCGAGGATATTTCTTTTCATAGATGATTTCTACACTCATACGCTCACCCCTCGATGCGGACAACAGGTACCCCGACCCTCACCGCGTAGTCAATCGTGTTTTTCGTACCACTCTTTTCTCCGTTGAATACGGCTATAACTCTGGCAGAGTGATTAACCATCCATTCATTTCGGATCTGGAAACAGGCTCGACTATAGCCCTCACAGACATATTTCACGAAGTCTGCGGATGCCAGTATCTCTTTGTACTGTCCTTGCCATTCTTGGCTCCAACCGCGCTCAAAGCCGTCATAGGGGCAGGCACACATAAGTTTGACATCGTAACCCTCATCACGAAGCGTCAGCACGATTTGCGCTGCCCAGATATCAACACCCCGTGCCATACCCGTAATAAAGACATTCAGTCCGTCAGCAACTGCCTGACGGATTTCTTTTTCCAGATCCTTTTTGATGGCTCTGTTCTGGCGTGTCAGCTTCTCCGGGCGGTGTCCCGTGAAGCATACTCGGTGCATTCGTTTTTCGGCTTCGGTCATACAAGTCCCCTCCGTGATTCCTGCCTTACTAACATTACATCATACCACATACCTATTCTCGTTTCAACTCGTATGTATTTTATCTCTCACCTTGGAAGTAAAA
>SVKU01000009.1 GCA_015068245.1 Oscillospiraceae bacterium
AATATCCAGTCTTGACAGTTCTGTACTGTATGTTGAACATGAACCGCTTGAAGTGAATGTACACAGATGCAATAGCTTTCTTTTATCTTGCTTGGATAAGATCCCTACTGATGAAGACCTGTATTTTCTGGTTACCCTGTAGCATGCAGCTGAACTTCCGACCGGAGCAGAACAGACTGTGATTATTGATATCTGGGACAAAAAGTGCCCAGCGAAAACTATCATTACAGAGAATAATTCGCCGGTTACGAGCGTTACTAAGAAAGCCCCCGGTTTTTACTTGTATCGTTTTCTTCTTTATGGTAAAATTTATGTAGTATCCTTAATGTTGAAGAAAGGAAAAGAAAAATGAGTGAAGTAAAGCTGTTCTACCCCGGTGTATATACCGATGAAGAAAAAGCAGCCATTGAGCGGTACAAAAAGGGCGAGATGCCCCTGCTGTTTGAAGGTCTTGCAAAAGTTCCCCCCATGGATGACTGGACGATCCGCCTTTTTGCCAAGTGCTGGGACGGATTCAACCCCCTGTTCACCGATCCCGAATATGCAAAAAAAGCCGGATACAAGGACGTACCCGCCATGCCCGGCTATCTTTCCATCGAAGTGCGAAGCACTTTCCCCGATGAGCTGGGCAATATTGGCAGGCCGGACGGCACCAGCTATGTGGGCGATGGCTACGACCATGAGGATCAGTATTTCCAGCCCATTTATCCCGGCGACAAGCTGACCATGGGCCCGGTTAAGTGCGATTTTTATGACGCAACTCCTGCCGAGGGCTATCACAAGCGCATACTCATAATGATAAACGAGTGCGAAGTTTTCAACGAGGCCGGAGAACTTGTGGCAAAATGTATCCGTCGCTGGCCGGAAACCCTGACCAAGGATCCCTTACCTGCAGCTCCTCCCGCAGGCGGACCTCCCCAGGGCGGCGAAGGCGGTGCACCTGCAGGGGGACCTCCTCCCATGATGGGCGGTTTTGCTCACCCTCAGCACATCTATACCGACGAAGATTACGAAACCATGAAAAACTACTGGCGCAACGAAAAAGTTCGCGGCAGCGAACCCCTTTACTGGGAAGATATCAACATAGGTGACGAGCCCACTCCCACCTGCGAGCCGCCTCAGTACAGCAACGTCATTCTGCGCAACATGGCCATCTGGGACAACCTGCGCTTCAATGAAGGCAGTCTGCGTGAAAAGCTGCTGGCAGGCAATCCCGGCCGGAAGGACGACAAGGGTCTGTACTCCTCCTCCAGCCACCACTGGGACGTAAACGGCTACGCCGGGCTTTACAACTACCACGGTAAGCTGCTGGCCACCCGTATGATAACCAACTGGTGCGGCGACAGCGGTTTTGTAACCAAACTGGGCTGGCGTTTTGTCAACGACGCAAAGCCAGAGGATCAGTTCAACCACTTCCCCGCCGATTTCTACCGTCCTTCCGAACTGCTGAAAGTGCCCTACATGAAGGACAGATTTGTCAACAGCCACGGTCAGGGCTACGATGCCTACATCACCAAAGGCTACGTTTACGACAAGTACATCGGCGAAGACGGCGGTCACTATGTGGACATGATCTGCTGGGTGGAAGACTTCGACGGCAATATCGAACAGGAAGTCCCTGCCACCATCAAGCTGCCAAGCAGAGGGATCTAAAAGATTATAGCAAAAAGACGTTCGGTCGCACTTGACTGAACGTCTTTTAATTAATGTCTGTTTAGCTTATCTCAGCCAAACCAGCGATCATGCATTTTCTTCAAAAATGCCTCGGTGACTTCGCAACCGGGAGCATCAGCCAGTACAGAATCAATGCCGCAGTAGGGGCAGAGAGCGGTATCATCGCTGTCACACCAACTGACTATATCACCAGGAGTAAATACCTTAAGACAATGAAAGCAGCCGCAGGTTTGCGTCTTTTCCAGCAGCTTTCTGTTATGAATACTGCTGTCATGGGCAATAATGAGATGGTTTTCCTCGTTGTACTCCCGTTCCAAAATCATCTTGACATACAGGTTCAGGGAATCCTTTTTTGACACTCCGGTATGTTCATCTTTTGTGACAAGTTCTATAAATTCCGTCCGGCTAACTTCATACCCATATTGACGCATCTGTTCATCGCCGGGCTCACCGTTGCAAAAAAGCTCGGCATGCCTGCCTTTGTCTATGGCGTAATATTTCATTACAAGGTCGAAAATTTTCAATACCATAAGCTTTTGCCCCGAAGATGTATTCTTTACCTGTATTCTACTTCTATCCCCTTTGCCAGAAGGGGATTTATCTCCAACCGGGCCATGTCTCCGGGAGCACAGTCGATATTTGTAACATCGATGACCGTATTGACCATACCGATGTGACCAAGTACACGAGCCTTTTTGCCGTTTACGGTAACATACAGCTTTTTTCGGGTCAAAGCAGCCTTAACCAAAGACAGGCAGCCACGGATACAGTCACGTATACGCCACAGGTCACGCCCCTTTTCGATACCGAAGCCATGGTACCAGCCTATGGGCAGCACCGCAATACGGGTGCTTTTTTTGACCTTATAGCCGGCTCCATAGCCTACGGAACTGCCAACCTGCAAAAATCGAAGCTCGGTAAGCGGAGATTCTGCCCAACCGATTTTAGTCAGTCCGAAGCTGCCTCTGAACGAAAGCCTTCCGAGGAAGGCAGAGCCGACACGCACTGCGTCCAATTTCATATCGGGATGGCGAAACAGAGCAGAGGAGTTTGCGATGTGGGCAGTTCCTGTTTCAAAGCCCTGATCGTTGAGCCTTTTTATGAAAGAGCAAAACTGCTGATACTGAGCTTCGGTAGCTTTCTTCGAACTGAAAGCGGAATGGAAATGGCTGTATATGCCGCACACTGCCAAAGGCTGCATGAACCTGTAAATGGAAGCTACATCTCCATAATCGTAAAAACCATAGCGTCCCATTCCCGTGTCCAGCTTAATATGTACAGCAGCCACAACGCCCATTTCCTCGGCTACGCCGGCGGCGTACACCGCATCGTTGTTGGAGGAAATGGTGAGTATAATATCGTTTTCAATGAGAGTTTTTAACTCGTCTTCGTCGGTGACAGGGGTGAGCATAAGTATCTCATCATCTGTCAGTCCGGCTTTACGCAGGGCTGCTGCATCGGCAGTTTCAGTGACGGCAAAATGGTTTATGCCCTCCTCTTTCAGCAACTTTGCAAAGGGTACAAGGCCAAGTCCGTAGCCATTTCCCTTGACCACGGCATAAACAGGCGTACCGTCTGCCTGCTTTCTGATGACGGCGATATTCTTTCTCAACGCTGCTGTATCTATAACCAGCCTGTTCATTGCAAAACCTCCCTATTGGCATTTAGAAGTATGACGGGAGCAAGCCCCCGCCCTACATTCATTCGAACATTATTTTGCGCCTCGGTTTTTGATGAGGTATACTCGCCTGCGCAGTTCCTTAAACAGGTTTCCGCCATGCTTTACGGCAAAGGCAACAGCCGGATTGAACACCAGATCCATTTCACCCACAAACTCGGTGAAATCACCGTTGAAGCCTTTTTTAAACTTGTAAAGCCCATAAAGGGGGTTGTCCTCACTGAGGTCTCCGGAAACCCCGCGGAAATCGTAAATACGGCAGCCAAGTTCAACAGACCAGCGGATCATGTTCCACTGGAGCAGATAGTTAGGCATAAGGTTGCGGTATTCGTTGCCGGAAGCGCCGTAAAGATACCAAACCTTGTCGCCGTAAGCAATGGCCAAAGTTCCTGCAATGGGAATATCCCCGTGATATGCCATATACAGTCTTGCATGGTCACCCAGGTTTCTGAGCATATCGGCAAAATAGCTCTCCTGACGAGTCACAAATCCGTCACGCACGCCGGTTTCCAGCATCAGTCTGGCAAAATCCGGAACAGCCTCCTGCCCCATAATTTTTACCTCGACGCCTTTTTTGACCGCAAGGCGGATATTGTATCTGGTTTTCTGATGGAACGAAGCCATAAGCTCGTCTTCGGTTTTGCCTTCCACATTGAGGCGGAACACAAACTTTGGCTGGACAGCTTCAAAGTTCTTGCCTTCTTCGGCAATCTTAAAGCCGAGAGATTTCATCATATCGGCAAAGGCCGTGTTCTCCACCGGTACATCCGGGTCAATTTTCAGAGTATAGCTTTTATATTTTTTCGCCAGAGATCTTGCGCCGTCCAGCAGGTCCTCCACGGTATCTCTGTCGCTGATGTCGCATACAGGGCCACGGCAGCAGTACATCAGGGTAAAGGGAGTTCCCGGCACCTTGCGGATAAGAACGCTCATGGCACCTTTGATTCTTCCCTCCCTGTCTCTGGAAATGAGGGCTTCCCATTTCCACTGGGGCTTTTGCAGGCTCCACATATGGCTCTGGGCAAAATGACCCTTGGGATGGTTTGCCACAAAGGATTCAAACTCTTCCAAGGTGGCGGCGGTTACTAGTTCAGACATATCTGTTTTCCTTTATTCTGCATTTGCTTTATTGGCTCCGCTATTGCTGCCGGACTTTTTGCGCCGATTGCGGTAATAGCGATTTTTATTGTTATTCTTCTTGTTTTCGGTCTTGCCTTCTGCCTTATTCTCCGGCTTCTGCTCAGACTTCTGCTCAGGCTTGACCTGCTTTTTCTGTTCAGGCTTTTGACCCTGGTTTTTCTTCTGTTCGGGCTTTCTGTTTTCGCTCTTTTTCTGCTGCTCAGGCTTTTTGCCGTCAGACTTTTTCTGGTCGCCCTTTGGTGTGTTGTCCTGTTTTTTCTGCTCGGTCTCGGGCTGTTTCTTCTGCTGCTGGGCGGAAGATTTTTTCTTGTTCTTGTTTCTTCTGCGGTTTGATTTCTTTTCGCCGCCGTTTTTTTCTTCAGTCTGAGCTCCGTCCATAGTCTTTTCCGCAGGATCGGAGTAGACTATCTCGGGATATTCGGTTTCGTCAAACTCGTCCATGACCACCGGCGGGTCGGGCGGCAGCAAAGGAGTGGACTTTTTATTCCTTGAACCGTTGTGCAAAACCGTTATTTCATGAACCTTGTAGGTATGAGATGTATCCGGTTCATCGTCAAGGGTGACCTTTACTGTTGCACGAAGCAGATTGACATCTGTAATGACGCCTTTGCCAAGGGGTGTTTCAACATAGGATTCCACTTTAGGGGTACGCTTGTGCATATCCTCATAGGCTTCCTGTTCATATTTCAGGCAGCACATGAGTCTGCCGCAGGTGCCGGATATCTTGGTTGGGTTGAGAGACAGGTTCTGGGTCTTTGCCATTTTGATTGAGACTGGGTGGAAATCGTCCAAAAACTGCTTGCAGCAGAAGGGGCGTCCACAGATACCCAGACCACCAAGCATTTTTGCCTCGTCACGCACGCCTATCTGGCGCAGTTCGATGCGGGTTCGAAAAACGGAAGCCAGATTTTTGACCAGTTCACGGAAGTCCACACGACCGTCTGAAGTAAAGAAGAAAAGGATCTTGCTGCCATCGAAGCTGTATTCCACATCAATGAGCTTCATGTCCAAATTCAGTTCGGTTATCTTCTGCTGGCATATCTCAAATGCCTTTTTTTCTTTGGCTCTGTTGCTTTCCAGTGTTTCGTCGTCCTTTTCCGTGGCAATACGGATAACGGGACGCAAAGGCGGTACGATATGAGCGGCATCGGTAGTGTGGTTTCCCTGGGTACATTCGCCGTACTCTATGCCCCGGGAAGTTTCGATAATTACGTTCTGGCCTGCCCGGACAGCTAAACCTCGAGGGTCAAAATAATACACCTTTCCACCGGCTTTGAATCGAACATCAACCACTTCAACGGAGCCTGTAAGTGCATTTTCCTCGGCAGGAGCCTCTTTTGCGAAGCTTTCGTTTTCCTCTGCTTCTTCAAGCTCCAGAAGTTCAGCCGATTCTTCCGTCTTCTCCGGTTCTTCCGGTGCGTCCTGTCTGCTTCCGTCTTCGCCAACCAGCAAGACAGAAGGCTCCTTGTCGGACACTGTCTGTATGGAGCCGTCCTCTTCATTTATGATAATGGTTTTTATGATATTGTCGATCATAGTAAATAACCTTCTTTTTTACAGCAATTGTGTTATTGCGGCGGACAGATATCCGCATATATGAGCAGTGCTGACATTCGCACGAAAATACTCTATGGCCCTGCCAATGGTGTCGGCCTGTTGGATAAATCTGCTGTCTTTGGGAGCCTGGGCAGCAAACTGCTCCAGCAAGGCTGTCAGCAAAGCTTCAAAATCTCCCCTTGAAGCCCGTTCAAAGGAGGTAAACATCGCTGCGACTGCCAGCCTGTCCCTGTTTTTGATGTGTTTTATAATCTCCCGGGCCTTGTCCTCAGCAGCGGTGTTTTCTCCGCTGTCTTCCATAAGCTCCAGCGCTTTGCCAATAAGTCCGCCGCAGGAATCTGCCGCACGCTGTGCCTGCTCACGCTTTTCGGGGAACAGCTTCAACAGATAGTTCAGCACCTGCTGACCGGTCAGGCGGTTCATGCTCAGTTCCACTGCTCGGGAACGGACAGTCTGCAGCAATGCTCCGGGATTGTCTGTCAATAGCATGAAGCTTGCTGTTCCGGGCGGTTCTTCCAGCAGTTTCAGCATTACGTTCTGAGCCTGTACAGTCAATGTTTCGGCTTCGGGGATTATGAATATCCGTCGTTTCCCTTCGTTGGGACGGATATAGGCGTCTGTCCTCATTCGGCGGACAGGTTCTACACCTATGGTCTGTTTGTCGGAGGATATTACCGTAACATCGGGGTGGATATTCCCAAGCACTTTTCTGCACTGGGCGCATTTCAGGCACGGAACATCAGAGGCTGTACATTCCATTGCTGCTGCCAGCTGAGTGGCAAGCGTTCTGCGCCCCGAACCTTCCGGCCCACCGATAATATAGAAGTGGGAAAGGGAACCTGCACGGGCAGCTTTCTCCAATCTGGACACCAACGCTTCATTGCCCACAATCTCGAACATGAAAACCTCCGACTTTTAACTTTAAACCTTTTACCTGTAACCTATATATTATACACCAAACCAAATGCTTTTGTCATCAAATTTGCACGAAATTACTGTTCTTCGTCACGTCTGTGGAGTTTTTCCTTAAGGTCGTCCACCAGCTTAATCGTTCTTTCACGCAGTTGGGTAACTTTAACACGCAGGTCAACGATCTTCGCCTTTCCCTGTCTGTACAGGTTTCGGGACGCTTCACGGATATACACCGCTGTCAATGCTCTGCTGCCGGCACTGCCGACGAAAGCTGTTTTAACGTATTCCATGCGTTCCTCCAGACGTGAAAGGAACACCAGCGGGGTTATATATTTCCCGCTGTCGGAAGTTTCAAACCATATGGGCGGCTGCATACGCAGATTAAGGAATTTATCTGCCCAGATGCTCTCCCGGCCAAATGCGCCCGCATAAGGCAGCAGCTCGTAATAATACATCTCACGACCGGATTCCACAACTTCGCGGACATCACTGTCGGAGGTGTACTTAATATAATCTCTCAGCGCAAGACTGCTCTCCAGAAGTTCCAGACCCAACTCTGTTCTGGGCGTCATATCCCAAAGGTACAATCCAACTATGAATCCTGCCAGTTGCGACAGCAGCAGCGTTCCGCCGCATAGCAAAGCCGCTCCGTCGTTCATCAGGTTGATCACAAGAAGCAGTGCCCATGCCGCACCCAGCACGAAGCCCCACCAGTTTCGCCTCATGCCCTGTTTTTTGCTCAGCCAACCGCAAGCCATGCATATGCCGCAGGCTGCAGCACCCAAAAGCGCAAAAGCGGGTATCAGGACGATCACCGGCATTCTTCCCCAGTATATACCGTTGCCGCAGCCTATTGCGGTGACCATGCACGCAAGCACAGGCAGTCCCACCGCCAAAAGCAGGTATTTCCGCTGAGGTTCACGGAAAACGTCTGCCTGCTTCCAGTAGCTTTCCAGTCCTTTTTTTGCCGCTCTCATGGCAGACTGCAGGTCAATGTTGGGGCCTTTCAGTCTCAGATTGCTGCTCTTGGGGAACATGGCATCAAACAGCATGCGTTCATATTCCTTGCAGTTTTGACCCATAGCGGCAGCCCTTGTAAGAACGATCCCCTCGGCAGGTATCTGCTTGATAATGAGATATCCTCGCGATGCCCAGTACGGAATGAGGGACACCATCTGAGCAACTGTAACAGATCCGTTTATAAGATACATCATATCCGGAGGCGTAAGTCCTGCGGGGATATCCGCACTCATACCATAGGATATAGCGGGGTTTTTGCATTTTGTAAAAAGCATTGCCATGGCAACCGCCAACAGTATCACCGCCGCAAAGGGAGCCACCACTTCGATACCGTCTGCAACGGTATCCTGATATACAGCTTCTGTGAAATATCCGTTGGGCAGCTCGATCTCCACATCAACGGATTCGTATGCCATCAGCTTCATGGTACCGGAGATATTGTTGCCGGAAACCGTGTATTCCGGCGAGCTGATTTTACCGTAATAACCGCTGGTCATGGAAAAAGCTCTGTCATCGAACTGGGCAGGCATAACAATTGTATAGCTGAACTCAGTTACATCTGCACCGAGATTGGCATCAATAAGCTGAAAACTGAATCTGTCTTCACTTTCATCGAAATCGTATCCTATGTCATACTCGTAGGATATGCCAAAGGCTCCGGCCGCAAGGGTGTCTCCCTCCTTGCCCAGAGTGATGGTGATTTTATCGCTGTCACGTTTTATCTTATAGTCGCTGCCGGTAACGTCCAGCCGCTTGAGATCCGCTTCCTTGCCGTCAGGAGTGGTCAAAGGTATGACACGAGTCATGGCACCGTTGGAACCGGTGAAGTCAACCATTATGGTTTCCGAAACGAACCAGCTGTTGTCGCTTCCCACTGTAACGGTGGTGGAATAGCTCTGTATTTCAAAAGCGCAGGCTGTCACACACAGCAGCAGCACCATGGCTGCAAGAATAATGGCTCTGCGAATGAGCTTCATTTTTTGCTCCTTACATCTGAAAAGAAATCCTGTAATATTTTTCTGCATTCGGCTTCCATTATTCCGCCGGTTATGGCGGGACTGAACCCGAAATTTTCGCAAAACAGGTTGAGTATGCTTCCGCAGCAGCCGGAGTTTTCCTCCCTGGCGCCGTAATACAGGCTGCTGATGCGAGAGTTGATGATAGCCCCGGCACACATGGGGCACGGTTCAAGGGTGACATACATGGTGCAGCCGTTCAGCCGCCATGTACCCAATGTTTTGTTTGCTTCGGCAATAGCCTCTATCTCCGCATGAGCCAAAGCGCTGGCAGCACCCTCTCTGCGGTTGCGTCCCCGTCCTATAACAGTTCCGTCTTTCACTATAACGCAGCCTACCGGTATCTCGCCTTGTTCAGCTGCCTGCTGCGCCAGTTGTAAAGCCAAAGCCATGTAGTATTCGTGATCGTAGTTTTTCATAATCTCCCTCTGTCATTTCGAACGAAGGTCGGCAAAGCCGATATGCGGAGAAACCCCCATCATATTACGCAATGCACACCAAAAGGGGATCTCTCCATTGCTCCGCAATGTTCGAGATGACAGCAAAATCGAACCTAAAGCGGCGATTTCTTGATCTTTGCGTATTTTCTGGGATACTCTCTGGGAGTGGCCGCAACCTTACGGACAATTACCAGACGGTGAATGACATCAGTGCCGGGAACCTTATAGTCCTCCACAGCTTCGATCTTGCCGCCAAGAAGTTTGATGGCATTTTTTGCTTCGTTTATCTCGTCCTCGCTGTCGGCACCCTTCATGGCGACAAACACTCCGCCAACCTTGACAAAGGGCAAACACAGTTCGGTAAGGATATTCAGCCGCGCAACCGCTCTTGCGGTAGCCACATCGAATCTCCGGCGATAATCGCTGTCCATCGCCAGCTCCTCTGCTCTGGCCGCAATACATTCAGCCTCCACACCCAGTTCGCCGGTCAGTTCCTTCAGCCAGTTGATGCGCTTTTCGGTGCTGTCCAGCATTGTTATGCCAAGTTCCGGAACTGCTATCTTCAGGGGCAGACTGGGAAACCCCGCTCCGCAGCCCACGTCTATAAGCCGTTTGCCCTTAAGGTCAATGTATTTTGTAAGAGCAAGGCTGTCGAGAAAATGCAGTTTTGCCACTTCGGCAGGGTCGGTGATGGCAGTCAGGTTCATGACCTGATTCTTCTCCAAAAGCCGCTGACCGTACAAACACAAAAGGTCAGCATCGGCCTCTCCGAGCTGAATATCCAGTTCGGAAAGGCCGGTGATAAGAGCAGTTTTCATAGCCATTACTTTTTTGATACCGCCAGCCGTGCCTTGTCGGCAATTGCTTCGGGTGTGAGGTTATAAGCCTTCAGCACCAGAGGAGCTTTGCCGCTGCGGCCAAAGCAATCCTCAACACCGTGACGGATAACGGGCACAGGGCAGTTTTCGGATACAAAACCGCATACGGCTTCGCCAAGACCGCCGAGGATATTGTGTTCCTCAGAGGTAACGATGCAGCCGGTTTCTTTGGCGGCGGCCAGAACCATGTCTTCGTCAAGGGGTTTGATGGTATGCATATCTATAACACGGGCGGATATGCCTTCGGCAGCCAGAATATCGGCAGCCTTAAGAGCCATCTGAACCATCATGCCAACGGCAATAATGGTAACATCGCTGCCCTGACGCAGCAGAGAACCCTTGCCGATTTCAAACTTATAGCCTTCGATGGAGTCGGTAACGGTATCCACTGCAAGACGACCAAGACGCATATAAGCAGGGCCGTCATACTCCATAAGAGCCTCGGTGGCAAGGCGCATTTCGTGACCGTCGCAGGGGCAGAGAACAGTCATGCCGGGTATGGCACGCATAAGGGCAAAGTCCTCGATGCACTGATGAGTGGCACCATCTTCACCGACGGAAAGACCGCCGTGAGAGCCGATAACCTTGACATTCAGTCCGGGATAAGCCACGCTGTTGCGAACCTGTTCCCATGCACGTCCGGCAGAGAACATGGCAAAGCTGTTGACAAAGGGCTTTTTGCCGCAGGTTGCAAGACCGGCAGCCACACCTACCATATTGGCCTCGGCGATGCCCATGTTGAAAAACTTTTCGGGATAAGCCTTGGAAAACTCCTTGGTCATGGTGGCGCTGGAAAGGTCAGCATCCATGACAATAAGCTCGGGATACTTTTCAGCCAGCTCTACCAGCTTTTTGCCGTAAGCGGCTCTGGTTGCAATATTCTCGCTCATTATTCTGCGCCCTCCAGTTCCTTGATTTTTGCTTCAAGCTCAGCCTTTGCAACGGCAAACTGCTCATCGTTGGGAGCTTTGCCGTGCCAGCCGGCATCGTTTTCCATAAAGGATACACCTTTGCCCTTAACGGTAGCGGCAAGAATTGCGGTGGGCTTGCCTGCGGCAGTTCTTGCCTCGGCAAAAGCGGCCTTGATGGAATCAAAGTCGTGACCGTCTATCTTAATTACGTGCCAGCCAAAGGATTCAAACTTCTTATCCAGAGGTTCAGAAGGCATAACATCGGCGGTGGCGCCGTCTATCTGCAGGCCGTTTACGTCAACGATGGCGCACAGGTTGTCCAACTTATACTTGGCTGCGGACATGGAGGCTTCCCATATCTGGCCTTCTTCGATCTCACCGTCGCCCAGCAGGGCGTATACACGGTAGGACTTGCTGTCCAGCTTCCCTGCCAGAGCCATGCCTACGGCAACGGAAAGACCCTGACCGAGGGAACCGGTGGACATATCAACACCTTTGACATGGCGCATCTCGGCATGACCGGACATATGACCGTCAACACTGCGGAACATCTTCAGGTCGTCGATGGGGAAATATCCGCGAAGAGCAAGAATGGGATACAGTGCGGGAGTGCAGTGACCCTTGGACAGAACAAAGCGGTCACGGTTTTCATCGCCGGGATTGGCGGGATCGATATTCATTTCGCCGAAATACAGGGCGGTAAGTACGTCCATGGAGGACAGGCTGCCGCCGATATGACCGGAAGCTGCACGATGAACGGCTTCCATGCCCAACAGCCGGCCTTTAGCTGCAATAAGAGGAAGGTTGCTCATGTTTATTACGACCTTTCATTTTTGTTAAGCGACCGATGCACAAATCGTCTTCGGCACCTGGCGGAAATTTGTGCGGGATAAATGCGGTGTTTTCCCTTGAAATAAACCAATTATTCCTGCGGAAAAACACCTTTTTCTACCGCAAAATTTCTCGCCATTTGCTCTTGCCGATTTATCCATCGGCCGCTTTTGTAATTTTCTCAGGGTAGTTTCCGATACGCTGTCATTTCGAACCGAGCGTATGCGAGAGAGTACAGAATTGCTTCGCAAGTCTGCAAGGGGTCAGCTTGCTGACCCGGAAATCCCCTTCTTAAGATGGGGATCTCTCCGGCGCTCATTGTCTGACCGCCGTTCGAGATGACACTTAATTACTTAAAATGCTATTCTTTCTTCGATATAAGCTGCCAGTTCGGAAATGGGCAGGCGGATCTGCTCCATGGAGTCACGCTCACGGACGGTAACACAGCCGTCGGTTTCGGAGTCGAAGTCGTAGGTGACACAGAAAGGAGTTCCCACTTCGTCCTGACGGCGGTAACGCTTGCCAATGGAACCGGCATCGTCGTACTCGACCATGAAATGCTTCTGCAGGTCGTGGTAAACCTTGGTGGCACCTTCGTTCAGCTTCTTGCTGAGGGGCAGAACTGCGCACTTGATGGGAGCCAGGAAAGGATGCAGATGCAGAACGGTACGGACATCGTTCTTTTCGGCGTCCACAACTTCTTCATCGTAAGCATCAACAAGGAAAGCAAGAGTAACACGGTCGGCACCCAGAGAAGGCTCGATAACATAGGGGATATACTTTTTGCTCTGATCGTTGGGGTCGGTGTACTGAAGGTCTTTGCCGGAGGTGTTCTGGTGAGCGTTCAGGTCGAAGTTTGTCCGGGAAGCTACGCCCCACAGTTCGCCCCAGCCGAAGGGGAACAGGAACTCAAAGTCGGTGGTTGCGTTGGAGTAGTGGCTGAGTTCTTCCTTCTCATGGTCACGCATGCGGATATTTTCTTCGGTCATGCCAAGGCCGTTGAGCCAGTTGTGGCAGTATTCACGCCAGTAGGAGAACCACTCAAGCTCAGTGCCGGGTTCGCAGAAGAATTCCAGCTCCATCTGCTCAAATTCGCGGGTACGGAAAGTGAAGTTGCCGGGAGTGATCTCATTGCGGAAAGATTTACCTATCTGGCAGACACCGAAAGGAATCTTGCGGCGGGTGGTACGCTGAATGTTGCGGAAGTTTACAAAGATGCCCTGAGCAGTCTCCGGACGGAGATATACGGTGGCGGCGGTATCCTCGGTAACGCCCTGGAAAGTTTTGAACATCAAGTTGAACTTGCGGATATCGGTAAAGTCGCTCTTGCCGCAGCCGGGGCAGGGAATATTCTTTTCGCGGATATAGGTAACCAGAGCGTCGTTGTCCATAGCTTCCACATTTACATCTTCGATGCCGTTGTCGTGGTTGTATTCTTCAGCCAGTTTGTCTGCACGATGGCGCATTTTGCAGCTTTTGCAGTCGATAAGAGGATCGTTGAAAGTTGCAACGTGACCGGAAGCTACCCAAACCTGAGGATTCATCAAAATAGCGGAATCCAGACCTACGTTGTAGGGGTTTTCCTGAACAAATTTTTTCCACCATGCTTTTTTGACGTTGTTTTTCAGTTCTACGCCCAAAGGACCGTAGTCCCAGGTGTTTGCAAGGCCGCCGTAGATCTCGCTGCCGGAGTAAACGAAACCACGGCCTTTGCAAAGGTCAACGATCTTGTCCATTGTCTTTTCGCTGTTTTTCATTGGAAATCTCCTCCTGTTTATTGGGATCGGGGAGCGAATGTCAGCAAGGCTCCCTGTCTGTTGTAAATGATTTTATGTATTATATCCCTTTTGAGGGAATATCAACTTATTTATTCTTTGCGGCGCTGCTTTTGACTGCTCCCAGTCTGGTGAACAGATGCAGCAGAAGGCTGCCGATACAAATGGCGCCGACGATGGTATTGATAAAATTCAGTTTAAATATTCTGGCAACGATGGCACCTATAATGATAAAAACTATCTCAAAGCCAAAATCCCGCTGACCGGAGCCAACTATCTGGAAAAGGCCCACCGCCAGAGTCAGCACTGCGCAGACCATGGCAATATTGTACATGGTCAGAAAATACATTGCAGTACCTACTGCGGAAAACACCAGTCCCATAGTGTTGAGAAGTCTCAGTGTTCGGGGCGTCAGGGCTGTCTGCGGAGCCATCTGTTTGCTCTTTTTGACTTTTGCATTTTTTGCCATAAAATCTACCGGTCCTTATAGTTATACAGTATATATTGTCTCACAATACATCTCAGATTTCCATTGACGTAAATAACAAAAACCACATTTTTTTTAATAATTAATAATTAATAGTTAATAATAAAGTACCTTTGAGCCGGATTTACATCTTATTCGCAGCAGCTATTGATAATTTTCTTCGTTATGTTAGAATAACAAGTAAGGTATCTAAACATGAAAGGACGACATATCCATGAAGGTTCTTATGATAAACGGCAGTCCCAATGAGCACGGCTGCACATACACCGCCCTGAGCGAACTGCAAAATGCTCTGCACAGCCACGGTATCGAAACAGAGCTGCTGTATCTTGGCAAAAAGCCTGTGGCAGGCTGCATATGCTGCCGCCATTGCAGAGAATCCGACGGCCGCTGCGTTTTCGACGATCAGGTAAACGAGATAGGCGCCAGACTCGATGAGTTTGATGCCATAGTTGCAGGTTCTCCTGTTTATTACGCCGGCCCTTCCGGTCAGATTTGCGCTTTCCTTGACCGTCTGTTTTTCTGTAATCAAAGCCGTATGGCAGGCAAACTGGCAGCTTCGGTGGTTTCCTGTCGCAGAGGAGGAGCTACGGCTGCCTTTGACAGGCTGAACAAATATTTCACCATCGCCAACATGATGGTTGTTGGTTCCCAATACTGGAATCAGGTCCACGGTCACGACCCCGAAACCGTTGTGCAGGACGAAGAAGGCATGCAGACCATGCGCACCCTGGGTGCGAACATGGCGTGGCTGCTTAAATGTATCGAAGCCGGTAAAGCTGCCGGTGTTCAGCCCCCGGAATATGAGCCTTTTATCCCCACCGATTTTATACGATAATATGAAAACTGTCATCCCGAACGCAGCAACGCTGACCAACCGTTCGAAATGACAGTTTTTCTCTTTTATTCTTTATTTTTCAGTCTCTTATCGGTCTTAACTGCCAGCTTTGTACCCACGCTCTGGAACACCTGTACCAAAACGATAAGCAGTATAACGGCCAGGAACATTATAAGATACTGATAGCGGTAATAGCCGTAGTTTATAGCTATTTTACCCAAACCGCCGCCGCCGATAATACCACTCATGGCAGAGTATCCGAGAATGGTGGTAATTGCTATGGTAGCGTTGGATATCAAAGACGGTATACTTTCCGGTATCAGCACCTGAACGATGATCTGAAACGGAGATGCTCCCATGCTTTGAGCCATTTCAATGGTATTGGGGTTGACTTCCCGCAGACTTCCTTCGGCAAGTCTTGCCACAAAGGGGAATGCTGCGATGACCAGTGGCACGATAGATGCAGTGGTGCCAACGACCGTGCCCACTATTAGTCTCGTCAGCGGGAACACCAGTATCATCAGGATCAAAAATGGTACGGAACGCAGCAGGTTAATTATCACGTTCAGTGCTTTCATAAACCATCCGGGCAGAGGCAGAATGCTGTTTTTTTCGCCAACCACCAACAGAACACCCAAAGGCAGACCGAGTATAATTGCAAAAGCGGTGGCAAGCACGGTTACATACACCGTTTCCCAAATAGCCAGCGGGAACTGCGTTCTGATAATAAGCCACGCCTCGCTGAGAGTTTCGGGGGAAAACAGGTCATTAAACATCAAATCTCCACCTCCTGCACTATTACGTCCTTGGTTTGAGTGAGATATTCCACGGCACGTTTTGCGGTTTCCTCATCGGACAGACTAAGCAGCATGGAACCGTAAGCCTTCCCGTCGATACCTCTGGTGGAGGCATATGCGATATTGGCTTCGATGCCTTCTTCGATGGCCATTTGGGCGATCATGGGCTTGCCTGCGGCAACAGCACCGTCAAACACCACACGAATGACCTTCTGGGCACCGTCTGCAATGGTGGAAGGAATATTCTCGGCTTCCGGGAAAACCAGACTCTTTGCTGCGGCAGACTTGGGATGGGAAAATACTTCTCCTACCTCTCCCTGCTCCACCACAACACCATCATCCAGAATTGCAACGTGTTTGCATACGTTTTCAACAACATTCATCTGGTGGGTGATGATAACAACGGTGATGCCGAGCTTTTCGTTTATGCTTCGTATAAGCTCAAGTATGGAGTATGTTGTGTTGGGGTCAAGGGCACTGGTGGCTTCGTCGCAGAGCAGAACCTTGGGGTTGGTCGCCAACGCTCTTGCAATCGCCACACGCTGCTGCTGACCGCCGGAAAGCTGGGCAGGATAGGCCTTTGCCTTGTCTCCGAGACCGACCAGTTCCAGCAGTTCCATGGCTCTCTTCTGGGCTTCGGCTTTTTTAACTCCTGCCAGCTTAAGAGGGAAGCAGACATTGCTCAGGCAGTTACGCTGCATGAGCAGATTAAATCCCTGGAATATCATGGTGATATCCCGGCGAACATTGCGAAGCTCAGCCTCGGAGAGCTTTCCCAGATCGCAGCCGTCTATCTCCACGGTGCCCTCTGTGGGTCTTTCCAGCATATTGATGCATCTGACCAGCGTACTTTTACCGGCGCCGGACATACCGATGATGCCGAATATGTCGCCGTCGGCAATCTCAAGGGACACGTTCTTAAGTGCTTCCACCTCGCCGTCGGCAGTGTGGTATGTTTTTGACAGATTTTTAAGTGCTATCATATGTAACCTCCGGCAGGGAGGTATGGCACAGCATTGAGCCGGCCATACCCTTAAAAGTTAGATGGATATGGGATATGTTTCATACCAGGGCCACTAATCCCTATACCCTTTATCCTAATCCCTATATTATTATTTGCCGATGGAATCCAGAGAGGTCTGCTTGCCGCCGTAAAGGCCCATGGGCTCAACATGGATAACGGAAGTGCTTACGATATGGGTGCCGTTCTCGGCATTGAAGTCGTCAAGATAGGGAACGTGCTGGAAGTAGTTGGCATCCAGTTCGCCGCTTTCAACAACATTGTTGGGCTGGACATAATCGGTGAATTCAACGATCTCCAGAGTGATGCCCTTGGCAGCCAGGATCTCCTGAGCGATGAGCAGGATCTCTGCATGAGGAGCGGGAGAAGCTGCTACAGAAACGGTCTGGCCTTCCAGAGCTGCGTAATCAAGGTCGGGGTCATAACCGTCGGTGGGGTTTTCAACAACGGAAACAACAGCGCCGCCGTACTCGGTGCCGATGAAGTCAACTACCTGCTGGCTTTCCAGAGCAGCTACCAGAGCCTTGATAATGTCGGAACCTTCGTTACCTTCCTTAACGGCAAGAATGTTGCCGTAAGCGGAAGCAGAACCTTCGATTGCCAGAGAGTCGTCAACGGGGTTCAGACCGGCATCGATGGCGTAGTTGGAGTTGATGATGGCATAATCAACGTCCTTCAGAACGTTGGGCAGCTGAGCAGCCTCAACTTCGTTGAACTGGATGTTGTGGGGATTCTCGGCAATATCCAGAGGAGTGGCGGTTATACCTGCGCCTTCCTTGAGGGTGATGTAACCCAGGTCTTCAAGCAGAAGCAGAGCGCGGGCTTCGTTGGTGGTGTCGTTGGGGATAGCGATGGTTACGCCCTTGGAACCGCCGCAGGCAGTCAGGGAGAGTGCGAGAGTAAGGGTAAGTGCAATGATCAGCATTACAGAAATGATCTTCTTCATGGTTCTTCTCCTTTAAATTTTGTAATCTTTTTTGTTTTTGGATTCGGCACAAATGCGCCCCATCGCATCCGTCCGAAGCGGAAGCTGGCTCGTCAAAGCCTATATATCAGTTTTGCCGGGTCACTTTACCTTCCAATATATTAAACCGGGAAACTCCGTTGGAGTCTCCCGGTTTAAATCATTTTCAACCGCAGGAAGCGGTGCACTGTTTAAACTTTGATGGAAGACACACCGGAAAAAGGAACAGCAAAAGCCATGCACATGCGAAAAGTCCACATGCACATTTCCATCATAGTCATGACAGTAGAGCTGATGACCTTTTTCATTGTTCTTCCTCCTTCCCCGGAAATTCAAGGTTCCTGCACATATTAGCATATAATGCCGGGAGTGTCAATGCTTTTACATTTCCCTATTACCATTCAACAGGTGCGTATTCATCTGCGGTAATGTCAAACAGAACACGGCTGATACCACCGATCTCCCTGTGAATACGGGCAGATATCCTGCTGAGGATACCCTGCGTGATCTGGGCATATTCACTGCCCATAAGATCGGTTTTTGTGACTGCTCTGAGAATAATGACCTTTTCGCTGCCGGTTCCGCCAAGAGCAGACTTATCGGTTAAAATAGAGAAAAACATATCCGCCATGACGATGGAATTTTCCATTTCCTCACTGAAAATGGCATCCGCGGCACGCACCGTTTCAATCTTTTCACGGGTGACCTCACCCACCACCCTTGACGCCAGTCCCGTGCAGGGAACGCTCTGGCGGTACAGCAGCTCACCGGACATTCCGATTCGGGCACCCACAGCATGAGCCTCGTCCTTGAACAGCCAGTTCAGTGGCTCCATAACGTCTGCAAAAGCAGTATCGATTTCACGCAGCTGCAGGTCGTCCTCAATATCGTTGTAAACCGTACCCAGGGCAAGCACTTCTGCGCCGATATCCGCCCCATGTTCTTCCAGTACTTTAATAAGCTCACGTTCGATGATCCTCCGCTTTTCATCGGCATCATAAACACCTTCAACAGCTGCAAAGAAGCGGTCTTTTGCATCGATACAGGTAAGCTCAATTTCCAGTTCTTTCAGGGCTTCGGCAGCATTCTCACCCTCATTTTCGGGCATGAATCCGTTGTCTACAAACACGCAGCTGAACTTATCGGGGATAGCCTTTACCATCAGGGCTGCACAAACTGCGGAATCCGCACCGCCGGAAACTGCCAGCAGCACCTTTCGTCCCGCTGCCTTATTACGCACCATCTCCATGAGCTGTTTGCCCACATTGTCCAGCGTATGCTCTTTTTCCGCACAGCAGATGTTCAGCAGGAAGTTTTTTATCATAGCAGCACCGCCGGGAGTTTCCATCTTTTCCGGATGGAACTGAAGCCCATAAAGTTTTCTCTTTTCGTCTGCCACACCCGCCATGGGCAGGTCATCTGTTACGGTTATGAAATCAAAGCCTTCCGGCATCCTGCTGATGCGGGTATCGTTGACAAAATATGCAGTCTGCAGGATATCCAATCCCTCAAACAGGGGACTGTATGGGCTGCATCGCATGCTTACCTTAGGCTCTTCGGGACGTTCACAGGAAACCACCTCACCGCCCAAAGCCAGCACCATGGCATTGGCACCCTTGTCTATACCAAGAACCGGAATGCCCAGCGAGAACAGCTCCGGATCGCATTCAGCAGCCTCTTCTCCGGCAGTTATGATGATGCCGGCAGGTGCAAACTCTCTGATTCTTTCCACCGGTACGGAACCGGAAACGATACGGGAATACACGCCGCACTGACGCACCCTTTTTGCCAGAAGCTCTTTGTACTTACCTCCAAGGTCCAGAACCAGGACTGTATGCTTATTCATGTCCGAATTTCCTTTCTATAACAAAATCAGCGGAGCAAGGATCAGTATATTCACCGAAGGAACGGTGACTGTGTCGTTGCCGCCGTGGCTGAGAAGTTCCGTAAATGCTCCGGCAACTGCCGTTATCAGTGCCGCTGCAAATATCCTGTACCATGCCAGATCGCAGGTCAGCAGCAGGCATAACATGCCTATCACAAAGGATGCCGCTGCCATGGCTATGCTGCCTTCCCAGGTCTTTTTGGGATCTGCTCCCTTGATCGCAACATGGTGCTTCCCAAACTTTTTGCCGCAAAGGGCTGCCGCAGCATCGCCCGTACCCCACATAAGTATGGCAGTTACTGCGAGCCATCGCTGCCCCAATACTCCCCAGCCAAAGGCAATGAGCACCGCCATCATGGCGAACAGCAGAACCAGGCTCTTTTTTATCTCTCCTGCTTTGCGCTGCACAAGCAGGTCGGCAAACCAGCTGTATTTTTCAAATATTGCAATTGCGGGATATATAACAACAGCAAACACCAACGAAGCAGCAGAAGCAGCCACCCAGTGTTCAGCCGTCACAGCCAGCACAACGGACGATGCAAACGCTACCAGATGAAGCAGTTTGCGGAACAGTTCCCTCGGCGGCTTCAGCCCAAACCGTATTGCCAGCAGCACGGTCACGGCAGCAGCGATATAGACGCAGTATTTGCCGAGGCAAATCAGTGTTTCGGATACAAAGGGCACCTTTGAAACTATGTTCCAGTAATAGATCATCAGCATGGCAGCTCCCAGCACCGTCAGAACAGCACCGGTGACAAGGCCAACGGTTTTTGTGTTTACTTTGTTTGCAAACCGGGCAGACACAACAGACCCAAAGGTGGCAACGGGAATACACACCAAAAGGGCATCATACCGCTGCAGCACTATGGCAGGCTCTATGACAATATGGCTCACCGATGCTATAATGGCGGTAAAGGTCATTATCAGTGTGCTTGTTCCTACCGCCTTTTTCATGTCCATGCTCAAAAACGCAGTAAACACCACCAGCATCATCATACCGCCGCCGGAACCGAAAAAGCCTGTGCCAAATCCGATGGTAAGCCCAAAAAACAGAGAAACGATTATCTGTTTTACTCCCAGTTTGTCGTTGTCGCCCATAGTTTGATCCCGCTGGGTATCAGGTTTGACAAGAAACCTGATACCGATGAAAAAGGTTAAAAACAGCGAAAACGCTCCCAGCACCACGTTGCCCGCCTTCCAGGCAGCGGCACTGCCCAAAATACACATAGACACAATGCAAACAAGCATTATCCAGCCATGTTTCAAATCAATGTTTTTATGGCGTATGTATATGGTCGTGGTGACCGCCGACCCCAGAATGTCCGAAGCGAGAGCAACGGCTGTTGCCTGATACGCTCCGGTATCACCGGAAAAGGACGGACAAAGCACCAGCAGCATAGGAACCATCACCGTTGCGGCCGACAGTCCCGCAAGCCCGGTGCCAACACCCGCTCCAAGGGCAGCAAGCACATACCAGAAATATTCCATACAATAACTCCTTGAATAAACGCAAAGCAATATTCGACTAATTTTTTATTATATACTTTTCTCCCTTTTATATCAATGCCAAAAAAGCTGAAAAGCCGTCCCGTTATCAGCGGAGACGGCTTTGTCTGTTCTTTTATTCCATGTCCCCGGTGGCAGGGTTGTCTATAAGCTTACCTGTTTCGGTAAACCGGGAGCCATGGCACGGGCAGTCCCAGGAATGCTCGTGGGGGTTCCATTTAAGAGCGCAGCCCAGATGTGGGCAGCGTTTTTTTGACGGCGTTAAAAGATTTACGGCAGATTCCCCTCCGTTGACAAAAAGCTGCGTGCGCAAAATGCTTCGTGACGGAGAAAACACATCTGCATACGGTGTTTCTTTGCCCTGCACCATGTCTGCCAGTATCATGGCGGCTGCCATGGAGGACGTCATTCCCCATTTGTTGTATCCCGCTGCGACATACAGCCCCGGCGTGCTTTTGCTGTATTGCCCGATGTACGGCACATCGTCAAGGCTCATGCAGTCCTGTGCTGCCCAGCGGTACACTTCCTTTGATTGAGGGTAAACTTCCCGGGCAAATTCTTCAAGCATATCCCAACCGCTGCCTTTTTTCCCGGTGCGGTGACCTCCGCCGCCAAGCAGCAGTCTGCTGCCGTGATTTCTGAAACTCATACCGTTCCCGGACCCATCTACATACATACCGTCCACATGCTCAGCATTTTCCAGTGCCAGCACATAGCTGCGCTGCTGATACAGCTTCAGAAAATAGGCACCGTGTTTGTTGAGAAAAGGAAAGTGGGTAGCAACGATGATTTTATCCGCCTTTATCCTGCCATAATCCGTAACAGCAGTCATACCCACAAGCTCCCGCACCCCGGTATTCTCGTAGATCCCAAGCCCACTTGACAGAGCCGATAAGAATTTCAGCGGATGGAACTGTGCCTGATGCTCAAACTTTACTGCCCCTGCTGTTTCAAAAGGCAGCGGCAGCTGCTTTTGATACGTCCCGGAATGACCAATGCTGCTCAGTGCATCCAGTTCCTTTTCCAGCACGTTGGGGTCGTTAAGGCTGTACACAAAATTATCCTGCCGTTCAAAATCACAGTCTATGCTTTGGCAAAGCTGAGCGTACTTTTCCAGGGCAGCATCATTTGCGTCCAGATACATCTGCGTCTTTTCCCTGCCAAATCTGTTGACCAGTTTGCGGCAAAAAAGCCCGTGCTGTGAGGTTATTTTTGCCGTGGTATTGGCTGTTATACCGCTGCAGATACGTTTTGCCTCCACCAGCATACAGTCGACTCCCGCATTTTGCAGCATATGAGCGCACAGAATACCGGTGATTCCTCCTCCGATTATAAGCACATCGGTTTTGGTATCACCGCTGAAAGGAGAAAAGACCCGCAGCCTTGCCGTGTCCTGCCATAAAGAAGCCATAAATCAATCACCGATTGTAGTATGTGCAAAAAACGGCGTATCATCATATGGTTGGAAAACTACCGCTGTGTTTATGTTGATTTTTGGCACAAACTGAGATACCATCTATATATGGTTTATTAATGAAAGGAAGCTATATATGTCTGAATTCACCACCACTATCCGACGGATGTTTTCCGAAGGTGATGACCGCCGTGACGCAGGTCTTACCACGCCTGACGACATAATCCGATACGACGATATAGTTTACGGCACCGACCCCCGGTGGCAAAGTCTGGACGTATACCGTCCAAAAGCTGCCGTCGGCAAGCTGCCGGTAATTGTAAGTGTTCATGGCGGCGGCTGGGTCTATGGCGACAAGGAACGGTATCAGTATTATTGCATGGATCTGGCTCAACGTGGATTTGCCGTGGTGAATTACACATATCGGCTTGCACCGGAGCATCTTTTCCCTGCTCCAATGGAGGACACAAACACGGTTTTTCACTGGGTGCTGAACAACGCCGAAGAATATGGGTTCGATACCGGCAGTATCTTTGCCGTGGGTGATTCTGCCGGTGCAAATATGCTGGGTCTTTACACTGCCGTGTGCACCAATGCAGAGTATGCGGCAAAATACGATTTTATCCCGCCTGAGAACTTCGTTCCCAAGGCCATTGGGCTGACCTGCGGAACCTACTCCATGAAAAAGGGCGACAAGCAGAACGATCCGCTGTTGGCAGAGTTTATGCCCAACGGCGGTACGGAAGACGAACAGGCCATGCTGGACGTTTTATCCGTCATCAACGAACGCTTCCCGCCTGTGTTCTTTATGACCTGTACCGGGGATTTTCTGCAGGAAGAAGCCCTGAAGCTTGCTGCGGCTTTGCAAAAGCATAGTGTGCCCCATGTTTACCGTTTTTACGGCGATGCTCAAACCGGGCTTGGGCATGTGTTCCATGTGAATATCCGTTTGCCAGAAGCCAAACGCTGCAACGACGACACCTGCAATTTTTTCCGCAGTTTGTGCAGATAACAAATAATCCCCTCTGAAAGAAACACTTTCAGAGGGGATTATTGAATAGTTGGAGATGACTTTTTGCAAAAAAGTCGTCGCGAACGATACGCAGTCCGCGACACTGGTTCGTGCGCAAACACCTTAATCTCCATGCGATGTAATACCAAATCGAAGCCCAACGCAGTGGGTTCGATTTGGAAAGGAGGAGCGACGGAGTGAATGAGAGATGACTTTTTGCAAAAAAGTCGTCGCGAGCGATACGCAGTCCGCGACGACTTGGTCCGAGTGACTGGGTTCGAACCAGCGGCCTGATGCTCCCAAAGACAGCAAAACCACAAGATATAGTATATATTGTATATAATAATTCTTATGCTCACAAGATGTTGTTGCGATAAAAGTGGTCAATCCTAGCCAGTACAATAGTTCTTTTACTTATTGTGGTCAAAAAAGTGGTCAAAAATTGATACTGCCCGCTGTTCGAAATGAACAGCGGGCAAGTGATTTATTACATGCATTATAGCATATCTGTGAGCATTCGTCAACTGTGGACAATTACACTCCCAATTACCTTTTGGACTGATTGGGGATATAAAGAACTTCCCTCCGTCAAAATGACGGAGGGAAGTTTGTTCACGGATCACAACTGTTCGATAAATTGAAATTTGACAGTATTACAACTGCTTTATCTCATTGGCAATCATATGGGGCAAATCAAGAATTTGGGGATCTTTTTTTAGCAAATCTTGAACAAGGGTAAAATTACCGTTATTAGAAAAAACACATCGTTCACTGTGGATAATGCACCTTGAATTGTAGTCGGTGATATCATCAATATCTTCCAGCTCTATAATCCTGCGGTCATATTTTTGTATCGCTCTATGGTATTCTCCGTCAAACATAGTCAAAATTATATCTGGTGCCACCGGGAAATCTACTTCAATGCCTTTTGATAAAAGACCAGACATGGACATAAAAGGATGATGGATGTGTGGCTGGTTTGTAATCGGGCTGTCGGATGTAAAAAAAGGCTGCTCAGTGCGATTAATTTGTAAGATCCATGCTAAAGAAAAATAACTTTGCGCTATCTTATCTATTTCATCACGACTGGTAATCATTTTTCCGTGAATGTACGGCAGTTGAGTTTTGGGAACAGTGTATTTCTTGATTAATTCTGGAGAGGCTCCCATATCAGTTAGTGCTTGCTCCAAGCAATCGCCAGAATCAATCATCGAGTTGCGCACAGCTTTGACTCTGATATGTTGTAATGCCAGATGGTATGAGAAATCGGCTTTTTGCTGTTCTGAAATAAAAAAACAATTCTTAAGCTCCCACAAAGTCATTTCTCGTATTCTTCCAATAATGTGGGAAAGGTGTTTTTTGTAATCGCCTTCTATATGACGAGAAAAATAATTCTCAATATATTGCTCTTTATCTACGTTGGCTGGATCACAATCGGGCAGTCCGTATTTTCCCAGCTCTTCTTTTGTTAAAATACCAGTTAAGTCTATGTCGTAAAAATAATTTTCTTCTGCGACATCTAAGATATTATTAATGCGCTGCTTTTTTAGCTTTTTATCATAAACATGTAGTTGGTGTGTGCCAGGGATAGCCCATGCTTCTAAATAACATTGAGGCACATAATGCTGTTTCTTTTTCCTGTTGTCTTCCGCCATTATTTTTCACCTCAATTTTGTCTGCAAAGAATTCATTATGCAGTGCTTCCTAAAGTTAAAAATCACTAATTGCCATTTGCCAAAAGGGATTTCTTCCGTCTCTATAAAATTATGATATCACTTCACCAGGAGTATTTCTACATCTTGATTTAATAAAAACGCCCCCAAGAGCAACCGCTCTTGGGGGCGTTGGTCCGAGTGACTGGGTTCGAACCAGCGGCCTGATGCTCCCAAAGCACCCGCGCTACCAACTGCGCCACACCCGGATAGTAACCGTCTTCAAAGTCTGCGACTTTGAAGACGAAAGGACTGCGGCCCGCTGCAGCGCACTCGCCTTACGGCTCGCACGTTTGCGGTCCGTAAAGTGATTTTTTCGACGTACACGCCGCCGAAAAAATAATCCGAACTTATTCGCACCTGCGGGTGCGAACTCTGCGAGGCCTTTGTCCTTCCGATGATATCTGCAATACTCGATACACCTATCACCTTACGTCAATGCATTATACTATACCCTTCCTTTTTTTTCAAGAGCAAAAGGTGTCGAAGGTTTGCTGAGGTATTTACAAATCGTTCAAATATTGTTTATTGTTCGTTTAACAAAAATCATTGCCCTGTGCTATTATATAGTCACAGGATAATTCAATCATTTCTCCTTCTCTTAATTTGATAGAATCAACCGGAGGCTGCCGAACCTCCGGTTGATTCTATTTTATCATCTGCGGGCGTAGAAGGTTGATGTTGCAGTTGCAACGATAACATCTTCCGCCCCCTCTACCCATGCTTTGGCGGTAAAGTTCCCAAGGGTTTTGCCGGACGATGAGCAGGTGGATTCAATAACCAGTCTGCAGTCCAGCGGTACCGGTTTAAGATATGTTATCATCATATTGACTGTCTGGCACACCATCTCGCCGGCACACCAGTATGCCAATATGCCCATGCACTGATCGAACGTCGAAGCTATCATACCGCCATGAGTGACCCCACGGTAGTTTGATGCCCAGGACGTCATATCGTAAGCCAGCGTCAGGATCCGTTTTTCCGGGTCACAGTCTATAAAATGGGAATCCAACCTGCCTCTGAAAAGGTCTTCGGTTCCCTCCATCAGCACTTTATTGTACTCCACGATGGAGCTGTACATTCTTTCTTTCTCTGTCATAACGGTTCCTTTATTCACAAACTACGCTCTTTACTGCGTTATAAAACTCTGCCGCCTCCTGCTCCGTCCCCAGTACATGAATGGTGATGGGCTTTGAAAGATCCAGGCTGAACAGCCCCATAATACTTTTGGCATCTATGGTGTATCGCCCGGAAGTAACATCTATATCGCAGCTGCACATGGACGCTGCTGTTACAAAATCCTTTACATGGTTTATTGATGTCAATAATACCCGAAACTCTTTCATTAATGTCACTCCTTGTGATATAATGATTAATTGATGATATTATATCCTCACGAAAGGATAATTACAATATGAAAGTTGCTCTGTATACCCTTGGCTGCAAGGTAAATCAATACGAAACTCAGGCATTGGAGTCTGAGCTGGTGGCTAGAGGTCACCTGCTGACTGATTTCGACAGTGCTGCCGATGCCTATGTTATAAACACATGCACCGTTACTGCCGTGAGCGACAAAAAATCCCGCCAGGCAATACGCCGTGCCCAAAAAACGGGAGCCGTAGTGGCCGTTTGCGGCTGCTACGCACAAACCGACCCGGAAGCTGTTAAGGCCCTGGGGGTCGATCTGGTGGCAGGTACCGGTCAGCGTAAGGATTTCGTTTCCCTGCTGGAACAGGCTGCAGCAAACAGAAACTCTCCTCTGATGCAGGTGGATAATTCCATGAGCCGCCGTCAGTTTGAATTTCTCCCCGCAGGAAGTCTCAGCGGCAGGACCCGTGCCATGCTCAAGGTTCAGGACGGCTGCGTGAACTTCTGCTCCTACTGCATTATTCCCTACGCAAGAGGTCCCGTGCGCTCTTTGCCTGTTGCAACCGCCGTGGCTGAAACTGCCCGTCTGCGTGACGAAGGTTATAAAGAGCTCGTTGTTACAGGAATTGAAATATCCTCCTACGGTGTGGATTTTAAAGACGGCACCACCCTTGCCGATTTGATAGAGGCGATCTGTCCCGTTGCCGGTGATATGCGCATACGTCTTGGCTCACTTGAGCCGCGAACCATTACCCGGGAGTTCTGTGAGCGGATATCCAGATTCGAAAACCTGTGTCCCCAGTTTCACCCTGCGCTGCAAAGCGGCTGTGACGAGACTCTTTCCAGAATGCGCAGAAAATACGATACTACAAGATACTACGAAGCCGTTGAACTCCTCCGTGAGTTTTTCCCGGGCTGTGCCATTACCACCGATATGATCACCGGATTTCCCGGCGAAACCGAAGAAGAGTTTTCCAAAACCATGGCATTTATCGAAAAATGCGCCTTTGCGTCCATGCACATTTTCCCCTACTCCCGCAGGGACGGTACTCCTGCCGCATCTATGCCGGATCAGGTGCAAAAGTCTGTTAAGGAAGAACGTGCTTCCCGGGCAGGCAAGCTGGCAGCAGAAATGAAAGCGGCCTATCTTGATTCCTGTATTGGGCAGGTCTTGAACGTGCTGTTTGAACGCAGTGAAGACGGCGTTTTCCGTGGCCATGCACCCAACTACTGTGAGGTTCGTGTGTTTTCTGACCTTGATCTGCACGGCCAGACCATCCCCGTTGCCATTACCGAAGCAAAAGACGGGGTCTTATGGGGAAATGTAACGCTGTAAACAGAATATGTTTCGATAGGGTATAGTATCAAAAAAGACACTTTCCTTTCACTAACTGCCGGGATATTGCATTTTGTATCCAAACAAGTTATAATTCCAGGTAATAACTCGCCAATTCGGAGATGAACCCATGGAGCTTTCATATCTGTATTACTTCAAAACCATAGCCGAAACCGAAAACATGTCCAGGGCAGCAGCACAGCTGCATGTTTCCCAACCTGCACTGAGCAAAGCCATGTCACGACTGGAGAATTCTCTGGGCACTGCGCTTTTTCAGCGTAAACGTGGGCGAATAAGCCTGACAGAGATCGGCAAAGAATACTACAACCATGTGGCAAAGGCCTTTGAATGTCTTGACGACGGTCAGCGGGTCATAGATGAGTATCTGCGAAGCAGCAACGAAAGCGTTGTTATTGCCGCACCTGTAAGCGAACTGCTGAACGACCTTATTTTGAAGTTTCTCGACAGCCACCAGCACGAGGATATCCGCATTGCACAATATTTTTACCAGCCCGATGACCTGAAACTGAAGCTGCTTGACGGTACGTTGGACTTTGGCCTTACACCCATCCCCCTGGATCACAGCGACCTTGAACAGGTAAAGCTGATGGACGAAGAGGTTTTTCTTGTTGTCAGCAAAAAGCATTGGCTGGCAAGCAGGAAAACCATAACTCTGGCAGAACTGAAACACGAAAGATTCCTTGTAAATGAGGCCAGTTTTGACCTGAAGATCGTTACCGACAACTGTCTGCTGGCAGGCTTTGAACCAAGGGTCACTCTGTGCAGCAACGAAACCGGTGTTATAACCGAAGCCCTGGAACAAAACCGAGGCATAAGCCTTGTTCCCGCCAATGTTGTTTATACAAAAATGCTGCGGGACGGTGACCGGTCAGCCGTATCCGCTCTGAGGATAACAGACGTTGATGTCAGTCGTTTTATCTCCGTTGCAAAACGCAAAGACAGGATACTAAGCGAGAACGCACGGATTTTGTATCGGTTCGCCGTAAAGTATTTCACAGGACTGGGCAAAGCTTTTGAGGATCATTTCAGCAATATCTATCCTCCTTTTGAACCCGGCGAAAGGAAAAGTCTGTTTATCAGAGAAGCACTGGATCCCAAGGCGGAGTAGAATCAAAACAGTATATTGCAAATCAATTAATACTTTGTTTGACGTTTTATCTTTTACATCGGATCAATCATACCATAATGAAAACCAATGAGGCACTTTCGTGCCTCATTGGTTTTCATTTATTTCTTTTCAACCTTGCAGACAGTGTCTACGGGAGGATTGCCATGGATGTCGGCACCTCTGTGGGAAACGGCGGTATATCCCTCGCCATCTTTTTTGATGCTCCATTCAATAGGTGCAGGGCCGGCCATGGCAACAAACTTCAGTTCGCCGTCCAGAGCCTCAAACTTGTCGAGTACAACGTCCTCTCCCATCTCATTGGTCCAAACAGCCTTTTCGCCGTCCCAAACCAGTTTATTCTCGTTGGACAGTTTGGTGGGCATACCGCCTCCGGGCGCGCCACCGGCGGGGGGACCACCGGCAGGAGGACCACCGGCAGGAGGGCCACCGGCGGGAGGACCACCGGCGGGAGGACCACCGGCAGGGGGGCCACCGGCAGGAGGGCCACCGGCGGGTGCGCCGCCGGGAACAGGCATCTTTCTTTCAGGGCTGGTGATGATATAAGTTCCTATCATTTTCTTTTCCTCTTTTCTTTTCAAAATACGATTTCATTATAACATATATTGGTATTTTGGCAACGTAATATTTCTGTACTCCCTTTTTGCAGCAGGCTCCATTTTGCTTTTGACCTGCAATTTTTATCCTTTTTTGCAAGTTCATCTTCGTTAACTTTCAAACAATGTTCAAAATTTTTTCATTTTCTTAGCGTAAAATCCACCTCATACTTGTTTTGCGCACGAAAATTTCAACGATTTTCCCCATTTTCTTGTACTGTTTTTTGCTTGCTGAACCTTGGAATTCGTTAAAAAATAAACTTTTTCAACCTATTCACTTTTGGAGATTATTGTTGTACAATATAAACTGGTAGAATAGTTGACAGAAATGTTGCATTTTTCTATTAGTGCAGCCATACTTTCAAATATAACTAAAAGGGGGACAATATCTATGCCAAACCTTACCACCAAAATTGCTTATGTTCCGGATGCTGATAAAGAAGCCCGGCTCAAAGAGATAATTGCGGACTACAAGGATGTTCAGGGCGGAACCATGGCTGTTATGCAGCAGGCTCAGGATATTTTCGGTTATCTTCCCGAAGAAGTCCAGATCATGATTGCTGACGGCTTGGGTATCCCGCTTGAAGAAGTATACGGCATCGCCACCTTCTACTCCCTGTTCAACCTCAGCCCCAAGGGTCTGTACAACGTCAGTGTATGTCTTGGTACCGCCTGCTACGTCAAGGGTTCAGACAAGGTTCTCAAGAAAATTGAGGAAAAGCTTGGTTGTACTTCCGGTTCCGTATCTGCCGACGGTCGCTTTTCTGTTGACTCCATCCGTTGTGTCGGTGCCTGCGGTCTTGCCCCGGTTATGATGGTCGGTGACGACGTTTACGGTCGTATGACTCCGGATATGGTCGACGAGATCCTCGACAAATATATGTAAATGAAAGAACTTTCCCTAAACATTCTGGACATTGCAAAAAACTCCGTTTCTGCCGGTGCCCGGCTTATCTCCATAGACGTTCTGGAAACAGGCAGGCAGCTTGACATCGTTATCAGCGACGACGGCTGCGGTATGGATCCGGAGTTTCTGGCTCAGGTGACCGACCCTTTCACCACTACCCGCACCACCAGAAAGGTCGGTATGGGTATACCGCTGCTGAAAATGGCAGCCGAGATGACAGGCGGCAGCTTTGATATTCAAAGCACCGTAGGTATCGGCACCACCGTTACCGCCCGATTTGACCGATACAGCATTGACCTTCCGCCGCTGGGAGATCTGGCAGGATCTGTCACCACCCTGATCCAGGGTTCTCCCGACACAGAGTTTGTTCTGACCCGCAGACGTGACAGCGAAGAATTCCTTTTCGATACACGTCAGATAAGGGAGATCATGGGTGGAATACCACTGAACGAGCCTGAAATACTGCAATGGATGCAGGAATACATAGAGGAAAACGAATCCCTTTTGGCTGCTCCGGCTGAGTCGGAAAGCCTATAACCTTATTAGGAGGACACTTATATGAAATCTCTTGAAGAACTCAAGGCGATACGGGAAAAAATGCAGTCCAAGGTAAATATCCGCAAAGAGGACGGCGATTCCATTCGTGTTGTCGTCGGTATGGCCACCTGCGGTATCGCTGCCGGCGCACGTCCTGTTCTCAATGCCTTTGTTTCCGAAGTTGCAAAGCGCAACCTCGGCAACGTTCAGGTCACCCAGACCGGTTGTATCGGCGTATGCCGTCTGGAACCTATCGTTGAAGTATACGTTCCCGGTCAGGAAAAGGTAACTTACGTTAAAATGACTCCCGACAAGGTCCCTTCCATCGTAGCCGAACACCTTGTCAACGGTCAGGCTGTCACCGCCTACACCATAGGCGCAGCTGAATAGTGAAATAGGAGGAAAACATGGAACTTGTAAGATCTCATATTCTATGCTGTACCGGTACCGGCTGCAGTTCCTCGAACAGCCTGGCTATCATCGAGGAATTTGAACGCTGTCTCAAGGCCAACGGCCTGGAAAAAGAAGCTAAAATAGTAAAAACCGGTTGTCACGGTCTGTGCGCAAAAGGCCCCATCGTTGTTGTTTATCCCGAAGGTGCGTTCTACACCCACGTTACTGTGGAAGACGTTGAGGAGATCGTCACTGAGCACATCCTTAAAGGTCGTATAGTCAAGCGTCTGCTGTTCAACGACCATCCCGATGAGGCAGCAGCACAGGCTCTTAACGAGACTGACTTCTTCAAAAAGCAGTACCGCATCGTTCTGCGAAACTGCGGCGTTATCAACCCCGAAGATATCGATGAATACATCGGTGTAGACGGTTATGCCGCTCTTGGCAAGGTTCTCACCGAAATGACTCCTCAGCAGGTCATCGATGAGATAAAGGCCTCCGGTCTTCGCGGACGCGGTGGTGCAGGCTTCTCCACCGGTCTGAAATGGCAGTTTGCAGCCAACTCCGTAAACGATGTCAAGTATGTCTGCTGCAACGCTGACGAAGGCGACCCCGGCGCATTTATGGACCGTTCCGTTCTTGAAGGCGACCCCCATGCCGTTATCGAGGCTATGGCCATCGCCGGCTATGCTATCGGTGCTCACCAGGGCTACATATACGTCCGTGCGGAATACCCCATCGCCGTTGAGCGTCTGAAAATCGCCATTGCGCAGGCCAAGGAATATGGTCTGCTTGGCAAAAACATTTTCGACAGCGGATTCGACTTTGATCTGGAGATCCGTCTCGGTTCCGGCGCATTCGTCTGCGGCGAAGAGACCGCTCTGATGGTTTCCATCGAAGGCAAGAGAGGCGAGCCCAGAAACCGTCCTCCCTATCCCGCTGTCAAGGGTCTGTTCGGCAAGCCTACCATTCTCAACAACGTTGAGACTCTGGCTTCCATCACCTGGATCATCAACCACGGCGCAGAAGAATATGCCAAGCTTGGTACCGAAAAATCCAAGGGCACCAAGGTCTTTGCTCTTGGCGGCAAGATCAACAACACCGGTCTTGTTGAAATCCCCATGGGCACCACTCTCCGCGAAGTCGTCGAAGAGATCGGCGGCGGCGTACCCAACGGCAAGAAGTTCAAAGCCGCTCAGTTGGGTGGTCCCTCCGGCGCATGTATCCCTGCCAGCCTGATCGACACGGAAATCGACTACGACAACCTTACTGCCATTGGCGCCATGATGGGTTCCGGCGGTCTGATAGTCGTTGACGAAGACACCTGCATGGTCGACATAGCCAAGTTCTTCCTGCAGTTCACCGTGGACGAAAGCTGCGGCAAATGCTCTCCCTGCCGTATAGGCATCAGAAGAATGTATGAAATAATGGAAAAGATCACCGGCGGCACCGGCACCATGGAAGATCTGGAACTGCTTGAAGAGCTGTGCTACCACCTGAAGAACAATGCTCTTTGCGCTCTTGGTCAGACTGCTCCCAACCCCGTTCTTTCCACTCTCCGTTTCTTTAAAGACGAATATATCGCCCACGTTGTAGACAAACGCTGCCCCGCAGGTGTTTGTAAGAATCTGGTAAGCTATTCTATCGATCCCGACAAGTGCAAAGGCTGTACCGCCTGTGCAAGAGTCTGCCCCGCAGGAGCCATCACCGGTTCCGTCAAGCAGCCTCACAAGATCGATCCCGCCAAGTGTATCAAGTGCGGTTCCTGCATTGAAAAATGTAAGTTCGGCGCAATTTCCAAGGGTTAAGGGGGACTGAAAATGGATACTGTAAAACTGAAAATAAACAATATTGAAGTAGAGGTTCCTGCCAACAGCACAGTTATTGAAGCTGCCCGTGCTGCAGGCGTTAAGATCCCCTCTCTTTGCTATCTCCGTGGTCTGAACGAGATCGGCGCATGCCGTATCTGCATGGCTCAGGTCAAGGGTGCCAAGGCTTTCGTTGCTTCCTGCGTTTACCCCGTTTCCGAGGGTATGGAAGTCATCACCGACTCTCCCGAACTTCGCAAAGCCCGTAAGACCACTCTGGAACTGATCCTTTCCAACCATCGTATGGAATGTCTTACCTGCCACCGTAACCAGAACTGTGAACTGCAGGCTCTGGCTCAGGAATTCGGCATCGAAAAGGTTCGTTTCGGCTCCAACGACAAGCAGCCCGATATCGACGATTCCGCTGCCCACCTCATTCGAGACAACTCCAAGTGCGTTCTCTGCCGCCGCTGCGTTGCCGCATGTCAGCGTCAGGGCATAGGCGTTATCGGCCCCAACAGCCGTGGATTTGATACTCATATCGGCTGCGCCTTTGAACGTGATCTCGACGAAGTTGCCTGTATTTCCTGCGGTCAGTGTATCGTGGCATGTCCCACCGGTGCTCTGCGCGAAAAAGACGAGACCGACAAGGTCTTTGCAGCTCTGGCTGATCCCACCAAGCACGTTGTCGTGGGCACCGCTCCCTCTGTTCGTGCTCAGCTGGGCGAATGTTTCGATTATCCCATCGGCACCAACACCGAAGGCAAGATGGTCGCTGCTCTGCGCCGTCTGGGCTTTGATGGTGTGTTCGATGTTAACGCAGCTGCCGACATCACCATCATGGAAGAAGGCACCGAATTCCTCAACCGTCTGCAGAATGGTGGAAAACTGCCTCTTATCACTTCCTGCTCCCCCGGTTGGATCCGGTTTGCTGAGCAGTACTATCCCGAATTCCTCGACAACATCTCCTCCTGCAAGTCTCCTCAGGGTATGTACGGCGCACTGATGAAGACTTACTATGCAGAAAAGATGGGTCTGGATCCCAAGGATATGTTCGTCGTTTCCATCATGCCCTGTACTGCCAAAAAGTACGAGGCTCAGAGACCAGAACTGGCCGCTTCCGGTTATCCCGACATTGACGTCTCTCTGACCACCCGTGAGTTGGGCGATATGATCAAGCGTGCAGGCATCATGTTTGACCTGCTGCCCGATGAACAGTTCGATCCCATTTTCGGCGTATCCACCGGCGCAGCCGTTATCTTCGGCGCTTCCGGCGGCGTTATGGAAGCCGCTCTGCGTACCGTGGTTGAGATCGTTACCGGCAAGGAGCTTGACAATGTCAACTTCACCGATGTCCGTGGTATGGAAGGCGTAAAGGAAGCCAGCTACGAGCTGCCCGGCAAGACCGTCCGCGTATGCGTCGTTTCCGGCACAGCCAATGCTGCCAAGGTTCTGGACGCTGTCAAAGCGGGCGAAAAGGAATATGACTTCATCGAAGTTATGTGCTGTCCCGGCGGCTGTATCAACGGCGGCGGTCAGCCTATTCAGCCCTCTGACGTTCAGGGTTTCACCGATCTGAAGGCTCTCCGTGCTGCCGCACTGTACAACCAGGACGAAGCAATGCCTCTGCGCAAGAGCCACGAAAGCCCCATCGTTAAGGAAATCTACGAAACCTATCTTGGTGAGTACGGCGGCGAAAAGGCACATCACCTGCTGCACACTCATTACAAAGCACAGCCCAAGTACCGACTTGGTTAAGATAACAAAGACCCGGATGCGATGCATCCGGGTCTTTGTTGTACAGATTCAAAAAGGCTGTGAAAATGTAAAGCATTTTCACAGCCTTTTTTATTTACGCTTTCAGCTCAGCATTCTTCTTGGGGAACACTTTGCTGAAGATGATGGTGGAGATCAGAGCAACGATAACTGCTGCATAGGTTTCGGTAAACCAGCTGAAAAGAGGATAGCTGCCGGTGATCATGTCATAAACAACCCAGAAAACAGCTACAACACCGGTAAACACCATTGCCCAGCAAGCACCCTTTTCGGAAGAACCCTTCCAGTAGATACCCAGCAGGACAACTACAAACAGCGCACCACGCAGGGAATATGCGGAGTAAACAATGTCCAGAACGCGGCTGGAGTTTACAAGGAAGATAGCGCCAACGCAGCAAATGACACCGGAAATAGCGGTGGTCAGACGAGACATAAACAGAACCTGCTTGTCAGTGGCATCGGGCTTCAGAACGCGCTGATAAAGGTCCTTGGTAAGCATAGTGCCTGCCGCCAGGATGATGGGAGAAACAGTGGACAGGATAGCTGCCAGAATAGAAGCCAGAACCAGGCCGCCTGCAATAGGATGCAGGTTCATCATCAGAGTGGGCAGTGCCAGCTTGCCGTCGGTAACGACCTGACCGGCGGTATTCAGCAAAGTACCGTTGTGGCTCATAACCTTTGCAATCATACCCAGCAGGGCGCTGCCAAGACCAAAGGGAGCAGCAACAAAAGCAGTGATGATGCAAGCCTTCTTTGCAGTAAAGGTATCCTTTGCTGCAAGAATGGGCTGGACGCCGGCCTGAGCGGTACATGCACCCAGCAGGGAAGCGATGACCCAAGAAGAAACCTTGGGCATACCAATGGAGAACATATTGAAGTAGTTCTTGCCTTCCTCGGCAGCTTCAACAGCGGCAATACCGGAAGTGAACTCACCAACGCCGCCCAGCTTAGCCATGGACAGGACAATGGCAAGGATAACGCCGCCATACATGACGAACAGGTGCATTTTGTTGGTTGACGCAACAGCGTTCATACCACCCGCAAGGGTGTAAACGATGAAAATGACAGCAAAAACGATAACGGTGGGAGTAAACTCAAAACCCATAAGGCTCTGACCCAGCTTACCGGCTGCAATCATCTGGCTAAGTCCGACAGCCAGCATAACGAAGGTCAGCAGAATGCTGGATACGGTACGAGCCTTGACACCGAAATATTTTTCGATAATGCCGGGAACGGTAACGGAACCGATGCTGCGATACAGCTTTGCAAAGCAAAGTGCCAGGAACATAACGCCGATGCCATTGGCGATGGTGTACCATGCGCCGGACAGGCCGTAAACAAAGCCGTATTCGGAAACACCGGTGGTGGCGGTACCGCCCAGCCATTCACCTGCGGAAGCGCAGACGATAGCGGCGATGCCCATTTCTGCACCGTGGAAAGAGTCAGAACTGGTGGCTTTCTTGGAAGACCAGACACCGATACCGACAGTCAGGGCAAAGTAGACTATGATGATAATAACTTGAGCGCTCAAAACAATTTTTCCTCCAAATCTTTACTGATCCGGTTTTTTCAGCCGACAGGGTTGGCAAATTGTCAGCACGAACTCGGTTGAAATCCCCTGTTTTTGTTTTTTCATGCCAAACAGCCCCAACAAGATTGGGGCTGTTTGGCCGGAATCTCGAATTATTCGGGCTTCTTAATGCCGAGAATTTCTCTTGCATCATCGGCAGTGGCGATCTCACGACCGGCCAGCTTGCCAAGTTCAACAGCTCTCTGAACAAGAGACAGGTTGGTGGCAAGGATCTTCTTGCCGTTTTCGTAACCGTAAACTACGTTGTCTTCCAGACCGACGCGGAGACCGTCGCATCCCAGAGCCAGACCTGCCAGCATCATGTTCATGTGGCATTTGCCGATACCGGAAACGGACCAGGTGGTGCCTGCGGGCAGCTTGCCGACCATGAATGCCAGGTTTTCGGCGGTACCGGGCATGGAGCCGCCAACGCCCATAATGAACTGCATATGGGGATTGCCGGGGATGCCGTGCTTATTGACATAGTACATAGCGGAGTCGATGTGACCGGTGTCGAAAATTTCGAACTCGGGCTTTACGCCGACCTTAATGACTTCCTGAGCCAGCAGGTTCAGGAAGCGGGGGCTGTTTTCAAAGATGTAGCTGTTGGACCAGTTCAGGGTGTTGGGGTCGAAAGAGCACATCTCGGGCTTGCAGGCTTCCAGATGCTGAAGACGCTTGTAGTCCTCGTATTCGCCGCCGGAAGTGGTCAGGTTAAGGATAGCGTCGAGACCCTGTTCTTCCATGCCCTTGCGGATAAGGTCGCAGGTCTTCTGGAACATTTCCAGATCCATGGATTTGTAGCCTTCAACAAAAGTACCGTCTTCAAGGGTCTTGTCCTTACGGACATGGATATGAACGATGGAAGCACCGGCTTTGATTACTTCAAGAGCCTGTTCTGCAATTTCTTCGGGATAGTAGGGAACGGTGGGGGCTGCTTCACGGCGAGTACCTGCACCGCAGAGGCAGCACTGAATGATAAGTTTATTGGATTTAGCCATGGATTTTTTTCCTTTCGTCAAAAAATAGGGTTCAGGGAGCAGGGTGCAGGGGTCAGAAATGGCAATTAATACTGATCCCTGAAACCTGATCCCTGCTTTAATCGCAAAGCGATTAAAGCATCTCTATTACAATAGCCTGGCCCATACCGCCTGCGATGCACAGGGTGGCAAGACCGTATTTCAGGCCGCGTTTTTTCATTTCATGCATAAGGGTGACAATGATACGGCAGCCGGAGGAGCCTACGGGATGACCCATGGCAACGGCGCCGCCGTTGACGTTGATGATGTCCATCTTGTCTTCCCAGCCCAGCAGCTTGATGCAGCCAAGAGACTGAGCGGCAAATGCCTCGTTCAGCTCGATGAGCTGGATATCGTCCATGGTAAGACCGGCGTCCTTCAAAGCCTTGGGTACAGCGTAAACGGGACCAAGACCCATAAGTCTGGGGTCGCAGCCTGCGGTGCCCATGCCGATGATCTTTGCCATGGGCTTGTAGCCCAGTTCTTCGGCCTTTTCTGCGCTCATCAGCAGCATGGCTGATGCGCCGTCGTTACGACCGGAAGAGTTGCCGGCAGTGACGGAACCGGTGAGTTCGGAAGTGTTGAACATTCTTCCCTGTTCGTCCTTGACAATGTTGAAAACAGGCTTCAGCTTAGCCATTTTTTCTTCGTTGGTGTCACGGCGGACGAATTCATCGGTGTCGAATACGATGGGGGGCTTCTTCTTGCCCTGAGGTACAGTGACGGGAACGATCTCGTCTTTAAAACGACCGGAGTCAATAGCTTCGATAGCCAGTTTCTGGCTGCGAAGAGCAAAATCGTCCTGCTCCTTACGGGTAATGCCGTAGGTTTCTGCAATGTTTTCAGCTGTGGAGCCCATATTGTAACGGCCATACATTTCTGCAGGCTGGCTGCGGAACTGACCTTCGGTAACGGCATCGATAAGCTCGGTGTTGCCGTTGCCTACGCCGTAACGGGCGTTGCGGAGATAAAATACCGCATTAGACATGGATTCGGTACCGCCGGCGATAACTACGTCGGACAGACCGCACATGATTTCCATGGCACCGTTCTGAACAGCGGTCATAGCGGAAGCGCACTGACGCATAACTGTGCAGGCGGAAGCGGTGTCGGGAATGCCGGCAGCAAGAGCAGCTACGCGGGCAATGTTGGGTTCATCGGAAGTCTGGCGGCACTGACCCAGAAGAACTTCGTCAACCAGAGAGGGATCGAGGTCGTTGCGTTCGATCAGACCCTTGATAACGACTTCTGCCAGATCGCAGGCGCTGAGTGGCCGCAGAGTGCCGCCCATGGAGCCTACGGCGGTACGGCAGCCGTCGATAATGACTACGTCGTGTGTCTGCATTGTTGTTACTCCTCGTAATTTGTAATTTGATGTTTCGGCGAAACGGCAGGAAACGGAAAGGAAACCAAATCACTGCAAATCTTATGGACATAGAGAAAGGATCTCCTGCCGTTTCGCCGAAACGAAGCTAGTTAAGTTACAGCTTAGGCCTGTTCGAGACAGATCTCACCCAGGTTTACGCTGGCGCGGGTGCGGCATTCAAGTTCCTTGACCTTGCAGCCGGCGGCCTCTACCTTAACGGCAAAGGGCTTGTTGCTGGGCAGGAAACGGAATTCAAAGTCGCCAAGGAAGTCGGTTTCGGCAACCTTTACGTCGCCGCATTCCTTGCAGGTCAGGGTGACCTTTGCACCCTTGACGCATTCGCCGTCGGGACCGACGACTTCACCGCAGATGAAGGGCTTGGGCAGACGCATATAGGTCATGCCGGGCTTGGTGCCGAACTGGGGCTGATAGGTTTCCAGTTCGCCTTCATGTTCACGGATAAACTGAGAAATTTCGCTGTTGGGGTCGTCCATGTCGCCGAAAATGAGAGCCTGGTTGGGGCAACATTCGGAGCAGCGGGTGACCTTTTCGCCGGCGTCCAGCATATGGGCACACATGGTGCACTTCTGGGGGACGTCATTGGCTTCGTTCCAGGAAATGGCACCGTAGGGACATGCAGCCATCAGGTCGCGGTTGCCCTTTGCCTTTTCCTGATCGATGAGGACGATGCCGTCGGGTCTCTTGTAAACCTGATCAGGATAACGTCTCATACATTCGGGTTCTTCGCAGTGCTGGCACATTACGGGAACATAGTCCACCTTTACCTTGCTGCCGGAACCGTATTCAATTTCGTTGACCTTCATGAGGTTTTCGCCCTCACGGGTGGCCTTGGCGTAGATGCCGTGGTCGTTGCCGGTGTGTTCGTCTTTGCAGGCGAGGAAGCAGGCAAAACAGCCGTTGCAGCGTTCTACGTCCATTACAAATCCATATCTAGCCATTAGTTGTTACCCCACTTTCTGCATTCTATCAGACAGGAATTGGGCGCCATACCCGGAGCGTTCTTGGAGAGGAAACGCTTGTTGGTCAGGATATTGACGCAGCCGCCTCTGTCGGTAGCACCGGGTTCGGGTACTACGGGGTCATACTTGGCGGAGCAGCCGTAGCTGTGCATTACGCCTACGGGTACACGATAGGTAACGTCGGCGATACATACGACGGAGCCGCGGTCATTGTAAAGTTCGATAAGGTCTCCGTTCTTGATTCCGCGAGCTTCTGCATCCACGGGGTTGATGCGGGCAGGCCACCATGCGTAGCCGTCCTTCACGACGCGGTGGACAGGAATTTCATCCAGCCAGCTGGCGTGCTTGTCGTAATGGGTGTGGAAGCTGAAACGGGGATGGGGAGAGATTATCTGCAGAGGATACTTTTCGTAAACCTCGGTGGTCTCGTGACCTTCCCAGGAGGGGATGTAATGAGGTACGGGAGGACGTTCTTCGTCGTCGGGAGTGTACTTCTTCAGGCTTTCGGAAGCAAACTCGATCTTGCCGGACAGGGTGCCCAGTTCGTGAGCCTTGTCGGTACCGCGCTTGGGATTGAGGTAGTCCTCGGTGTCGCAGGCACGGCCTTCGTAATACCAGCGGAAAGCGGGATGGGGCTCGTAATCCTCAGGTACGGGAACGATGAAGTAGCCTTTCTTGTTGAACTCTTCCCAAGAGCACTGATTCTTCAGTTCGGAAAGGTTCCAGTAAGCTTCTGCCCAGTCGTCTTCGGTCTTGCCTTCGGTGTAAAGCTCGCCGAGACCCAGCTTTTCGGCTACCAGAGTGAAGATCTCATAGTCGGACTTGGATTCGCCAACAGGCTCTACGCACTTCTGCTCACGGACGATGACACGCCAGTTGTTGCCGATATGGGCATGGGTGGTGTAGCCGCCGCCGACAGACCATTCACCAAGGTCATTACGTTCCAGGTTGGTGCAGGCGGGCAGAATGATGTCTGCATACTTGGTTTCGCCGCTGAACCAGCAGTCCTGGTTGACGACGCAGTCCAGAGCGTTTTCGCCGGCATGCTGATACAGCTGGACATAGCGGTTGGTCTCGGTCATGGTGCCCATGAAGGAGCCGCCGTAACGCCACAGCATCTTGACTTTACCCTCGATGGGGTATTCATGGGTGTTAAACTGCTGCTCGATGCTCTGGCCGCAGAAACCGTCGCTGATGAAGGAGCCCTGTCCGTTCATGATGTCTTCGGGATAGGTCAGGCGGTACAGACGCTGCTTGTTGGTGACGTTGAGAGCCAGCTTATGCTGAGCAACAGAGGACTTACCCATCTGGCTTTCGGGTTCGGCATAGCCGGGGAACCAGGTGTAGTCAGCGGGTGCTCCCATGGTGGTGCCCCAGATGGAGACGCCGGGTTTGCCAAAGCCCTGCATTGCGCACAGAGCGATAAGCATTCTGGCTTCTTCGGTACCGTAAGCGGTACGGCAGGCAGAGCCTTCGCCGCCGCGAACACCACCGGCCAGAGCTACGCGCTTGGAAGCCCATTCCTTGGCCAGAGCGCGGATACGTCTTGCGGGGATACCGGTCTTTTCGGCTGCCCATTCACAGGTCTTGGGAACGCCGTCCTCTTCGCCCATGATGTAAGCCTTGAACTCATCGATGCCGATGGTCTTGTTTTCCACGAAGTCGTGGTCGTATGTATCGTCCTCGAACCAGGTGTAAGCGATAGCAGCTGCCAGAGCAGTATCGGTGCCGGGACGGGGAGCGAACCAGGTGCCGTCCATAACGGCGTTGGTGTAGTTGTAGAAGGGGTCGATAAAGACGCACTTCATGCCCATTTCCTTCATCCATACACGCCAGATGTTGGATTCCTGACCGGAATAAATGCCGTGGGTGGAGTCGGGGTCGTTGGACCAGAAGACGATCATGTCGGTGTTGGCCAGAGCGTCCTGCAGCAGATCGAACTGCTCGGGCTGGCCAAGACGCCAGTAGAAGCCCCACATATGGGGAGCGCCCCACATCCAGCCTTCCCAGGAGTCGGGGTTGTCGAGGATGGGAGTGTAGTTGAGCATGCCAAAGAAACGGCCGAAGGGAGCCATCTTGTAGCCGACGATGCCCCAGTTGTGGTGGGAGCCGGTGATGGCGGTGATGGCGTGGCCATCGATCTTGCCGTTTTCGTCCATGGGAGCAACGCGCTTGATCTCGTTGGCGAGAATGGTGGCTGCTTCGTCCCAGGAAATTCTCTCATAGCCGCTCTTGCCGCGGTTCTGAGGATTGCGTTCGCCGTTGGGATCCCAGTCGACACGCTTCATGGGGTACATGATACGGTCTTCGGAATAAAGTCTGTTGCGTTCTGCCAGAATGTTCTGGGCAACACGCATGGCTTTGGGAGGCGAATAGGTTTTGCCGTTTTTATCGGTGACGGTCCATGCCTTGGGATAATCCTCTTCAGGAACCTGGAGAGGACGGATACGGGTGATCTTTCCGTCTTCAACGTAAACGGAAATAGGACCGCCGGTAGTAAGGTTTGTATATACCTTTTCCAAAGTTGTTCCTCCTGATAATAGGTTAAAGGTTTTATGTTGAAGATTAAAGGGTTCTCCGGCATCAGTGCATCAAACCCAAGACTGTTTATAAACAATTCTGAGGCGTTTTATGGGCGAGATGATTTTTTGTCAGGCAAGCAAAATTTCCGCAGGAATAATTGGTTTATTTCAAGGGAATTTTGGGCAGCATGGCAAAAAATCAGCCGATCATATAATGTCGATGGATCGTTTATTAACAGTCATACTTAAACGGGATCTTCCATCAGTTCCTTTTCAAGGCGGAAAGCCTCGAACAGCTGATGGTCACGCTTGGCCAGGAGCTCGGCCATGTCGATACCGGTGTAATCGTAGAAGCCCTTGCCGGTCTTGATGCCAAGCTCGCCCTTTTCGACATGTTCTTCCAGAACGTGGGGCATTTCGTCGCCGTGTTCAGGCATGGTGTAGCTGTGGTTGCGGTAGTTGTTGGCAGTCATATCAAGGCCGCCGAAGTCGGCGCGCTTGCACAGGCCAAGAACCATAGCTCTGGGGATGAAGCTGGCTTTTGCAGCACGGTCGATATCCTCGGGGGTGCAGTAGCCGTTGTCCAGCAGGAAGAAAACCTCACGGTTCAGGCACTGCTGCAGACGGTTGACGATATAACCCTGGATAAACTTGTTCATCAGAACAGCGGTTTTGCCGCACTTTTCAAGCAGAGCTACAACAGCGTCGGCCATTTCCTGAGGAGCAGATTCGCTCTTGACAACCTCTACCAGCGGAATGAGCTGAGGAGGAGAATACCAGTGAGCGATAACTACCTGAGGCAGGAGCTTTTCGGGCATAAATTCAAAGATGTTGAGAGCGGAGGTGTTGGAAGCCAGAATAACATTGGAGGGCAGCAGTTCTGCCAGCTGAGCATACAGTTCTGCCTTTGCGTCTTTCTTTTCAACGATGGTCTCCATGACCATGTCGGCACCCTCAACAGCCTCGGCTACAGTGGGAGCAAAGCTGATGTGGGAAAGGATCTCCTCAGCGGTCTTTCCTTCCAGCATATCTTCCTCAGCAAAAACCTGAAGATTCTTCTTCAGGGAAGCCAAAGCCTTTTCACGGGTGGCTTCGCTGCGGGTCCACATAACGATATCGCAGCCGCCCATTGCGAAAGTCTGAGCGATACCGGGACCCATGGTACCGGCACCCAGAACTGCGATTTTTTTGATTTCAAAAGACATTTTCGATAAACCTCACGAGTTTAATCTTCGATTAAACCAATTAATAATTAAAAGTTAATAATTAATAATTTCCTTGTTACAAAGGTAGTGCAATATGGGCGGCCAACGGTCATTGACCGCCCATATTAATTGTTAATTATTAATTCATTTACGCAACCTGTTTATTGGTGCGCAATATGTAAGGACAAGGGAGATTAATAGGTGCCCTTTTCCCAAGCAACAAGACGGACGAAACCGCCGTCTGCCATTTCGCAGCGGCATAGGCGGCAAGGCGTTGACGCCGTTACCAAATTGCCGCAAGGCAATTATCGCAGGGCGAATTCACTTCGCCCAAGAGATTCAATTACCAGCGGTGCCCTTACGCTGCGAAGGGAGCAGATGCGTAACTATTAATAGGTGCCCTTTTCCCAAGCGACGAGACGGACGAAACCGCCGTCTGCCATTTCGCAGCGGAAGGGGAAGGCAGCAATGACCATTCTCTTGCCGGTAACTTCGTCGATATCGCCGCCGGCGTTTTCGACGGTGCAGACACCGTGCTGCATGAACAGACGATGGCAGGGCTCGTAGTCGGGATGGGTGACAGTGGGATCGAGGCCGGTAGCCTTGCGGTATGCCTTGTCGAGCCAGGGCATCTGCTCGGACAGGGGATCATGCCACAGAGGAGCGTCGGTTGCGCCCCAGGTGCCGGAGATACCCTTGATCTTCTTTTCGAACATCAGCCACTTGGCCAGTTCGGGACCCATGCCGGGATAGTAGTTGTAGTACTTGTCGTTGTTCTGTCTCCAGTAATGATGGAAACCGGTGTTGATGACTACCCAGTCGTTGGGCTTGATTTCGAGGCCGTCTTTTGCCAGAGCAGCTTCGACTTCAGCGGGCTTGATTTCGTGCCAGATGTTGCCCATTCTTGCGGGATCGCCGTCAGCAGCGTTCCACTTGGCTTCGAATTCGTCCTTCAGATAGCGCATGTCGATGATGACGCCTTCGCCGATGCAGCGGTTCAGGGGGATCTCGTTCAGGGAGTAGCCGTTGCGTTCACGGTCAACTTCTTCTTCATGCAGAACGTGGTTGGGAGCGTCCATGTGGGTACCTGCATGCAGGGTGCCGGTGTAGGTCATGGTGCGCTTGTGGAAACGGCCCAGGTACTGGCCACGGGGGAACTGAAGGTCCTGACGTGCGCCGGGGAAGGGCCACAGGGGAGTGTCTACGCCCCAGGGATTGGACAGATCATAGATCTTGGTCATGGTGGAGTCGTCGAGATAGAATTTGGATTTGTCGAGAGGCATGTATGCCATGGTGGTTTCCTCCTATTTTTAGTTTTTTGTTTATACAGTTTGATTGTAAACCTTTGAACAGTTCCAAGGTCAAGCCTTTTTTTGAAAATGTCTTGTGAAAATCCCACTTTAACTATATAATAAACAAAAATGGGTTTCAACAGGCAGTTTAAGGAGGCGATTCAATGGACAACAAGGGTTATAAAATAGGTGACGTATCCCGTATACTGGGCATATCTGCCGACCTTCTGCGGTATTATGAAAAAAAGGGCGTTGTCAAACCACGCAAGGATAAAACCAACGACTATCGATATTACGACGCCTGGGATATCAACTTTCTGCTGGACTGCCTTTGGTACAAAAACTTTGGCTACGCCATCGACCAGGTTTCGGAGATGATAAGCTCCTACACCGCCAACGATATCTCCCAGCTTTTCCTTAAAACCGAAGATGAACTGAAAGCCACCATTGCCCACAGTCAGATGCTGCTGAAGCGTTCGGAAGAACATCGGGAACGTATCGACCGTATCGGCCGATGGCTTGGAAAGTGCACACTGGCTCAGAGTCCCGAGGTTCTGCGGTATCTCCACCGTCACAATTTCTATTACGACAACAGCCCGGAGCTCCAGGAAGTTGCCCAGCAGTGGCTTAAATACATGCCTTTCTCCAACCGATGTTTTGAAATCCCCGTTCAATCTCTTTCCGGTCCCGGAAGTCCCGAAGAGTATTACTGGGGGTTTTCCCTGAATATGGATCATGCCGCCTATTTCGGCGTGGAGGAAAGCGACGTGGTGGTGAAAATGCCGTCGGTCAACAGCGTGTACTCCGTTTTTTCGAGCTCCGGTAAAGGTGCATTTTCTCCGCGTCATCTGGACTATCTGGTGGACTATGCCAAGGCTCACAACTACAAAATTGCCGGTCCCGCACAAGGCAGCCTGATAACTTCTGTACTTGACAACGACAGGCTGACAGGTTATTTTGAAGTTTGGATACCTATTGAGTAAACGCCACAGGCGTTTATTCAATAGGGGTTAGTATTTAGGGATTAGGGAGTGCATTTACCCCCCTGTTTCCGTACCCTAGACCCTAAATCCTAGATCCTAGGCCCTAAACTGGAGGTTTTTATGAATAACAACATCAAGGCCGTTGTTCTTGCCGCAGGCAAAGGCACCCGGCTTCACAGCGAAAAGTTTAATCTGCCCAAGGTCATGCGTCTTGCAGCAGGCCGTCCCCTGCTGAGCTGGGTGCTTGACGAACTGGAGTTTTTGCCAAAAGAAAACATCGTGCTGGTCACAGGATATATGCACGAAAAGGTTGAAGAAGCCTTTGAAGGCTATCCCTTTGCCCTCCAGGAGCCTCAGCTGGGCACCGGTCACGCCGTTATGTGCGCTCGTGAGTTCCTTGAGGGTTTCGATGGCAGCGTGCTTGTTTGCTACGGCGATATGCCACTTATCCCCGGTTCCGTTTATCGGGAGCTGCTGGAGCATCACGAAAACAACAACTGTCTTTGCACGATCCTCGCAGGCATTTCCGATATGGATCTGCCCTACGGCCGCATTGTGAGAGACGAAAACGGCGGTTTTGTCAAAATCGTGGAAGACAGAGACTGCACCGAGCAGGAAAAGCTGATTCGTGAACTGAATCTTGGCATCTGCGTATTCCATGGCCCCACTCTTCTGAAAGAGCTGGACAATCTGACCTGCGCCAATTCCCAAAGCGAATACTACCTGACCGACATTCCCGAGATGATACGCAAAAATGGCGGCAAGATCGACGTTTATTCTGCCGAACTGGGCGAGCGCATCATTGGCGTCAACACCCAGGAGCAGCTGGATATGGTGGAAAGGTGTCTGACCAATGGATAAACCCTCCAACCGTGAGCTGAAAGGGACTGTTCTGACCCTTATAGCAGGCTGCCTGTGGGCATTTTCCGGCTCCTGCGGTCAGTACATTTTCACCTATAAAGAAGCCACATCCAACTGGCTGGTTCCCATCCGTCTGTCCATCGGTGGTGCCGTACTCGTAGCCATACTCTTTGCCAAATACGGAAAAAAGGCTCTGGATATCTGGCACGGCAAGCGCAACATTCGGGACGCTTTGATATTCGCTATCTTTGGCATGATGCTGTGCCAGTACAGCTATTTTACCGCCATCGAATACTCCAACGCAGGCACCGCCACGGTGCTGCAATACCTCTGCCCTGCCATAATAATGGTCATAACCTGCGTTATGGCAAAACGACTGCCCAACAAAATCGAGCTTCTGTCTGTCATACTCGCCATTAGCGGCACTGCCCTGCTGGCTACCCACGGTGACCTGTCAAACCTTGCCATATCTCCCGCGGCACTGTTCTGGGGACTTTTCTCCGCAGTGATGCTGGTGATGTCCACATTGCCGCCCACCCGGATAATTGCCGAGTTTGGTGCCATGAGCGTCACCGGTTGGGGTATGCTCATAGGCGGCGTAATACTGCTGCCGGTGTTCCGTCCCTGGGAGATATCCGTGGTTTTTGACACTCAGTGCATCATAGCCCTGGCTGCCATCATCATCGCCACCATCACCGCTTACACTTTGTATCTGACGGGCATTAACATGGTTGGTCCCGGCAAAGCCAGTCTCCTTGCCTGCATTGAGCCTGTAATGGCCACAGTCATCAGCGCAGTCTGGCTGAAAACACCTTTTGCGCCCATGGATTTCGTAGGCTTTGTGATGATAATATCCACAATATTTTTGCTTAACATGAAAAAAGCTGAGAACTAATCGTTCTCAGCTTTTTTAGGGGTCAGGGGTTAGTAGTTAGGGATTAGGGGCGCTTTTTGTCCGACAATCCACAAATATAATCCATGCTGACATTGTAAAACTCTGCCAGTTTGATAAGGCTGTCAACCGGAATCCTCGTTCTTCCCAGTTCATAGTCCGAATACGTTTTTTGGCCAACATTCAAAAGTTCTGCCACCTTTGTTTGTGACAGATCACGATCTTCCCGTAATGAGCGTATGCGTTCGGTATATTTCATGACCTCACCTCAACGCATAGTATATATTAGAGTTTATTACACTATTGGCTTTTAGAGTCATAACCTCTATAATTGGCCATGAGGTGATATCAGATGGATAACCGGACTTGCGAAAGCAGCAAACATTTCAGAAAACATTATATTAAAAGGGACGATTCTTTTTTCCCTATTCACTATGGTCACTGCGTCTATCCACGGCTGAAAAACGAGAAACTGTGACCCCTGCATGCACAAACTACAGCCCTTTGGATACTAAAAAAGCTGAGAACTAATCGTTCTCAGCTTTTTTAGGGGTCAGGGGTTAGTAGTTAGGGATTAAGAACAGGTATTGGCAAATCATTGATTTGCCAATAAATTTCAATTATCGCCACAGGCGACACCTGATCCCTGATCCCTGACCTCTGACCCCTGAACGTAAAAAATGCTGCCAAAGGCAGCATTTTTTACGTTCTTGCCATTCCGTCAACGCTCAGTACAACACCGGTGATGTAGGACGCTTCGTCGGACGCAAGGAACACGAATGCATTGGCGATATCCTCCGGCTGACCGAGCCTGCGAAGAGGTATCTGAGCAATCAGCGGGTCAATAACTTCCTTGGGCACCGCCTTCATCATGTCTGTTTCCGTGATGCCGGGGGCTACCGCATTGACCCGGATACCCTTAGGGCCAAGTTCCCTGGCAAGTGACACGGTAAGACCGTTTACAGCAAACTTAGAGGTAGGATATGCGAGTCCGGTAGGCTGACCGTAAATGCTTACCATGGAGGAGGTACTGAGGATAACTCCTCTGCCACGGGCAGCCATGCACTCTGCCGCTGCACGGGTGGAGTTGAACACTCCCTTGACATTGAGGTCCATTACCTTATCGAAAGTATCCTCGGTGTATTCCATAAACGGAGTGCTTTCGGAAACTCCCGCATTGTTTACCAGTATTTCCATGCAGCCATATTTCAGGCTGACCTGCTGGAACGCTTTTCTGACCTCTTCCAGATTGCTTAGGTTGGGGCTGATACCATCGATAACGGATTCGGGATATTTTTCCCTAAGACTTGCCACTGCCTTGTCTGCCGACTGCTGAGTACTGGCAGCAACGATGACCTTTGCACCTTCACGCAAAAATGCTTCCGCTGTGGCATAGCCTATTCCACGGCTTCCACCGGTAATTACAGCAACTTTGTCTTTCAATCTCATAATAGTACCTCCTTGTATTATTTACGCTTTATCTTGTAATACTTTTTTCATCCCAGTGCCACATCCAACACCATCATAAGGGTAAATCCCACTGCAAAAAAGATGGTGCCGATGTTGGAATGTTCTCCTTCGGACATTTCGGGTATAAGCTCTTCCACCACAACATAAAGCATGGCGCCCGCAGCAAAGCTGAGCATAAAGGGAAGTGCGGGAACTATCAGTCCTGCCAGCAATATGGTAATGACCGCACCTATGGGTTCTATAACGCCGGACAGCACACCGTAGCCGAAGGCCTTTCCCTTTTTCATACCGTTTGAACGCAGCGGCATGGATATGATTGCTCCTTCCGGCAAATTCTGAATGGCTATGCCCACAGCCAGAACCAATGCTCCTGCCGCAGAAATACTTTCACTGCCCGAAAGCCAGCCTGCCACCAGAACACCTACTGCCATACCTTCGGGCAGATTGTGCAGCGCAACCGCCAACACCATCATGGTGGACTTTCCAAGACCGCAGGATACGCCCTCGGGGCACTGACTGTTCAAATGAAGATGGGGAATGATGTGATCCAGAAGCAGCAGAAACAGTATTCCACCCCACACACCAGAAAATGCAGGCAGAAAAGACAGTTTTCCCATGTGTGCCGACTGTTCCATGGCAGGAATAATGAGGCTCCATATTGATGCCGCCACCATAACTCCTGCAGCAAACCCGGTAAGTATTCTCTGCAGTCTTCGGCTCATTTGCCCATTCATAAGAAATACACCGGCTGAACCGACTGTGGTGCCAACAAAGGGCAGCATCACTGCGCTCAATACTTCGATTTGCATTCCACATCCTCCTTTTTAACTATTTATGTGTTAAGTATAGCACAATAATGCATTGGAGTTAAGTGACAAAGTCACGCAAGTATAATTAATAATTAATAATTAATAACGCACAACGCAACGTATCATGCGTAAAGCCCCCTTGTGTAAAGGGGGGTGATTTTTGCAGAGCAAAAATCGGGGGGATTGTAACCCTGCCGCGACTGACGACCACGCTGTCATTGCGAGGCTCCGCAGGAGCTGAGAAATCCCCAAGGGCAAGTTATCAGTCCACCTGTCATTCTAAGCGAATGCGAAGAATCTTTTAAGATCCTTCGACTCGCTTACGCTCGCTCAGGATGACAGTCCTATTCGTAGGGTCAGGTTGTGCCGTGACCGCTTTGAGTTCTTTTACAAGCTGAAAAAAATTCCGGACATAAGTCCGGAATTATTATATTTATACACTATACAGCAGGTCGCCGTAGGCCGGGAACGGCCAGGCTTCCCGGCTGATGTTGTGTTCCATTTCGTCTGCCACCGCGCGGAGGTCCTCCATGGCGGAAAGCACCACGTCACGGCAGTATTCTGCCTGTATCTGATAGCTTTCGCTTTCGGGCAGTTCGGCATAAGCCTTGTCAAGAGCTTCGATCTTTTCGAACATATCGGAAGTCAGACCGGAAATGTAGCGGGTCAGCTTGGTTTCGACAGAATTTTCCACGTCCATACCGATACTCTTTTTGGCGGCAGCAACCTCGGCCAGCTGGCCGGTGTAGCCTATAACAGCGGGAATGATGCCCTTTTTGGACATATCCGACATAGTGTGAGCCTCTATCATTACCACCTTGACGTAGTTTTCCAGCTGCAGCTCACAACGGGCCACCAGTTCGGTTTCGGTAAAGATGCCGTGGCGTTCAAACAGAGCAACACTCTTTTCGCTTTTCAGACAGGGCAGTGCTTCGGGAGTTGTGGCAAGATTCAGCAGACCACGGCGTTTGGACTCTTCAACCCACTCGGCAGAATAGTTGTTGCCGTTGAAGATAATGCGTCCATGAGCCTTGTATGTATCGGCAATAATGGCCTTTATCTCTTCTTCAATGTTATCACACTTTTCAAGACGTTCGGCAAAGATGGCAAGAGCGTCTGCCACGGCGGTGTTCAGCACCACATTGGGGTCGGAAACAGACTGGGACGATCCCACCATGCGGAACTCGAACTTGTTGCCGGTAAAGGCAAAGGGAGAAGTGCGGTTGCGGTCGGAAGTGTCTTTCTTGAAATCGGGGATAGCGTCAACACCTGTCTTCATTCGCTGGGCAGGTGCAGCGCTGTAGCTCTCGCCGGTTGCAAAGGATTCGAGGATATTTGTCAGCTCGTCGCCAAGGAACATGGAAACGATGGCGGGTGGAGCTTCGTATCCGCCAAGACGCTGGTCGTTGCTGGCGGAAACCGCAGATGTGCGCAGCAGATCTTGATGCTCGTCCACCGCATGGACAACAGCGGAAAGGAACAGCAGAAAATGCAGATTCTTGCTGGGATCTTTGCCGGGATCAAACAGGTTTTCACCGCCGTTGGTGGAAAGGGACCAGTTGTTGTGCTTGCCGCTGCCGTTGATGCCCTTGAAGGGTTTTTCATGGAGCAGGCAGGCCAGGCCCTGACGGTCAGCCACTTTTTTCATTATTTCCATGGTCAGCTGGTTGTGGTCGGTGGCGGTGTTGGCGTTGGAATATATGGGGGCCAGCTCATGCTGAGCGGGAGCTGCCTCGTTGTGCTCGGTTTTGGCAAGTACGCCCAGTTTCCACAGTTCTTCGTTCAGTTCACACATGAAGGCCATAACTCTGGGGCGAATGGCGCCGAAATAATGGTCGTCCAGCTGCTGACCCTTGGGAGGTGCTGCGCCAAACAGAGTGCGGCCGGTAAAGGCAATATCCTTGCGTTTTTCAAGAGCAGATTTGTCGATAAGGAAATACTCCTGTTCCACACCTGCGGTGGGGATAACTCTGGTGGTTTCGGTATCGCCCAGCAGCTTCAAAATCCGCACAGCCTGACGGTTGACAGCTTCCGCAGAACGCAGCAGCGGAGTTTTCTTGTCAAGCATTTCGCCGCTGTAGGAGCAGAACACGGTGGGAATGCACAGGGAGTTGTCTTTAACAAAAGCGTAGGAGGTGGGGTCCCATGCGGTGTAGCCTCTGGCCTCAAAGGTTTCACGCAGACCGCCATGGGGGAAAGATGACGCATCGGGCTCACCCTTGCGCAGTTCTTTGCCGGAAAACTCCATGATGACCTTGCCGCCTTCCTGAGGCACGATAAAGCTGTCGTGCTTTTCGGCGGTAATACCGGTCATGGGTTGGAACCAGTGGGTAAAATGGGTGGCACCTTTTTCCAAAGCCCACTCCTTCATGGCAGTGGCAATGGAATTTGCAAGGGCTGTATCAAGTTCACGACCTTCGTCGATGGTAAGATGCAGAGCATTGTATACGTCCTTGGGCAGGCGGGCACGCATAACCTCGTCGTTGAATACCATACTGCCAAACATCTCAGGAACACCGGTTTTATTCATGGTCAGCCTCCAAAAGTTCATTCTTCATCATTATAATTGTAAATATGAACACTTTTTCTGTCAACACGAAAAATGCTTTTAACCTATCAAAAAACTGTGCTTCTGCCGCTAATTTTTTGGTAATGATTCATCGGAAGCAAAAACAGCTGTTGTTTTCCTTGCCTTAATCTTCATTCGATTGTACAATATACACGATAAAAAGAAAGGACGTGTTCGCATGGGAAGACTCAACGATAAAATATGCATCGTCACCGGCGGCAACTCCGGCATTGGCGAAGCCACCGCAAAGCTCTTTGCTCAGGAAGGTGCTACCGTTATCATAACAGCACGCCGTGAAAACGAGCTGCAGCGTGTAGCCGACGAGATAAACGAATCCGGCGGAAAGTGCTTTTATATCCCCGGTGATGTGAGGGTCACCGAAGACGTTGAAAACGTGGTGGAAAAAACAGTGGAAATGTTCGGCCGCATAGACGTACTGGTCAACAATGCCGGTATTGCCGACTACCACAGACCCACCATCAAGCTTGAAGACGATTTTTGGGACAACGTCCACGAAACAAACCTCAAAGGCGTCATGCGTTTTTGCCGTGCTGCTCTGCGCCACATGGTTCCCGCCAACAAAGGTTCCATCGTAAACGTGGCCTCTATCGGCGGCGTTTACCACTGCGCCGGCGCTGCATATTCCACATCCAAAGCAGGCGTTGTCAGTCTGACAAAGAATCTGGCTATCCAGTATTACGGCAGTGGTCTCAGATTTAACTCTGTCAGCCCCGGTTCCACCCTCACCCCTCTGTTTGACCCCGAAAACATGGCAAACGCCGATCTTGAAATGGTGGAGATCACCAAGCGTGTTCACTATCATCCCATCGATGAAATGCTCAAACCCATCGAGCAGGCAAATGCCATACTGTTTTTCGCCAGCGACGAATCCAGCGGCGTCAACGGTCAGGACCTGGTGGTCGACTACGGCGGCAGGCTTTAACCGCCTCTCCCTTTGGGAGAGGTGCTGAGCAATGCGAAGCGGAGAGGGCCCTCTCAGTCAGCTTCGCTGACAGCTCTCCCAAAGGGAGAGCCAATTCCTTTAACCTTGGAGAAACATATGAAATCACTTACCCAGCTTTACAAAATCGGCAAAGGCCCTTCCAGTTCCCACACCATGGGTCCCGACAAAGCTGCCCGTCTCTTTGCCGCGGAGAATCCCGGTGCCGACAGCTTTAAATGCGTGCTGTTCGGCTCCCTTGCCAAAACCGGCAAAGGTCACCACACCGACAAGGCCATAATCGAAGCCTTTGAACCCCGCCCCTGCGAGGTCAGTTTCGATATGGTAACAGGCGACCTTCCCCACGAAAACACCCTTGACCTTTACGCCTATACCAATGGTAAACAAACCGCATTTATGCGGGTTCTCAGTGTTGGCGGAGGTGAGATCTCTGTCATCGGTCGTCCCGACGTGGCTCCGCCGGAGGTCTATTCCGAAAGCACCTTTGGGGAGATTGCCGCTTACTGCAAAAGCCACAATATGCGCCTGAGTCAGTATGTTTACCAGACCGAAGGCGAACAGATAAAGGACTATCTTTACGCTGTTTGGGAAGCTATGAAAAAGTCCATCAACGACGGACTTTCCGTCTCCGGCACTTTGGCAGGCGGACTGAACGTGGAGCGCAAGGCGCAGTTCCTCTACAACCAGCGTCATATTGACGAAAGCGAATCCACCCGGGAAAACCGCATCGTCTGTGCCTACGCTTTTGCCGTGGGTGAGCAGAATGCCGACGCCGGTATCGTTGTTACCGCTCCCACCTGCGGAGCCAGCAGCGTTATGCCTGCGGTTTTGAAATACATGCAGGAAAAACGGCATTTTACCGACGAAAAAATCATCGATGCTCTGGCGGTTGGCGGTGTTATAGGCAACCTGATAAAGACCAACGCTTCCATCAGCGGTGCGGAATGCGGCTGCCAGGCGGAGATAGGCTCCGCCTGTTCCATGGCAGCAGCTGCACTGTGCGAGCTTTTTGAAATGGGCATCGACCAGATAGAATACGCAGCCGAGGTTGCCATGGAACATCACCTTGGTCTGACCTGCGACCCCATCTGCGGACTTGTTCAGATACCGTGCATCGAACGCGGTGCCGTTGCCGCCATGCGTGCCATTAACGCTTTGTCTCTGGCAAACTTCCTGTCCGGCACCAGAAAGATATCCTTCGACTTGGTGGTGGCCACAATGTTTGAAACCGGCAAGGATCTGGCTCATATCTACCGTGAGACCTCCGAAGGCGGACTGGCAAAGCTTTATAAGTAAGAAAAAACGGCTGCTATGCAGCCGTTTTTTAGGTATCAGGTGTCAGGGATCAGCATGTGCGGAATATCCACCAAATCTACCATTTACTTTTTTGAAACTGTTGTTATAATTATGAACATAATATAATTTTATGAAAGGAAAGAAAAAACATGAAAAAGATCCTCGCACTTACTCTGGCTCTTGCGATGATGCTTTGCCTGTTCGTTGGCTGCGGTTCGAAAACCGAAGAAGCTCCCGCTGAAGAAGTCTCCGAAGCTCCTGTTTCCGAAGCTCCCGCAGAGCTCGCTGCATCCTCCGAACCCGCTCCCGAAGCAGACGCCGAACTGATCGAAAGCGTCTCCGACACCACTACCGCTGACACCAATGCAGAAGCCTCTGAATTGGGCGGCTCCATCGATGTCATCTCCTATCCTCTGGATAACGGCACCACCCTCACCCTGTGGCGCAGCTTCTCTGCCTTCATCTTTGGCGAGATCCTGAGCGGTTGGGAAGACATGCCCACCCTGCCCATCATTGAGGAAAAGACCGGTGTTTCCATCGACTTCATCTCCCCCAGTGAAGCCACCGAGTCCGAACAGTTCAACCTGATGATCGCTTCCGGCGAGTATCCTGACCTGTTCAACCTGTCCAACTACACCGGCGGCATCGCTCTGGCTTACGAAGAAGAGGTCTGCATCGACCTGACCGACATCATCGACGAGTATGCTCCCAACTACATGGCATACGTCAACGGTATGGACGACTACACCCAGCGTCTTTGCCGCACCGAAGAAGGCAAGATCCTCCAGGTTCTGACTCTGACCTCTGAAGTCCTGCACGAACAGGGTCTTGCCCTGCGTACCGACTGGCTGGAAAAATGGGATATGGAAGTTCCCTCCACTATCGACGAAATGCACGGCTATCTGACCAATGTCAAGACCGAATACAACTGCAAGTACCCCATGTTTATCGACAACTCCGGCGTTCTCGAAGGCTTTACCGCAGCTTTCGGCATGCCTGGTTTCCAGCTTGGCGGATCCAACGCTTCCATGATGCTTGAGGGTGAAACCGTTGTTTCCGGCCTGACCCACGACGGTTACCGCCAGTACCTCGAAACCTTCCATCAGTGGTACAGCGAAGGCCTCATCAAGGAAGACTTCTACTCCGAAAAATACGGCCCCGACTACATCAACGCCTATGTTTCCGCCGGTGACTGCGGCCTGACCACAATCCGCGGCGACAAGTTTGAAACCATGAAAAACAACGCCACCGACCCCGAATTCAAGTTCGGCGGCATCCCCGCCCTGACCCTTGAAGAGGGCGGCACCTATAAATTCATGATGAAGAGCAGCCGTCTTGGCAACGGCGGTCTGTCCATTTCCACCGACTGCGAAAACCCCGAAGATGCTCTGATGTTCATGAACTGGTTCTACACCGATGAGGGCTACATCCTGTCCAACTACGGCGAAGAAGGCGTTGCTTTCAACTACAATGCCGAAGGCGAACCCGAATACACCGAGTTCATCACCAACAACCCCAACGGCTGGAACATGGTTTCCGTCAGAAACATTTACACAAACCCCGTATTCCCCATGTACAACAATGCCACCGCTCTGCTGTACACCTATGCGGATTACGAGCTGGAAGCTTTTGAGATGTGGGCCATCGGCACCGACGAGTGCAGCCTGCCCACTCTGAACCTGACCACCGACGAAAGCTCCGAATATACCCTCATTGTTTCCGACATCTGCTCCTTTGTTGACGAGCAGAGTCTGAAATGGATGGTTGGCGAAGAAGAGCTGACCGACGAAGCCTGGAACGAATACGTTGCTCAGGTCGAATCCATGAACCTGGGCCGCGCTGTTGAAATTTATCAGACTGCTTACGACCGCTTCATGGCTGCTTAAAGGTTATATGACAAAAAACTCCGTGCAAAAGCACGGAGTTTTTTGTCAGGGATCAGGGATCAGGGGGCAGGGATCGCTCGCCGACAATTTCCACTTGGGCAGGCAGATAAATTGAATTGACATGCAAATCAGAAAGATGCCTCAAACCAAAACCATTTATCCATGATACGGACGGAAACGCCATGATTGTCTGTTCCATCCGTCCATGTTGCACGATCGCCGTCAATTTCCAGTGGAGAAATAGAAGCATCAGCAGATGAAAAGACTTTATGGGTATTATCTGCGGAGTAATAAAACCCTTTGTATGTAGAACCGGGAGCTAATCCAAAACCGCCCGTCATAAACTCAACCATGTTGTCTTCATGATAGACATCCACATCCCATAATCCATAGGAAGAGCTTCTGGTTTCACTATCAGCCAATAACTTCTCCGAATACTCTTCCAATACTGTGTGGAAGACTGTTACATATGTTTGAATGAGTTTATCTTTGAACACGAATCCTAAGATAATCACCGCAATTATTAAAAATATCAAGGTCATTTTCTTTTTCATATAGCAACCACCTTCGATAAATTCAATATATCAAATCATTACTTAAATTATAAATGATTCAGTATTTTATGTAACGACGGACGGCTCGCTGCCGTCCGTCCGGTGAATTATTTCGATTCGCTGATGCGCTTTTCGAATCTGATCTGGGAAGTGGCGCTGCTTTATAAATCCAATATATTCTCTGCGATTTTTGTGGCAGATTCAACCATTTGGGGGCAAAACTCTGTAAACAGATTTCTTTCAATTGCGGCTGCGGTTCCTTCCGCAGTGCCTAAATCATATCCCAGAAGTTCTTTGCACAAGTATGAGCCGTTTTCTTCTTTGAATTCGTCCAAAAACTTTTCGGTCAGTCCATCTGTTTTCAGGCAGCTTTTGAAGTCCCCTTCAACGCACTGACCATATTTCAGCCCGATTGCCATCAATGCACCAGTGCAGGCACCGCACACTTCGCCCTTCTTCATTCCGCTTCCGAAGCATGCTCCAATTTTCAAAGCCTGTTCTTCCGATAAGCCCAGTTCTTCTGCAAATGCTGCAAATACAGCCTGAGAACAATGAAATCTTTTTCCAAATAACTCTTTTGCTTTTTCTGTATGCGTCATCATTTGCTCCTTTTTGAGAATTATGCGTTGTTATCCGTAAACCTGCGACGGACGGCTCGCTGCCGTCCGTCGTAAGTTTTACTTCGATTCGCTGATACGCTTCTCAAATCTGCTCTGGGAGGTTTCGCTGGGTACCTCGGTGGGATATTCGCCGTTGAAGCAGGCTACGCAGAAGTTTTTGCAGTTGCCCACAGCGATTTTGGTAACGGCGTCCATAGACAGATAGCCCAGAGTATCCGCTCCGATGATCTCGGCGATCTCTTCCACGGAATATTTGCAGGCAATGAGCTTGTCTTTGGAGTCTATATCGGTGCCGTAATAGCAGGGGTTCAGGAAGGGAGGAGAAGAAATTCTCATATGTACCTCGCTGGCGCCTGCGTCACGGAGCATCTTGACGATAAGCTTACAGGTTGTTCCTCGGACGATAGAGTCGTCTACCAGCACAACTCTCTTGCCTTTAACTGCCTGAGACAGGGCGTTGAGCTTGATACGAACCTTGTCCTCACGGGATTTCTGACCGGGAGATATAAAGGTACGACCGATGTATTTGTTCTTGATAAGACCCACGCCGTAAGGTATGCCGGACTGACGGGCGTAACCCATGGCAGCATCAAGACCGCTGTCGGGTGCGCCGATAACGATATCTGCCTGAACGGGATGCTCCAGAGCCAGGTATGCGCCGGCTCTCAGGCGGGCTTCGTGGACGGAACAGCCGTCGATAACGGAGTCGGGGCGGGCAAAGTAGATATATTCAAATACGCAGGGGCTGTGAGGTTTTCCACAGTGGTCACGGATGGAGGTCACACCGTTCTTGCTGAACACAACGATCTCGCCGGGTTCAAGGTCACGGATAAGGGTGGCTCCAACGGAGTCCAGAGCGCAGCTTTCGGAAGCGATGATATATCTGCCGTCTTCGGTCTGACCGTAGCACATGGGACGGAAACCGTTTTCGTCACGGCAGGCGATGATCTTGGAGGGGGACATGATGATAAGGGAGTATGCGCCCTTGAGCTTGTACATAGCCTGGTTCAGAGCCTGCTCAATGGAGGGAGCAGTGAGGCGTTCCTTGATGAGAATATAGGAAATGACCTCTGCCTGAGAACGGGTGTGGAACAGGGCCCCCTGAAGTTCCAGCTCTTCACGCAGCTCAACATAGTTGACAAGGCTGCCGTTATGGCCAACAGCTATACGACCCTTGATGTGGTTGGCAACTATAGGCTGAGCGTTGGCACGGTCACTGCCGTACTCGGTGCCGTAAAGCACATGGCCGATAGCCATATTGCCGGTACCCAGCGATGCCATAACATCGGGAGTGAATACATCGTTTACTATACCCACATCCTTGTAGGTGCGGAACAGACCGTCGTCGCCAACGCAGATACCGCAGCTTTCCTGACCTCTGTGCTGGAGGGCGAAAAGTCCGTAATAGGTGGTGGAAGCAACATCGCTTTCAGTGGGAGAATACACGCCGAACAAACCGCATTCTTCGTGGACTTTATCAAAATCAAAGCTCATTAATAATCTTCCTTTCCATTAACCATGGTGGACGCACAGCGTTCATCAGCATAAATCTGTCCTTTTTCGGACATAAGCATCTTTATTTCAATACAATATTATCATAACGCCGTACCAAACTACAAGATACGAAATTATACAACATAGAAAAAAAGTTTCGGTTTTGATATGTCATTTTGACGAAACAGCAGTATTATCACATTCAAAGTTGCGAAAGATTACCTGTATGATGTTTCCCGACCAACGCCACATATGGTCGGTCAGGGTTCTTATTTCTGATTGCCATAACCCCTAATTAATGGTATAATTTGTTTGGAAATTTGAAACAGAGGAGGAATTTCAATTGAAAGGTATAAAAAAACTCCTGTGCCTGCTCCTGGTTTCTGCCATGCTGATGGGTGTATGTGTCACCGGCGGTTTTGCCGCTGATCCCGCATTCACCGACTATGCTTCCGTCGAAAACAAGGAAGCCGTGTCTGCCATGGTGGACTTCGGTGTTATCAACGGCATCGAACAGGCTGACGGCACCTATAAGTTTGACCCCAAGGCCAACATCACCCGTGAACAGATGGCCAAAATGATCGCCGTTTCCGTTACTCTTGCCACCGGCGAGAAGATCAAAGGCACCGAGGGTCGTTTTTCCGACATTGAAGACCGCTGGTCCGAAGATTATATCAACTTCTGCGCCGACAAGAAGATAATCGACGGTCTTGGCAACGGCAAGTTCGGTTACGACGGTTCTATAACCGTTATTCAGACCGCCAAGCTGCTGCTGGCTGCCATGGGCAACACCGGCCTTACCGGAGAAGCATGGCTGGAAAACACCATCAATGCCGCCAACAGGATCAAGCTGCTGGACGGCATCACCACCAGCCCCAACGATCCCATTTCCCGTGATGAGGCCGCTTTGATGATCTACACCGCCCTCATGCTTTCCGACGGCAGCGCAAACCTGCCCAAGGTCAACTATATCCCCGGCGGCGAAACCGTACAGTATGAAGAACTGACCATCACCGACAACACTTACTTTGCCACCGGTTCCGGCTATACCCTGTCCATGATCGTGGACGGTGTCCACAAGGATATGGCTCCCGGCGAATATAAAGGCGAGATCTATATCTGCTCCACCGAAAACGTTGTTGCCTACTACAGCAATCACGGCAAAATGTCCGAGCAGAAGATGACCGTTGCCCTTTATGTTGACGAAAACGGTGTTGTTCCCGAAAAGTCTGTGCTGAAAGCACTAAACAACGTGGCTTACAACAGTGAAGGTGCTTCCGGCGGCTCCGTCACCTCCGAGGGTGAACGCTTTGGCGCTGTCCGTGTAGGCGGCAAGGGTGAATACACCGTTTCCGGCATGAAGGTCGACCTGACCGGTGTTGGCGGCAACGACTTTACCGGTATCGGTTCCGCTTTTGCCGCAGCCGATGAAGGCAAGCTGACCCTTAACAACGTCACCGTTAACACCAACGGTATTCTCCGCACCGCAGCCTTTGTTGGCAACCACGGTACTCTCACCGTTAACGACTCCTATTTCTACTGCAACGACGGCGGCTATACCTCCGCCACTGCTCCCACCGTTTCCGGTGCCGGCATGACCACACCTCCCAAGGCTCTGGGCGTTCTCGGTTACTGCCGCGCCACCTGCATGGTTGACTCCGGCACCTCCTATTACAACAACAGCACCATCATATCCGAAATGTGGGGCGCACTGGCTACCGACGCCGTGGAAGACGGCAAAATGTATGTGGATAACTGCACCATCGAAACCAAAACCAACGGTTACGGTGCTTACTCCATCGGTCCCTGCGAAGAATACTTTAAAGACAGTGTTTTCAATGTAGCCGATATGGGCGTCATCTGCGCCGCTGAAGGCCACTGTGAACTGGACAATACCGTTATCAATTCCGAAAGATACGGCATCGTCACTCACCAGCCCTTTGGTCTTATTTCCCGCATCTACCTGAAGAACGGTTCCGTTATCAACGCTGAATACTGCGGTATTCAGATCAAGAGCCGCGGTTCCGACGTTCTTGTTGAAGAATCCGACATCAACGTCAAAAACGGTCCCATGATCCAGATGCAGTACAACGACGATACCGGCGCCGGCACCATCAATGATGCTTTCAACACCACCGTTCGCATCGTTAACAGTGACCTGACCGGCGACATCATCCAGTCCCAGCCCGGCGGCAAAAAGGGCGACGCTGTTCTGGAAGTTTCCATGGACACTTCCTCCGTCACCGGTGCCATCACCACCGCTATCCAGGCCAACGAAGTCACCAACGGCAAATTTAACGAGGACAACAACTATCTTGTTGGCCGCTGCACCAACACCTTTGCTGTTCTGGACGGCAGCCAGCTGAAGCTGACCATGGAAAACTCTTCCGAATGGAACGTCACCGAAGCCAGCTATCTGACCTATCTGAACGTCGGCACCGGCTGCAAGGTCAACGGCAAGATCTACGTTGACTATGAACTGGTTGAGGGTCCCGGCGAATACGAAGGCAGCATCATCGTAATGCCCGCTTCTTCCGAGGAAGCTCCTGAAGCTCCCACCTACGAATGGGCAGATTATCAGCAGTTCCTGTGTGAAGTCGCCCGCGAGCTGGCTCCCGAACCCGGTGATTCCCTCGAGCACGAGGAAGCCATTGCTCAGTGCTCCACCATGGAAGACCTTTACGCTGTTTCATCCATGGGCTTCATGTTCCAGGTTCTGAAGGTACCCTCCTTTGACGAGTGGGTAGCCGGCGGTGCCATCTCCGGTGCTGACTGGGTTGCCGCAAACGCATAAGTATCGATTAAAACAATCGGCTGTGAAAGCTTTTTGCTTTCACAGCCGATTGTTTTAATTAATAATTAACAATTAATAATTAATAATCCACAGTAGACAGTGCAACGGAACAGTCTGAGACTCATGCCGATGCAATGCATTGGCATGTCGGAAAATCGCAAGCGATTTTCACAGTTCCCTACGATGCAGGATGTAAAATATTGCGTTATTAATTATTAATTATTAACTATTAATTGTAAATTACTGTCTTAATAAATCCTTAATGATTTTGCCTCTTTCTTATTAATCGAAAAGGGGTTATTATATTGTTGAGGTGAACAGTTATGTACAGCATCCTTATTTGCGACGATGAGCAGGATATCGTCAATGCACTGAAAATATACCTTACAGCACCCGACCTTGTGTTTTTTGAAGCCTCTACCGGCAAAGAAGCTCTTGAGGTCATGGCCCGGGAAGATATCCACCTTGTTCTGATGGACATTATGATGCCCGAAATGGACGGCATATCCGCCATGGTAAAGATACGGGAACAAAGCAACGTGCCCATTATTCTTCTGACTGCCAAAAGCGAGGATACCGACAAAATTCTTGGGCTGAACACCGGCGCGGACGACTACATAACGAAGCCTTTCAACCCCGTGGAGGTCACCGCCAGAGTTCGCTCTCAGCTGAGAAGATATTTCCAGCTTGGCAGCCGTGCTGTGGCTCCGGAACTGTTCACCGTAGGCGATATTGAGCTGGACGACAGCGCAAAGCAGGTTACTTCCGGAGGTGTTCCCGTATCCCTGACTCCCACGGAATACGAAATCCTGAAGCTGCTCATGTCCAATCCCGGCCGGGTGTACTCACCCAAAGAGATTTACCGCCAGGTATGGAATGACTCTCCCATCGGCAGCGACAACACCGTGGCTGTGCATATACGCCATCTGCGGGAAAAAATTGAAATAAACCCCGCAGAACCCAGATATCTCAAGGTCGTCTGGGGTCAGGGCTATAAGATAGAGAAAGGAGACAGGCGATGAATCACCCGGATTTTGAAGATAACGTCTATGAAGAAGACGAAACATACAGCTATCAGCACTGGCGTCCCATTGACGAAGATGAAGAAGCGGCTTTCTACGAGCGTGCCATGTCTCAAAAACTGCCTCTAACCCATCGTACCGGTGCAAAGGTCGCAGCCTTCATACTGTGCATCGCCATGGCGTTTCTGGCTTTTGGCTGCGTTATCGGCGCATGGTTCATGATCGAGGAGGACCTGTACACCACGCCGGAGAAGGAGTTCCGGTATGAGACTCTGAACAATATTGCCGAAACAGACGTTTTGAATGTGGTATCCTGCCTGCTTGAAAACGACGAAGAAGGGGCTGTTGACCAGATACAGTTCAAAAACATTGCCGGCATATACATCGAATCAGACGAAGCCGTTTTGTCCAACTGGTATTGGGGTATTCCTACCGAACGAACGCTGGTTTTTCAGCGTTACTGCTCCTATGAAGAAGACGGACGCATAGGCGTTTCCTACAGACCCGAGGAAGGCTACAGTCTGTTGACGGTCAATGTATATCTCCTGAACCCATTTTCGGTACAGGACGATTATTACATGGCTGACCTGCTGGTCAGTGCTGCATACGCCCTGCGGTACTGGGTTTACGTTATCGGTGTTCTTGCCGTTGTTCTCTCCATAGCGTCTTTCGTTTTCCTGATGTGTGCCGCAGGACGCAAGCCGGGGCATATTCGTGTCGTTCGAGGATGGAGCGGCAAAATCGCACTGGACGCTTTGACCCTTGCCATCGGTGTTGGCAGTATTGCACTGCTTTTATTGGCAGATGATGCGTTATACTTTGCTTCCGAGTGGGAAACTGCCGCTGTTTTGCTGGCAGTTGCCCTGCTGATCAGTATAGCCTTTCTCGGTTGGTGCATGACTGTTGCGGTACAGGTAAAGCTGGGTCGATGGTGGGAAAACTCCGTTATATATTTCCTGCTGAAATACGGCTGGCGTTTCCTTAAAAAGCTGGGCAAAGGCCTGCTCACCCTTTGCCGTGCCGTTGGCAGACTTATCGCATCCATTCCTCTGGTATGGAAAACCGTGTGCATATTCGTGGGCATCTCAGCCATCGAACTTCTGGTGATTGCTCTTGCATGGTGGGAAATGGATAACTTATTCATTTTCTGGATTCTGGAAAAACTCATTCTGTTCCCTGCCGTGATGTATATTGCCCTGAACCTGAGAAAGCTGAAAAAATCCGGCGAAGCTATGGCAGCAGGTGACCTGAGCTGTCAGGTGGATACCAAGCATATGTTCTGGGATCTCAAACGTCACGGTGAAAACCTTAACAGCATCGGTGAAGGCATTACCCTTGCCGTTGAGCAGCGCACCAAAAGCGAACGCATGAAAACCGAGCTTATAACCAACGTGTCCCATGATATCAAAACTCCTCTGACGTCCATCATCAACTACTCCGACCTTATCAGCAGGGAACCCACGGAAAATGAAAAGATAACCGAGTATGCAGAGGTTCTCCACCGTCAGTCCGAGCGGTTGAAACGGCTTATTGAAGATCTGGTAGAGGCTTCCAAGGCGTCCACCGGTAATCTGGAAGTCAATCTTGCACCCTGTGAACTGGGCGTCATGCTGACCCAGACAGTAGGTGAATATCAGCAGAAGCTGAAAGGTCTTGACCTGAACCTCATTACCACTGCGCCGGAAACACCGGTGAAAATCATGGCTGACGGACGCAGACTGTGGCGGGTGTTCGACAATCTGATGAACAACATCTGCAAATATGCTCTTAGCGGCACCAGAGTTTACCTAACCCTTGAGGAAAAGGACGGACGGGCGGTCATCTCCTTCAAAAACACCTCCCGTGACCCGCTGAACATTCCTGCCGATGAGCTTATGGAACGGTTTATTCAAGGTGACGCCGCCAGAAAAACCGAAGGTAACGGTCTTGGTCTGTCCATAGCAAAAAGCCTTACGGAACTGCAAAACGGAACCCTTGATCTGACCGTGGACGGCGACCTTTTTAAGGCAGTGCTGACCTTCCCGATCATATAAAAAAGCTGTCATTCCGAACATCGCCTCCGGCGACGTTCGGAATGACAGCTTTATCTTTATTTATCCCACTTTTCGTCTCTGGGCATATGGTCCCAGCCTGCGAGAGCAAAGGGTGCAAAAGCTTTTGAGTCCACAAGGTAGGACTTTCCGCCTTCGGAGCTGACCCGGAAATCCACCACATCGTAAACACAGCCCAGCACACGCACCACCTCGGCTTCTGCCCAGGGGTCGTCTTCGGACCACATATAGTTTATCTTTGCACTGCCGTACCTCGTGGGCTGCAAAGGTTTTTTTACAGATACGGATTGCAGCAGGAACGGCGGGGTAAGGAACATCCGTCCCGCTCCGCCAAGAGAGTATTTGAAACTGTAATTTATGGTTTCTTCAGGGCGGTTTTGGTCAAAATACGTTACCTTTTTGAACTCTTCCAAAAAGTTTTCGTCGTTGGGTTTGCCGTCAAGTTTACCCTCCATGGTGACGTAGGCAATACCGTGGCGGGCATTGAACGCTGCGTAGCGGTCACCTGTAAGATTGATACCAAGGGTTCCGATTTTCTTGGGCAGTCCCGACATCTCACGGCCGAGGAATGAACCCATATCGGAATCCAGTGTCATGGCAGCTATGTAGCTGCCCAGCAAGCCTTTGTGATAACAGGGAACGTAAAGCCCCGTTTCCTTGTACCCGGGACCGTTCAGGCCTGCGTCAAAGCTGGTTTCACGAAAATAACTGTTGACCAGCAGCAGGTAAGGCTTTTCGTAGGGCTCCAGCGGAGGAGGAAGGATCGATTTGACGACCTCCGGTGTTGTTTCATAAAGGATCTGGAATATCTCGGCAGGACTGAAAACGGTTTCTTTGCCGTTCAGTGCTCCGCCGGCCACTTCGTCGATGGTTCGTACAAGTGCCATGTCTTTGTAACCTCCCTGCTTTTATTTGATGGTTCCAACTAATTAATAATTAAGAACTAATATTCCAAGACACTAACCCTTGTATAGAGTCATACTCACTTTTTTATATACAGCTATTAATTATTAACTATTAATTATTAATTATATTTATCCTCTCAGTTCCCTGATGCGCTTTTCAATATCAGCAGCACCAAACACCGCACTGCCGGCTACCAGAACATTTGCTCCCGCTTCACGGCAAAGTGCTGCGGTTTCGGGATTGACGCCGCCGTCCACTTCCAATTCACATTCGGGGTTGGTGGCGTCGATGATACGGCGCAGTGCTCTTACCTTGTGGAGCTGGTCTGCCATAAAGCTCTGACCTCCAAAACCCGGCTCCACGGTCATTACCAGAACCAGACCGCAGTAAGGCAGCAGATCAATTATCTCCTCGGTAGAGGTTTTGGGTTTGATGGAAACGGCAGGTACGGCTCCCAGTTCCTTTATGCGTTTGATGGCAGCAAGGTTGTTTTCGGGAGTATCTGCCTCAACGTGAATCGTCAGAATATCTGCACCGGCCTTGATGAAATCGTCCACATAACGGATTGGACGGTCTATCATCAAATGAACGTCCAGAGGCAGGTCGGTGATTTTGCGGATAGCTGCTACCACGGGAATACCGATGGTGATATTGGGCACAAAGATGCCGTCCATAACATCTACGTGGACATAGTCTGCGCCGCAGGCCTCAATCTTTTTTATATCCCGCTCAAGATTAACAAAATCGGCGGAAAGAATGGAAGGAGCTATTTTGATCATGGAAAATTACCTCCGTTGGTTTTAGGATCCCGGGTCCCTGCCGTAACAGCGTCAAGCCCGGCGGCATAGTATTTATCAGGTGCGGCTGAGGATGAGGCGAGGTGCGGTAGCCGCCCTTTTTTATATACGGGGGAGCCGAAAGGTTCCCCCGGCGGTGGGGGGATCAGGTGTTGTATTCGTCCTCTGCCCATTTATATGGGTTGGAGTCTATGTATTGCCAGATTTCAAGATAGTCACGCTCATTGCGAATAATGTGTTCGTAAAATGATTTTTGCCAAACGCCAAACCCTGCATTCTTTGAAACTGCACGTTTCATCTGTCCTACTACCCTTGACAACGTAGGGGCGGATATCATCCGCCCGCATGAATTATCAATGGATAACAACAAATGTATGTGATTGGGCATTATCACATATTTGTCAACAAATACCGCAGGATATATCATATTGATTCTTGAAATGCATTCCTGAACCAATAGACCCGTTTCTGTCAAGGTTACAGGCGGGCGGATAATATCCGCCCCTACGGAGTTGTTTGGTACGTTTCCGTTGTCGCCCTGTGCATTTACACTGCCCAGAATGTGCTTACGTTCATGCGTACATACGGTTACAAAATAAGCACTGTTCTGACTATAATCATATTCCGGCAACCGGATACTCTTTCGTTTTTCCATCACTCTTTATTGGCTGCCTGCCATTTGGCAAGGGCATCCGCAAGGGCAGTGTTTGCAGGTTCGTCTTTCTGCTTGGACATATATTTTGCAACATCACGCTTATTGGCACCGGACTGGGCTTTGCGTTTTTCAAAATCGCTGAGCTTTTCACGGTACCCGCAGACACAGGCAAACATTTTCTTTTCGCCCTCGCCCCTGAGTTCCAGCTTCTTATGGCAGTTGGGGCAGCGGGCATTAGTGGTCTGGGAAACTGATTTGCGGTATCCGCATTCACGATCGGGGCAAACCAGCATACGCCCCCGTTTGCCCTGGACGTCCAGCAGATATTTACCGCAGTCGGGGCATTTGCTGCGAGTCTGATTATCGTGGGTATATCCTGCGGCAGACTGTTCAACGGAAGTCACCAGTTTGGAAGCATAGTCTTTCATGGACCAGACAAACTCCCGGTCGTTCAGACGTCCTTCGCTTATCTCGCTCAGCTGCTGTTCCCATTTGGCGGTAAGCTCGGCCGAACGCAGATCGGGCGGCACTATGCCCACCAGCTGAATTCCTTTGGAAGTCGGCACCAGTTCCTTGCCCCGGCGTTCCACATAGAACGTATCAAATAGTTTTTCAATGATATCCGCTCTTGTGGCAGGGGTGCCAAGTCCGGAAGTCTTTTTCAGCACAGACTGCAGTTCCTTATCTGCCACCTGGCCGGTGGGATTTTCCATAGCCGTCAGCAGGGTAGCTTCGGTATATCTTGCAGGCGGTTTTGTTTTGCCGTTTTTCAAAATGCAGGACTGTATCCTGACTTTGTCGCCCTGTTTCATGGGCGGCAAAGACTGGTCACGGTCGTCCTCATCGCCGCTGTCGTCGGCAAGGTCCAGATTGCTTATGGCTTTCCAGCCCGGATTTTTTATTACCTTGCCTTTGGCATAAAAATCGTATTTTCCGTCCACGGTAAGGGTCAGCTTGACTTCCTCATATTCCGCAGGAGCAGACAGTACAGCCAGAAAACGCCGCACCACAAGGTCATAGATGTTCCGTTCCTCTCCGGTCATGGCGCAAAGGTCTGGTGCTTCTTCGGTGGGTATTATGGCGTGATGATCGGTTACCCGGGCATCGTTTACGATGTACTTCGTGTTAATGGGGCGATTGCGCATTATTTCATGGGCTGCGTCCTTATACTGCCCTGTGGCAACAGCACGAAGTCTGTCCATCAGCGTGGCTGCCACATCTTTGGTGATATAACGGCTGTCGGTTCTGGGGTAGGTCAGCACCTTATGGGTTTCGTAAAGCCGCTGCATAATAGAAAGGGTCTGTTTTGCGCTGTAGGCATATTTGCGGTTGGCGTCCCTTTGCAGTTCTGTCAGATCATAGGCTGCGGGAGGAGGCACAAATTTATACTCTTTTGTCACAGATGTCAGCACACCGGTCTTGCCGTCGGCAGCATCAGCAACCGCCTGAGCCTTGGTCATATCAAAGAATCTGCTGTTGCCGTTCCTGTCCCGATAATTGGCGGTAAAGCCTTGAGTTTTCAGACTGACCGACCAGTAATCCTTAGGTTCAAACTTCTTTATTTCGTTTTCCCTGTCTACAATCAGGGCAAGAGTAGGTGTCTGAACTCGTCCCGCAGAAAGCTGGGCATTGTATTTGCAGGTCAGTGCTCTTGTTACGTTAAGCCCTACCAGCCAGTCGGCTTCCGCACGGGACTGGGCACTTTTATAAAGGTTGTCATACTGCTTTGCAGGCTTCAGTGACGCAAAGCCTTCTTTGATGGCCCTGTCGGTCTGGGAGGATATCCACAGACGGGAGGTTTTGCCTTTCCAGCCTGCCTTTTCCATTATCCAGCGAGCCACAAGCTCGCCCTCACGTCCCGCATCGGTGGCGATAACAAGCTCAGACACGTCACCGTGCATTAGCTTGGAGACGGTGTTGAACTGGCCGCGGCTTTGGGGAATGACCACCAGCTTCATTTTCTGGGGCAGCATTGGCAGGTCTTCCATCTTCCAGCTTTTATATTTATTGTCGTACACTTCGGGGTCTGCCAGGGTAACAAGATGGCCCAGCGCCCAGGTGACGATATATTTATCTCCGCTGAGGTATCCGTTTCCGCCGTTTTTGCAGCCCAGCACCCGGGCTATCTCACGGCCTACGGAAGGCTTTTCGGCAAGAACAAGTATTTTGGACATGGTTTCTCCTCATCAATTAATAATTAACAGTTAATAATTAATACGCGGTAAAATGCCTGTCGGTATTCCGAAAAATCCCCGCGATTTTCCTTCACGATACAGTCAGTACAACATTTTTGTCCGGCATACCTTACGTAAATAATTATTAATTATTAATTTTTAACTATTAATTGTGATTGACATGCGTCAATCACAATTAATGGCAGTTGGGGCATTCGGAATAGCCCTGATTCTTTGCATAAGAGGGGTTGAATACCCAGAAGTCTTCCTTTTTGAAGCGGGAGCAATTATAGGTATGATACAGGTTGGAACCGTCATTTTCTACGAATACGACAAACCTGTCCATAAAGGTAACCTTTTTCAGGTAAGATGTATTTTCGTCCTCCAGCTCCTCTACTTTCTCTTTAAGCTCGTCCAGCTCTTCGATCTGTTCTGTGATGGTTTCCTCATACTGCTCGATCTGCTGAGCATGGGTCTCGGTCAGTTCTTCCAGAGCCGTTGTTGCGGCTTCCAGATCTCCGGCTGTTGTTTCCAGCTGGCTGTTGGCTTCGTTCAGTTGGTTTGCCAAATCGTCCGCCTGAGTTGTCAGGCGCTGGATCTCCTGATCCTTGGCGCTGGCGTCGTAAGCCTCCTGAGCAGACTGGGAGCTTTGCCCGTGGAGCTGAGATTCAAGTTCCTCTATCTGAGTTTTGAGCTGAACTATCTCAGATTCAAGCTCAACGATCTCTCCGTTGGCTGTTTCCAGCTGAGTCTGCAGCGAATCGGACTGGTTATTGGCCTTTTCGGCAGACACTTCGGCAGAAAGCAGCTGATTCTTTGCCCTCTGAACCAGCGAACGATTCTGGAAAATGTAAAACACGCTGGCTGCCAGCAGCAAAATGACCAACACCAACGACACAATAAGTCCTATGGGCTTTTTTGCCTTTATGGGATCCAGGCGGATAGTGTCCTGCTTGACAGTCTTTTTCTTCTGAGGTGGGGCAGCAGCCGGAACCTCCTGAACCTTTTCGGGTTTTGTTCCCACTATGTCTTCCAGCGAGCAGTCACGGCAGAACAGCTCGCCGTCTGGTATTTCCTTTCCGCATTTGATACAGTTATTCATGATTTATCCTCCGGATAAAGGGGGCAGGGATCAGGGAGCAGGGTGCAGTATGAAACCCACAGCCCCTGATCCCTGAGCCCTGATCCCTATTTATTTAATAATTGTATATTCTTCCACATATTCCTGGGCTACTTCGTCGGTATTGAAGTAGTAGTCCAGTATGCTCTTTGCCACTGTTGCAAGGTTGCCGCCTTTGGCACCGTTTTCGATGAAAACGTAAATGGCGATCTCCGGATCGTCATAGGGTGCGAAACACAAAAATGCCGCATGGTCAGAGCCAAGGCCACCGTGCTGAACGGTACCGGTCTTGGAGCAGACATCTATATCATAAGTTGCAAAAACAGAAGATGCCGTACCTTCCTGAGACGCCAGAAGCATACCGTCGAAAATAGCCTGACGGGCGGTTTCTGTCAGCATGGCGTTGGACATAACGGTCTTTGCAGTGGTTTCGTATTCGTACTTATAATCGCTGGATACAACGCGGCTCAGCAGGCTGGCATTGTATCTTGTACCGCCGTTGGCCAATGTGCAGCCATAGGAACACATCTGCAGCGGAGTAAAGGTGTTGCCGGACTGACCTATGGCGCCGGAAATGGTGTCGGCTGCGTACCAGTCGTAACGGCTGTCGTCACCTGCAACGGTACCGATGGTCTCGTCCAGTTCAATGCCGGTCGGCTCACCGAGGCCAAAGCTTCTGGCGTATTCTTCCAGTGCAGACAGACCGACCTGACGTCCGGTTTCATAAAAGTAGATGTTGCAGGAATAGGACAAGGCTTCCATCATGTCAATATGCTGATGGGTCAAACCGGTGTTTTTGAAAAAGTTACATACAGGCGCATAGCCTTCTGCTTCGTAAAATTTGTAAATACCGGTGCACTCAATCTCTGCCTTGGGGCTGACGACTCCAAGCCCCACAGCAGCGGCTGCGGTAACCATCTTGTAGGTGGAGCCGGGAGAGTAGGCAGCAAGCAGGCTGCGGTTGTACAATGGTGAATACTCGTCGGCAGCAAGTTTTGTAAAATCCTCGGAAAAAGTCTCAATGTTGAAGCTGGGATAGGACGCCATGGTCAGAACTTCAAAGCTGTCTACGTCCATGACGACCACAGCACCGCCTCTGGCGTCGGTGCCTGCTTCGATATCCGCATCGTCACCACTGATATCTTCGGTGCCTGCACGCAGATCAAGAATACAGCTTTCCAGAGCACGTTCTGCGATCTCCTGCATGACGATATCTATCGTCAGGTAAACATTGCCGCCGGCTCTGGCTTCCTTGGTGGTTCTTTCTCCCACGATGGTACCGTTGGCATCGGTGGTTACCAGTATCTGACCGTCCTCACCGTGGAGATATTCCTCAAAAGCCTTTTCAACGCCTTCCTTACCTACGCTGGCATCCATGGGGTAGCCGAGAGTTTTGTAATACTCGTATTCCTCGGGGTTCATCAGACCGACACGTCCAAGAATATGGGCGGCGTAATCGGTGTGATATTCCCGGTAGGTAACGGTGTTTATTTCAATGCCCGGAATGGCAGTTTCCTTGAAATAGGAAAGATCTTCGGAGGACACGTCTTCCACAAAGATATACGCATCCATACCGACGGCTGAACGCAGGTCAAGCTCATAGCGGAGTCCCACAAGTTCACGGGCTTCAAGGTTCGTCAGTTCTTCTTCAATATTGTATTTTTCCCGCAGAAGCTGATATACATTGGGGGCGGTTATATCGGTATCCCAGCCTTTTTCTTTCAGGAACCTTCTGAAATATGTTTCCGACGTGGTGGTGGAATAATCACTGAACAGGTATTCCGAGCCGTCGTCGTTCATAGGCAGGGTGTCGATATGTTCATATCCCAGCGAATCCGCCAATTCGATAAGAGACGCAAGGTTCTCGTTAACTTCGCCGGCGTTATACAGCGCCATGGAGTTCAGCCCCACGTTATAACCGGTACGGTTGCTGACAAGGCTTCTGCCGTAGCGGTCAAGCAGAGAACCTCTTGCCGCCTCAACCACCTTGTACTGGGAGTAAGTCTCTGAGCTTTGGTAGTGTTCTTCACCCTCAACTATCTGGAGCCGGTAAAGCTCCATGCCAAAGATCAAAACTATGGCTATCATCAACACGGCGAAAACGCCGATGCGAAATCTCAGTTTTTTAGAATCCATATGAGTATCCTTTGCTTATTTCGGGCGGCTGACAGCCGCCACTACGATCGGGGTCATACTTTCGCAATATACCTGTCCGGCAGATAGAACAATCCCGCAAACAGGGCAGACACCACCGTCTGAGGCAGCACCACCGTTATAAAAGCCGATCCCGGCAGCGTGCCCACGGCGCCGCCGATTATCCAGATAACGCTTTCACACAGCAGGGCACCGGCTGCACAAAGCAGCACCGATGACAGATAGGTTCTGGTAAAAAACCTGCTGCACAGTCCACCCGCAGCAGCACCTGCCACGGTAAGTGTAACAATATAAAACACCGCTTTGTCGGTATTTGTAAACGCCAGCAGCAGTCCTGCGCAAAGGCCGAACACCGCACCGTTTCCGCTGTCTTCAAACACGGCGGCGCATACAACGGCGCAGGTTACCAGCATGGGAGTAACTCCCAGAATGCTGAATCTGTTGAACACCGTTGACTGCAAAATATAAGCCGCCAGCAGTGTCAGGCTGTAAAGCAGCCATTTCTTTTGAAGTTGCCTTTTTCTGGTCATAATGCTCCTTAAAAACTCTGTCATCCTAAGCCTGCGTCAGCAGGCGGGAGGATCCACTTCTGAAGATGGGGATTTCTCACCGACCTGCAGGCCGGTGAGAAATGACAGCAAGCCTGTTACTGTTCAAAATACGTTACAACAAACACCTGTGTCAGGTTCTCCACTTTGGCTGCAGGTTCGATAACGGCGTACTTGTTAACGCCGGAATCCTCCGGCAGAACGTCCTTAATGGTGCCCAGCACAAGTCCCTGCGGATAAAGCTCACCGCCGGAGGTCAGCACATCGTCACCGTTGAGAAGTTCAGCGTCGGTGGGCAGGTAGCTCAGCCGCAGAAGTCCTTCCTCCATAAGCTGGAAATCGCCTTCGGCAACGCCGATATCTCCGGAGCGGAAAGCAACCGCACCTATCTCGGTATCCACGTCAGTAATGGCTGTGACGGTAGACCAGTTCAGCCCCGTTTCGGTAACGATGCCCACAACGTAGCCCGCTTCGGTTATGACGCACATATTGGCCTCGATTCCCGAATTGCTGCCCTTGGATATGGTAAAGGTGCTGTTCCAGTTGCTGCTGTCGTAGCTGACGACGGAAGCTATCTCCATTTCGTAATCGTCATGATCTTCTTTCAATCCCAGAAGAGTTCGCAGTCTGGTGTTTTCCTCTGTCAGTGCCGTTGCGTCACGAACCTCCGATTCCATTTCGGCTATCTGTTTTTTCAGAAGTTCGTTTTCAGCCTTCAGTTCGTCGAACCCGTACATATAGTCATACAGTTCTTCCACTTTCACCGCTACGCCGGTGACAAGGGTCTTTACCGGTGTGGTAACAGTATTGATTATGTTGGTAAAAACGCCTGCTCTTCCGGCAAGAATAACGCCGGTAACGCCGATAATAACAGCTATGCAGACAGCGGCTATCATCACCAGTCTTGATTTGTTGGAAAAAATCTTTTTCATTTATATACGTTCCTTACAGAATGTCCACTTCGAATTCTTTCAGCATCTGCCCCAGAGTACACACAGGCAGACCCATAACGGTGAAAAAGTCGCCGTCTATCCGCTGCACCAGCAGGGAACCAAGCCCCTGGGCACCGTAAGCACCTGCCTTGTCCATGGGTTCTCCGCTTTGGACGTAGGCATCGATCTCCCCGTCGGTCAGTTCACGGAACCACACCGCCGTGGACGAAACTTCCGTGCGGATACGTTCCCCCTGTTTGACAGTCACCGCCGTATGGACAACATGGCCTCTGCCCGACAGGGCGGAAAGCATCTGCTTTGCCTCGTCTTCGGATCCGGGTTTTCCCAGAACAACGCCGTCCAGATCCACCACAGTATCGGAGGATATGACCAGCTCATCATCTGTTGCGGGGACGCTGAGAGCTTTTGCGGCGGATACCCGCCCAACCTCGGAAACCACGTCTTTATTTGGATCCATCTCCTCTTCCCGGGGAGCGGAACGAATTTCAAATTCAAGTCCAAGCTTTTCCAGCAGCTCTTTCCGCCGGGGAGACTTGGATGCAAGGATAATTTTCATGTTAAGCAGTCCTTTACAAGTTGTGAGTGTAGGGCGGGGGCTTGCTCCCGCCGCCTTTACATATTGTTTTTTATGACACGGCGGGAGCAAGCCCCCGCCCTACACTCAAATCTCACGCTTTGCCTGTTGATCCGAATCCGCCTTCACCTCTGGCTGTTTCCGGCAGCTCAGGCACAAATACGGTGTTGGCCTTTACCACGGGCATAACTGCCAGCTGAGCGATGCGGTCGCCGGGAGCGATGGTATAGCTCTCGTTTGAAAGATTCACCAGCCCCACTTTTACTTCGCCACGGTAATCGCTGTCGATAACGCCAACGGAATTGGACAGGGCAATACCGTGTTTGGTGGCAAGTCCGCTGCGGGCAAAAATCAGCGCAACGTACTCGGCAGACGGCAGAGCAATTGCGAGTCCCGTTGGTATCAATGCCCGTCCCAGAGGCTCCAGGGTGACAGGCTCGTCCATGCAGGCGTGCAGATCCATGGCAGCAGAGCCGGTAGTGGCATAATAGGGTTCTGGTATGGTATCACCGATTTTGGCGGAGAGTTTTTTTATAAGCAATTCCATGATGTACCTCCGTAATTAGGGGTTAGGATCTAGGCTTTAGGGATTAGGGAAATGTATCGCCTATGGCGATTTTTTAATTCTGTCGGCCGCAGGCCGAAACCTTTCCCTAGCCACTAACCGCTAATAGCTAGTCCCTAATTTGCAATTGACAAAGTCAATTGCAAATTAAAGTGTTCCTCTGAAATACAGCCCTCTTGTATATTCGCCAGGTTTGGGCAATTCTTTATTTACATAGCTGCGGATAACTTTCATCATCTGCTGGGGTGTCTCGTCGGTAAATGCCAGACGAATGGCCCACAATCCCAGCTTTGAATACTCATCGTACTTGTCGCCCAGATACAGCACCTGGCTGTTGAGTATAACAGTACGGCAGCTTTCACCGTCTTTTGTAAGGGGGAATTTTGCTCCGGTACGGTCAGTCAGCTCCGTCTTTTCCGAGCAGCTGCAGGAACCGTTTTTGTTCTTGAACACACAGTTTTCCGTAACCATAAGGGGCAGCCGTCCATAAGCTATCATTTCCGTATCCAGAGGTTTGGACAGGTCACGAATCTGCGACAAACTCAGTTCAAAGGACACGCAGGCAGACAGTGCGCCTATGCCGGACATTACCTCCAAAGCTTCGGAATTGAAAAGATTCAGCCCGAAATCGCCGCGGACAGAGAATCCTCTTGATCTTGCCATGCCGATATGTCCAAGGTTTCCCACCAGTGCCTGCTCGATGCCCATGGCTCTGGCAACCTGAAGCTGACGGTCAATTTTCTCGGTTTCGGAGTCGTTTATTATGCGGGGCAGCACCACCGCAGGAGTTATACGGCGGTTTGCCGCGATGATACGCATTTTGTCGGGGTAGTTGACTGCGATGTGCAGCGGAATATAAAGTATGCCCGGAGACATGGACACCAGTTCTTCGGTTATCTGCTCGGCAGTGGATACAGATATGGTCATCTCCGGTTCTGCCTTGTCGTTTACGGGCTTGAAAGGTTCTGAATACTGGTTGAACGGACGTTCCTTTACAGTTCCCCGCTGCTCGGTCAATGCCTCCAGCGCATCACGGCGCAGTGCGTTCAGCGCAGACAGCGGCAAGCTGAGATCCTGGTCGATAACGGTATTTATCTCTTCGCATTTATATGGCGTGCCTCCGCACTTTTCCAGCTGAGTTGTCAAAGACTGCTCGGTTATTGCCCGGGTTTTGGCAATTTCGGGCACCGGTCCCTGAACGATGGCACGGTTGCCGTCGTTGTCCTGAACTGCCAAAGTAACCGGCTGGTCCTTTCTGACGGCAGCAAGGAATTTTACCGGCACACGCTGGCGTTCGCCCCTGGTATAGGTGGCTCTTGCAGCGGCAAACAGCTTCTGTGTGTCCTTTTCGCTGCCTTCTTCACGGATACCGAACATTCGGGGGCCTTTGTTTCCGGTATAATACCCGTCGGTAAATCCCTGGCGTGAAAAGGCTGCACGCATTCTTGCCAGCTCCGCATTGGTGGGGGTCGTTCCGGAGGCTATGGCTCTTGAATAGACATCGGCAGTGATGGCAACATACTCTGCCCGCTTCATGCGGCCTTCGATTTTTATGCAGGCAACACCCATGGCGTCCAGTTCGTTCAGATAAGACGCAAGGCAGTTGTCTTTCAGGCTGAGAGGGTGACCGTCGGCTTTGCCGTCGAACCCGTATTCAAGGCGGCAGGGCTGAGCACACAGACCACGGTTTCCGCTTCTTCTGCCAATAACAGAACTCATGTAGCACTGGCCGGAATAGCACATACACAGCGCACCATGGACAAAAACCTCTATCTCAATAGGGCTGTTTTTGCAGATGTACCGCAGCTGGTCGGCACTCAGTTCCCGGGAAACCACCACCCGCTCCATGCCCATGGCAGCGCAAACTCTTGCACCGTCAAGGTTGTGGATACTCATTTGGGTGCTGCCGTGAATGGGCAGCTGGGGAGCAATGCGGCGGATAAGGGCAGCCATGCCCAGATCCTGAACAATGACGGCGTCCACGCCGGCAGCATTGACAAGCTCAATGAACTTGGCAGCGAATTCCATTTCCCGGTCGTTTACCAGGGTGTTGGCAGTAACGTAGACCTTTACGCCCCGTATATGGCAATATCTCACCGCTTCGGGAAGATCCTCCTCGGTGAGGTTTTTTGCGTTTTTTCTGGCATTGAAATCGCCCAGACCAAAATAGACAGCGTCCGCTCCGTTTTGCACGGCAGCTTTCAGCGCCTCCATGGATCCGGCGGGTGACAACAATTCAAGCATAATTGACCTCATAACAATTCAGGTTGATTTTCAAATTCACTGGATTTGAAAATTCCATAACTGTTAACTGTTAATTGTTAATTGTTAACTGCATAAACGGCGCTGCTGTTTATGCCAAATATTCTTTCTTCAAACGTGAAAGCTCACGGCGAAGCTCGGTAAGCTCAGACTTTACTCTGGAGGATTCTTCGATATAATCCTTCAGCTGCGCTCTGAGGTTTTCGGAGGTTTCAACCTCTTTGAAATACTCGTCTGCCAGGTTGACGGCTGTCAGAACCATGGCGTCAGAGGAGGACAGCCCGTTTTCGATAAGCTCGGAGGCTTTGTTGTTCACATAGCTCGAGACTTTGCGGGTGTAAGATGTATCTTCATCTGCAATAAGACGGTAAATGTGACCGCCGATCATAACTTCTACACTTTTTTTCATATCCGACCCACCTGTTTTAAAATTTATCATTTGTAATCTTTCCTGTATTTTTAATATGCCTATAATTCTTCACCCTACATTATAACATATAACTCCCCGCACTTCAAACCGTAATATTATTAATATGGTGTAAATTATAAAAGCAGAGGCGATCCAGTGATCGCCTCTGCGGTGGTTTTAATTATCCTTTTTCGGTCATGTTGTCGGGCAGTTCGCCGCTGTCGGGAGTATCCGGCGCATCGGGAACGTCCGGAGTGTCAGGCACATTGGGTGTGTCCGGAGTGTCGGGAGTATCCGGAGTGTCCGGGACAGACGGAATAACAGGTACAGTCGGACGCACCACTATAACGGCATCTGATTCCTCGGGTTCTTCCGGTTTTTCGGGTTCGCCAGGATTTTCTGTTTTGCCGTTTTGAGCGATATCCACAGCTGTCTCATATTCCTGCTGAGTAAACACACCCTTCTGAACAAGGCTCTCGGCCAGGGTGACTTCCTGACCTTTGAGCTTTGCGGAAAGGGCATTCCAAAACACCGTTACTGCTTCTCCGCGGATGAAATCCTCGTCCGCCGCAGCTTCGCCGATAAGGCCAATGCGGTAAGCCAGTTCATAAGGATCGTTCCAAACGAACTCGGCATCCTCGCCGCTGTCGGAATAGCCCAGAGCACGAAGGGTCAGGGTAATGAACATATAGTCCGTCATGTCGCTGTCCGGGTCGAACAAGGTATCGGAAATACCGTTGGTTATCCCGTTCTCGTAGGCGAATCCAATATATACCTCTGCCCACTCGGGAACATCGGTAAATGGTGTTTCAAAGTCTCCGCTTTCGGCGGCTGCTTCGTTGCCCATCATGCGCACCAGCAGGGTCACGCCCTGGGCTCTGGTGAGGGAGGTTTCGAGTTCATAGCCCTCACCAGTGCCCAGGAATAGACCAAGACTGTTCATTGCGTCGGCAATTTTTTCCTCGACGGTGTATTCGTCGGCAAAGACCACAGAGCTCAGCATCAGCACCGCCAGTATGATTGCAATTATTCTTTTCATACGAAAGTCATCCCTTATCAGTCATGTTTTCTTCAAATTCAATGCTGCTGGTTGTAATGACATCTTCCGTAGCAAACACAACTATTTCGATTTCCGGAGCTTCATATTTTTTCACAGCACTTTTCTCCTTTTGGGTATTAATTCTGTCGTGTACGGTTATATCAATGGAAGTAAGCATATGCCGAAACACCAAACTTCATAATCGCCTCGTACAGCGCATTTTCGCTGCTCATACGGGCCACATAGCTTTCGATGCTGTCGGTGCAGCTTGCGCTGACGGTTCCGTCACTATTGTAAACCGTAACTGTCACCGGCTGTCTGACATCAGCTACGACCAGGCCTTTGACGGGGACGTACCAGTCTGTGTCGTTTTCCAGCTGTTTAAAAGCACTGCCTTCAACACGAACAGATTTCTCGTTGCCGTAATGGTCGGTAAATGATGCGACAGCATACTTAGTCTGGTCTATGTAATCCTTCTTGAAGAAGACGTTCAGTGTGATATCGCTCTCCAAAGTCAGGTTGCTGGCGCTGTAGCCGGTTCCCTGAACACGACTGTCAGTCATTGTAACTTCTCCTGTTGCATAGCCCTTTTGAGTATCTGTCAACTGGCTGTTGGCCAGATCATCGCTGTTATAGTCGTCGAAATAGGTCTGCGCTGCAGCACCATAGTTTAGCATGTCCACATACAAAGCGAGTTTTTCAGCGTCAGTTTGCTTGCTCAGCATGCGCATAGTATAATCTCTCACGCTGTCGACCCACTCATTGGAAACAGCAACACCGCTGCTGTTGTACACGGTGACTGTCAGTTCATCTGTCATTTCCTTGGCAGCTACACCGTTGAATGTGACGTAGTGCTGTTCATAACCGTTGTGGTAAGACCAATCGGCCTGATCAATTCTCACAGTCACATTTCCTCTGCCGTCGGCATATTCCTTGGTGATAACGGCATAATAGCCCTCGCCCTCAACAAGGTCAGTAGGTTCGATAAAAAAGTTGATGGCAAGGCTGTTACCCAGCGTCATAGTTGCGCCGTCAATGTTGAACTTTTTGACGATGGTATAGACTCCGCCCTTTGCAACAGTGAAGCTGATGGTTCTTTTTCCGGTGTCCACAGCGGATTCCACTTCTTTGCCGTCACAGGTCACATAGGCACCGGTGTAAGCACAGGGGACAGTCAGGGTGGGTGCGTAGGTGCTCAGCACGTCGCTGTTTTCCACGGTGACGGTGAAAGAATCTTCATCCTTTTCAACGATGGTCAGTTTTGCGTTGAAAGCAGAGGAATCGGTGTCGTTGGAAACAACGGCGATTCCGTTGGAAACATCAGTTGCAAATGTCCAGGTGCCCAACAGGTTTTCATTGTTATCAACAACGGTAACGACCTTGTCGGCGTCTGTTGCCTCGGCAAATGCAGAGGCATCAATGGTCAAATCGTTTGCCTCAGAGTTGATTATCTCGGTTTCGGACTCCCAGTCGGAAATGAGCACGTTGGTGTAAGGGGTTTCAGCGTCATTGTTCAGCAGAGAATAGGTACTGTTGCCGCCTACCAGTTTGTTGCCGTCCACCCACCAGTCAGCTACGGGGTATTTCCACTGTGGGTTGGAAACCACCTTGTTGCCAACGCCTTTTCCTTCGTTGTTCTGTATAACCAGCTTCTGATTATGGAACTCGGTTTCGGTGGTTACATCCTTCAGCGCCAGCATATAGTCAAAAACGTTGCAGGTGTCGCTATCCCAGGAGCTGTGAAGCTTACCATAGAAGTTTTTGTACATATAAACTTTGGTGCCGGAGGCAATGTCGAAATTGGTCTCATTGCCGATGAAGTTGCTGTCAGTGATTCTGAAATAGAAAGAGCTGAATTTTTCGTGCAGTGAAACCACTTTAATAGCGGTGTCGTTCATTATGAAGGAGTTGTGGGTCCAGGGAACACGGTTGATGGAGTTGTCAGAATCCTTGAGGTCAAGCTTTACGGCAATGACGTTTTCGGCAAAGATGTTGCCTTCGGTGACGGTAACGAGGCCTGCAGTGGAATCTATGGCGATGTCGTAGTTATAGAAGAAGCAGTCAATAACGTTTCCGCAAGCACCGCCGTAAATGGCGGTTTTGGCAACGTCTGTGGCGAAGAAGGTCACGTTTGTCAGCTTGCCAACTAAGGCTCCGTTGATGTTGATGGCGCCGTTGAGCTTGGTGCTGCCGTCGGCACCCTCGAATTCAAAGCCGTGATAGTTGCTGGGAATGAGTATAGTTCCCGTGAGCTCTTCGGGAAGAGTGATAATGTAGCCAATACCGTCCTGAGCGTTGGCTGCCAGTTCCTGCAGCTTGGCGTTCAGAACGTCAATATCGGAAAGATCGCTGCAGTCAACTTTTACTTTCAGTCTTTGACCAAGACCAAAGCTGACAGTTTCAGTCGCCGTTTCGCCGTCTATGGTGATGTCCACCTCAGCGTAAAGCAGAGCGTGGAAGGATTCGTTTTGGGCATACAGAGTTACAGGGAATGTGGGCGAAGCGACTTCTGTAACCTTTTCTGTTTTGCTGAAGCTGAGATAGCCGTCTTTATCCACCCATACTTTGTTTACGGTTACGGTAATGGGCAGCTTGTCGTAGCTCTCGGTGGGGACAATGTAATAATCGTTGCCCTCTGAGTCGGTTTCCTTTTTGCCGACGGCGATGCCGTCCACATCTGCCAGGAAGGCATAGCCGGTGTCGTCGGTATCTATTGCTGTTTGCAGTATGCCGAATTTGCCTTCGTTGATAACGGTTTCGCTGTCGCTGAGCTTCCATGTGAAGCCGATGGCATATTCGGTTTTCTTATAGGTTCTGTAGGCTGCCGAACCATCAATTGAGCCGCCGGAACCACTGCCGCCGGTAACGGTCAGAGCCCAGATGAAATTGTTGCCCCTGACAGTGAATTCGTTAATGGTCAGGTTCCCGGGAATGGTGACTTTAATGTCGTATTTGGTGCTGTCGGAAGTCCATGCAACCTTTTCTGCAGAGATTTCGGTGCTGGTATTGCGGTTCACCTCACAGGAAAGAGTTCCCATCTGGTCTTCGGTAAAGCCGAAAGCACTCATGAGCCATACCTCGTTGCCGCTTTCGGAATTGTAATCCAGAGATGTCAGATAGGTGTCCTGACTACGGTTTTGCTCGGAATAATAGCCCAAAATGGGAAGCCCGATTTCCACACCCATGGTGTAGTCGGTGGTTCCGTCATTGTAGGTCAGGTCAGTTGAGCCGAAAGCAAGACCGGTAAGGGTATAATTCCCGGAGGACGTTTCACTGACAGACAGCTTAGTCGAGTCAGCCAC
>SVKU01000002.1 GCA_015068245.1 Oscillospiraceae bacterium
TTCCTTGGCAGGAACTGTCCCGAAGCGCTGGGTGACTATTTTGCAGGTCCCAACCACACACTGCCAACCTCCGGCACCGCAAGGTTCTACAGCGCACTGTCGGTAGACGATTTTGTTAAAAAGACCCAGTTTATTTACTATTCTCAGGACGCTCTTGCCAAAGAGGCCGACTCAATTGCACGCTTTGCCGAAACCGAGGGTCTTTCCGCCCACGGGTTCAGCGTTACCAAAAGATTTGAGGTGGAAAAATGAGCAGGTTTTTGAACGGAAAGTTTGCCTCTCTGGAGGCTTATACCCCCGGTGAGCAGCCTCAGGATATGCAGTACGTCAAGCTGAACACCAATGAATCCCCCTACCCTCCCGCTCCGCAGGTTTTGAAAACCCTTGCAGAGCAGGATATCGCCGATCTGCGGCTTTATTCCGACCCTGACTGCGCCGTACTGAAACGTGCCCTTGCGGAAACCTACGGCGTTGAGAAGGAGAACATTTTTGTATCCAACGGTTCTGACGACATACTGAACTTTGCTTTCATGGCTTTTGGCGAAAACGGTGCTGCTTACCCCGATATCAGCTACGGTTTTTACCCCGTGTTCGCCCGGCTTCACAATATTGAATCCACCGTTGTTCCGCTGAAAGAGGATTTTTCCATTGATCCAACCGATTATCATGGGCTAAACAAGCTTATTGTCATTGCCAACCCAAACGCACCTACCGGCATGGCTCTGACAGTATCTCAGGTGGAATCCATTGTCACCTCCAACCAGGACAGCGTTGTGCTGATAGACGAAGCTTATGTGGATTTCGGCGGAACCAGCTGCGTACCGCTCACAAAAAAGTACGACAACCTGCTGGTGGTAATGACATATTCCAAATCCCGCTCCATGGCAGGCGCAAGACTTGGCTTTGCTATTGGAAGCAGCAGACTCATTCAGGATCTCGACCTGCTGAAATACTCCACCAATCCCTATAATGTCAACAGGCTGACCCTTACGTTGGGCAAAGCGACTTTGGATGCAGCAGATTATTACAGAGAAAAATGTGCTGCCATCATTGAAACCCGTGCCTATACCACCCGTGAGCTTGAAAAACTGGGTTTTGCCGTGCTGCCGTCCACCGCTAACTTCATATTCGCAAAAAAAGACGGAGTAGATGGCGGATACATTTACGAGCAGCTTAAAAAGAGGGGCGTGCTGATCCGCCACTTTACAAAACAACGCATAAAAGACTATAATCGAATCACCATCGGCACAAAGGAGCAGATGGACGTATTTCTTGAAAAGCTGAAGGAGATCATCTGATGAAACGACTTGGCAACATTACAAGACAAACAGCGGAAACCGATATTTCCCTTGTTCTTTGTATAGACGGCAGCGGCACTTCAGACGTAAATACAGGCTGCGGCTTCATGGACCACATGCTTACTCTCTTTGCAAAACACGGCGGCTTTGACCTTACCGTAAATTGCAAAGGCGACACTCATGTGGATTATCACCACAGTGTTGAAGATATAGGCATCTGCCTTGGCATGGCCTTGTCCGATGCCCTTGGGGACATGAGGGGCATCACCCGCTACGGAAGCATGATACTCCCTATGGACGAAGCTCTCATCCTTACTGCAGTGGACATCTCCGGCAGAAGCTATCTTGCCTGTGAGCTGGATATCCCCACAGAAAAGGTTGGCGATTTTGACACCGAGCTGGTACAGGAGTTTCTCCTGGCCTTCACCCGCAAGGCAAACATCACACTCCACGTCCGTCAGCTGGCAGGTGAAAACAGCCATCACATTATCGAAGGCGTGTTCAAATCTCTGGCAAGAAGCCTGAAAACCGCCGTCAGCCGCGACGGAAGTTCAAGCATACCGTCCACCAAGGGGATATTGTAATATGACAGCGATTATTGATTACGGCGTAGGCAACCTGTTTTCACTGAGCCGTTCCTTTGAGGCCATTGGAGAAACCTGTGTTGTCACCGGCGACAAGGCGGTCATTGAAAGTGCCGACCGTCTGCTGCTGCCCGGTGTGGGTGCATTTGGCGATGCCGCCAAAATGCTGGCCGATTCCGGCTTGTGGGACACCGTGTGTGAGCAGGCAAATTCCGGCAAGCCCCTGTTGGGTGTGTGTCTGGGAATGCAGCTTCTTTTTGACGTAAGCTACGAATACGGCGAGCACAAGGGTCTGGGACTTATTCCCGGTCAGGTTCGCCCCATAGCAGAGGTCATTCCCGAAGGCTTGAAAATACCTCAGATAGGCTGGAACGCACTGGACTTTACCAACAGGGAAACTCCCCTTTTCAAATACATCAAAAACGGGGACTTTGTGTATTTCGTCCACTCCTATTACGCTGCAAACTGCGACGAAAACACTATCGCCACCACCGAATACGGCGCACCTCTCACCGCAGCGGTTGCAAAAGGAAATGTTTTCGGCTGCCAGTTCCACCCAGAAAAAAGCGGCACCGTAGGACTGAATATTCTGAAAGCGTTTTGCGAGATATAACACGGGGTCGTCCGGGTCAGTAAAGCTGACCCATGGCGCCGACCCCTACAATACTTATCCGTCGCATAGCGACACATCAATTATTAATTATTAACTATTAATTATTAATTGACGAAGGAGACCACTATGATAATTTTCCCTGCCATAGACCTGTACGACGGCAAAGCCGTCAGGCTTTACAAGGGCGATTACGCCCAGATGACTGTATATGACGATGACCCTTCCGCAGTAGCTGCCCGTTTCAAAGCAGCAGGTGCCACCCATATGCACATGGTGGATCTGGAAGGTGCAAAAACCGGCGGTACTCCCAACCTTGAAACCATCAAAGCCGTGGTCAAAAACGCAGGTCTGTTCGTTGAACTTGGCGGCGGTATCCGCAGCTTTGACGTAATGGAAACCTATCTTGACGCAGGTGTCAGCCGTCTTATCCTCGGCACAGCCGCCGTAACCGACGAAGGCTTTGCCGCCGAAGCGGTAAAGCGTTTCGGCAGCGCAGTTGCCGTGGGTGTGGACGTAAAAGACGGTTTTGTCGCCGTTAAAGGCTGGACAGAAAAGAGCAGCTACACCTGCTTTGACTTCTGCCGAAAAATGCGTGACTGCGGCGTTAAAACCATCATATGTACCGACATTTTCAAAGACGGTGCCATGATGGGTACCAACCGTGAACTGTACAAAAATCTCTCTGCCGTGTTGGATATAAACATCATCGCTTCCGGCGGAGTGTCCTCTCTGGAGGACATTCAGGCTCTCACCGACATGGGGCTTTACGGAGCCATCATCGGTAAGGCTTACTACACAGGCGCCATTGACCTGGCAGCCGCCATAGAAATCGGAGCAGACAAATGATTACTAAACGAATAATCCCCTGTCTGGACGTTAAGGACGGCAGGGTAGTAAAAGGTGTCAACTTTGCGGGTTTGAGTGATGTAAGCTCCCCCATAGAGCTGGCAAAATATTACAGCGACTGCGGAGCAGACGAGCTGGTGTTTTACGACATCACCGCCTCTGCCGAGGGTCGTGCCCTTTTTACGGACATATTGAAGAAAACCGCCGAGACCGTGTTTATCCCCCTGACAGTTGGCGGCGGCATCAACACAGTTGAGGACTTTGACCGGGTGCTCAAATGCGGAGCAGACAAGGTGTCTGTCAACTCCGGTGCTATCCGTGACCCATCGCTCATTCCTGCTGCAGCCAAAAAATACGGTGATCAGTGCGTAGTCATATCCGCTGACGTAAAGCGGGTAGACGGCAGATTCCGTGTTTTTGCCAAAGGCGGACGTGAAGACACCGGCATGGAAGCCATAAGCTGGATAAAACGCTGTGTAGACAGCGGAGCGGGCGAAGTCGTTCTAAACTCCATCGATACCGACGGTGTACGGGGCGGGTTCGACCTTGAAATGCTGGAAGCCGTTTCAAATGCGGTGTCCGTGCCGGTCATCGCTTCCGGTGGTGCAGGCAGCGTTCAGGACTTTATAACCCTTTTCAACACCCTCCCCCGGGTAGATGCCGGGCTTGCGGCGTCCATCTTCCATTTCGGTCAGGTGGCTATCCCCGATCTTAAAGCAGAACTTAAGAAAAACGGAATCAACGTCCGAATTTGAGGTAATAACCATGTTTGATATCAACACTCTGAAATTTGATGACAAAGGCCTTATCCCCGCAATCGTGGTGGATGCCGTAACAAAAGACGTGCTCACTCTGGCATACATGAACAGAGAAAGCCTGCAGATATCCCTCGACAAAAAACTTACCTGTTTCTGGAGCCGTTCCCGCGGCGAGCTGTGGCTCAAAGGTGAGACCTCAGGCAACTATCAGCACATCGTGTCCATCACTGCCGACTGCGACCGTGATGCCCTTGTGATAATGGTCAACAAAGACGGTCCTGCCTGCCATCTGGGCACCGATTCCTGCTTCAGCGAGCCTGTACTTGAGGGGCCGGAGGCTTTCTCAATGGACGGTTTGATGAATCTCATTAAGGGCAGGAAAACCAACCCTCAGGAAGGCTCCTACACCACCTATCTTTTTGAAAAGGGTATCGACAAAATCCTGAAAAAGGTGGGCGAGGAATCCACCGAGGTCATCATCGGTGCCAAGGGTAACGACAAGAAAGAAACCATTTACGAAATCGCTGACCTTACATATCATGTGATGGTGCTTATGACCGAAATGGGCATCAGTCTCGATGACGTTAAAGCCGAACTGGCCTCCCGTCACGTTATAGACAAAAAGGTCAAGCAGGAAAAAATGGTATGATAAAGGCCAACTATCACACCCACAGCACATATTGCGACGGAAACGACAGTCTTGAACAAATGACTCTTGCTGCCATTGAAAAGGGCTTTGATACCCTGGGTTTTTCCGGCCACAGCTACACTTTTTTCGACGAAGAATACTGCATGACAAAGGAGAATACCGTCCGATATCAGCAGGATATCGCTTCTCTGAAAGAAAAGTACGCAGGAAAGATACAGCTGCTTTGCGGCATCGAGCAGGATATGTACAGTACGGAAGATACAGGCTGCTACGACTATGCCATTGGCTCTGCCCACTATGTCAAAAAGGGAAGCCGCTATCTGGCGGTGGACAACTCGGCTCAGCAATTCATGGGGCAGATAAACGAGCTGTACGACGGTAACTGCTACGCTTTCTGCGAGGACTATTTTTCTCAGATAAGCTCCCTGTATGAGCGTACCGGCTGTGACATCATAGGTCATTTTGACCTTGTAACAAAGTTCAATGAAGGAAACGTCCTTTTTGACGAATCCCATCCCCGTTATCGCGAAGCAGCGGAGACTGCGGCAACAAAACTTATAGCCGCAGACGTTCCCTTTGAAATAAACACCGGAGCCATGGCAAAAAAGCTGCGTACATCACCTTATCCTGCGACCCGGCTCTGCGACTTTATAGCCGCAAACGGCGGAAGATTCATTCTTTCCTCTGACTGTCACAGTAAAAATCTGTTGGACTTTGGCTTTGATGAGATAAAAAATATTGCAGACCACCGCGGTTGGTCAATAATTTACAAACTGTTGATTTGATAACAGGCGACAGACGTGGTATACTCAAGCTATATTGAGATACCACGCCGGAGGCTGTCAAAAAACCTCGTAGAGTTCGCTGACGAAGTCTGCGAAAAAAGTCCAATATGAAATTTCCGTCAGCATGTATGTCGGAAATTTCTCTGCTCAGTTTGCAAACGTGCGAGGAAGAATGCAAAGCATTCTTCGGAGTGCGCTGCAGCAAACTGCAAAAACTCGTGTCGAAATAGTCCATCGGACTATTTCGACACGCTGAGACGTGGTATACTCAAGCTATATTGAGATACCACGCTGTTTTTGCATAAATCGGAGGCGCATATATGGAACGCAAAAACTACAGCAACGCAGTCAGGCTTCTTGCCCGCATATTTGACCGCAGGGTCAGTACGGAAACTATCATTCCCTACTATCCTCAAAAAGTCGCCTGTGCCGAAGGGCACGTTATCTCTCAGCCCTTTCCCCGCACCTCGCCGGAAGCTCAGGGCATAAGTTCTTCCTATCTTCATCAGTTCCTGTCTCAATTAGAGGCTGAAAGCAGCCTTGATATGCACAACATTATGATTCTGCGCAACGGCTGTGTCATATCCGAAGGTTGGTTTGGTGCAAGACGAAGCGACTTGTGGCACATAAGCTATTCTCTGACCAAAAGCGTTACCGCATTGGCCATCGGTATGCTTATTGACGAGAAAAAGCTAAGTCTGGATGACCGTCTTATAGATATTTTCAATATGCGCAGCGGTATCCTTCGGCTGATGAAAGCCTCGTTCACAGTCCGCCATCTGATGACCATGTCCACAGGCATTGCTTTCAACGAAACCGGGTCTGTAACCGATGAGGACTGGCAGGCTGCCTATCTGGAATCCGTATCCCTTTTCGAAACCGGCAGCAAATTCGCCTACAACAGCATGAACACCTATATGCTGGCGTGCATAGTTAAGGAAGTTTCCGGCATGGACGTAGACGACTATCTGATGTCCCGGCTGTGGGAGCCTCTGGGTATCACCCAGCACCATTGGGAGAAGTCTCCCACCGGTATAAGCAAAGGCGGCTGGGGGTTGTATTTGTATCCCGAAGATGCGGCTAAAATTGGTCAACTGGTGCTCTCCGGCGGCGTATGGAACGGCAAACAGCTCATCTCAAAAGAGTTTCTCGACGAAGCCACCACTTTTAAAATAACCACGCCCGAAAGCTGCGGAGACTTCAACTACGGGTACCAGACATGGGTAGGTCGAAACCAGAACAGCTTTCTGTTCAACGGCATGTTCGGCCAGAACGTCATAGGCTTCAAAGACACGGGCATTGTCATCGTCTCCAATGCAGGCAACGACGAGCTGTTCCAGCAAAGCGCATTCTTTACCATTTTGAAAAAATACTTTGGCCCGGAATATATACCGAGCGACTCTCTTGACGAGAATCCTGCCGAACTTAAAAAGCTCCGTGACCTTGAAAGTTCACTCTATCTCAGCAGGAAGAAAGCAGACTTCTCCTTCACTCAAAAGCTGAAACTGAAAAAGCAGATTTCCTCCCTCAGCGGCAAACGCTGGAGTTTTTCAAATGAAACTGCTGCTTCCATCGGTCTGCTCCCCCTTTATTCTCAGGCTTTGCAGAACAACTATACAAAGGGTCTTTTGTCCATCGGCTTTACCGCCGGCAAATACAGTCTTGAAGCCGAGTTTGTCGAAGCTGACGAAACCCATAAAATCACCGTGGGGTTCATGCAGCCGGCATACAGCACCATCGTGTGCCACAATGAGCCATACCATGTCAGCTGTTTTGGCAGATTTGCCACTGACGAAGACAACAGACAGGTGCTGATACTGGATATAGCTTTCTGTGAAACTGCCTCTGACCGTACCGTAAAAATATATTTCCGCACCGACAATCGGATAGATGTAAGCTTTACAGAACGTCCCGGCAAGGAATACCTGTATTCAGGCATTGAAAACTTTTTGGAAGCTGCCGCAAAAAAGCGCATAATAGAACAACTCACCACCAAAGCCGATCCCGGTTATTTGCACTACAAAGTTCAGCAGGCACTTGAACCGACAATTACGGGAACGGCCGACAGATAACAGTCAACACTTATCCGTTTGGATACTGTGACCCCAGAATACTACAACGCTGAAAGGAATCTTTCACCATGTCCGTTTTGCTTACCGGCGGCTGCGGCTATATTGGCTCCCACACCGCTGTTGAACTTATAAACTCCGGCTACGATGTTATCCTTGCAGACGATCTGCGCAACAGTTCCGAAATAGTTGTGGAGCGTATTGAGCAGATAACGGGAACTCTTCCAAAACTGTATAAGGCAGATGTCACCGACAGAGCCGCAATGGATACAATCTTTGAGGAAAACGATATCACCGCCGTTATACATTTTGCTGCTTTGAAGTCCGTACCCGCTTCCGTGGCAAATCCTCTTGAATACTACCGCAACAACATCAGCGGCGCCATAACCGTTATGGAATCCATGGCTGCCCACGGTTGCCGCACTCTGGTGTTCAGTTCTTCTGCCACTGTATACGGAAGCGACCTTCCTGCTCCCTTTGTTGAAACCATGCCCTTATCTCAGCCCTCCCACCCTTACGGCAGGAGCAAGCAGATGATGGAGCAGATCATCACCGATGCCGCTGCTGCCGGGCTGGTGGATGCAGTTCTTCTGCGTTATTTCAACCCCATTGGCGCTCACGAAAGCGGTCTCATCGGCGAAGATCCCTCCGGAGTACCCGGAAACCTTATGCCATACATCACCCAGGTGGCCATTGGCAGACGCCCTTACTTGAACGTCTACGGCACCGATTACGACACCCGTGATGGCACGGGGCTGCGGGATTATCTCCACGTTATGGACCTGGCCAGAGGCCATGTTATGGCAATGGAGCAGATAAAGCCCGGCTGCGACGCCATAAATCTCGGCACCGGCATGGGCACAACTGTCCTGGAGCTGGTTTCTGCCTTTGAAACCGCCGTCGGTATCCATGTTCCCTATGAAATCGGTCCCCGCCGTGCAGGTGATATTGACGTTATCCTTGCCGATCCCAAAAAGGCCGAGCTTGTTTTGGGGTGGAAAGCGGAAAAAACCATCGAAGATATGTGCCGTGACACCTGGAACTGGCAGGTAAAAAACCCAAACGGATACGTTTAAATGTTCCTGCCATTTCGAACATGCGGTCAGCGACGCTGACCGCATGTTCTTTTTCTGTTGTTTGTTGTCGGTTTTAGGTACTAGAAATACCATATACATATGTGATATAATGTTTTAATACTATATATATTTCGGAGGTGAAGTCTTGATAAAGGAAAACCAGCGGGTATTGAATATGCTCAACATTCTTACCGATGCACTGATAGTTTACATAGCAGTCATTCCCGCCTATGCTCTCCGTTTCAAGATTATGACCGGCGACCCAAGCCACATGGTACTGTCGTACTATCTGACCGCCGCATTGCTGCTGACCCCCATATTCCTGTTGGTATACGCCCTTTTGGGGCTTTATGAGTCTTTCCGTTCCACCAGATTCTATAAAGAGCTGGAAAAGCTGCTGGCCGCCAACGCTATCGTCATGCTTCTGTACATGGTCTGGCTGTTCGTGGTAAAGGACGTCCATATTTCCCGTTGGGTACTGGTGTTTTATTATATTTCCGCTACCGGGCTTGTAGGCTTTAAGCGGCTGCTGCTGCGAAAGATACTCCGTTCCTACCGCAGTCAGGGTTATAACCTGAAACACGTTTTACTGGTAGGTTCCGGCAACGCAGCAGAAAAATACCGCGCCGCAGTAGACAGCGACAGTTCCCTCGGTTTTTCCATTGTGGGTTGTGTTACCGACGACACTCCGCCCGAAGGGCTTAAACGTCTCTGCGGATTTGACGACCTCGAGACTCTGCTGGACAACAGTAATTTCGACGAGGTTATTGCCGCACTGGACGCTTCCCAGCTCGATAAGATAAAGGGCATCATCTCCGCCTGCGAAAAAAGCGGCACGAAGCTGTCCCTTATCCCCTTTTACTTCGAGTATATGCCTGCCCACCCCTATATCGACGAGGTCGGCGGTATTCAGCTGATAAACCTGCGCCGCATACCGCTCGACAACATGGCAAACGCTTTTTTGAAGCGTGCCATGGATATATTCGGCTCCATTTGCGCCATCATACTGCTTTCTCCCGTGATGCTTGCTGCAGCTATCGGCGTAAGAGTGTCTTCTCCCGGACCTGTTATATTCAAGCAGATCAGAGTTGGAAGAAACAAAAAGAACTTTACCATGTATAAGTTCCGTTCAATGAAGGTAAACACCTCTGAAAACTCCGGCTGGACCACCGATACCGACCCCCGCAAAACAAAGTTCGGTTCCTTTATCCGCAAGTTCTCCATTGATGAGCTTCCCCAGTTTTTCAACGTACTCAAGGGCGATATGAGCCTTGTGGGCCCACGACCCGAGCTCCCCCATTTCGTTGAGCAGTTCAAGGAAAGCGTTCCCCTTTATATGGTCAAACACCAGGTTCGTCCCGGCATCACCGGTTGGGCTCAGGTCTGCGGCTACAGGGGCGACACCTCTATCCCCGAACGCATCAAGCACGATATTTACTATATAGAAAACTGGTCTTTGCTGCTGGATATAAAGATACTTATCCTTACAGTGTTCAAAGCCTTTGTCAACTCGGAAAAGATAAAATAGAGGAGGTCAGACCATGACAGGCGTAAAAAAACAATGGGCAGAACCTGCACTGTTGATTTTGTGCGCCCTGATGCTCACTCTTTTGAGCCTGGTCTTTTTCGGAGATAACTATAAAGTGCTCACCCTTATTATATGTATCGGGACAGTGGTTTTCTGCTTTGTCCGCCGGAAGCACTTTGTTTTTTCCCCTTCTGCTCTGGCATTGGCAGTTTACCTTTTTGTTTGCGCTTTGTCCGGAATCGGTGCTGTCAGCGGCAAGTTCTTCATCAAAGAATTTGCAAAGCTTCTGATGGCTTATTCGGTATTTCTGATAATTTATCTCAGCGTCAACAAAGAACGTGCCGCTGTGCGCACTGCTTTTATACTCGCTGCAATGGCAGCTGCTTATTCACTGCTAAGTGTTGAACTTGGCAGCACCGCCAATTTTCGCCCCATATTCGACACCCTCACAGGTCTGTCTGCCACCGACGTGGGTTTTGAAGCCGGCACCCGTCTGATCGGTGTTTTCGGCAACGCAAACGTACTGTCGTCTACACTGGCCATTGGCAGTCTCCTGTCTGTTCATCTCATGGTTTCCGGCGAAAAAAAATACCATATCCCCTGCTGCATCACTCTGTCCTTTTGTGTTTTTGGCTTTGTTCTGGCGTTCAGCCTTGGAGGAACGGCATTTTTCGCTGTGTCCTGCCTGCTGTACCTGATACTGAGCGGCAAAAAACGCAGCAGCGTATTCCTTGTGATGCTTGAGCACTTTCCGATTTCTGCGCTGTTTGCTTTTGGAGCTTTCCCTTTTTTCGGAAATGCAGGAGCCTCTGCCGCAATACCCATAGCTCTCATGCTTGCGGGCGCTGCCGTATCCCTGCTTCTTTTCACGCTGCTGCACAGAAAGCTCATGCCTTTTTTTGAAAAACCCAGAATCACAGTCACAGCCATTTCCGTTACTCTTCTTGCCGCTGCAGCTTACCTTTGTGCCGCCTTGTCATTTGCCGGCAGTTACCGTTACGACCATGACGGTTCTTTCAGCCGCAGCGTGTATCTGAGCAGCGGGTGGCACAGTCTGGCAATAGTGTCCGACGGTACCGTTGGTCTGAACATCTACAGCCAGACCAACGCCGAAATAATGACCCATACTGAAACACACATTTCAAGCCATTGGCTGGAAAACGGTGAAGCCGTTTATTTTTTCGTTCCCGAAAACTCTCAAGTACAGCGGGTTGCTTTGTGGGCAAAGGAAAGCAGGAGACTCGACTCCGTAACCATAGACGGCACCACTCATCTCAAACTTGATTATCTCCTGCTGCCGGAATTTGCAGCCAACAGACTTCAGGGCGTACTGAAAAACCAGAATGCCGTTCAACGTGCAGTGTTCTTTGCAGACGGTCTTAAACTGTTCTCGCAGTCACCTGTTCTCGGCAATGGTCCCGGCAGCTTTGAAAGCGCCGCCTGCTCTGTTCAGTCATATTATTACGAAACACGATATGTCCACAACCACTATATCCAAACCCTTGTCGACTGCGGTATCCTGGGTCTTGCAGCCTATCTCGGTGCACTGGTTTTTATGGTCATATCTCTGATAAAACACCGCAGCAGTTCTTTCGCTGTGCTTGCAGCCTGCATGTTTATGATATGCGGTCACAGCTTTATGGAAGTCACCATGAGTATGTCGGTATATCTCCCCTTTGCTTTCGGGATTTTTGCCGTGATATCGGCAAATGAAGCATCTGATTCAGCCAAAGTGCCTGCCGCTGTTTGGAGTTGGGGAAGTGCCGCTGTCTATGCCGTTTTTGCTGTTCTGACAGCCCTTAATATATACGCCGATTCATTGGTAGACAGGGCAGGCAGCGATTACGAGCCTTTTATGAATGCCCTCGAAAGTGCCGCCGCCATCGATCCTTTTGAATACAACGACTATAAGATCTCTTACGTATACAACAGTCTTTCTTCTCCTTCGGAGGAAATAAGCGAAAAAGCCGAGCGGTTTGCCGCCGACCTTTCCACTGTTCGTTCCAATTCCATAACCAATGTGCTGCTGCAATACTATCTTGAAAAGCAGCAATACGACGCTGCCTTTGACTGTGCCATGTTCGGTGTTCTCAACAATCGGTCAGACAGTGAAGTATGGAACAACTGTTTCGGCATAATATCATACTACCTTACCCCTCAGGAACTGACGTCGGCACAGGCACATCGGGTCATGGAGCTGTATTACGCATTTGAAGAAACCAACAGCTTGCTTATGACTCCGGTGGTTCTCAGCCGTAACAACATCTCATACATTCAGGCCGTTTCGGCTCTGGTCAACTAACAGCGTTTTCAAGGAGGAACTTTTATGGACATAACCAATATGCAAAGTCTTGTTCGCTCCCGTGATCGGGTCAATTCATGGATGGACAAAAATAACGCCGGCTTTGCCCTGCTTCGCCACGGCAAAACGGAAATACTGTCGTCACCCTTTGACCCTATCCCCCACATCATCCCCGGCGACCGTTTTACAAGGTTGGAAAAGGGTCTGATGCAGCGAGTCAACGCCATCAACCTGCTTCTGAACGACCTATACGGCAAACGGATGATAATTAAAGACGGCATTATTCCCGAGGATTTCGTGTATTCATCTTTGGACTTTCACATTCCCTGTGTAGGGTTCACTCCCATAAAAAGTCTGTATAACCACATAACCGCTGTGGATCTTGCCTGCGCATCCAACGGTAAATGGTACGTCATGGAGGATCATCTGGCTTTGCCTTCGGGTGCTGCATACCCTCTTTTTGCCAGAAAGCTTTCCCGCTCCGTAAGTCCTGAGTTGTATCCGGAAGAAAACCTGTGCGATAACAACGGCTACAACATTCTCCTTAACCAGCTGTACCGTGACATCATAGGCGGAATGGACAACAAGGACGGTATCACCGTTATACTCTCTCCCGGTGAAGGCAGTTTTTCCCACTTTGAGCTGAACTATCTTGCTGAGCTTACCGGTGCCGTATGTGCAACCGCCAACGAGCTGACTGTTATGGACGATTCCGTTTATTACCGTCCCGCAGAGGGCGGCGGTTTCCAGAAAGTTGCCGTTATCCACCGTCACATTTCCGACGATAATATCGACCCGCTGGCTTTTAGCGTCAGCTCCAAAACCGGCGTTGCTCACCTGATGGAGTCCTACCGCAAGGGCAAGGTAGCCATCATCAACGCTCCCGGAAGCGCCGTTGCAGACGATAAGGGTCTGTTCTGCTATATCCCCGACGCCATCCGTTATTATCTCGGTGAAGAACCCCTGCTTGAAAACACTCCCACTTATCTGCCGTACCGGGAAGACGAGCGCAAATATATATTCGACAATCTCGACAAGCTCATCGTCAAACACGTCAACGGACCCAAAGCTGTCACCTCCGTAGTGGGTTCAAAGCTGACTTCCGCAGAACTTAACGAACTGAAAGCACGTCTTGCTGCCGAACCCCGCCGCTTTGTTGCGCAGGAGATCATGGATCTTGCACCCATGGACGCTCTGTCTCCCGCCGGAACAGACATCGTCACCTGCAAAGCAGACTATCGTGCCTACGTTATCCACTGCGACAGTATTCGCGTTTGGATGGGCGGACTTACAAAATTCAGCCACACAGACAGCGCAGGCAACCGCCACAGCGGATTTAAAGACACCTGGATAATGTCTAAGTAAGGAGGGCGCAAAATGAAAAAATATGAGTTCAGTTTCAGCTGCAGCTGGGTTTTTGACGCCCCCATCAAGCGTCACCATTTCCTGCTTCGCTGCATGCCGGGCACCTACCCTTTTCAGCGAACCTACGGTCACACTCTGTCCCTGTCTCCCAAGGCAGCTGTCAACACAGCTTACGACAGCTACGGCAACCTGACCTACAGTGGAAGCATAGACAAAAACCACACCTCTTTCGGTTTTACCGCTTCCGGATTTGTTCTTTGCAGCAAATATATGATCCACGAAGAGCTTGATCGCATTTTCCTCTATCCCTCCCGGTTTACCAACCCCAGCACCGAAATGCAGAGCTTTCTGATGGATCTGCAGCTACCCGACGTTCCTTACGCCAGAGCACTTTGCCTGATGGACACGGTTCACAAAATGATGACCTATGCCCCCGGTGAGACAAATGTTTCCACCACTGCTTCCGAGGCTTTCAAATCTGCCAGAGGCGTAAGCCGTGACTTTGTCCAGGTATTCATCACTTTCTGCAGAATGTCCGGCATCCCCGCCAGATATGTTATCGGTCTTGCAAAAGGTGTCGCCCGTGCTCACGTCTGGGCGGAGGTTTATATCGACAATAAATGGATAGCCCTTGACCCCACCCTGAACGTGGAGATCGAGGACGGATATCTGAAAATAGCCCACGGACGAGACTACTCCGACTGCGCTGTTGACCGCTACACCTATGACGGCGATCCCGTAGGTCAGAGCAAGACCATCTCTGCCACCGTGTCTGACCACATTATTCTGGTGCGTGATACTGTGCCCAGAGAAGCGTAAGGCAGTTACAATTACCCTGTCATCCCGAGCGAGGCAATCGCAGGATTGCCGATGAGGTATCCCCATCTTACAGGAGTATCAGATTCTTCGGTCGCTCCGTTCCCTCAGAATGACACTGATAGTGCGGTGCGTAACGGGATAGTGATTTCTCACCGGTGTGCCGGCTGAGCTTGCTCAGCCACCCGGTTCGAAATGACAACAAGCCTTCAACCTTAACCCTTTAACCTGACACCTTTAACCTTGGAGAAAAAAACATGAAACCACGCATCGGCGTTTTGCCGCTTTTCAATCAGGGGGACGAAAACCTCTGGATAAACCACTATTATTTCGATGGCATCGTTGCAGCAGGAGGTATCCCCTACCTGCTGCCTCTACTGGACGACGAATCAGAGCTTGAGCTGCTATGCCACCAGTTCGACGGCTATCTCTTCACCGGAGGTCAGGACGTTGACCCCGCCCTCTACGGAGAAGAAAAGCTTCCCGAATGTTCGTATCAGGCTCCCAGACGAGACAGCCAGGAGCTTTTTATGCTGAAACGACTGCTTGAACTGGATAAGCCCTGCCTTGGTATATGCCGCGGCGTTCAGATGATGAATGTTGCCTGCGGAGGAACCATGTATCAGGATCTTCCCACCCAATTTGGAACAGCCGTTGACCATGCGCAGATGGGCAAAGCCGAGTTCACCGAGCCTTTCCACAGTGTCAGCATCGTTCCGGGCACCGTTCTCCACAGCATCATTGGCGAAAGTTCCGTGATGGTCAACAGCATGCATCATCAGGCTGTAAAGGATATTCCCGACTGCTTTACGGTTTCGGCAAAATCAGAAGACGGACTTGTGGAAGCACTGGAACACAAAACCGCAAAATGCTTTTTCGGTGTTCAATGGCACCCCGAATTTCTATGGTCTCAGCACAACCATGCAAAAGCTATTTTCGGTCTGCTGATTGACGCTGCAGGTAACTGCTGATGGCACGGGTTTGTACTCTTGCCAGCGGCAGCAGCGGCAACAGCATACTTTTGTCCGACTGCGGCAGGCATATACTGATCGATATGGGAATATCACTTAAAAAGACCTCCTCGGCACTGGCTCAGCTGGGTCTTTCCGTGAGTGATCTTTCAGCCATACTTATAACCCACAGCCACAGCGACCACATTTCAGGTCTGAACACATTGTGTAAGAAATGGAGCGTACCTGTTCTCTGCACAAAACAGGCTGCTATGGGTATTATAAGCTCCTGTCCCGAAGCAAAACGTAACCTGCTGGTGTTCGAAGCCGGCTCAACTTTCAATCTGAAAGGTTTTGGCGTAGCTTCTTTCCCCACTCCTCACGACAGCGACGGCAGTGTGTGTTACCGCATTTCATGTTCCTGCGTAGATATCGGAATCATGACCGACCTTGGCTGTGTGCCGCCGAATATTTTGGAGGGTATGGAAGGTGTCAGGGCAATAGTCATTGAGTTCAACCACGATGTCAACCGCCTTGCCATGGGGCCATATCCCTATCATCTGAAGCAGCGCATTCTGTCCGACAGAGGCCACCTGTCCAACGAAGCGGCAGGTGATGCGGCACTCTGGCTGGCTCAACGTGGCACCTCCGGCTTTATTCTTGCCCATTTGTCAAAGGAAAACAACACACCTCAACTGGCATATGCAGCCGCAACGACTGCCCTCAGAGATATCGACGGTGTCAAAATATTTGTTTCGTCCCCTGAGATGTCTGCACCAATAGAGTTTTAGAAAGAATTAACGGAGATGATAATTTGTCTTTAACAGAGTTGTTTCTTATCGGCGTCGGTCTTAGTATGGACGCCTGCGCCATCGCCATGTGCAAGGGACTGAGCATGAAAAAACTCAGTCTGCGCCACGGCTGCATCATAGCCTTGTATTTCGGTGGATTTCAGGCTCTGATGCCCGTTATCGGTTGGCTGTTGGGTAAGCAGTTTGAGTCTTACATAGTCAGCGTCGACCACTGGGTAGCCTTCGTCCTGCTGTGTTTCATCGGCGGCAAGATGATATACGAAACCATTCATGATGACAACAGCAGCTGCTGCGACTTCAAGCTTGACCACAAGGAGCTGCTTGTAATGGCAGTTGCCACCAGCATCGACGCTTTGGCCGTGGGCATAACTCTGGCGTTTCTCCGGGTATCCATCGCCGCCGCTGCGTCCATCATCGGCGTTGTTACCTTCGTGCTGTCCCTGGCAGGTGTAGCGATAGGTTTCAAATTCGGTTCAAAGTTCCGTAAGAAAGCCGGTATCCTTGGCGGCACCATGCTGTGCCTTATGGGACTGAAGATCCTGTTGGAGCATCTGGGAATCATAAGTTTTTAGAATCAAAAGCACATCGATTGCTCGATGTGCTTTTATAATACTTACTTGACCGAATAATGAATGCATTAGCTCCATGTTTGAATTTGCATTTTACCAAAAATGCGCTATACTTAAGGAAAATATTGAAAAGGAATGATTCAGATGTCTATTACCGGTAAATACTCTGTTTCTCTGTCGCTGCCCGGTGGCAAAAGAGAATGTATCCTCGATCTGTCGGAAGATGCCGGCGTTATTTCCGGCACCGTTTCAAATCCCTATACAGGGGAGCTTCTGGATATTTTCGACGGTTCCGTTTCCGACGAAGCCTTCAGCTTCAAAGCCCTTGTGGGACGAACCGAATATACTTTCTCCGGTCAGCCGTCAAGCCTGACTCTCACCACCAACGAAACCATAGTTCTTGATCCCGGCAAACGCATCTCCGGTCAGTCCGGCGAAGTTGCCGGCGAGTATCTGGTGGGTGTTTACTCTCCCGGCGGCGTAAAGGAAAACCATATGGTCATTGAAGCCAACGGCGATGACCTGAGCGGCGAAATGTTTGGTCTGGTGACTGAGCAGTCCATAGCTCAAATGGCTCAGATGATGGACGGCGGTCCCGGAGTACCGGGCGGTGGCCCCGGTGGACCTCCCCCCGGAGGAATGCCCGGTGGAATGCCGCCTATGCCGCCCATGAAGATCGGCGACAAGACCGATGTCAATGTGTTTTCCTACGGCAAAAAGAATGGCCGTGACTTTGAATTACACACCGTAACTGCCCAGGGTTCACTGTTCCGCTTTATCGGCATCGTTGAGGGCGACAGCATAAACATCACCATGCATGTTACCGACGTAACCGAAGGTCTTAAAGCAGTAAAAATTTAATTCTCTCCGCAGGGCGACTTCAATAGTCGCCCTGCTTATTTTCCCTGTTGCTTTTCCCTTTGAAACGGTGGAAAAGTTCACATTCTCATGGTATATTTGTATTATACGATGACTTTTCTTCCTAAAACCATCGAAAGGAAGTTATTTTATGCAATATCTCATTTCTTTCCTTGAAGGTATCATAACCTTTATTTCCCCCTGCCTGCTGCCTATGCTGCCCATATACATTTCCTATTTTGCAGGCGGTGCCGAACGCGGTACCCGAAAGACTCTGGCCGGAGCTTTCGCCTTTGTGCTTGGTTTTACCGTTGTGTTTGTAGCTATGGGCGCACTTGCCGGTACCCTCGGCAGCTTTTTGTCACGGTATCAGACTGGTGTCAATGTCATCTCCGGTCTGGTGGTCATATTCTTTGGTCTGAACTTTCTCGGGGTATTCAAGCTGCAGCTGTTCAAAGGCATCAAAGGCGGCTACAATACAAAAAGCCCCGGACTCGTTTCCTCACTGGTGTTCGGCATCATATTCTCCATCGGCTGGACTCCCTGTGTGGGCGCATTTCTCGGCTCTGCACTACTGTTGGCATCTCAACAGGGTCAGATTCTTACAGGCATGCTGATGCTGCTGTGCTACTCTTTGGGGCTGGGCATTCCCTTTATTCTCAGCGCAGTATTGATAGACAAGCTTAAAACAGCCTTCAACTTTATCAAGTCCCATTACAATGTTATCAACATCATCTGCGGCAGTCTGCTGGTGCTTATCGGCGTTCTGATGGCAACCGGCACCATAGGCAGGCTGCTGGCAGTTCTGAGTTAGGAGGTAACCATGGCAAACAAAAAAGTAGTTATCGCTATCGTATTGATTTTCGTTCTGCTCATTGGCGGTGCGTACCTGCTGTACAGCAGTTTGAGTCTGAAAATGGATGCCAACCGTCTGGCTTCCCAAACCGAGCCGCAGGGACCTGTTCAGGAGACCTACACCCCCAGCTATGACGAGGCTGAGCTGACTGCCGCCCCGGATTTTACTGTGTACGATATCGATGGTAACGCCGTCAGCCTGACCGACATGAAGGGCAAGCCCGTTGTGGTCAACTTCTGGGCAAGCTGGTGCGGCCCATGCAAAAGCGAAATGCCCGACTTTGACGACGCTTACGAAAAATACGGCGAAGATGTCCATTTCATGATAATCAACATGACCGACGGTTCCCGGGAAACTGTGGAAACCGCATCGGAATACATCGATGAAAACGGATACTCTTTCCCTGTGTATTACGACACCGATTCAGACGCAGCCACCACCTACGGTGTTTACGCCATACCGTCCACCTATTTTATAGATGCTGACGGCAACGCCATAGCCCAGGGTCAGGGTGCGTTGGATATGGAGACCATCGAAAAGGGTATTGGGATGATAATGGGATGATAAGTATCGTGTCATTTCCATCATTGCCGCAGGCAATGGAGAAATCCCCATCTTGCCACGCGAGGAACCAATAAGTGTTCGCTTCCACGCAGAAATGTTGATTTTCCCACTGTGATAATGTAAAATATCCTCGATAAAATAAAGGAGTAACGAAAATGGTAATTGATTATAACAACATGCCCGAAGAAAGCTTTCCCCAGTTCAAGGGCGGCGAAAAGGAAACAATGGCTAAGATGTTCCTTGACGAGGCCGGCAACCGCATCATGCACGGCCGCCTTGTGCCCGGTGCTTCCATCGGATACCACGTCCACGACAACAACTGCGAAATAGTTTTTGTCCTCAGCGGCAGCGGCAAGGCCCTGTACGACGACGGCGAAGAACGCATCACCGCAGGTGTTTGCCATTACTGCCCCAAAGGTCACGGTCACAGCCTTATCAACGACGGCGACGAGGACCTCATCTTCTGGGCTGCAATACCGATGCAATAAATAAAAGCTGCCAAAGGCAGCTTTTATTTATTGCAAGTAACAGGTAATAAGTAACAGTGAATAAGTGATGTGTCGGCCACAGGCCGACGGATTTGATTATGGGAACGGTCAAGACCGTTCCCTACTGTCATCTCGAACATCAGCGCAGCTGATGGAGAGATCCCCATCTTGATTTGCTGTTATATCAGCAGATGCGTAATAAGATGGGGATTTCTCGTCGCCAACTATGTTGGCTCGCTCGAAATGACAGCGCATCGGTACACCCCTAAATCCTAACCCCTAACAAAACAGCTGTGCTTTCGCACAGCTGTTTTGTTACGATATTTTTGCTCTTACGGGAGGCATATCCTCCACCCGCTTTATGTCGGCGCCAAGGTCGGTAAGCTTTTCAACAAAGGTTTCGTAACCTCGTTCGATGTGGAACACATCGTCCACCACGCTCTGACCTTCTGCGGCAAGGGCGGCAATTACCATAGCGGCTCCTGCACGAAGGTCGCAGGCCTTGATGGGACAGCCTTTAAGGGAAGGTACTCCCTCGAAGATGGCAACCTTACCATCCACCTGGATCTGCGCGCCCATCTTGATAAGCTCGTTGACATACTTGTAACGGTTGTCGAACACGCCCTCGGTAATGATGGATGTGCCCTCTGCCAGCGCAAGACATACACCTGCCTGGGGCTGCATATCCGTGGGGTATCCGGGATAAGGCATGGTTTTGATATTGGCTTTACGGAGCGTTCCGGTGCGGCGAATGTGAACAGAATCGTCGTACTCGGTTATCTCGGCGCCCATTTCGATGAGCTTGCCGGTGATGCATTCAAGATGCTTGGGGATAACGTTCTTTATAAGCGCCTCGCCACCTGCTGCGGTAACGGCAGTCAGGTATGTGCCGGCTTCTATCTGATCGGGAATAATGGAATAGGTTCCGCCATGCAGACGCTCGACACCTCTTATCTTGATGGTATCGGTGCCTGCGCCCCAGATATCTGCGCCCATAGCGTTAAGGAAGTTGGCAAGGTCAACAATGTGGGGTTCTTTTGCAGCGGGTTCAATAACTGTGGTTCCCTCTGCCAGAACAGCAGCTATCATAAGGTTCATGGTTGCACCAACGGATACAAGGTCAAGGCGGCAGTAATTGCCTTTCAGCTTGCCGTCAGCCTTGGCATGGACAGCTGCACCGGAGAACTCAACCTTTGCGCCCATGGCGGTAAATCCCTTGATGTGCTGGTCGATTGGTCTCTGACCAAAGTCACAGCCGCCGGGAAGTGCTACTTCTGCTTCGCCGAAACGGCCAAGCATTGCACCGATAAGATAGGAAGACGCTCTGAACCGGGATACGATATCAAAGGGAGGGCGATGGCTGCGTACACCACGGCAGTCCATCTCGATGGTGCTGCGGTCGATGCGGCGGATATTTGCGCCCATCTGCTCAAATATTTTTAAATAAAGGTTAACATCGGAAATTGCGGGGACGTTTTCAATTCGGCAGACACCGTCTACCAGAAGAGCGGCAGGGATAATTGCCACAGCAGCGTTTTTTGCACCGCTGATAGTCACCTCTCCGGATAGGGGACGTCCACCATTTATAATATATTTGGCCATAATAAATACCTTAAATCACAAACAAATTGCATAGTGCCAAAAATGAGCACAGCACTAGCCAATAGATTATATCACGGTTTTATGTAAATAGCAAACAGAATTTTTAATCAATTTGTAATCAAATATACATTCAACCGTCACCATATGACATTTTCCCGGCTCTTACAGCCGTTCGCAGGTTATTATACATTGATATTTTTACCCGAATGCTATAAAATATAGCTGAAAGTTTTTTGATCCGCTAACAACCGGATTTCAGGAGGTATTGCCATGGCAACCGAAATCGAAATTAAACTCCGCGTGCCCGACGAGGTCACTCTGGATCGTGTTCTTGCCGACCCTAACCTTACCCAGTATATGAGGGACGAATTCGTTTCCAAAAAATTTCATTCCGTGTATTTTGACACCGAGGACGGCGAGCTTTCCTCCCGCAGGTGGACTCTGCGTCTGCGCAAGGAAGGTGACCAATCCGTTGCTGCCCTCAAAACCGCCAACAGCTTCGACGGCGAAATGTTTACCCGCAACGAATGGCAGTGTCTTGCCGACTCTATCGATGAAGCAATTCCCGCACTGATGAATCTCGGTGCTCCCAGAGAGTTGGAACAGCTGCTTAAAAGCAGAAAGCTCATTGAAGTCTGCGGCGCAGAGTTTGAGCGCCGTTCCAACTTCCTTTACATGGACGACGGCGTCCGCATTGAGCTTTGCGGCGATGTGGGCACTCTCTACGCCGGCGGCAAACGGCTGCCCATCATCGAAGTTGAGCTGGAACTGCTGTTTGGCGACAGCACAGTGCTGCCCCATATATGCCATCAGCTGATGGACGACTATGGCCTTGAAATAGAAAAGCTCAGCAAAAACGCCCGAGCCAATGCTCTGCGCGAAGCCACAAAGGAATAACCAAATGGAACTCATTCAGGTTGCGCCACGAACATATTATGTGGATATCCCCGCAAAAGTAGGTGTGTATCAGGTATCCGACACAGAAGTCTGGTTTATAGACAGCGGAAACGACAAAGATGCCGCAAGAAAGCTGGCGAACAAAGTCCTTGCCCCCCGTGGCTGGACACTGAAAGGCATTGCTGTGACCCACAGTCATGCCGACCATATCGGCGGCTGTGCAGAGCTTAAAAAGCGTACCGGCTGCATAGTATGTTCAGAGGGCATAGAAAAAAGCATTACGGAAAATACCATTCTTGAACCCGTATCTCTTTATGGCGGCTGGCCCATGAAAACCTGGCGGAACAAATTTCTCAAGGCCCCCGAATGCACCGTAGACGGTGGTTGGGATCTTCTGCCTGAGGGTCTTGAGCCGATCGAACTTAAGGGTCACGCCTATGATATGTACGGCTTCCGCACAGCTGACGGCGTAGTGTTCCTGGCAGACAGTCTTGTCAGTGAATCCACCCTGGGAAAATACCATGTCAGTTTTGTAGCCGAGCCTAAGGGCTTTCTTGAAACGCTTGACAAAATCGAAACCATGGATGCTGCCCTGTTTGTGCCCTCCCACGCTGAACCTCAGAAGGACATTTCTCCCCTTGTGGGGATAAACCGCAGCAAGACGATGGAGATACTGAACATACTTAAATCCTCTGCGAAAAGCGGAAAAAGCTGGGACGACCTGCTTAAATCCGTGTTCGACCACTATGGTATGGTTTTGGATATGAGCCAGTATGTCCTCAGCGGCAGCACCATCCGTTCATACCTGTCTTATCTGTGCGACAGCGGTGAAATGACCTGCGCTATTGAGGACAACAAATTGGTATACAGGACAGTTTAGCCATCAAAGCCTGCAGGAGCAGAGTCCTGCGCATATTGACAATAATTGTGAATCCAGTATAATAGATAGATATATATTACGTTACAGGAGTTGATCATTTAGTGGACAGCGACAGTTGGTTGTTGCTCTTTATTCTTCTGCTGCTGATAATCGGCGGCGGATATTTTGCCGCAACTGAGATAGCTTTGGCTTCTTCCAATAAAATCCGCATAAAGACAATGGCAGATTCCGGCGACAGACGAGCCAAACGCGTCTCATACATTCTGAGTCATTTCGACAAGGCTCTGACTACCCTTTTGATAGGCAACAACATAATGCATATCGGTGCCAGTACTCTGGCTACCGTTCTGGTCGTCCGTCTTTGGGGCGACTGGGCAGTTACCTTATCTACCATCATTCTTTCTGTGGTGGTGTTCCTGTTCAGCGAAATGCTTCCAAAAAGCTATGCGAAATCCAAGGCAGAGGATTTTTCCCTGTCTGTGTCCGGATCTCTCGTCTTTTTGATGAAGCTGCTGACTCCCATAACCTTTATTTTCTCCTCAGCATCAAATCTTCTGGCTAAGCTCTTCCGTTCCGAATCCGAGCCGACCGTAACAGAAGAGGAGCTTTACGACATTATCGACGAAATAGCCGAGGAAGGCACCATGGATCAGCAGCGCAGCGGACTTATCCGCTCTGCACTGGACTTTGACGACATCACCGTGGCAGATATTCTTACCTCCCGTGTAGACCTGGTAGCCATTGATTCCGAGCTTACTCCCTCCGAAATAGTGGATCGTATCAAAAACAGCCGTCACTCAAGACTGCCTGTTTACGAAGACACTATCGACAACATCATCGGCATACTTGGTATCCGCAAGTATCTGAAAGCATATATGGAACAGGGCGACAGTCTTGACCTGCGTTCTTTGCTGGACGAAACCCTGTATGTACATAAGAGCATGTTGATCGACGAGCTTTTGCGCAATATGCAGTCCAAAAAACGCCATATGGCCGTTGTAACAGACGATTACGGCGGTGTTATGGGTATAGTCACCATCGAGGATATCCTTGAAGAACTGGTTGGTGAGATCTGGGACGAGGACGATGAAGTAAAAGACACCTTCAAGCCCATCGGCGGCAACCGCTACGAAGTCAGCGGTGAGCTGCAGGTTCGCGAAGCCTTTGAAGCCATGGGTTATGAAGACTACGACCGTGACGAACTTGGTCACCGCACCATGAACGCCTGGGCTTTGGAAAACTTCGATTACGTCCCCACCGACGGCAGCAGTTTCAAATACGACTGTATGACCGTTACCGTTGCGAGGATACGCAATATGCGCATTACAAAGCTGATAATCAAAAGGGAGGATATCGATGAACAGTGAGTATCTGCCCTATATAGGCATAGTGATATTGATAGCCCTCTCCGCCTTTTTCTCCGGTTCGGAGATCGCATACGCATCTGTCAACCATCGTCGTTTGAAAAAATCCGCCGAAGAAGAGGGTACTACCCGGCTTAAAACAGCTTATTACATTTACGAAAACTACAACAAGGCACTTTCCACCATTCTTATTGGCAATACTTTGGTCAACCTTGCCGCTTCTTCCGTGGCGGCCGTGGCCTTTGTTCATCTGTTTGGTCCCAAGGGTGCAGCTTTTTCCGGCACTGTTATGACCGTGCTGATACTTATTTTCGGCGAAATAATGCCCAAAATACTCGCCAGCACCAACAGCGATGGTTTTGCCGAAGCCGTGGCTCTGCCGCTGCGTTTTCTCATGTGGCTGACAACACCTTTCGTTTTTGTTGTCACCAAATTTGTCGACCTTGTTGCCCGCCTATGGACAAAAGACGGCGACACCGGACCTTCCGTCACCGAAGAAGAGCTTGTGTCCATCATCGAAACCGTTGAGGACGAAGGCGTTATCGATGAGGAACAAAGCGACCTTATCCAGTCTGCCATTGATTTTGCCGAAATAAGCGCGCAGGAGATCATCACCCACCGTGTGGACATGGTAGCTATCGACATTGACGACGATATGGACACCATTATCGAAACCGCTGCCACTTCCCAGTATTCCCGCATTCCCGTGTACGAAGACACTATCGACAATATCATCGGCATACTGTTCCTTAACCACTTTTACAAACAGCTGGTCGACACTCCCGATTTTTCTATCCGTGACCAGCTGATGGAAGTCTGCTTTATCCACAAATCCATGAAACTGCCTGCCGTACTTGCCGAGCTTAAACGCCGCAGAATACATATGGCAGTCGTCACTGACGAATACGGCGGAACCATGGGTATTCTGACCATGGAAGACGTTCTGGAGCAGCTGGTTGGCGACATCTGGGACGAAACCGACGATATCGAACCCGAATTTGAAGAGGTTGAGCCTAACCGCTACGAAGTCAGCGGCGATATGAGTATCTACGAATTTCTCGACGAGGTTGGTCACGATTCCGATGATTTTGAAGGCGATTACACCACCCTTGGTGGCTGGGCAATCGAAATGCTGGGTGGTTACCCCAACGTGGGCGACAGTTTTGAATACGAAAACCTGACCATTACCGTTACCGAGACCGATGACCTGAGAGTTACCGAGCTTAACGTCGTGGCGCGGGAACGGGACAACGAAGAAGATGACATATAACATCATTGCCGTGGGCAAGCTGAAAGAAGCCCATTTCAAATCCGCCTGCGATGAATATCTCAAACGCATGACCTCCTGCGGCGGTGCCGTTGTTACGGAAATTCCCGAACAGCGTCTGCCGGATGATCCGTCCGACGGAGAAATAGCGTCTGCCCTTGCAAAAGAAGCTGCCGCCATTCGGGCAAAGATACCGAAAAATGCCTTTGTGGTTGCTATGTGCATCGAAGGTCAGAAAATGTCCTCCGAAATGTTGGCAAAAAAGATATCCGCCCTGAAAAACGGTGGAGCATCTAACTTTGTGTTTCTCATCGGCGGTTCCTTCGGTCTGGACGAAGACCTGAAAAAGCAGGCAGGACTGCGGCTTTCCATGTCTGATATGACTTTTCCCCACCACTTGGCCAGGGTGATGCTGTTGGAACAGATCTATCGGGCAGAGAAGATAATCCAGGGAAGCCGGTATCATAAGTAGAACAAAAAGGGCTGCCTATGGCAGCCCTTTTTTAGAGCGTTTTCAAATAGTCTTTCAGACTATTTGAAAACGGTTTCTTCAGCCTTCTTCAACGCACTCTCCGGTCAGCAAGCTGACCGTTTCGCACGTTCGAAGGCCGCATAGAGAAATTTCCGACATACATGCTGCCGGAAATTTCGCAATGAACTTTATTCGCTGCCACTGCAGCGAACTCTACGAGGTCTTGACAGTCTCAAACCTAAAAAGATTGCTGCCATCCCAAACATCATCCCAGATGAAGAAATGACAGCAACCTTAATCTCACATATTATTCTCGATGTATTTAACGATGTCGCCAACGGTTCTCAGTTTGGCCAGATCATCATCAACAACAGCAATACCGAATTCCTCTTCTGCACTCATCATGAGTTCAACCAAATCAAGAGAGTCTGCTCCCAATTCTTCGGCAATATCGGTATTTTCGTTGATGGCATCTTCGTCGAAGCCCAGCTGGTCAGCCAGCATGGCAATAACCTTTTCAAGGATCATTTCAGCACCTCCTGAGTTTTCTTTTCTTACTCTGGGCATAGTATAACCAATACTTAAAATTTTTTCAATACTTTTTTGTGTTTTTTGGAGGACTATATGAGCAAGGTTTTGGCCGCCATGAGCGGCGGAGTAGACAGCTCGGTTTGTGCCGCACTTCTGCAGCGCATGGGGCATGAAGTCATCGGCGTTACCATGATACTTTCAAGCGAAGCGGAAGTTTCTTCTGCCGAAAGTGCCTGCAAGGCTCTTGGTATCGAGTTTCATGCCGTGGATATGCGCTCGGAATTTGATAACTGTGTTGTTGCTCCCTTTGTTGCTTCCTATCTCGGCGGCGAAACTCCCAACCCCTGCATCAACTGCAACAAAGCTCTGAAATTCGGCGCACTGTTAGACCTGGCAGGCAGGCTGGGCTGCCAATTTCTTGCCACAGGCCATTATGTTAAAAAAACAGGAAGTCCCGGAAATTGGAGCATATCGGTTGCACGTGACGAAAAGAAAGACCAAAGCTATGTTTTGTATAACCTGACCCAAAGCCAGCTGGACAGGCTGCTGTTCCCTCTGGGCGACCTTTCCAAGCAGGAAGTGAGAGAGATCGCCGATTCTCTCGGTCTTGAATCCGCCCACAAATCAGAAAGTCAGGACATCTGTTTTATCCCCGATGGGGACTATGCCGGTTTTATCACCCGCTACACCGGCAAAGCACTGGAACCGGGCAGTTTTATCGACAGCAACGGCAATGTAATCGGACGCCACAAAGGAGTTGCTGCCTATACCATCGGTCAGCGACGAGGTCTGGACCTGCCTATGGGGCAGCGGGTATATGTAATAAGCAAGGACGCAGAAAAAGGCACCGTTACCGTAGGCACGGAAGCGGAACTGATGACTGATACCGTTTGGGTGCGCGATGTGGTTTTTACCTCAGGTATGGCTCCTGCAGAGCCTGTCAGCGTTACCGCCCGTCTGAGATACAGTCAGAAGCCCCAGCCTGCGCAGCTTAGCTTTGACGGCAAATTTGCCGTATTGAATTTTGATGTTCCCCAACGAGCACCCGCTCCCGGTCAGGCCGCAGTATTTTATATAGGCGATACCGTGCTGGGCGGAGGAACGATAACGGTTAATAATTAACAGTTAACAGTGAAAAACCAAAAGCAAATGGGACGTCGAGGACGCCGTCCCCTACAAACGTGATTTGTCACGTCATGCATCGTAGGGGAACGGCGTCCTCGATGTCCCGTTATTAATTATTAATTGTAAAAGAAATCTTCGATTTCTTTTTCACCTGCCGTGCAGCTGCCTTGTATCATGGCACTGCTTCCTCCGCCTTTTCCGGAAATGGCAGCGTTTATCTCCTTCGCCTTTGCTCGAAGATCAACAGTATTGCTGCCCATGATGTACTTCCACCCTTTTTCGTTTTTTGAAAATGCCGCTGCAATGCCGCCGCAGAAAGACATGGCTCCGTTGACCAGTGCCCGCAGGCTGTCTGCGTCAAGGTCTTCGGTAAATAAGCACAAATTACCATCGGTGTACTCCAAAGCTTCCAGCTGCTTTAATGCCTGGCTTTTCCGCAGCTGCGCCAGTTCATATTTCGCCTGAGCAGCTTCCTCTTTCAGTTTTTCCACGGCTTCCACCGCCTGATGATGCTTGACCGACAGCGATGCCGAAACGGTCGCCACAGTTTCATATTTTGAAACGGCGTCCTGCAGTGCTCCCGCACCGCATACCATGGTCATGCGGGTACCACCCCGGTGACGCATGTGGGTAAGCAGCCGAATCTGCCCAATCTCGCCCGAACAATTCACATGAGGCGCACAGCAGGCGCAGCGGTCATACCCCTCAATTTCGACTATGCGCACGTTTTCCGTCAAATCCAGCTTGCTTCGGTATTGAAGCCCTTTCAGCACCTCAGGTTCGGGAAATGTTGCTCTTACAGGTACGTTTTCCCACACCACCTGATTTGCCATGCGTTCCACCAGCCGCACCTGTTCCTCATTCAGTTCGCCGCCGGCATCAAAGGTAGCCTCAAATCCGTTCATGTGAAATCCCACGTTCTCAAATCCATAGAGTTTATAGATTATTCCGGACACAACGTGTTCTCCGGAATGAAGCTGCATACGCTGAAATCTCTGAACCCAATTTATCTCACCGCTGACGGTATCGCCCACTGTCAGCGGTCTGTTAGTATAATGCACCACCTGACCGTCCTTTTCATGTACGTCAAGCACCTCGACTCCGCCAAGGATTCCTGTGTCTGCACCCTGTCCCCCGCCTTCCGGGAAGAAAGCTGTGCGGTCAAGAATGATCTCAAACCCATTTTTGCCCTCTGCGCAGTCCATGACGGTGGCGGTAAAGGTCTTCATGTGGCTGTCAGAATAATATAATCTCTCTGTCATGGTATTCTCCGTTGTGTAGTTCTTCTGTCATTTCGAAAGCTGCGCAGCAGCTGAGAAATCCCCTTGACAAGAGGGGGATTCCTCCATTGCTCAGCTTGCTGAACAGTTCTTCGCAATGTTCGGAATGACAGCATGATCGTTTCAAATTATAATCCAAATTCCCAAATTTGACAACACTATACGATGCTGATATTATTATATCGAAGTGAATTGAAAAGAAAGGAAGTTTCCAATGAAAACCATCAAGAAAGGCGAAACATGGCTGGTTGAAACCACCACCGCTGTTGACGGACTGACCATCGAAGATGGCTCATCTGTTGCTGCGCCCGAGGGAAAATGTGCAATTATGACCGTAAACGGCGCACTGACAGACCTTCTTCCCGGCTCATACGAAGGAAGCATCGTAATATCCGTGGTTGATAAGGTGGACAGTTGGTGCGGTTTTGAAAACAATTACCGCAGTGCCGTCATGTTTGGTAAAGACGGGCTGAACAAATCCGTCTCCGTTCTGCCGGCAATATCCGGTGCCAATATCGGCGACAATGGAATTTTCGGCGGCAAGATCACCGTCAGGGGCAACTGCTTCAACGGTGTTTCCGCAGACAGCGGAAAACTGAGAATCGACGGTACTCAATTTGACTATATCGGCAACGGCGGTGACGATTTCCAGCTTTGGGGCAGCGCCATAGCCGTGGGCGGTGATGCAGAAGTGGTTGTCACCGATGCAAACATCAAAACAAAAGGCGTTATTGCCACCGCCGTGGCAGCTGCAGGCGAATCCAAAGTACTGGTCAAAGACAGCGTTATCGTGTCCGAAGGCACCGACAATGCCAACTGGTATGCCAAGCACCCCCACCTTTCCGAAGTTCCCTGGGTTTTGGGATTGAAAGGCACACTCCGTGCCACCAATGTACTTGAAGCCGCCAACGTCACTTACTACAATACAGACATGACCTGCAACGGCTGGGGCGTTCTGTCCGTAGACGGCACCAAGGGTGCTGTGCACAACATGGTAAACGTCAAGGCTTCCATTCCCAACGACAAGGGCTATGCCAGCGGCTACTGCGCCTACATCCTCGGCGGCACCACATCGACCTTCCTTGGCTGCGAGTTTGAAGTGCCGGACTACGTTTTCTCCGTTGGCGGCAACGAAAACCTCGCCATCGTAGGCCCCAGCAGTCAGGCAAACCTGAAAGAAAGGGCTGACCTGCTTGCTCAGCTCGGCAGCGAGGTCGGTTTTGAAAACATTGAAGAAAAGCCCTGCATAATCAAATCAAAAAGGTTTGCCGGCATGTGGCACCATCAGTCCACCGGCACCTTTGATATCCGTCCCGGTACTGTCATCGAAGCAGGTGATACTGCTTTCCTTATTAAAAGCGACCAGCGGCTGAACAAGCCTGTCATTCTTTGCGATGGCGTAAGCATCAAATCACCGGTTATTCTGCACCTGATGGAAAGCGACGATCCCGGCATGGGAGTCCGTGCCCACGACAAGTGCTGGGCTCCCAACGGCGAATTCTTCTTCGAGCGCAAAAAGATCGAAGATTTTGACACAACCGACGAAACCGCCGAAGGCACCGTATACTCCACCTTTAAAAACATGGAACTGACCGGAGATTTTTACAACACCAAGTATCTTAATGGTCAGAACCTTTCCATTGTGCTGGACAATACGAAGCTCACCGGCAAAATATCCAGCGGAGATTACCTCCACAAGGATTTCTCTTATGGCATAGCCTACGACAGCGAAGGCAAAAAAGTCTGCACTGACAAAGACGGCAAAAGATATGTCACCGAAACCGTGGAAGACCTGCTGTTCGGCAAGATGCCAAAGGAATATACTCTTCCCGTTGTGGACGAAACCGGCTGCTTTATGTACGCAGAAAACGGCGAAACTCTACCCCTTGCAGGTTACGGTATCCGGTACGCCGACCCGGAATATCTGGGCGTTGTTGACATTTCCGTTTGCGAACCTCTGAACAACGGCGTTATCGTCAAGCTGGAAAACGGTGCCGAATGGACCGTTGCAGGCAAGTGCTGTCTGACAAAGCTTGTCATCGGCGAAGGCTGTAAAATCACCGGAGCCGACAGCAAAAAGCTGACCATGACCGTAAACGGCGAAATTACCGTTCCAACTGCCGGCACTTACACCGGAGTTATAGAGTTTGATGTTGCATAAACTGAATAATTTCATTCTAAAAAGGGAAGTTTCATTTTAATGAGATTTCCCTTTTTGTTATATTTTGTTTATAAATAAACAAATTCTGCAAAATAAAATGAAAAAACCATTTTTACCCTTGACCTTAGTATGGTTCCATGTTTTAATATTTGTTGTTTGCTGCCCGTTTTTTGGCAAAAATAATCGACGTACATGACAACGAAAGGACTCCGCTTATGTCGCTGACCGAAAGCAAGACCGAACGCATCCTCGGCGCTGTATTCACCGTTATTGGTCTGGCACTTTATTTCATCATTATCCCCTGGCAGATAAAAGACGTGGGCGCCGAATTCCCCACACCCCGTTCTTTCCCCAATCTGCTGGCATGGCTGCTGGTGATATTGGGTGCGGCTTTGTTCATTTCCGGCATGAAACACAGGAATGCCGCTGACCAGAAAGTTTATTCCATAACAAAAACCGAAGCCAAGCTGGTGCTTATAACCCTGCTGCTTATGGTGCTTTATGTTATTTCGCTTTACTTTGTGCCGTATATTCCTGCCACTGTTGTTGTGCTGGCTCTGATGATTTTCATTTACGGTCAGCGCAGTCCTGTCAAGCTGGCCGCCGCCTCTGTTGCGGTACCGGTAATCATATATCTGGCATTTACCTATATTTTAAAGTTCAATATGCCATGAAAGGAAGGTTCACCGTTTGGACGTTTTTAGCGCTCTTGCATCGGGATTCGGCGAAATACTGCAGCTGTCTAACCTGATATACCTTGTTCTCGGCGTTGTTGTTGGCGTTGTGATGGGAGCCATTCCCGGTCTTACTGCCACCATGGCTATTACCCTTATCATTCCGCTAACCTACTATCTGACCCCCACCCAGTCCCTCATTATGCTGTTGGCAGCATATAATGCCGGTAACTTCGGCGGGTCCATTTCCGCCATTCTTATCTCCACACCCGGAACACCTGCAGCTGCAGCCACCGTGGCGGACGGTTACGGTCTTGCCCAAAAAGGGCAGGGCGGAAAAGCTATCAAAACAGCTCTTTTCAGTTCCTGCTTCGGCTGCCTGTTCAGTTCCATCGTGCTGGTACTGGTAGCTCAGCCCATAGCAAAATATGCTCTTAAATTCGGTCCCGCAGAATACACCGTTCTGATGGTATTTTCTCTGACCATTATCGCTTCCGCTGCAAAGAAATCCATGATCAAAGGTTTGATCGGCGGCGCCCTTGGTCTGCTGTTTGGCTGCGTGGGTACCGATTCCATGTATACCATTCCCCGCCTGAGCTTCGGTGTTCTGAAGCTATACAGCGGCATAGACCTGGTAGTCATGCTCATCGGTGCTCTGGCAGTATCTCAGCTGCTGATCCAGGTTGAAAAAGTCGCCACCGGCTGGAAGGAGGCTCAGCTGCCTCCCGCCACCTGCAAAGACGACAAGCGTTTTTCTCTGTCCGACCTGAAAACCTGCTTCAAAACATGGCTGCGCTCCTCCGCCATTGGCTGCGCTATCGGTGCACTGCCCGGTCTTGGTCCCGCTCTTGCCTGCTATATAGGTTATGATGCCGCAAAACGAGGTTCAAAGCATCCCGAAAAATTCGGTACCGGATATGTTGAAGGCGTTGCCGCTGCTGAAGCTGCCAACAATGCGGTCGTTGGCGCAAACATGATACCTCTGCTGTCTTTGGGTGTTCCCGGCGATACCGGTGCCGCCGTACTTATCGGCGCATTCCTTGTTCAGGGTCTGACTCCCGGTCCCCTGATTTTTACCGAATCTCCTCAAACTGTCTATAACGTATATGCAGGTCTTATTCTTTGCAATATCGTTCTGCTGTTGGTGGTTCTAGCCACCTATAAGCTGTTTGTTAAACTGTGCAGCCTCGAAACCACCATCATTTTCCCGGTAGTTGCGATTTTCTGTATTATCGGCGTTTACGCTCTCAACTCTACCCTGGCAGATGTATGGATCATGCTGTTTTTTGCAGTTATCGGCTACATTCTTATGAAGTTTGATTTCCCCACAACCACCATGCTGGTTGGCTTTATACTCTCCCCCATTTTCGAAAAGAATTTCCGACGTGCACTCACTTTGTCCGACGGTGATTTTTCAACTTTCTTTTCTTCCCCTCTGTGTTGGGCGTTCTGGATAATAACTGCCCTGTCCCTGTTCTTCATTCTCAGAGGTAAAAAGAAAGACGCAAACCTGAGCGATGGACTCTAAACACAACTTTAAGGAGAACAACAATGAAAAAGTTTCTGTCAATTATCCTTGCGTGCCTGATGCTTCTTGCCGCTTGTACCGCATGCTCCAATTCTGAGAGCACTGCCTCCGGTTCTGACTATCCCAAAGGCAACATCAACATGATCGTCAATTTCAGCGCCGGCGGCGGTACCGATATCGCTGCCAGAGCCATGGCAGACGTGGCAGCCAAGAGCCTTGGCACAGCTATTTCCGTAACCAATGTTACAGGCGGCACCGGCACCGTAGGTGTTGCAGAGCTTGCAAACAAGAAAAACGATGGCTACACCATCGGCGTTGCTTCCCTGTCACCCCTGTCTCTGCTGCCCTGGGTACTGGAAGTCCCCTACACTCCCGACAATTTTGAATACATCTGCGCTTTTGGTCAGTACGGTTTTGGCATTGTTGTAGGCGGAGATTCCCCCTACAACACCCTTGACGAGCTGCTGGAAGCAGCAAAAACTCAGGAGATCAAGTGCGGCGCCACCGGTTATCCCCAGCCCTTTGCCATGGATGACCTGAACGAAGCCACCGGCAGCCAACTTTCTTTCGTTTCTTACCCCAGCACCACCGATATGATCACCGACGTTCTGGGCGGTTTTATCCCCTGTGCCGTATGTGACGAAGCCTCTTTCACCACCTACGTTGAAGACGGTTCCATGAAGCTGTTGGCTTCCGCCACCGATGTTCCCTGGGCATGTGCTCCCGATGTTCCCACTTTGATGGATTTGGGATATGATATCAACATCATGTCCTATATGGGTCTGTGCGTTCCCGCCGGCACCGATGAAGCCATTGTTGCCAAACTGCGTGAGGCCTTTGAACTCGCCTGTAAAGACGAAGGTTTTATCGAAACCATTAAAAACGGTAATCTTGTGCCCACTTACATGACCGGCGAAGAATACGAAAAGCTGGTTTACGAAAAATACGAAGAATACAAGGTTCTGCTGGCTGACGTAAACGCCGCCCAGTAAAAAATATTTGAGAAAGCTTCTTTATATATTGAAGCTTTCTCTTTTTTTTGATAAAATGTTTAGTGTTGAAAAGAAAATGAGAAAGGATGAACATAATGGCAACTGCATATCCCAATCTTACGAAGCCTATCAAAATAGGCACCTCCATGGTCAAGTCCCGTTTCCTGTACCCCTGTGCTCAGCCTCACTTCCTTCAGGGTCCCGAACTTTATCCCGCCGACCCTGTAACCAGCTACTACGCTTCACTGGCAAAGAACGGCGCAGGTATTATGCTGTTCCATGACCTTGCCAACGACTATCAGCGTTCCACCGGCGGTTTTGATATTGTCCATTTTGCAATGTATGATATCCACGACAAGGGCTGCCAGAACTATTTCAGCCACTTCACCCACATGGTTCACTATTACGGCGGCAAGATAATCTCCTCAATGAACACCGATATGGCCGTATCCTACACCGTCAACGATCCCGCATCCTCTCCCATGAGTCACGGTTTCCCCTCCGATCCTCCCTACGACCCCAATGACGAAGACTCTCTTCAGTACACCTTTGGTTCTCTGGTGGGTCCCGAGGGCGTTGACCCGGCGCTGAAGTCTCTGGGCAACTCCGATCCTCCCTCCATGTTCACAAAGGAAACCATCGATGAATACATAACCATGTGGATCGACCGCGCCAAGCTGTATAAGAGCCTTGGTTTTGACGGAGGTCTTATCGAACTGAGCCGTTTCATCGGTCAGTTCTTCCGTGAAAGCTCCAACCACCGTACCGACGAGTATGGCGGCAGCCGCGAAAACCGCGAACGCTTTATTCATCAGTTCCTGGGCAGAGTCAAAAAAGAGCTGGGCAAGGACTTCATCATCGTTGCTTCATGTCCCGGTATTGCCATCGAAGGCGTAAAGCCCGGCCATGGTGCCGTATGGCCCCTTGACGAGTTGGTTGACCTGCTGAACGTGGTCACCCCCTATGTTGACCTGCTGAACGTCCGTCTCAGCAACAGCGACAATCTCAGCGAAGAAGAAGCCGCCGTTTATCCCTGCGCTTCCGCCATCGCTGCCCGTGCGCTGAAAGATGCCGGCGTAACCATTCCCATCGCAGGCAGCACCACCTATTATGACCTGGAAACCAACGAAAAAACTCTGGCTTCCGGCGACCTGGACATGATCTGCTCCAACCACATGTTCATGTGCAACGAAAACCTTGGCGAAATACTCAAATCCGGACGTGGTCAGGATCTGAACCCCTGTATTCTGTGCCATCAGTGCCGCGGCGTAAGCTGGACCGGTCACTGGATGAGCCACTGCACACTGAACCCCGAAATGGGTATGGAATACCGCAAAGACAAGATGATCGCTCCCGTTACAAAGCAGAAAAAGGTTGCCATTATCGGCGGTGGCCCCGGCGGCATGAAAGCTGCAATGTATCTTAAAGAACGTGGCCATACCCCCGTCATTTTCGAAAAGTCCGATGCTCTCGGCGGTCAGATAAAACAGGTTGAAGCTCTGGACTTCAAGTGGCGTCTGAACAAATACCGCAAGTTCCTCATCAATCAGATGAGCGAAAAGGGCATTGAAGTTCGTCTGGGCGTTGAAGCCACTCCCGAAATGATCGAAGCCGAAGGCTTTGACGTTTGCATCGCTGCTGTGGGTGCAACTCCCGCTCTGCCTGCCATTGAAGGTGCCGAAACCGCAAAATGGACAGCTTACAGCGTCATGGGTCACGAAGCCGAGGTTGGTAAAAACGTAGTCGTGGTCGGCGGTGCCTCCACTGCTGCCGAAGCTGCCATTTACCTTGCCAAAGCAGGTCACAACGTTACCCAGATCTGCCGCAAGAACATTGTTGCCTACGAGCTGAACCCCATCCGCGAACGCGGCAATGTGAACCAGATGTCTCTGGAAGTCGGCGTAAAGCACAAGAGGCTTTGCACCACCACCAAGGTAGAACCCGGCAAGGTCACCTTTGTAGATCGTCACGGTGTTGAACACACAATCGAGTGCGACGATGTGGTGGTTTCCGGCGGCATGGATCCCTCCATCGAGCTGGCTGCATCTTTCCACGGCTGCGCTCCCGAATACTACGCCATCGGCGACTGCCGCCAGAGCGGCAATATGCGCGACGCTATCTTCGACGCATACGCCACCTGCATGCAGATATAAGAATAAAAGACCGGCGAAAGCCGGTCTTTTATTCTTAGGGATTAGGATTCAAGGTTTAGGAGTTAGGGAACCTCATCCTGTCATAGGTCAAATCCAACAAAGCACCAACATTGTTTTGTGTTGATTTGACGATGCTTTTGTTTTTCTCTCATGTTGAAATGTGTTCAGTTTATGATAAAATAGTTGTATCCTAAAATATGAAAGGAAGGAAAAAAATGAAAAGAAAATTGCTTGCAATGCTTCTTGCTCTGGTCATGCTGTTTTGCCTGATGGCAGGCTGCGCATCTGACGAGCCTAAGGAAGATGTTTCCGAACCCGCTGTTGAAGAAAGCGCTCCCGTTGAGGAAGCAGCACCGGAAGAAGCTCCCGAAGAAGAAGCTGTTCCCGAAGAAGAGGCCGTCCCCGAAGAACCCAAGTATGTTGTTGAATACCCCATCGGCAACGGCGAGGACGACGTGCTTACCATGTGGGCTGCATTTGACGTCAACGCTTTCGGCAACTATTACAGTTCCTTCAACGACAAGCCTACCGTAAAATACGTACAGGAAAAAACCGGCATTCTGCTTGAGTTCCAGGAAGTCAGCAGCACCATCGCCACCGAGCAGTTTAACCTTATGATCGCTGCCGGTGACTACACCGACTTCCTGTCCTGCGGAACCGGAAGAACCACCGGCGGCCCCGGTGGCGGCGGCAGCTATACCGGCGGTATGGCTCAGGCTTTTGTAGATGAAGTTATCATCGACCTGAGCGACATGATTGAAGAACATGCTCCCGACTTCTGGGCAGAGCTGCAGACCTACGGTCCCGACGGCATCGCCGGCGCCACTACCGACGGCCGTTTCCTCAATCTTGCCACCTTTACCAAATCCAGCATGTCTGACAGCGGCATGTGGACCCGTGGCGACTGGCTGGAAAAGAACGGCAAAGAACTGCCCACCACCTTTGAAGAAATGATCGACCTTGCTTATTTCTACAAAGAAACCTACGGCTGCACCCACACTATCCCCGTAGGCCCCGGCTGCTCCATCGACTTTGCCAGCACCGCCTACGACACTGCCATCTTCGGCGTTTCCGGCACTGATATTGCCATGTTCCGTGAAGGCGATACTCTTATCAGCGGCATGACAACCGACGGATACCGCGAATACCTTGAGCTGATGAATCAGCTGTATGCCGACGGCATCCTCAACAAGGAATTCTACGTTTCCGAAATGGGCAGAAACCAGTCCATGAGCGTTATCGGCAAGGGCAACGCAGCTTTCTGGCAGGGCATGGCCGACCACAAGGCCGAGTTCTCCACCATGGCTGACGATCCTGACTTCTCTGCAGTTGCACTGCCCATCCTCGTTGATGAAAACGGCGTTAACGCCTATGCAACTCCCACCGATCCCGTTGGCGGCGGTGGCCCCAGCGTTTCCGTTGACTGCGAGACCCCCGAACTGGCTGTTGAATTCCTCAACTGGTTCTACACCGAGGAAGGCTATATGTTCAGCAACTACGGCACCGAGGGCGAGACCTACAACATCGGTGAAGACGGCAAGATCGTCTATACCGATCTGATCCTCAACAACCCCAACGGCATGAACTCTCAGCAGGCATTCATGTACTACGCATGGAGCCACACCGGTTCCATCAGCTACGGCGACAAGAACCTTGACACTTACAGCGATGATATTCGTTCCGTCATTGAGACCTGGTCTGACGAATCCAAAAAGTCCTATGACCACCACATCCCCACCGCTGCAGGTCTTGACGCTGAAGAAACCAACAGTGTTACCGGCATGATCGCCGACGTTACCTCCTACGCTTCCGAAGTTATCCTTAAGTGGATCATCGGCACCGAGCCTCTGACCGACGAAGCATGGGACGCTTATGTTGCTCAGTGCAACGAGCTTGGTCTGGATGACTGCGTGGCAGTTTACCAGAAGGCTTATGACGATTACCTGGCAGAAAAAGAAGCTGCATAAATTGAAACAAAAGGTACGGCGGTGTTTCCGCCGTACCTTTTGTTTCAATAAGGGTTAGGATTAAGGATTTAGGGTATAGGGCGGTTTTGCCCACCAGTCCCTAATTCCTAACACAAAAAAAGACCGGCAAGGCCGGTCTTTTTCGTTATATCATACTTGCTGCGGTGTAGGCAGAGAATGTTGCGTGGCGAACATTGGGCTCGTAGGTTTTGAGCTTGCCGCCGTTGAGACCTTCCGGACCTACAAAATGGACGTTGAACAGCTCACAAACCTTGACATCACTGTCACCTACTACGAAGAACTGGTCAGACAGTCCGGCAAACTTCATGCACTCGTCCACATTGGCGGAGATACCGGCAGAAACAACCACCGTATCTGCTTCGAAGCAGTGTTCCACCCCATCTGCGTCCACGCAGTAAACCTTACCGTCCTCAATTCTTGTAGTCTGCGACAGGGGCTGGATTTTGATACCACTATCGATTATCAGTTCTCGGAAAACGCGCTCTGCATGGCTCTCGTGGTCGTCCACAGGACGTTTCTGCCGAGTGATCAGCGTAACACTCTTTCCCAACTGTGACAAATGGCAGGCGGTTTCGGTGCCGGTCATGGCACCTCCCACAACAACGATCTTTTCTCCCAGCTTTTCCTCATTGCCGAAAACTTCGATGGGGGGAATTACATAGCTTGCGTCGGCACCGGGAATGTCCAGCATGTTGGGTACTGCTCCGCAGGCTGCGATGACTGCATCGTATCCGCCCGCAGCTATCATTTCGGTGGTGGCGTCAGTATTCAGTCGCACATCCACATCGGCTTTGCCCACTTGACGTACAAGGTATTCTTTATAGCGTCGCAGAGGAATCTTGAATGCCATCTTGTCGGCGTGGATAAGCTGACCGCCCAGATGGTCGCTCTTTTCAAACAACGTAACTTTGTGTCCCCGCTCCGCAGCAGTCAGCGCAGCTTTCATACCTGCAGGACCGCCGCCAATAACAGCAACTTTCTTAACTCCTTCGGGTGCATCATACAGGGTATCAAAAACATGAGACAGACCAACTCTTGGGTTAACGGAGCAAACCGCACCATGGCAGCGATCACAGCGGATGCAGGGGATAATGTCTTCTCCTCTTCCCTGCATTAGCTTTTTGTTGAACTCGGGGTCACAGATGAAGGCTCTGGCCATGCAAATAAGGTCTGCCTTGCCTTCGGCGATGAATTTTTCCATATCATCCGGGTTCTGGAAACCGCCGATAGGTGCGCACAGTGCTTTTATCCCGCGCTTTTTGAAGGCTTCGGAAAACTGCAGACAGTAAGGCTCATGCTCACTGAAATTGTAGGTGCTTGTATGGCTGGTGGATCCGTCCCAGCCTCGGATTTGGAAAATATCCACATACTCGGAAGCCTTTTCACAGAAATACAGGAAGTCTTCCACAGTGTAGCCGTAGGGAGGCTCTTCGATACCGGATATCTGGCACTGTATCAGCTTATTGGGTCCAAGAGCTTCTCGCAAAGCCTTGAAATATTCCAAAGGCAGACGGCAACGGTTTTCAAGACTTCCTCCGTATTCATCTTCTCGCTGGTTTAGTGCGGGAGACAGTGAATTTGCCAGAACACCACTGCGATAAGACATATGGACGTTCACACAGTCTAACCCCATAGTGCCAAGGTCGGCAGCACGTCGAGCGCTGACTTCGATGGCTTTCCGGAACTGCTCCTTAGTATATTCAGGCAAAGTGTCACTGAAAAAACCGTGTCCGCCGTAGTCACCTCGCATGGTAACAATTCCGGGGTTTCTGAGTTTTGACAGCTGACCGTCACGGCCAAGATTCAGTGATACGCTGCCGCTGACCAGGGAACCATAGGCATGGATACGGTCGATCTGCTTGGCATATTCGTTGAGCACCTTGCGGTTTTCCATATAAAACTGGTCCATAAAGCCGTGCTCTCCTTTTTCGTTAGGCCAGGAGCCAACGGTAATATTGACCATAGCAGCACCGTTTTTAGCATAGTCCTGCGTGTATCTCTGATAAGCTTCACCGGGCCAGATCTGAGGTCCCTGAAGCTCCTGAGAAATGCTCTGCGAATTTATCATTCTGTTTTTCAAAACGAAGTTTCTTACCCTGATGGGCGAAAGCAAATGGGCATATCTTCTTTCCATACTTACCTTCTCCTGTTTTCAAAATTGCATATACACTTTTATTTTAGCCACATGTTATTCCGGGGTAAAGGCACATTTTTTGTTCTCTGTTGCAATAAAACAGGGCATACCGACGAGGTATGCCCTGTGGAGTTATGCAATTTACTGTATTATGAAGTTTACGGAAGTGTCGCCCTGGAGATCGGTACCGAATTCGTAATCCTTACCGGGCAGAACAGCGTTGAGGATGATGCCGACGAGAGCACCCACGGCCAGAGCGGTGAGGGAGATGGTGGCAGAACCGATGCTGAAAGAAATGGCGCCTGCTTCGCTGTATGCAATACCGATGGACAGAACCAGAATAAAGGCAGCGATAAGTACGTTGCGGCTCTTGGTGAAGTCAACCTTGTTCTCAACCACGTTGCGGACACCGACAGCGGAGATCATGCCGTAAAGCACAAGGCTTACGCCGCCGATGGTGGCAGTGGGCATGCAGCTGACAAGAGCGGCAAACTTGGGGCAGAAAGAGAACAGTATAGCGAGATATGCTGCAATTCGAATGACTCTGGGGTCGTAAATCTTGGTCAGAGCAAGGACACCGGTGTTTTCACCATAGGTGGTGTTGGCGGGAGCACCAAACAGGGAGGCCAGAGTGGTTGCAAGGCCATCACCCAGCAGGGTGCGGTGCAGACCGGGATCGGCAATGAAGTTTTTGCCGGTGGTGGAAGAAATTGCGGAAATGTCGCCGATGTGCTCGATCATGGTAGCGATAGCAATCGGTACGATAGTGATAACAGAGGTAATCAGCAAGGATGTGTCAGCTTTGCCGATAAGGGAGAACACAGTATTCTGCATCTGGAAAGGCAGGCCGATCCATGCGGCTTCTTTAACAGCGGTGAAGTCCACATTGCCTGTAAGAGCAGCCACCACATAAGACACCACAACGCCCAGCAGAATGGGGATTATCTTGATCATGCCCTTGCCCCAGATGTTGGATGCAACGACGACCACGATGGCCAGGATGGCGATCCACCAGTTGGCTTCACAGTTGGCAATGGCGGAAGAGCTGAGGCACAGGCCGATGGCGATAATGATGGGGCCGGTGACGATGGGCGGGAAGAAGCGCATGACTTTCTTGGCGCCGAATACCTTGAACAGGGCAGACAGAATTACATACACCAGACCTGCGATGGCAACACCGAAGCAGGCATAGGGCAGCAGTTCAGGCTCACCGTTGGGAGCAATTGCCCAATAGCCTGCCAGGAATACAAAGGAAGAACCCAAAAATGCGGGAACCTTGCCTTTAGCCAGCAGGTGGAACAGCAGGGTGCCAAGACCTGCAAACAACAGGGTGGCAGATACGCTCAGGCCGGTCAGCGCAGGCACCAGAACGGTGGCGCCGAACATGGCGAACATATGCTGGAAGCCAAGCACCATCATCTTGGGCACGCCAAGAGTTCGGGCATCGTAGATGGCTTCCTGATTTACATTTTCTTTGCTCATAAATCATTCTCTCCTCTATTTTCTTTGGCCAGTGTGTAGGCACTGTGAAAAGAATATCAGCATCTTGCCTCAATGTCAATTAAGAATCCGACAATTTTCTTTTTTCACAAAAAATATGTTGATATTATCTGTTCTATATAATATAATTCACTGGTGTGAATTGAATTGTTTTGAACCCTAAATTTGGAGGAATTATCTTTGAGCAAAACCCTTGAAACCAACCTTACGGAAGGCAGCGTTTTAAAGCAGCTTATCAAGTTTGCTATCCCTCTGCTGATCGCCAACATACTCCAATCGCTGTACAGCACGGTGGATATGATCATCGTCGGCAACTTTGCCGACAGTGCAGGTCTGTCTGCCGTATCCATCGGCGGCCAAATAATGATGCTTATTACCAACGCCGGGTTCGGTCTTACCATGGGCGGTCAGATAATAATTGCCCAGTACACCGGCGCAAGAGACCGTGAAGGTCAGCTTCGCACCATCGGTACCACCGTATCCTTTGTGGCACTGCTGAGTCTGTGCGTAACGGTGCTTGGTCTGATGTTCTATCGTCCTATTCTCAGTTTGATGAATACCCCCGCAGAATCCCTGCCCCAGGCACGGCAATACCTGTTTGTCAGCATCATAGGCATAATTTTCATCATGGGATACAATGTGGTCTGCTGCATTCTTCGTGCTCTTGGCGACAGTAAGCGTCCCATGGTGTTTGTGGGAATTGCCACTGTTGTCAACATCATCTGCGACCTTGTTTTTGTTGCCGGTCTTAAGCTTGGTGCCCTGGGTGCAGCTATTGCTACTGTCGGTGCTCAGGCCGTATCCTTTGTCTGCGCCGCTGTTTACCTCTATAAACACCGTGATATTTTTGTTTTTGACTTCAAAAAAGACAGCTTCCGTATTATGAAGGATAAGCTGAAAATGATTCTGAAAATCGGTATTCCCTTTGCTATTCAGTTTTCCATCATCAGCCTGTCCGTCATGTTCATTGTATCCATGATAAACGGTTACGGAGTAGCTGCTTCCGCAGCTTACGGCGTCGGCGGCAAGATCGACAATTTTGCCATGATGCCTTATTTCGCCATCGAATCAGCCGCTTCAACCATGGTAGGCCAGTGTATCGGTGCAGGCCGTAAAGACCGTGTTCAAAGAGTCGTTCGCTTTACCATGCTGGTCAATATGGTCATGGCAGTTATCGAGTTCGTTATAATCCAGGTGTTCCCTGAGTTCTTCCTGAAGATATTCAATCAGGATCCCGCTGTTATCGAATACGGTGTACTGTATCTTCGCATAGTTACCTTCTCCTACTTTGCCTTTGCAGGTATGACTGCCTACAATGCGGTGGTTATGGGCGTTGGCAATGCCACCCTGAGCCTTATCGGCTCTATTCTGGACGGTGTTGTGCTGCGTCTGACTCTGGCCTGCCTGTTTACTTATGTTTTTGACTGGGGTATGACCGGTATTCTTCTTGCCACCACCCTGTCCCCCTTCGGTGTAACACTTGTCAGCGGCATTTATTATCACACCGGCATGTGGAAAAAGCGGGAAATCATCCACGGAGACTGAGTGCCCCTAGTCCCCCAAATTCTAAACCCTAACCCCTGATAATTTAAAAACCCATCAGGCTCGCTATGCGAAGCCTGATGGGTTTTTAAATTATCTTATTACTCTTACTCTCAGAACGTCGGGAAGATCCTTGACCTGCTGTACAACAGGATTGGGGATATCTCCGCCAAAGTCTACAAGGGTGTAGGCATATGCGCCCTTGGAGCGGTTGATGAGGTTTTCAATATTGACTCCCTCAGAGCTGAGGGTTCCAAATATATTGTTCAGCATATTGGGAATGTTTCTGTGGATGATGCCCAGTCTGATATGGCCGGTACGCTCCATCTCCACGTTGGGCAGGTTTACAGAGTTGCGGATAGTACCGAACCGCAGGTATTCCGAAAGCTCTTTGGCTGCCATAACAGCGCAGTTTTCTTCGCTTTCGGGAGTTGATGCGCCAAGATGAGGAATAAGAATGATATTCTTGTGGCCCAGCAGCTTGGCATCGGGGAAATCGGTAACATATCGGGCTACCTTGCCGGATTCAATAGCCATCAGTATATCATCATCGTCCACAAGGCCGCCCCTTGCCAGGTTTATAATACGGACACCATGCTTCATAATGGCAAAAGCCTCGGCATTAAGCATACCCTTGGTATCGGGAGTCAGAGGAGAATGGACTGTGATATAGTCAGCCTTTTCATACAGGCTCTTAAGGTCGTTTACACGGGAAACGGCACTGTTCAGGCTCAGAGCATGGTCAACAGACAGATAGGGGTCATAGCCAAGAACCTTCATGCCAAGGCGGTTGGCAACATTGGCAACCAGAACACCAACAGCACCGAGACCGATAACGCCAAGAGTTTTGCCCGCAAGTTCGGGGCCAACGAAAGCACTCTTGCCTTTTTCGACCACATCTTCAACATTGCTGTCGGGTGTCAGGGAATTTGCCCAGGTAATGCCGGAGAAAATATCTCTGGAAGCCAGCAGCATGGCACATACCACCAGTTCCTTAACAGCATTGGCGTTTGCGCCGGGGCTGTTGAAAACAACGATACCTGCTTCGGAGCAGCGGTCGATGGGAATATTGTTGGTGCCGGCACCAGCACGGGCAATAGCACGGAGGTTTTCGTTAAAATCGTATTCCAGCATATCCTTGCTGCGAACAATGATTCCGTCAGGAGCCTCAACGGAATCGGACACGCTGAAATACCGGTGTTCAAATTCGGCAAGTCCGGCGGGAGCAATTTTATTAAGGGTAAGAATATTATACATTTCTGTCGTTCTCCAAATACTTAATTGTTTTTATCAAATTCACGGATAAAGTCTGCCAGTTTCTCGGCAGCTTCCATGGGAACTGCGTTGTAAACAGAGGCTCTCATGCCCTCGGTAAGACGGTGACCCTTGACATTTACAAAACCTGCCTCAGTGGCTTCGGCAATGAACTTTTTGTCCAGTTCGGCAGACTCGGTGCGGAAGGTCACGTTCATATCGGAACGGGATCCGGGCTGTGCGTGAGCCTTGAACAGGCGTGAATTGTCGATAGCATCATACAGCACACCGGCTTTGACACTCTTGATTTTCTCCATTCCTTCGACACCGCCCTGTTCCATAAGCCAATCCAACACAAGACCCAGCATATAAATGTTATAACAGGGAGGCGTGTTGTACATAGAATCCTTGTCGATCATGGTCTTGTAGTTCATCATCAGCGGGGTGTAAGGCAGCTCATTGCCTGCCAGATCTTTGCGGATTATAACAACAGTCAGGCCTGCGGGAGCCATGTTTTTCTGGGCACCGGCAAAGATGATTCCGTATTTGCTCACGTCCACAGGCTTTGACAGAATGTTGGAAGACATATCGCAAACCAGCGTGGTACCGGTTTCGGGAACGTACTGCCATTCGGTGCCATAGATGGTGTTGTTGGAGCAGTAGTAGAAATAGGAAGCGTCCTTATCCACATTCAGCTCGCTCTGGCAGGGAATACGGTCGTGACCTGTAGCTTCGGAGGTGGCGGCAATGGATATTTCGCCAAACTTCTTTGCTTCCTTCATGGCAAGGTTTGAAAAATTGCCTGTAACAGCATAGGACGCCTTACCGGTTTTGGATATCAGGTTCAGGGGAACCATGGAAAACTGAGAAGAAGCTCCTCCCTGAAGGAACAGTATTTCGTAATCCTCGGGGACAGACAGGATAGATCGGAATTTTGATTTGGTGTCGTCAAAAATTTTGATGAAAGCCTTGCTTCTGTGGCTCATCTCCATGACTGACATTCCTGTTCCGCCGTAGTTGGTCATCTCTGAAGCTGCTCTTTCGAGCACGCTGAGAGGAAGTGCTCCGGGACCAGCGGAAAAATTGTATACCCGATCTTTTGCCATTTTGCTTCAACTCCTGTAATAGTTTTGTGTGTATATTATTATACGAAACCGCTAAGTCAAAGTCAAACTTCCGCAGTTATGGGAGATTACAAATTATTCTGTTGAAACCGGGTATGTTTTAGTGATATAATCATAAAAAGACGAAAAACCAACGATTGGGGAATCAATATGCAGATCAGCAGGATAATTGAACTTCTGAATGCCAGGCTGCTGTGCGGAGACGTGGATGCAGATATCAACATTGCCTTTTCCAGCGACACTATGAGCGACGTTCTGGCATCACCGGAAGAGATAGACGTTTTGCTTACCGGTCTTGTAAACCCTCAGGTGGTGCGAACAGCCGATATGCTGGACATTCCTCTTATCATTTTTGTCCGCGGCAAAGCTCCGTCGGGAGACATGATAAGAATGGCTGAAGAATGCGGCATCACCATGATAGTCACCAACCAAAAAATGTTTGTGTCCTGCGGCATACTGTACGAAGCCGGACTGAACAGAAAGGAGACTGCATGATGGAACCTGTTAAGCTTACATACCAGGTGGACGACGGAAACTATCTGGCGGCCGGCAGTGCCTCCACCAATGTCAAAAAAGTGCTGAAAAAGCTGGGCATCCCGTCAGACATTATTCGCCGTGCCGTTGTCTGCCTTTACGAGGGCGAGATAAACATGGTGATCCATGCCAACGGCGGTCAGATAGATGTTGAGATAGACCCTGCCGCCATCACCATGATCCTCAAGGACGTGGGGCCGGGTATTGCAGATATTGGCAAAGCCATGCAGGACGGTTACTCTACCGCCTCGAAAGAAGCCCGGGATCTGGGATTTGGTGCCGGTATGGGACTGCCCAACATGAAAAGAAATTCCGATGAAATGAGCATCGACACCGTGATCGGTCAGGGAACTACCGTGACCATGATACTCAAAATGCAGGAGAGCCTATGATCAAACATTCAGTATATCTAGATACAGAAAAATGCACAGGCTGCACCACTTGCGTTAAAGTCTGTCCCACCGAGGCCATTCGTGTATTCCGCAGCAAGGCTGTTATAAAGGACGACTTTTGCATAGACTGCGGCCGATGTGTAAAAAGCTGCCCTCATCATGCAATGGTAGTTAAGGCAGACAGTCTTGACCGCATGGAAGATTATGAATATAACGTGGCACTGGTTCCCTCTGCCCTGTTTGGCCAGTTCAGAAATCTGACCGATGCCAACATCGTGCTGGAAGGCATTCTCGCCCTTGGATTCGATGACGTTTTCGACGTAGCTGCGGCATCGGAAATGATTCTGGATCACTGGCATAAGACAGGCTTTGAGTTTCTGGACGGCGAAAAGCCGAAGCTCACTTCGTGCTGCCCGGTAACTATACGTCTCATTGCTTTGCGATTCCCCGACTTGATAGACAACGTGGTTGACCACATTTCCCCCATAGAGCTTGCAGCTATGGTCGCCAGAAAGGAAGCAATGGAGAAGTCCGGACTTCCTGCCGATAAGATAGGCATATGCTACATATCCCCCTGTCCCGGCGAGGTCACCAGAGTCAAACAGCCCATAGGACTGGACGAACCCGTGATAGACTATGTTGTCCCCTTGAATGAGATGTATCTTCAGCTGCTGAACACCATGAAGCATTCAGACTCTCCCCGTCAGCTGCTCCGAACCGGCAAAACCGGGTTCAACTGGTCCCGCAGCGGAGGTATTTGTGCCACATTGGAAGAATATGATGCCATGGCGGCAGACGGCATGGTAAATGTTATCGCCATTCTGGAAGACATCGAAGACGGCAAGATGACCGAAGCCGCCATAGTCGAGCTGGACTGCTGCACCCAGAGCTGTTTTGGAAGCTGCCTGTGTACCGAAAATCCATACACCGCCAAAATGCGTATGAAGAAGATCGTCCTTCCTTTGGAAGATGTGCGCAACACCATGCCTGAAGAATTTGCAGACAAAGTGCAGTGGGCAAAGCCTTTGGAAGAAAGCAACGCCACCCGTTTTTCCGAAAATATCGGCGAAGCTCTCAGGATTCAGGCAGAAGCCGACCGGGTGCTGAAAACTCTGCCATCTTTCGACTGCGGTTCCTGCGGGGCGCCTTCCTGCAGTGCCTTTGCAGACGATGTGGCTCTCGGTCTTGCCGAAGAAGGCGATTGTATTTACAACATAATCAAAAAAATGCGCAACTGCGATAAGGAAGACGAGCTGGACGAATTCCTGCCGCCGCCTTTCCGCCGCCCACTTTCTGAATAATATACAGGAGGAAATGAACATGACTGTCAAAGCCCTTGCCGACGCCCTTGCACTTAACATTCTCAGTCCCGGAGACCCTGATGCCAACATTGAAAGCGTATACTGTGGTGACCTGCTGTCATGGGTCATGGGCAGAGCCGACGAAGGCTGCGCCTGGATAACCATTATGAGCAACCAGAACGTCGCAGCAGTTGCAGTACTGGTAGACATGGCGTGCGTTATCCTTGCCGAAGGCGTTAACCCCGATGCTGACCTTCTTTCCCGCTGCCAGAATCAGGACATTTGCCTGATGACCTCCGAAAAAAGTGCCTATGAGCTGGCATGGCAGCTCCACGAACTGCTGAAGCTGTAATGAAGCTTTTTGCCGACCTGCACATTCACTCCTGCCTGTCTCCCTGCGGAGCGGAGGATATGACGCCCAACAACATTGTGAACATGGCAGCTCTTGCCGGTCACAATGTTATAGCCATCGCCGATCATAACAGTACCCGCAACTGTGCCGCCGCCATGGCCGCCGGAAAAAACACAGGAATACTGGTGGTTCCTGCCATGGAACTGACCACCGCCGAAGAAGTTCATACCCTCGTGTATCTTCCCGACATCGACGCCGCAGACAGGCTGACCGAAATCGTCTATGACGCTCTTCCAAAGCGTAAAAACAAGCCCGCCATCTTCGGCAGCCAGCTGGTTCTGGACGAAAATGACGAGCTTATCGAGGAAGACGAGCATCTGCTTTCCGCTGCTGCGAATATCGGAATATACAAAATCTCCGCCATTGCAGCGGAACTGGGAGGTATAGCTGTGCCTGCCCATATAGACAGAGCTTCCTTTTCCCTGCTGGCAAACCTTGGCTTCTTGGACCCTGCCATGGGTTTCAAGACCTTCGAGGTCACCGGCAGTTGCGACCTTGACGCGCTGAAACAGAAGCGGAATCTGAACGGCTACGGTTTCATCACCGGAAGCGACGCTCACGACCTTTTTGCCATCCCCGATGCGGAGTTCACTCTGGAAGTGGAAACCGTCAGCGCAAAAGGTGTAATTGAAGCATTGAAAAAGATGAAATAAGTTGTCATTTCGAACGTTATCGAAGATAACGGAGAAATCCCCATCTTGCAGCATGACATGTTACAAGATGGGGATTTCTCATTGCCCATACCGGGTTTCATTAAAATAACTTTCTCTATTTCAACTCCACAATTTTGGTGGCAACATTCTCTCTGAAGGTCCTGTCGTGGTCTACGAACAGCAAAGTCGGCTCATATTTCTGAATCAGTTCTTCCAGCTGGATACGGGACAGAACATCAATATAGTTCATCGGCTCGTCCCAAACATACAGGTGGGCAGGGTCACACAATGACGCAGCAATGAGCACCTTTTTCTTCTGTCCCTGGCTGTAATCTTCGAAGTTTTTCTCAAACTGCGTTCTTGAAAAGTCCAGTTTGCGCAGTATCGCCCGGAACAGCACCGGGTCTAAACCCCTTCCGTTCTCAAATTCCTCTATGGTGCCGGAAAGATTCGATGCGTCCTGGCTGACATAAGAAATATCCAGTCCTTTCGCCACAAGCAGCTGACCTGTATAGCTGATATTCTCACCTAAAAGCAGCTTTATCAAGCTGCTTTTTCCGCTGCCGTTAGCGCCGGCAAGAGCCACTCTGTCTCCCCTGTTTATCTCAAAGCTTATGGGGCCGAAAATCTTTCGTTCATCATAATACAAACAAAGATCTTTTGCCTCAACCAATCGTTTGGAGTGAAAGTCTTTCGGATGCAGTTTCAGCGATTCTGCTTCCTCGATATTCTTCAGCAGGGCAGACTTTTCCTCAATGGCTGTCTGCCTTCTTGTTTCGATGGCCTTTGATCGGGCCATCATTTTTGCACTTTTGTGCCCCACATAACCCCTGTCGGGTCGCAAACCGCCATTTCGGGTGTGATATTTTGTATCCTCCAACTTGTCTGACCAGCCGGAAGCTCGCTTGGCAGCTTGAGTGAGCCGGGATATCTCACCTTTCAGTTCCTCATTTTTCTCGGTCTCATATCTGTCACGCAGTTCCTTATTCTCGTACCATGTGGAAAAATTGCCCTTTACCACCTCGATATCTGCCTTGTTAATTGACAGGATATGGTCAACACAGCCGTCAAGGAAAGCTCTGTCATGGGAAACCAGAATAAACCCTTTCTTGGTCTTCAGGTAATCAGCCACCTGCTGACGTGCCAGATGATCCAGATGGTTTGTAGGCTCGTCTATGAGCAGAAAGCTGTTGTCCTTTGAAAACATTACCGCCAAAAGCACTTTGGTGCGTTCACCGTTGGACAGGGTTTCAAAAGGTCTCCACAGCACGTCCTCATCCACCGCCAGTTTGGACAGTTCCTTTTCCAATCTCCACTGAGGTAAATCGGGGTTTATATCCTCTGCCACCTCCATGGTAAAACGAGTCATATCCGCCACCGGGTAAGGAAAATACTCAAAGTCCACGGTCGATGTTATGTGTCCGCTGTACTCATACTTGCCCATGAGCAGCTTCAAAAAGGTAGTTTTGCCCCGCCCGTTTCTGCCGGTAAAGCCCAATCTCCAGTCGGTATCTATATGGAAGCTCACGTTTTCAAACACATTGTCATAACTGCCTTCATAGGCAAAGGTCAGGTTTTGAACGTTTATAAGCGACATCAAATCACCTCATGCAAATATAACCACCGGAAACCCGGTGGTTATATTTTTAATTCAAAAATCCACAGTCTTTCTCATGCTCACAACTGCCAGTCTGGCAATAATGGCAGCTGCCTGGGCTCTGGAAATGGTGGTGTAGGGCGCAAATGTTCCCTGTGTATCGTTGCCTGTAAGGATACCTGCTCTGTAAAGCAGGAATACGCTTTCGTAATGCTCCGTAGACTCGGTAACATCGGGCAGCGAATACACATTGTTTATCTGCCCCAGCTGACTTTCGGGCAATGCCCGGGAGAATATGTACGCCATTTCACATCTGGTGGCACTGGCATTGTAATCAGCAAAATCACCTTCACGAATAATACCCTTTTCAATAGCGCTGGCGACTATCTGCTCATACCACACAGCACCCATCTCGTACTGACCGGGCTGTCCGAAATTGTAGATATCATATACCATCAACGCCATTTTTATGGCTTCACAAAGTTTCAGCTCGTTGTTGGGCAGGAAAGTTCCGTCTGAATAGCCGTTCATTATCCCAAGGCATACGGCAGTCTGAATACTGCCGTCGCCGTAAACGCCGTACCATTCGTTTTCGTTGACATCAATAAACTGACCCTCCGCATAAAGGCTTGCATCGGCAAAGAAGTTCCATGTGTAGACATAGTTTTCAAATCCCGTGGTCTCAACATACACAAGATTTCTGTAATGGTTTACGTCCAGCTGTCTTTCTTCACCGTCTACCACAGGCCAGCCTTCATCGTCTGCCCAGCAGTAAAGTCCGTCTTCCCGGGAAGCCAAAGAATTCAGTTCCCAGAGGATGTCTTCGTTTACCAAATGATTCTCGTATATCATGCGCACATCTCCGTCACCGCTGCCGATGGCAGTTTCTGCTGTATCTGCAAGATATCCGCTGCTGTAAATAACCGCACCGTCGTCAGCTACGCCCACAACGCCGCCGTTGGGAATGCTGCCGCCATAGTTTTCAAAAGCGTCCTCATAAATAAAAACCTCAGATGCGGAGTAACAGTTTTCCATCACGGAAGTGCCGTCCATATGCCCCGCAACACCGCCCACATATCGATTGGACGTTACGCTTCCGGCAGCAAAGCAGTTGACCACCTCGGTATTCATTGCTGTTGCACCAACTATGCCGCCCACATGGACAGGGCCGCCCACGGAAGCGTAAACCGCACAGTTTACGATGCGTGAATTGTATGCATTACCAACTATGCCGCCCACATAGTCATAGGAGTAGATATAGCTGTCCACCAGCGTAACATTTTTAATTTCTGCGCTGTGAGTATAGCCGAACAGACCATGGTTTTTGTCGTCATTGAACGCAGTGGTATTGTTATCGTAAAGTCCGCTGATAACATGACCTCTGCCGTCAAAGGTACCGGAAAAAGGTTGCCAGCCGTTTCTGTAACAACCAATGGGCTGCCAGGTTTGCAGGTCTTCGGTTATAAGCTCACCGTTGCCATCAAGCACAAAATCATTAAGCACGATGTCTGCTCCGAGGCGGATAGTTTTACCTTCAAATGTATCTTTACCGCTCCTGACGATACTTGCCAGCCCCGCCAGCTGTGCACCGGTATACAGTGTGATATTCTTCAGGCTGGAATTGTACCAGTCCGTGTCGACACTGCCGTCCCAGTATTCCACTGCGCCATAGTTTTCGGCGGAAATGAGTGCCGCACCGGCACAGGGTGCCAAGGGTATCATCAGGCAAAACACCAAAAGTGCAGCTATCAGCCTTCTTGTCATAAAATCATCTCTCCCTCGATCAGCTTAATCTTTTAACAATGTTAGCCAGTGGTTCCACAACTGTGTGCAGTTCCTCAATGGCTTCGTTGAGTCCTTCAATATCAAGTTCGTCTATGGCCTGCATGGCCTTTTCAAGGCTCTCCTGAGCAGTGATTGCAGTTTCGTCAATGTTTTCCGCCAGACTTTGCCACTGGATTTCTGTCAGTCTGCCGGACACTTCACTGAGGTCATCTGCTATTTCCTGCCACTGTACCTCATTCAATGTATCAGACAACTCGGAAATGTTTTCCGATACCGTAAGGATATCTATTTCACCCAATTCGTCCACACTGTTGTCAAGGGTGGTAAGGATCTCTTCCAGCTGGTATGCAAGTTGATCGTACTTATCGAAAGCACCGTCCAGTTTTGATTTTAAATACAACCCTGCAGCAACTGCCGCCACCACCAACACAAGGCAAAACACCGCAATTATCCTCGTCCACATCAGCTGTTTGCGCTGAGTTTCACACTGCTGCTGCAAAATCAAATATGTTTTCTGATCCATTTTATCCACCTTTACCGGTTGTCGCCTGTTATCTCGAACTTATCCATCAGATACGCACACGCAATCCCTGCCGCACAGCAAAGCACGCATATTACAAACTGCAAAACCCCACCGTATTGAATCGGGATTATCGCCAGAGTAGATGCCAGAACTATGCCCACCACAGCATGGCTTGCACCGGAGTAGTTAGTCAAAAACAGATGGTTTATAAGCCTGCCCAAAACCAGTGCAGTCATAACCATTCCCAGTCCCCATGGAATAAGCACAGCCATATCAAAAGCCGATATCCCCGCCGTAAGCGGCTGATACAGTCCCAAAGACAGCAGAATGGACGAGGACGTCATTCCCGGAACTACGATGCTCAATCCCCACAGCACGCCGGAAAATACATACCAGAACGTGCCGGGTGTTATCTGACCTTTTATGCCGCCGAAACGAACCGTCAAAAGCATAGCAAACAGCAGGATAAACGCTCCGGCCATCACAACCACATCCCCTTTGGTTCTTCCGTTCTTTCCCGCCTGACGATACAGTCCCGGTACGGTTCCGCCTATAAGACCGACAAACAGACATGTGGCATAAAGCTCGCACCTGCTGAAAACCACATCCAGCACCTTTGCAAACAGGAAAAATCCCACTGCCCAGCCCACAATAACGGGAATGAACAGCTTCATATTCTTTTTAAGTGCCTTAATTGGGTGGGCAAACAGTTCCATCATGGGGCGATATATGCCAAACAGCACACAAAGCACACCGCCGCTGACGCCGGGAAGAATAGCGCCGCCGCCAATAATAATGCCCTTTAAAATGTCAGTTAAAATCAAACCGTTTTTTCGTTTCAATTTTCGTTCCGAGGCTCCCTGAATTCTTTTTCTTTAATCTTAACTTATATTGTATCACATACTTGCTCAAGAACAAAGTCTCATTTTGTTTTCTTATCCATGGAAAATACAGGTGTACTCTTTGACAACAATATGATATAATACTTTCATCTGATTATTGAAAAGGAGATACTATTATGGATAACAACTTCGGTGGAATGCCTCCCATGGGCGGAATGCCCGGCGGTCCCGGTATGCCCGGTATGGGCGGACCCGGTGGAATGCCCGGCGGTCCCGGCGGAATGCCCGGCGGACCCGGCGGAATGCCCGGTGGTCCCGGCGGTCATGGTGGTCCCGGCGGTCCCGGAGGCCCTCCCGGCTTTGGTCCCTCTGCCCCCACCAACGCTTACGAACTTGAAGATTTCGACGCTGTTGTCAACAAAGAAGAAGCTGCTCTGCTTTACAAGCTTGGTATCTTCGAAGCCGTTCAGGACGGCGACAAATTCTACTTCAAGCCCACAAAAGAACTGACCGCTTCCGAATGCGGCGACCTGTTTGCCAAGGCCGAAGTTCTCGGCAAATACAAAAAGGCCGGCACCGGCCACCCCAACGACGCTCCCGCCATCGCTTCCGAATCCCTCGGCTTCCTCGGCGGTCACTTCAAGCTGCCCGCAGAAGGTCTGCTGGAAGGCTGCGGCGACGAAAATGCCTGCCTCACCCGTGATTCCGCTGCCAAGCTGATGATGAACGTTCTCTCTCTGGGCGATGTTGGTCAGGATTTCCCCCGTCTGAAAGTCATCACCGAATCTGCCGATCTGGCCGAATTCGTTATTGCCGAAGGTGAAGTCGTAACTGCTCCCGCAGGCAAAGACGTCACCATGCTGGTGGATAACATTCCCACCAACCTCAAGCCCGGCACCTACAAAAACGTCAAGCTCGTTCTTACCGACGAACATCTTAAAACCACCGGCGGTCCCGGCGGTGCCCACACTCACCACTATCGCACCGCCGTTTTCGTAAAGGACGGCGAAGTGGTTGCTGAAAAGTCCGTTTCCGACGCCGTTCTCTCCGGCAGCGTAGACGGCAAGTCCGCAAAGGACGTTGTTATCAAGGCCAACAACCATAACTTCAACGGTTTCATGGTAATGGGCGGCGAATACGCCATTGAAAACGCTCAGCTGGATCTGGTGGGCAACGGCGGCAACGACTTCCAGGGATACGGTGCAGGCATCATGACCCACGGCGATTCCAAGGTCAAAATCGACAACTGTAAGATCAATGTCCACGGTGCTATCCGTTCCGCTATCTGGTGCGGCGGTCAGTCCATTGTTGACATCAAAGATACCGTTGTTATCGCAAAGGACGCCGACAATCTGGAAGAAGACTTCCGTGGCTACACCGTTCCCATGATGAAGCAGGTTCCCTTTGCTCTGGGTCTTATCGGCAACTGCCGTGCCACCAATGTCCTGGATCAGGCTCAGGTAACCTACACCGACAGTATCGTCATTGGCGACAACTGGGGCGCCCTGTCCACCGACAGCGGTCAGGAACCCACCTCACTGTACTGCAAGAACGTCTTTGCCGGCATCGGTGACCTTGAAGTTGCTCAGGAAGGCAAAGAATACACCGCCACCAAGGAAGTTGCCGGCGTTAAGTACGGCTTCACCATGGCAGGCAGCGGCTACATAAGCTACGGCGACGGCGGCGTTGTGGACACTTTCGACGACTGCCAGTTCTACGCTCCCGACTACCTGTTCATCAGCCCCGGCACCAAGCCCATGACCTTCAACAATGTCACCGCCGTTTCCGAACGTCACGGCTTCATGTGGCATCAGACCAGAGGCGGTCAGCTGAACGTCAACGGCGGCAGCTACAAGATCAAGGACTGCGCTTTCCAGATCAAGTCCGGTGCTTACCTCAACATCGACGTTGACGGTGCCGAAATCGAGCTGGGCGAAAACGGCGTGCTCATTCAGCAGCTGGAATCCGACGATGCAGGCGGCATCATCACCAGAAAGTATGTTGTTCCCATGCAGGAAGACAACTGGGATGCCGTTGCTCCCGCAGCTTCTGCTCTGCCCGATTCCGTTGCCACCTTCAAAAACGTCAAGCTCAAGGGCGACGTTTACAACTCCGTATACGGCAACGTCCATGGCCTGTCCGTGGTCCTCGTTGGCTCCGAACTTACCGGCGTTGTATCCTCCTCCGTTGCCAACCACCTGAAGGCTGACGGCACTGTGGCTCCCGGCGGATACGAATTCAAGCAGGACAACAACGACGAAAGCACCTGTCTGGCAGACTACGTTGTATACGACCCCATGGCATACAAGTACGGCGGTCGTGTAAAGAACACTGTCCGCAAGGCTGTCAACAATGCTGTCAAGCTGACTCTGAAGGCAGGTTCCGTATGGAACGTCACCGGTGAAAGCTATCTGACCGAGCTGAACATCGAAGAAGGCTGCACCGTAAACGGCACCATCACCGTAAACGGCGAAGCAGTTTCCGCTCCCGGCGCATACACCGGCGATATCGTTGTAAAATAAAAAACATTAAGCTGTCATCAAGCGAGGTTTTGCGACTCCGGAGCCTTGGCCCCCTCTGAAAGAGGGTGCGTTTGCGAAGCAAACGCACGAAGTTTGCCTATGGCAAACTTTTGGCTGGCAGCGAAGCTGACTGGGGGAGAGAACTGCGAAAAACATCAGCAATACTAGTTGTATTTTGTTTTTCTTTTCTCTCCCTCAGTCGCCAAGGCCAGCAAAGCTGACCTTACGCGGCAGCTCCCTCATCAGAGGGAGCTTTTTGACAAACTGCAGCAACATTGTTCGAAATGACAGCTTTTATTAATTGGAGTTATAATATGAAAGTTTCTCAGATTCCTTATCAGCGCATCACCCTTGAAGCCATGACCGAAAGCCTGACCGAGATAATCCGGCAGGTAAAAAACGCCGAAGATATCTCTCAGGTTCTGGCAGCCCGCGAAAAATACAACGAGCTGTTCACCGAGTTTTACACCGCAGCTTCCCTTGCCCATATGCGCTACACCATCAACACCGTTGATGAGTTCTACATTGCCGAGATGGAGCACTATGATGAGATCACTCCCTCCATCGAAAGCCTGAATCTGAACTACATCAACGCCATGCTGGAAAGCCCGTTCCGTGCTGAGCTGGAAAAAGAGCTGTCTCCCGTTATTTTCAAAAGCTACGAAGTTCAGGCAAAGGCCATTTCTCCCGAAATAGTGGAGGACATGGTGGAAGAAAACAAACTGACCATGGAATACTCAAAACTGATGGCATCCATGGAGTTTGAGTTCCGTGGCGAAAAAATGCCCCGTGCTATGCTGATGAAATACGCCAAGGACGATGACCGGGCAGTTCGCAGAGAATGTTATGAGGTTCTCGGCCGAGGTCTTGCACAACACGCCGAACAGCTGGACGATATTTATGACCGTCTTGTCCATGTTCGTGACCGCATGGCAAAGAAAATGGGTTACAAAAACTTTGTGGAGCTGGGATATTACCGAATGGGTCGCCTGTGCTATGACGAGGCCATGGTAAAACAGTTCCGTCAGAATGTTTTGACCGATATCACTCCCGTTGTCTCCCGTCTCAAAACCGAAAACGGCAAAAGCCTTGGCATAGACAGTCTGATGCTCTACGATGACGGCGTTATCTGCAAGGGTGGTGACCCCAAGCCCGGCACAAAGGACGAAATTTTTGCCGCAGGTAAAGAGATGTATCACGAAATGAGCCCCGAAACCGACGCTTTCTTCACCATGATGCTGGAAAACGAAGCCTTTGACGTGGAATCCCGCATGAACAAATGGGGCGGCGGCTACTGCACCTCTTTCCCCAAATATCAGCAGCCCTTTATCCTCGCCAACTTCAACGGAACTGCCGGCGATGTTGACGTAGTCACCCACGAAGCAGGTCACGCTTTTGCCGACTATATGAACTGTGGCAACCGTTTCTATACCGAGCTGAACGTAGGCCCCATGGAAACGGCAGAAGTCCACTCCATGTCCATGGAATGCTTTGCCTGGAAGTATATGGACAAGTTCTTTGGCAGCGACGCAGCAAAATACAGATATATGCACGCCATGGATAATCTGTCTTTCATTCCCTACGGTGTTATAGTTGACGAGTTCCAGCACATCGTATATGAAAATCCGGATATGACTCCCGCACAGCGCAAGGAAGCATATCTGGAACTGGAAAAGAAATACCGTCCCTATTTGTCTGTTGACGGCATTCCCTATCTGGAGGAAGGCACCCGTTGGCAGTATCAGATGCACATTTACGAGACTCCTTTCTATTACATCGATTACTGCCTGGCTCAGGTCACTGCCCTGCAGTTCCTGCTGCTGTCTCAGAAAGACTATGACGACGCCTTTGCCCGCTATTTCCGTTTTCTGTCCACCGGCGGCGAAAAGGTATTTACCGATCTGCTGAAAGATGCAGGGCTGAACTCCCCCTTTGAAGAAGGCGCACTGAGCGGTGTTGCGAAGGATATGGAAGCACTTATTGAAAAGATAAGGGTTTAACCTGCAACGTACACCGTGACTGATTATCACACATGGCATCGCCATTGTCATTCTGAGGAGCAACGCAACGAAGAATCTCTAAGATCCTTCGTTGCGCTCAGGATGACAGCGAAACGTGAGCCGCTATAAAAAACGAAGCTGATGAAAAATGTATTCATTATAACACTTGCTCTGCTCCTCGCTTTGGCAGGCTGCAATAACGATTCGGGAACGTCCCCGGTTGAAACCGTCTCCCCCGTGCCAACCGTATCCTCTTCAGTTCCCGTCGAAACCACCCCGGAACCTGTGGTTCAGGAATCTGCTGTCCTGCCCGGAGTTACTGTGATACCACCCTCTGCCGTTCCCGAATCGGCACCCGAGCCACCGGAAGAACCGCAGATGCCCGAAAAGCAGGTCATTACCTTCCTGGCTGTCGGCGACAATATTCTCCACAATACGGTTCTTGACTCCGGCAGAAAGAGCGACGGCAGCTACGATTACCGTGAGTTTTACGAAGATATTTCCCGCGTTATATCCGCAGCAGATCTGGCCGCTGTCAATCAGGAATGCCCGCTTGTTTATGACCCATCACTGTACAGCACCTATCCGGAGTTTGGCTGTCCCACAGCCATCGCAAATGCATTGGTTGATGCCGGTTTTGACATCGTGACCATGGCAACAAACCATGTCTGCGACAAGGGTGACACCGGAATTCTCAACAGCGTTGACTATTTCCGCACCAACCACCCGGACACCACGCTTCTGGGCATAAGAGACGTTGAGTCTTCACCCATAACCTATGTTGAAAAAAGCGGTATAAAAATCGCCATGCTGAATTACACCTACGGCTATAACGGCTACGGTCCCGGCAAAAGCTGGATGGCAGACGTTCTTGGTGATGAAGCAGCAATTGCCGGCTGTATGGCCGAGGCTGAAAGCAACGCAGACTGCACCATTGTATTTCTCCACGCAGGCACCGAATACAGCCACACGCCTGACGATTATCAACGGCGGTGGTTCGGCTTTTTCGCCGATAACGGTGCCGACGCCATTATCGGTACCCACCCTCACGTTTTGCAGCCCATGGAAACAATAACCGCCGCCGACGGACAAACAGTACCTGTATGGTGGTCATTGGGCAACTTCCTTTCTCACCAGATGGATGCGGCACGATGGTTGGGTGGTATGGCAAGCTTTGATATAGTTTTGCAAAACGGACAGGTCACTATCGAAAGCCCTCAGCTTATACCCACATTTACATACATATATTACGAGGGTGCCCGATGCTGTTTCCGTTCCATACTGTTGGAAGACATGACCGACGAAATGGCTGATAACAGCTATTATAAATCCTATTACGGCAATGTTGATGCCTTGTGGGACATGTATAACGGAATTATTGAAAACAAAAATTGAAAGGTGAGTATTATGCACGATATTTATCCCAATCTGCTTTCGCCCCTGCAGGTAGGAAACGTCATTTTGAAAAACAGAATGATAACACCTCCCAGCGAACCCCATTTCGCCAGTGCCGACGAAAACTTCCCCTCCGATAACCTCATTGAATGCTATGCTCAGCGTGCCAGAGGCGGAGCCGCTATCGTCACCTGCGATGGCAACAGCTTCGGCACCCGCAAAGGCGGCAACGGCTGGGATGCTTCCGATCCCGATGCTCAGCACTACATGGCTCAGATGGCAGATGCCGTCCACTATTACGGTGCCAGAGCCCACGGCGTAATTATGATGTTTGCCCCTCCCGGTATGGACGCATCCGACGGCGCTCCCACGATCCGTATGATGCCCGGCAGCAAGGCTCAGCCCACCTCCAACAACAAGGAGATCCCTACAGAGCAGCTTTATGAACTGATCGAAAAGTACGCAGGCCTTGCAAAAAACATGGCCGACTGCGGATTTGACGGAACGTATATCCATATGTCCTACCGCATGGTACTGCCTGGCAGAATGCTTTCCCCCATCACCAATAAACGTACCGATGAGTTTGGCGGCAGCTTTGAAAACCGTATCCGCTTCTCTCTGCTGCTGTGCAAGCGCATCAAGGAACTGTGCGGTAAAAACTTCACCATCGAGGCTTCCATATCCGGTCATGATATCGAGCCTGAAGGCTGGAGTCTGGACGACACTGTCAATTTTGCCAAGGCCGCCGAAGGCCTGATCGATATTCTCACTATCCGCTCTCAGGAGCTGGACAATCAGCACCCCACAGGTTTTGCCAAGGGACGCACTCCTTTCCTGTATATGGCCGAACACATCAAAAAGGCCGGTGTCAAAATAGCTATTGCCGCCTCTGCCGGATTCTTTGACCCCAACGACTGCGAGGAGGCTATCGCTTCCGGCAAAGCAGACCTGCTGTCTATGGCAAGAGCCTATGTTTCCAACCCCAATTACGGCCGTTTGCTTCAGGAAGGCAAGGCCGATGATATCGTTCCCTGTCTGCGCTGCAATAAATGTCACACAGCCAACCACAATCTTACCGTATGCGTGGTCAACCCCCGCTTCGGCAGCGAAAAAACTGCCGAACGCCGCATAGTTCCCGTTGACCGCATCAAAAACGTGGCCATCGTTGGCGGCGGTCCTGCCGGTATGAAGGCTGCCCTTACTGCCGCAGAACGCGGCCACAAGGTCACCATTTACGAAAAGAACGACCATCTTGGCGGCATGATAGACCACTCCCGTTACGCCGCTTTCAAGTGGCCCATGTTCAACCTGCTTAAATACTTTGAGCGCAAGGTCATGGAAAACCCCAACATTACCGTGCATATGGACTGCGCTCCCGATCCTGAAGCTCTTGAAAAGCTGGGATACGACGTGGTTCTGGCAGCTGTAGGTTCTCTGCCCATTGTGCCTCCCATTCCAGGTATAGATGCTGCTGTTCCCGCCGTGAAAGCCTTTGGCAACGAAGATTTTATCGACGAAAACGTGGTCATCATCGGCGGCGGTGAAATAGGTGTTGAGACGGGCCTGCATCTGGCTCAAAAGGGCAAAAACGTCACCATAATCGAGATGAAAGACGTTGTTGCCGAGGAGGCCAAGCGTGTCCATTATTACAATATGTTCATCGATGCTGTTGATGAGTATGCAGACACCTTGAAAATTATCCTCAAAGCCACCTGTACCGGTATTGCCGACGGCGCTGTCAGCTATCGTGACGAAAACGGCGAAGAACACACCGTTAAGGCCGGCACTGTTTTGCTGGCTGCCGGTATGCGTGCCAACGTGGCCACCGCAATGCAGTATGCAAACTGCGGCAAGCAGTTCTTTGCAATTGGCGACTGCGGCCAGATGGGCAATCTCCAGACTGCTATCCGTCAGGGATATCAGATAGCAAATACGTTCTGACAAACAAGGCACCGGAAACGCTTTGCGATTTCCGGTGCCTTGCTTGAGGTTAGCATTTTCACAAAAAATCCCCCTGCGCAAAACCGGTTGCGCAGGGGGATCATTAATACTTTATCCAACAATACCTGCAAGGTATTTCTGAGAATAATCTTCAAACGCTCTGTCGTACTCGCTGCTTTCGTGTCGTATGGTACGCAGATAATCGTGAAGGTCAAGTCTTTCACTGGACATTTCCAGTACGCAGGCAGCGATATTGGAACAGTGATCGGACACACGCTCAAGGTCGGTGATAAGGTCAGACCATACAAACCCTGCTTCGATGGTGCATTCGCTCTTCTGCATACGCAGTATGTGCTGGCTGCGAAGCACATCTTTCAATTTGTCTATTACCTGCTCCAAAGGCTCGACCTGAGAAGCTGCTTCCAAATCATTTTCTGCCAGGGCACGGTCTGCAAGCTCAATTATTTCACAAACCGCGGCAAACATCATGCCTATCTCTTTTTCTGCTTCAGCAGAGAATCTGAGTTCCTTGGTGTACATTTCTTCGGCAGACTGGAGAATATTTACCGCATGGTCGGAGATACGTTCCAAATCACCAATCATATGCAGCAGTTTTGTCGTTTCGTGGCTGTCGGCATCGCTGAGAGGATAGGTGTTAAGCTTAACAAGATAGCTGCCCATGGAATCCTCATATTTATCCACCAGATCTTCAAGCCCTCGTATTTCACCGGCCGTATCAGCATCGTACCTGTCAAACATGGCAATTGCCCGACGGATGGATTCCGCAGAAGCGGCAGACATATCGTGAGCCACGGCACGGCATCTGTCCAGGGCGATAGCAGGAGTCGCCATAAGGCGTTCGTCCAGCTCTATCCTGTTTTCAAACTCAGCCTTATCTTTGGGTTCGGGAACCAGTTTGTAGGAAAGCTTCTCCAGCAGTCCGGAAGCGGGCAGCATAATAGCGGTACAAAGGATGTTGAACGCACTGTGTACAACAGCTATACCCGCTTCTGTGGCTGCGGCATCGGTAAGGGCAGAAATATCCAGCATCGCTTTAGCTGCGCAGAACACTGTCAGCAGCACTACGGTGCCAATAATATTAAAGCTCAGGTGCACAATAGACGCCCGACGGGCATTGCGGTTGGTACCGATAGACGACAGCATTGCTGTCACGCAGGTACCGATATTCTGACCCATTATGATAGGAATTGCCGCACCGAAGTTTATCTGGCCGGTAGATGACAGAGCCTGGAGAATACCAACAGATGCAGAGGACGACTGAATAATTGCAGTCAGTACCGCACCCGCCAGAACACCCAGAATTGGGTTGGAAAACATGACAAGTATGTTTCTGAAAGCCTCAACCTCTTTAAGTCCGGCTACTGCATCGGACATGGCCTCCATACCGAACATCAGCGTTGCAAAACCCAGAAGGATAGCTGCGGTATCCTTTTTCTTACTGCTCTTGAAGCCCATATAAAGCACAGTACCTATCAGCGCAAGTATGGGTGTGAATGAACTGGGCTTAAGCAGCTGAACGAAGGTATTGGAACTTTCGATACCCGTAAGGCTAAGCAGCCATGCGGTAACGGTGGTACCTACGTTGGCACCCATAATAACGTTGATGGCCTGTTTCAGGGTCATGATGCCGGAGTTTACAAATCCGACCACCATAACAGTTGTGGCAGATGACGACTGGATTATGGCCGTAACTCCAAGACCGGTAAGAAATCCCGCCACCTTACTGCCGGTCAGCTTGCCAAGTATGGCAGTCAAGCCATGACCTGCCCTTTTTTCCAATGCCTCGCCCATGGTATTCATGCCAAACAGGAAAAGGCAAAGGCCTCCAATAAGTGTAAGTACGTCAAAAATATCCATATGTTTCTATCCTATCTGATTCTTATCTCAATTACACATTTTTCCGCCGCCATATAATAACACCAAAATATTATTTTGAAAGCAAGAGTATGTAAAAATCACGTTAAATTTACCTGTTCCTGTCAAGCAAACAGGGCAGAATCTTGACACGAACCAAAACTATCACTTCCGAACTCGCATTTTGGGGCTATGTTGTCGTTTTGTTGGCTTGTTTGACACATTTACGCTTGACTTTGCCCTGTTTTTCTCCCATAATTGTCTTTGTGACATTATTGTGAAGGAGAAGGCAAATGAGAAAGCACTACATAGATAACCTGAAATGGGTCATCATGCTTCAGCTGATACTCATGCACACCTGTATGTGCTTCAATTCATCCCACCTGCCTTTCTATTACACCGCTCCCGGTTTTCTTGCCATGGACTCCGTGATGTTTCTGTCGGAGCCCTGGCGTCAGGGTGCGTTTTTCCTTGTGTCCGGCATGAGCATGAGATTCAGCTGCAAGCGAAAAGGCAATCTCCACTATGCCATAGGCAGAATTACAAAGATACTTCTTCCTTTTGCCGTTGCCAAGCTGGTATTGCTCCCGCCCCAGGCTTATCTGGGCAGCATAGTGGGCAACTATAACTTTGCAAACTATTTTGACTTTATGAAAAAATGGTTTCTGCCGAATTTCTTCAGCTATTATATCAACCAGAACGCCCATCTGTGGTTTATGAAGGTGCTGCTGGTCGTTACAGCCGCAGTTGCGCTGTTTTTGTTCATATTCAATTACAAAGACAAGCTGTGGAAGCTGTGCGGTAAAGCCGATGTCAGGGTGCTTTATCTGCTTGTGGTGCCTGTAACCGCCTTTGGATTTATTCTCCATCGCAATCTTTACGATTATTACGGTCGGTACTTTATCATTTTCCTGCTGGGATATCTGATGTTTTCCCACGACCACGTCGTGGATATAGTCAAGGAGCATTGGGCGGGCTTTACCGCCATCACCGCAGTGCTGCTGCTTTATCTGAACGTCAAACTCATAGGTACCTGCTATTACACCATCAAAGACCCTATGGACGAAGCTCTGTGGTATGTCTGCGGCTGGTTCGGAACCCTGGCTTGTGTGGGAATATTTGCACGGTTTGTGAATTTCAGCAACAAAATAACCGAGTATTTTTCCGGCTCCAGCTTCCATATTTATCTGGTTCATCAGACCATACTGCTGTATTCTTCCTACATAATCACCCAGCGCAGCGACAATATTGCATTGAATTACCTGTTGGTAACCGTTTGCACCACAGCGCTGAGCATCCTCTCCTACGAGATCTGGCGACACATTCCCGGATTCCGAGCGCTGTTTGGAATCTATCCAAAGAAGAAAAAATAAAACGCGCAATAATACCCCAAATCCATTGTAGCAACAATAGATTTGGGGTATAATCACACCATAAGTCTCACTTGAAAAGAGGAATCACAGTGGACAGAAAAAATATTCTTATGATTGGCACCGGCGGTACCATAGCCTCGGAAATGAGTGACAGCGGTCTTACTCCGGAGCTGACCTCGACGCAGCTGCTGAAATACATTCCCGATATATCCGACATCTGCCATGTTGACTGCCTGCAGCTGTTCAGTCTCGACAGTTCCAATATGCAGCCGAAGCACTGGGTTGCCATGGCAGATACCATCAAAGCCAACTACGATAAGTACGACGGTTTTGTTATCAGTCACGGCACCGACACTATGGCATACACCGCAGCGGCACTGAGTTACCTTGTGCAGCACAGCCCAAAGCCCATCGCTCTGACAGGCGCTCAGAAGCCTATCGGATTTGAAACCACCGATAGCAAGCAGAATCTGCGGGACGCCTTTACCGTTGCATCCTCGGACACGGCCGGTGTAATGCTGGTTTTCAACGGAAAAATAATACTAGGTACAAGAGCAAGAAAAACAAGAAGCAAAAGCTTTGAAGCTTTTTCAAGCATCAACTACCCTTTCCTTGGCATCGTGCAGGATGGCAGGATAATACGCTATATCAAACCCGAAAGTGCTGACGCTCCGACCTTTTACAGCTGCGTCAACAGCCGCGTGGCACTTATGAAGCTCATCCCCGGCACAAGCTCAGACCTTCTGGGTTGGCTGTTGGAACGTAACGATGCCGTTATGATAGAAAGCTTTGGCGTGGGCGGTCTGCCCATCTACGATGATGATGATTACTACGAGGCCGTTAAAGCCGGGCTGGATGCCGGCAAAACCGTGATCGTGACCACTCAGGTCGAAAACGAGGGCAGCGACCTTTCGATTTATCATGTGGGCACCTACATCAAGCGCAATCTGCCCATTCTGGAGGCTTATGACATGACCACTGAAGCCGCCACCGCCAAGCTGATGTGGATACTGGGGCAGACGAACGACCGGGAAAAGATAAGTGAAATGTTTTATACTCCCGTGGCTTCGGATATATTTACTGCATAGAAAAACCTGCTGAGTATTCAGCAGGTTTTATCTTTTGGCTCCGCAGAACCATGTAAACTCGGCACTGTTTTGACCACTGGTGATGCTCAGTTTTGTTTCTCCGACACCGACATTGGTCACCATAAGCTTGCCATCTTCAGCTTTATAGGCAGTACACACGCTTGTATCTGCAATTTCGAAAGTATAATCAGATATCATCTGACCATCCAGCATGACTGTTACACCGTGTTCTCCAGGCAGGTCTGTTCCGAATCCACTGCCTGCAGGAGCTATTTTACCATACAGTTCAACCGTTATACTCCGCGATTCCGCACTCAAAGCTCCACCGCCGTTCCATTCGAACATTTCGGTGACATCGCCAACCGTAACATAAAGCTTTGTAATTCCGCCGTTTACGTTGGTAACTGTCATTCGTCCGTCTTCAGACTTTCCTACGGCACATACAGACGGGTCATCCACATAAGCCGCAAAATCCGTGACCTCTTCATTGCCCATCATAACTGTGATATAGTAGGTTTCAAGTCCTCCACCGCCAAATCCTGCGGTGGGCAAAACGGTAAATTCCAAAAATTTGAGTTTCATCGTGTCCATTTTATCTGTCATGGGATTGTCGGGACCGATACTGTCCCAGATATAATTTGCCGAAACTCCAAAACAGCTCACCGAAAAGGGACATCTGACAATTCCATCCGCGTCTCTTATGAGCAGCTTGCCGTCATCGCTTTTGGTCCAATCCAGTTTGTCGGGGTATTCTGCTTCAAGTACAAAATCCGAGGTGGGCTCGCCATTGAAGAGTACAGTGATCTCAGTATAAAAAGCTTCTCCGGAGCCGAACACCGCGCCGGGCTGCATTTCTTTGCCCCAAACCAGCAGGCTGACGGTACCTTTAATTTCAGGTTCCTCACTTTGCGGCTCCGGTTCCGCAGATGTGATCGGCTCTGCTTCCATGGGTTCAGGAGATTCTTCCGGGATGGTCTCAGGCGGCTCGGAGGGTTTTTCCGACACCTGCACCACATCCGGGTTTTGGACATTTTCTTCTGTGGGGCTGTAATTCACAAACAGCGAAGCCGCAGAAGCTGCTGCAATGATCAGCAGCAACGCAGCAGCAGTCAGGCTCCTTCTTCCCGCTCCCGCCTTTTTTGTTGTGGATCGAATTTGCTGAACCTGTACCAAACGCTCCATACAATATGGACAGAATCCCGAAAACTCATCTATTGGCTTTGAACAGTGAGGACAATTTTTCATCACAGCCACCTCCTCAACTGCTCCGCAGTCTGATAACGGCGGTTAGGATCAAGATGGGTACATCTGTCAATAACAGGCGACAGCAATCCCTTGTGCCTGCGGTTAGTGGGATGATCTCCCGTGAGCATATAGTTCATCATAATGCCCAGAGAATAAATGTCGCTGCGCCCATCAGTCTGGGCAATATCCAGCTGTTCGGGCGCAGCAAAGCCCCGGGTACCTAAAACGGTAGTGTCCCCGGCGCTGTCGGGCTTGTATATTCTTGCCACGTCAAAATCAAGCAAAACAGGAAAGTCATCCTCCAGCAGCATTATGTTGGAGGGTTTTATATCCCTGTGGATAATTCCCATTTTGTGTATAAGCGTAAGCGTATTGCAGAGTTCTGCCGCAATACGGCGTGTGCGCTTTTCGGAAATTGTACCTCTTTGCAGTTCTTGCTCCAGAGTGATGCCGTCTATGAACTGTTCGAGGATGACATTTTTGCCCTCATGCTCCGTGATGGCATACACCTCGGGCAAACCGGGATAGCTTATCCCCATCAGCAAACGGAACACCTCAATATTCACAGCCGCTTCCCGCCAGACGATACGTCTGTCAAGCTGAGGGTTTTTATACACTATGACTTTGGATCGTTCGGTGTTTTTCAATACCCTGACCAACTTGTAATCAGCCCTGATAACGTCTGTCAAAAAGCTCATAAGCAGCTCCTAAAGAGTATCTTCTCCCAGTTCATACAATTCATTGTTTATCTGATAAATGCTCCATCCACTGTCCAAGCCTTTGATAATTACGCAATCCCTCTGCTTTTTAGGATACAGCATAGCATAACCGCAACGTTTCAGCAATGTTTGCGATTCTTCAAGATTTAACCCCATTCCAACACATAGACATAGCATTATATCTCGAGACGGAGCTGTTTTGGTTCCGTTGAATATTTGATGAGTATATTGTAAACACAACTCACCATCTTTGGCAACCTGTTTTCTAACCAAATCTTTTTCCTTTAATATACTGCTCAATATCTCTGCAATCTCTCTGCCTTCCATTGAACTTTCGTTATCCTGTAAATATTCGGAAACGCTTTTTGCTTTCTTCAGTTCCTCAAACAATGTATCCGTATTCTTGTTCATATTTCCACCTCAGTTGTAATTCTAACATATTCTCATTACTCAAATCAATTATGCCCCCAGTTCTATTTTTAAGCTACCAGCTTAAGACTTTTGCTATCGAAAAATATATAATCTGATTATTGTTTGTATCGAGATGTGGTACTACAAGTGATTGAGTTGGAGGAAAAACACATGTACATAGGAAACGCTGTTGCTTACCGCACATATGACTTGTTTTCCGGCAAAAAAAGTATACTGTTCAACACCACTACTCGCCAGTATATGTTTCTAGAAGGCCTGTCTTCTGAATTGTTTGATTTGTTAGTAAACCATTCTCTTTCCACCGAATGGCTAATCAGCAAAGAACTTGATGAGGCCGATGTTTCTGATTTTGTAGCCACTTTAACCAACTTTGGTATATCAGCAACCAAAAGCCTCTCTTTAACAACCCCTCAAATCCCCACCCAAATAGATGGCGAAGACGAAAGTAAGTTTAATCCTGTTCTCAGTAATTTCCAAAAAGAGCTTACTAAAAACGGTCTATACTATTTCTTCCATATTGATTTGACGAATCGTTGCAACGAAAAGTGTATTCATTGTTATCATCCTTTTGAAAAATATGACTATTCAAAAGAACTATCCACTGAGGATGTGAAGGAATTAATTAATTCCATATATGATTTGGGTGTATTTGCCGTAACATTAAGTGGTGGAGAGGCCCTTCTACGGGACGATTTTTTTGACATTCTAAAGTATATTTCCGAAAAAGGAATGGTTACTACTGTCTTCACCAACGGTCTTCTTCTTACTGAAGATGTCGTTAAGCAACTAAATGAATATCGTGTAGATAAAGTCAGTATCAGCATATATGGCGATACCCCGGAACTACACGACAGCATAACTACAGTAAAAGGTTCATTCAAGAAAACCCTATCAGGAGTTAGCCTATTACAAAAGTATTCAATCAATTTCGAACTCAAGTGTGTTGTTCTGGCCGAAAACATCGACAGTGTTAAAGCAATTGATCAATTATCCAAAGAACTAAACCAAGGTCGTCCATGCAAAATTGACTTTTCATTGTGCGGCAAAGTTGACGGAAGTACCGAGCCTTTCAACCACAGAGCACCCGATGAAAAAGTCAAGCAAGTTTTCTATTCCGACCCCAATCGCTACATGGGGAAACCAGACGAACTGAAACGTACACCCAATGACCCGCCGTGCTATGCTGGCAAGTTCGGGTTATATTGCAGTGCTGATGGCAACATCTACCCCTGTGTGAGTTTTAGGCTATTGCTGTGTCACTTCAGGGAATTGCAGAGTATTGGCAGCAATCCCGTCCTAAAAGAATGGGCAGGCACAAAAATCTCTGACTTTTCAGATTGTTTCAAACATGATTACTGCAATTACTGTTCAGAGCAGTGCGCAGCAAATAACCTTATCGAGAACGGTGACTATCATATCAGCAAAATCACCCAATGCGACAGAGCACGTATTGTTCAAGCGTGGTTTGAAACCAACGCTTTGGATAAATAATTAATTTTGGAGGTACATTTATGGAAAAACTGAGTATCGTTATCGTATCCGAAAAAGTTGCCGTCATGAACATGGGCGGCTGCGGCAGGAATAACCCTGCTCTTTGTGGTACAAAAGAGTGCAGTTTCAACGACACCAGCAGGGACGACTAAGCCTTTAGCTTTATCCCCGACAAAGAATGTCTTTGTCGGGGATAATTTAATATGATGCTAACAGGAAGTATTATTTAAATACCCGATTTTAGTTTGACTTTTTTCAATATCGTCACTATGATTGTTCTAATGACACTCCCATTGAAGAAAGGACAGAGAAATGAAAGCTGTACAGTTCACCGCCCATGGCGGTCCCGAGGTTTTGAACGTCATTGATATGCCCGTACCCGCTCCCGGAAAGGGCGAAATACTTATCCGCATGCAGAGCGCAGGCATATCCCGTCCCGACCACCTTATGCGTACCGGATCTTACCCCTGGACCAACGATATTCTGCCCTTCCATCCCGGTCTTTACGGCGCAGGTATAGTTGCAGGTCTTGGTGAAGGCGTCACCGAATATGAAGTCGGTCAGCGGGTATATGTTGAGCATCCCATTGCCTGCGGCTGCTATGCGGAATATAAGGTCGCTCCCCTGCAGTTCGTTACCCCTATCCCCGAAGGTACCGACCTTTCGCTGGCATCCATCGCAACCAGTTCCCTTATCGTATGGGGGATGCTCACCGAGTGTTTCCCTCACGCAGAGGGCAAAACCCTCTACATTCAGGGTGCTGCCGGCAGCATAGGCACCGCCGTTTGCCAGATAGCTCCCCTGCTGGGCATCCGCGTTATCGCCAGCGCCTCCACCGAGGAAAAATGCGAATATCTGCGTTCCATCGGTGATGCCGACGTTTTCTGCTATACCACCGAAAACGTGTCCGAAAGAGTTAAAGCCCTCACCGACGGCAAGGGCGCAGACATAATCATGGACCAGTCCGTAGGCGAAGGCTTCCTTGGTCAGCTGGACTTCCTGGCTCCCATGGGCACCATACTGATTTATAACCACACCAAGGGTGACGAAACCGGCAACATCATAACCGCCATGACCGACCGTTTCGGCGATTGTCCCGGTATCCGTGTGTTCTCCTTCCACTTCTTCGACGATAAGCCTGAGCTTCTCAAGCAGAAAAAGCAGGAAATGTTCCAGTTGCTGAAAGATCAGAAAATACGTCCCCATATCGGAGCCACCTTCCCTCTGGAAGATGTTCGCAAAGCTCACGAGCTGCTGGATTCCGGAGACTTCTTCGGCAGCATTATACTCAATTGCAGTGACGAAAGATAATTACCCTCGTTATGCCAAATCTGAATAGATAAAATCCCCGTCGGTTCTGGACATCGATGTTTCCCCAGAGTATAATTTAGTTAACAAAACATCCGATTGGAGGAACGAAACATGCCCAGTAAAGCATTTTTGGAAAAACAAAACATCCCCATGGGACCTCCCGACGGCGGTATGCCCGATGGTATGCCTGTTATCCCCGGCCCAATGGCTTCCATGATGGGCGGCAACATCCCCGCAGAATACGCTCATCTGAATATTCCCATGGTATCCCCGGACTATGTACCTCCCGATCCCATTATCCCCGAAGGTTTCACCGGCGGTAAAGTTGTGGTAGGTGGCGTTCCAGGTCTGCACCTGACCAAAGAAGGACTTCGTGACGATGCCGTTATGATGTACATTCACGGCGGCGGCTGGACCATAGGCTCCGCCATGCAGACCGACAATGTGCTGGCACATTTCGCCAACGAAGCCAAGCTGGAAGGCTACTCCGTTGAATACCGTCTTGCTCCTTACCACAAGTTCCCTGCTGCCGTGGACGACTGTGTTGACTTCTACTGCGGTCTGCTGGAAATGGGTCACAAGCGTATCGTAGTGGGCGGAGAATCCGCAGGCGCAGGTCTTACCCTCTCTCTGGTTCACGCATTGAAAGCCAAGGGACTTCCTCTGCCCGCAGCACTGTGGTGTTCTTCCCCTCCCGAGGGTTTCGACACCGGCACCGTTCCCTTTATTCAGGACCAGTTCACCGGCTGCAACGACGACATCATCGAGGCTTATGCAGGCGATGCCGACCTGCATGACCCGAGGCTGTCTCCCATTTTTGGAGATTTTACCGACTTCCCTCCCATGTTCATTCAGGTAGGCGGCGGTGAAAGTCTTGCCGCAGGCGGCATCAATCTTGCTCTGGCAGCCATGAAGCAGAACAATGAAGTCATCCTGCATTGCGGTAAGGATATGCCCCACACCTTCGCCATGGACGCCATCCCCGGCGGCGGTATGGGCGGCAGCTACCCCGAAGCGGTCAACGCCATGAAGGCATTCGTGACCTTTATTACAAACACTCTTGATATTGAATAAAACCTCTCCCAAAAAAAATATAGCTGTCATTTCGAACCGAGCGAAAGCGAGGGAGAAATCCCCGTCTTAAGAAGGGGATCTCTCCGCCGGATAATCCGGCGTTCGAGATGACAGCTTTTTTATATTATCCCAACCATCTGGGAGTGCGTTTTATCCAATATACTCTTTTACCAGTTCGGCAATATGGTATCCGCTGGCCCATGAGCCTGCGAGACCACCGCAAAGGCCTACGGGACCGATATTTTCTGTCCAGCTGTAAGTCGCTGCGTCACCCGCGCAGTACACTCCGGGGAACGGATTGCCGTTTTTGTCCAGCACACGGAAATCCTCGTCAATGCTGATACCGCCACGGCTGGCACCGTTGTCGAAGTTTCTGACAGCAAAGGCATAGAACGGAGCGGTGGATATGGGCATCATAAACTCAGCCTTTTTGCCGAAATCATCGTCGCTGCCCTTTGCACAAAGCTCATTCCAGCGTTCAACCGCAGCTTCAAGCTTTCCGGGTTCCATGCCAAGTTTTGCACCAAGCTCTGCAACAGTGTCTGCCTTACGGGCAGGAACATCTTCAAGGGCACACTCCTCTTCAACCTCTTTGCGCCATTGGCAGACACGGCCGTTGTCCAAAGGACGCATACGGCTGCCGAACAGTTCAAGCATGGGCTCGTCGGTTATCATATAGCAGAAACCGGACTTTGTGCGCAGGATAACTTCCGCAGCCGCACAGTTGGCTCCGTTGATGGGAGCACCGCCGCCCATGCCTTCGTTGGACATTTCAAAGCAGCGTTCGCCTTCGTCATTGACAAAAACCGCTTCCTTGTTGCCGATCATCATGTTTACTGCATAGGAGTAGGGGTGATGTGTAGGACCTCTTACGCCGCCCAAACCAAAATCCACCACGCCGCCGATTTTCTCAACCATATAGTGACCGTCGCCGATATTTGTGGGAACATTCAGCCGCAGATAAGTTGCATCGCCACGGATCATGTCCGGGTCAATGGCTTTCATAAGTTCATCATTCATAAGATATCCGCCAGTGCCAAGGATGAAGGCTTTTGCGTAGATTATGACTTCGCCGCCGGGATCCATGGCTTTTACGCCTATAACCTTGCCGTTTTCGGCTATGAATTCCACCGCACGGGTCTGATTGAAATATCTGGCACCTTTTTTGATGGCGGTTTCAAACAATTTCTCTGTTATCCAGGAACCCATCCAGCCGGGACCGATAGAGTCGTCATCGGACTTGCCGTTGATGTGACGTTCCTTCATGTCGAAAGGCATGGGGCCGCCCTGTGCAGGCACAAAGGGTGCTGTGAAAGACGGGTCAAGTTCATCGAACCAGTCGAGGAATTCGCCGTTGGCAGAGATATTGCTGCGCAGCTTGTCCATATCCTTGTAGCCGTTTTTCTGGTTGCGGAGCCAGAACTGCACCTGACCTTCAATGTCGGAAGATTTGCCGATTTTTGCGTAATACTTCTTCGCTCCGGGAAACTGTCCGCCGTGAGCAAACCAAGTGCCGCCACCGTAGTGTTTGGCAGCTTCGATGAGGATAACGTCCATACCCAAATCGGCAGCTCTGGCAGCTGCGCCTGTACCAACGCCGCCTGCACCCATGACCAGCACATCGCAAGTGTATGTAATGGGGGCATGTTTTTTCGGTTCCGGGGCAGGTTCGGTACTTTTGATAAGGTCAAGGCGGCAAAGTTCAACGCACTTTCCACATTCAATGCATTTATTCTGGTCTATCTGGTTGCGTCCGTCCTTTATCCTTATAGCAGAAACAGGGCATTCCAATTCGCAGTAATGGCAGCCTATGCAGCCTTTTTCAATGTAATATGCCATAGGGATTCTCCTTTTCAATATGTCTTAATGCTATTTTAACCTCTGGATACAGCACTGTCTACAATCACTAATGCAAGTAAAACATCAAAAGAGACAGTAAAAACGCAAAGCGTTTTTACTGTCTCTTTGAATTCAGTCATTAAGTACCAGTTTTGCCTTTTTAAGTGCCATGATGATAACAGGTATAAGTACAATATGAAGAATTATTCCCGGTATGGCATTCGTAACAGCCCCGGCAATAAACGCAGAGAACGGGAATGTGGTCTGCTGTAGTCCTGCCAAAGCAAACTGGACTACGCCCCAAACTATCCTGCCGCCTGTCATGGCAGCTATAAGCGAAACATATATATACCCATTCTTTTTCGGCAGCAGCTTGTACAGAAAACCGGAGATAACTCCGTAAGCCGCCAGTTCAAACGCCATGGCAAGAGCTGTCATAAACGGCGGCATACCGAACATTGCCGACCTCAGCAGCGGAGCAACGGCTCCAACCACCATACCGTAGGGCCAGCCGCACAAAAAGCCGCACAGGAACACGGGTATATGCATGGGGCTGAGAGCACTGCCTATTTGAGGTATCTGCCCTGTCAAAAAGGGCAGCACCATTGCCAGCGCAAGGCACAGGGCAGAGTATGAAATTTTCAGTATTTTCTTTTTCATTTTTGTTCCCTTTCTCCGAAACACAAAAAGGTATCGCCTTTCGTGCAGAAAAGCAATACCTTCAATGATATTACGAAACTATAAATTGGGGCTGTACTGAGAAAGGACTTCTGTCCAAAACACGGCTTCATGCCGACCTGAAAGTATTATACTACAATCCGGCAGGATTTTCAACCGTTGGACGCAGCTTCTTTTATCCTGCGAAGTGCATCGTCCAGAAGCGAATTGGTGGAACAGGCGTCCACCCCCGCAATAACGGTGTTGCAGCGGTTCATGGGAATCAGGACTTTCACCGCATCGCTCTGCCCGACGGCAGCCGCCATTGCAGCGGTAACCTCACCCATCATTGCGTCAGCGATCACAATACCAATGGGGCCAACTATGACGTCTGCCCAGCGACTGCACACCAAAACAGAGTTTTCGCCGGTGGCTGCATTTGACGTTCCGCCCTTTATCATGTTTGCGGTTGCAATACTGTTGGTTCCCACTGCCCGGAGCTGAGCATCAGGAATTTGTTCGCTTATCATCTTTACCAGCTGGCGGCCGATGTTTCCGCCCTGACCGTCTATAACAAGGATTTTCATATATCTCTTCCTTTGTTGTTGTATTGAAACAATCATAGCATATTTCTGACAAGCAGACAAGCAAAACAGGAACGGCCGTTTAAAGCCGTTCCTGTTTTAAGGTTTTTAATCAGTGGGCCGCATACCAGGCATCCAAATCTATGCCGAAGTTCTCATATTCCTCGCGGGTGGGACCATAGTTTTCATCGTCAAAGCTCCAGGATTCATATGCAACAGGCAGGAAGATCTCCATATCCTTGCGCAGACGGTCGGAAGAGAATGTGCTGTACTGAGTGGAGTACAGATATTCATGCACGGTGGAAGCAGCCACCTGAGCACCGGCTTCGCCCTTCCACTCTTCCTGTCCGTTGGAAGCTCCACCGGGCTTGGGAGGAGGATTGCCGCCCATACCGGAAGAATTACCCAGGGTCAGGTAGAATTTACCCATGAAGTCAGTGAACATATGCAGATGCCACATCTTCCAAACGCCGTTTTCCTTAACAAAGTCAACGCCGTAGGCTTCCCAAATAGTGTTGGCACTGGAACCGCTCTCAGCGATCATGCCGGGAGAATACCAGAAGCACTTTGCTGTCTGGCCGTCCTCTGCAACCTCAATTATAGCGGTTGTGGTAACGTGCAGCAGCAGCTGACCAACGCCGCCGTAAACGTCCAGTATTTCTTCATCGGTCATGCCGGAAATGTCAATACCCTTGTTCTGGCAGTATCTCTTTGCGCTGGAAAGCCAGGAAGTGTCGTGACCTTCAACGTAGGCTTCCCAAATGCTGTCGTAACCGACGTAGAAACCCTGGTTCTGGCCGAAAGAAGCGGTAGCCTGGTTTTCGGGTTCCTGTACCCAGATGGTTTCCATTTCTTCACGATGCAGGCCATAGCAATGGTACATTACATGCCAGCTCATTATGTTCTGGATCTCCTGTTGGTCAAGAGCCTTGCGGGCCATGGAATATACTTCTTCCACGGTGGGGCCTTCTTCAACAGCTTCCTCTGCAGGAGGTGCTTCTTCTGCGGGAGCTTCAACTGCCTCGGTAGCGGGTGCGGCTTCTTCTGCGGGAGCGGGTTCCTCAGCAGGTGCGCAGCCGAACATGGTAAGCATCAAAGACAGGGCAATCAGTAAAACCAATACTCTTTTCATCTTGATCTCCTCTCAACTATATATTTTTTAATACTTATTGATTATACAACAAATACCAAAATCTTACTATTGTCGTTATCCTACCTGACATTTCAAAAACGTAACTGACCACCGGGATAAGGTTTACATCCCGGCGGTCATAACACAAATCAAACAATCACATCTGCCTTTTCCTTTGTTCCGTACGCAGTAAAGTATGCTTCTTCCATCGGTATCCATCGTGTTCGGAACAGTTCTGCCATTTCGATGCCGTTACGGTGAATTATACGCTGCATTTGAACATCAGGCTCCACATCTGAAAATACTTTTATGTCGGCATAATCGGAGAACCGGGGATGGCCGCTGTATGCGCCTTCGACAATTCGGAAACGAGAGTTGGCAGCAATGACATCGGCAGAATAATCCATAACGCTGCAGTCGAATTTTCGATAGGAAAAATCGCCGACCTGTTTTACTGCAGGCAGGACTTCATTCAGAAACCTCTCGTAATGGATATTCCCGCCGGGAGATGAAAGTCTTTCGGCAGTACGAAGTTCCATGGGCAGGAAAAAGTCGTCCATTCGGATAATTTCGCCGCCAACAACCTTTTTAAGTTGCTCCGCCATGGTGGACTTTCCGGAGCCTGCCCTGCCGTCAATGGCAATAACCACAACTGATTCTTCCTCCGCCTTTTCCGCTGCTTTCTGAAGAACAGGCAGCAAACGAATCAATCGCCTGTCCACCACCCGATAGGACGGATTTTCCGTCTCCCGGTAGATATCGCTGTGGTGCACCGCAGGCATACCGTTGGCTTCATATTTTACCAAAAACTCTTCGTCCTCAATATACTTTGCTGCGGTTTCGAGATATTTCAGCAGCAGTTTTTCGTTTTTTTCTGCACCGTCTGCCGACAGACGGAACAACTCAAACAGCCATTTGGACGGCATTGACGTGTTCTTCCACGCTCCAAGATTAATCCTGCAATAGTCATCGGATATGCTTTCAACCAACGGCACATTTACCGCAGCAACATCTTTGAATTCGGCGTCAAAATACTCCTCTGCCCTCCGAACGTCTGCCAGAAGATGTCCCGGCCCATATGCCGCCTGATAGCACAACTTGACAATGTCCTGAGCTGTCATGGCAGGGTGAGTCTCAAGCTGGCAGAGTATATACTTTTCAAAGCCCATTTGCATTGTCCTTTCTGTAACCACGCTGGTTTCATTTTACCATGGGGCGATCCTCTTTTCAATACGCGGTCAGCGGTGAGTCAGATATGCCGACAATAAACAGATCCCTGCATCAAAAATCTGTTTTGATACAGGGATCCGGGTGTTAAATTTTTCTGTCAGTTTCCGGCACCATTGAACAGAGGTGCCAGAGTATCGCTGTGTTCTTCAAAAATTTCCAGCAGATATTTGTTCCAGTGGCGGGCGTTCTTTTCGCTGCTGCCGAAAACATAGTCTTCCTGACCGTAGTCGATAACGTCAAATGCAGGCATTGCCTTCGCTGCACTCTTGGTGCGGTAAGCAGCAATATCAGCCAGAGCGAAGGAAACGGTTTCGCCGTCATAGCTGATCCAATCGCTGATATCGGTGCCGGTCATTTCTTCGGCAGTACCGTTGGCCTGTGCAGCCACAGCAGGTTTTTCGATCGCATTTGCGCCTTCAACGTACTTGCCGTACATCTGGTCAAGATACAGGGAGAAGGAATCGCCAAAGATTTCAGAAGGAACATGACCGCCGTTCCACTGCCACTGCAGTTCGGCATCTGTACCGGCGTTGAGCCATGCGATGCGGAGATTCAGGGAGTTGAACATGGAAATGTCGCCCTCAGAACCGCCCATAATGATCTTGGTCCAGACGGGGTCATCGGTACCGTCGGCACCGATATACTGCACAGGATTGTACAGTTCAACGGTATTTTTACCAAATCTGTCGCCGGCATAAACTTCTTCTATATCAGCCTTATACTCGGCAACCATTTCTTCATAGCTGCTGTAGTTGCGGGAATCGGTACCTGCACCGCTGGCAGACTGGCTGGTGCCTGCACCGGGAGTTCCCACAGGGCCACCGGGGCCACCGGGGCCACCGGGAGGGCCTCCGGGACCACCCATGCCGCTTGTAGCCTTGGCATAACGGCCTTCGATGAATGCGGTGGCTTTGTCAAAACCGGCAAGATCGCTGACTGCAGCGCCGTTTTCATCGAACCATGTCCAGCCTTCTGCGTAATCGAGGTTGTCAATATACCACTGCAGGTTCTCGGTGAATTCTGCGAGATACAGGTCCAGATAAGTGCCGTAATAGCCGTTGGTTTCAGGGTAAGCGTCAATATCGTGTTCGATGGTCAGATCGATAACGGAATTCAGCTGACCGTCACCGTCCAGGTCAAATCCTGCTGCAGCCTCATCAACGGAAAGAGCCTGAGAGTTGATATATTCCATATAGCTCTCAGACAGATACTGAGCCAACTGCTTCTGGAAAGCGGTTTTGAAGGAGTAGTCGGCATTCAGATAGTATTCAAAGCCAAGAGCCATATCTGCCTCATAGAGGGAGCTGATGGTGGAATACGCTATGCTTCCCCATGCGCCGTCGGACAGCTTGTAGTCGACATCATCGATGGTAACGGTGGTGGAATATCCTCCGTCTTCGGTCTTATAAACGCCTACTGCACCGGCTTCTGCCAGATAGTCATAAAAAGCAGGGTTATTGCCGGTAGCCGCAAACATTGAAGCGTGGGCTGCGCCGCCGGAACCGCCGGTGGAAACAAAGTGATCCACACTGCCGGGCAGGTTGCCAAGGAGAATGTTGTATTTCACATAGCGGGCAGCGGCCTTCTGGTCAACAAGGCAGGAGGGAGCGTCACCGGTATATGTGACCACGCCGTTGGCATCGGTAACGGAGTCCTGTTTGCCGCGGTTACCGCAGGACACGTTGATGTATCCGTATGCGGCACGGGCGCCTGATGCGGCGTAGCTCTTCTGAGAGCCGTAGCCGGCAGCGCCGGTGTTGATAACAACGGGAGCTGTTGATGCGGTATAGGTCTGACCGTTGACGTTGGTAATCTCGGCTTCGTAGTCGATGACGAGACCGCCCTTGACGCCTTCAGCAGCGTCGGCTGCCATAACATCGGCAGCTTTGTCACCATCAGTGTCGATACCTGTGACATAAGCTCCGGGAACGCACACGGAAACTCCCTGTTTTTCCGGAATTTCAGGATACACGACCGCAGAAACAACGGACAGCACCCATGCGTCATACTTTTCGTTGTAAGTCCAGGTCTGTTCCTCGTTGTTGGCAAGGTTCAGGGTGTCTTCTATGAGAGCCTTGTTCTCGGCGTCAGCCACGGGAGCTTCGACCTCTTCCTCAGGCTCAGGCTCCTCAACGGGCTCGGTTTCTTCAGCTTCGGGAGTCTCCTCGGGGACTTCCTCGCCGATATTTTCAACAGGAGCGTTTTCTTCAACCGGAGCACTTTCCTCAACGGCTGCTGATTCAACAGCGTCGCTTGTGTCTGTTTTACTGCAGGCGCACATGCTTAGCAGCATGACAACAGCCAACAGCAGAGATATCCTTTTTTTCACTGGTTTATCCTCCAAACTGTAAACTGAAATTGATGTGTGGCGAAAACGCGGCATGTATCCGAATTCCGCCTAACTATAAAAATTCTATCTCAAACCAATTGATTCTTCAAGCGTTTTTCTCCACCTATGCAAAAACGGAATACTTGTCAAGTTTCAAAGAATTGTTGATCGTATTACCACAGTCAATTTATAGCACAGGCCGATAACCTTTAAATCCATTTTTGCGTATTTTCCCCTTGTCATCCGGGTAGTTTTAATGGATAATGACTATATACGTCAAATCACATTTTTGTCAGAGGATGCAAGATGAAAAGAATATCAATAATCCAAACTGCGGATATCCACGGTCGGATACACGACTATCCATATATCGCCGCATACATAAAGCAGCTGCGCCAGTCCGGTGAGCCTGTACTGGTGGTGGACAGCGGCGACATCTTCCGGGGGCACATACTTTCCGAGTTCAGCAACGGTCAGGCAGCAGCCGAAATCATGAACACCATCGGCTATGATTACATGGTATTCGGGAACGACGAGCATTTTAAAGGCGTTGGAGAAATCAACGCCATGAGGCAGCGGCTGAGCTTTCCCGTTCTCGGCGCCATGACACGGCAGTTGGACGGCAGCAGAGTATTTGACCCCTGGGGAATAACGGATCTCGGAGGTTTTCGCATAGGCGTAATAGGTCTTGAGCCGAAAATGATGGGGATGCCTCCCGGATTGCCGGGAATGCAGGCAGACACCATGCTCACTGACCCTTACGAAGAAGCTGCCGAAGCCGAAACTCTGCTCAGAGCAAAAGGCTGCGACTTGGTGATGGTGGTTTGCCATCTGGGAGTGGACGACACATATCATTTCCCGTCACCGGAACTGGCACGGCGTGTTCCCGGCATTGACCTTATTGCCGATGGTCACAGTCACCACCCTCTGCCCGATGGTATAGTTGTGGGAAGCACCCTTATAACCCAGCCTGCAGACAGGATGGCTTCCTTTGTTCATATCACGGTCACCAGTGATGTCAGCGGCAATCTGACAAAAAGCTGCCGTCTTATTCCTGTTGAGCAATGCAAAAATGAACTGGAACCGGAGACCGACGTACTGGCAATTCTACAGCGTGAGCAGGCAAAAATCGATGCCAACACCGTTATTCTCGGCCATACTCCTTACATTCTTGATGGAGGTCGTCCTCAGATACGGTGCTGCGAAACCAACCTCGGAGACATTGTCTGCGATGCCTTTGCCTATGCCGCCGGAGTTCAGATAGCCTTTTGCGGCGGCGGTAATATCCGTGCAAGTATCGAACCCGGTAATATCACCACTTTTGATGTTAACAGCGTTTTTGCCAACAGCAGTAAGGTTTCCCTTGGCCTCTGCAGCGGCAGCTGGATAATAAAAAAGATGGAAAAGGGTCTGGAAAGCTACCCCGTACAGTCTCCGGGCTTTACCCATGTAAGCGGGCTGAACGTCTTGTTTGACCCCAACGCCGAACCCGGAAGCAGAATAGTATCCATCCAACTTGAAACTGGCGAAAAGCTTGAAAAAGACAATCTGTATCGTGTTGCCGGAACTTTGCCCATAGGCGGTCCCGGCCACGATATCGGCGATGTTGAGGGCTGCGAAATGCTGGGGGATATATGCAGCGATGTTGAGGCTTTTACAAAGTATCTGCAGAGCGGTCATGCACGCCTTTATGAAAACCCGCTGGGCAGGATAAAAGCACTGGAAAAATAAACACAAAAAAGAGGCTGTAATTTTCGTTACAGCCTCTTTGGTTTTTGTATTACATGAAAAATGTCACATAGCTGAAGGTAAACAGCGCCACGATAAGCCATGTGCATCCGCCCAGAAGAATGGGCTTGATGCCTTTGGTGAACATATCTTTCAGACTTATCTTGCAGCCTACGCCCACCAATGCCATGGTGATGCAGAACTTGCTGACAGTTTTCATAAGTGAAGCCAGAGTGCGTCCGGCAATTTCAAACTGAGAGAAATCCACAAATGTGTTGATAATGGCAAGTCCAAGGAATCCAAGAATGAAAACAGGGAATGCGGAAATGACCTTGGAAACGGCACTTTTGCCGCCTTCTGCCTGCTGTCCGTCCTCGTTCTTACTTTTGCTCCAGATGCTCCAGACCATAACAGCAAGGGCAACAAACACAAGCATTACGACACGGGTCAGCTTAACAACCACTGCCAGTTCGCCGCCGGAAACGCCTGCTGCATTGAATGCCGCAGCACCCAAAAGTGCGTCATAAGTGGCTCCCGCAGCCGTTACGCTGGCGACATCGTTGATGGCGATGCCTGCAAGAATACTGAACTGCTCGGGAGTAAACTCCATAGCCAGTGCCACATAAGGCCAGATAAGGGTGGCGAACAGGTCAAAGAGAAAAATGGCCGTCATGGCATAAGCCATCTCGTCCTCATCAGCGTCCAGAACACCTGCAAGAGTGGCAATGGCTGTGCCGCCGCAAATAGAAGTGCCGCCTGCTACAAGGATACGGGTATTAGTGGATACTTTCATCACATACTTACCCACAAGGCAGGCTGTGCAGAAAGCAAAGATTATGCTGAGGATTATGTAGGGCAGCGCAGAACCTCCCGCACCCACAATGGTGGTAAAGCTCAAGGTTCCGCCGGTAATGATGATGCCTGCCCTAAGAATAACTTTCGAGGAAAAGGCCGCACCTTTTTTTGACTTGGCAACAAAACCGGCCGGCAGCAGGTTGGCCAGAAGTATACCTATTACAAGTCCCAGCATGGGAGCGCCCACAAAATGCTGAAGTCCGCCAAGCAAAGTGGCAATCACTGCCACGATGGCGCAAAGGATCAAACCGAAAAACATATTGGTCCTCCTGAAAATGACGAATATACCAAATCTCAGGCGGTGGAAAACCACCGCCTGAAGTTTTTGTTTCAGATATTATAAACTATCGGGTCGTTGAAAATCAACCTTCCCAGTCGACATCGATGCCGTGGTATTCTTCCTGATACTTGACCCACTCGGTAAGCAGAGTGATCATATCCTGCTCATGAGCCTGACCGGCAGCGTTGGCAGCAGCGTTGGTGGCGATAGCAGCCAGAGTCTGTGCCCACAGAGCCTTGCCGTCTTCTTCGTTCATGAAGACAACGTCATTACCGGTAGCTTCCTTCCAGGAAGCAGCAGCAGCCTGAGTGGATTCGGTGATGTGCTCAGCGGAGAACTTGGAGGTTGCTTCGATGCACTCGGTCAGAAGAGCCTTGGCTTCTTCAGACAGACCTGCCCAGAAATCGCTGTTGGCAACGATAAGAACAGCGGAGGTGTACTGACCGTCGACAGTGGCAAAGCCGGCAACTTCGTTCAGAGAGTTGGTCATGGCAGCAGCCAGAGCGGAGGAACAGCCGTCGATAATGCCGCGGGACAGGTTGTCATAGCACTCGGGACCGGCAACAGCGGTGCAGTTCAGGCCGATAGCCTGATACTTTGCGGTGTTCATGGTGCCGAAAGCAGAGCACTTGGAAACCAGATCATCAAGACCGTCCCATGCAAAGGTGGTAATGAAAGAGGGAGCGCCGTCGCAGGAGTTGCCAAGGATGGTCATGTTGAAACCTGCAAAGTAGTCAGCAATGATTTTGGAAGTGGTCTCGTTTTCGAACAGCATATAGTTGGTCTGGTCGATGGATTCCTGAGCGTTGGCAGAGTAAGGCATGAAGCCCCAGCTCATAAGAGGAGCGTTGGCAGAATGCTTGTTCATAAGCATAATGTCCATATTCAGCAGGTTGTCCTGCATAGCGGACCAGATGCCGGCGTTGTCGTACTGGGTGCCGCCCCAGGCTACGTCAACAGTGATGGCACCGCCGGACTTTTCGGCAACGATGTCACGGAAGTAAGCCAGAGGAGCAGACTGGTCGGAGTTTTCGTTGTCGTTGGTGGCCATGTAAATGGTGAAAGATTCGCCGGTGTAGCCGCTCTGAGCGGTCTCGCCGGTGCTTTCGCTTTCGGCAGCAGGAGCTTCGGTGGTTTCCTTAGCGCCGCAAGCGGCAAGGCTCAGGACCATAACAAGAGCCAGAAGCAGAGCAAACAGTTTTTTCATCTTTTTTCCTCCTAAAGAATTTACAGATGGAATTATTTTTTAATTCAGCCTTTGCTGAAATTACTTATGATAATAAACCAAGGGTCTTGGGCAGGAACAGCACCAAATCCGGGAACAGTGCCAGCACAAAGGTGCAAAGGAACAGCACTATGAAGAACGGTACAGCTGCCTTGAATATCTTCATTGGGTCGATGCGCAGAGCATTTGCAGTAATGTAGGTTCCAAGTCCGATGGGAGGAGTGAGCTGAGCCACTTCAACGATCAGAACCAGAGCAATCATAACCACATAGGGATGATAGCCGCAGCCTTCAACCAGCACAGCAAATACGATGGAGCAGGTGCAGATAATAAGGGGAACGACGTTCATAACGGCACCGCCGATAAGGTAGAACACCATAACAAGACCAAACATGGCCAGAGGAGGTGCGTTCATTGCGCTGACAGCCTGACCCAGAACGGTGGTGAGACCGGTGGAAGCGATAAAGCGGGAGAAGCAGTTGCCGGCAACAATAATGATGAAAATACCGGCCTGCATCAGGCATGCTTCCCAGAAGCATCCGCACAGCTGCTTGAAAGAAACCTTTCTTGCAATGGCGTAGACAACAACTACAAATGCTCCGATGGCGCCGCCAACAGTGGTGGAGAACCAACCGAGGGAAGGACCGCCGATCATGACGAAGAACACAAGAAGAATAGGAATAAGCAGTTTCAGTGTCTTCAGTTTTTCCTTAACGGGAACCTTTTCGGTTGATGCAGGAGGCAGGGTTCCCTTTTTGACCACGCCGTAAATGCGGATCATAACGTACAGCATCAGGATAAGCACAATGGCAGGAATGATGCCGCACATCAGACCGGTGCCGAGGCTCATGGTGAAGTTCTTGCCATCTACCATAACAGCGGGGGCTACCATGCAAATGGTCAGGATAGCCTGGCTGGGCGGTATCAGGGAAGCCAAAGAACCGGAAGAGCAAAGAACGCCGAGGGAAAGCGTTTCGTCATAACCTTCCTTGCGCAGGGAGGGCATTGCCAGGCGGGAGAAGATGATATTGCCGGCGGAGGAGTTGGCAGAGCAGGCACCGTAAATGGCGTTTGCCACGATAACGGTAAACAGTGTGCCGCCTCTCATTTTGCCGAGCCATGCCCGAATGGAGTCAAAGGCTCCTTCCGCTATGCCTGTTACCCCCGCCAACGTACCTAACAGGATAAACAGCGGCAGTACAGCAAATTCATAGTTTGCGCTGTTGTTAAAAATGGTGCTGGCAAACTGAGTGTGCAGTATGGCGATGTTCCAGTCACGCAGCCAAAGGAAACCTATGCCGGACATAAGGAACATGGAAATGGAAATGGGGAAACCGTGGAATATCAGAGCCAGCATAAACACAAAGCAGATAACGCCGATCATAATATTGCTCATTGGTCATCCTCCTTTTCCTCTGCTGCGGCTTCCTGAGCAGCCTGCTCCAGAAGCTCAGCATTTTTTGCCTCCACATCAACGGCTTCCTGTGCCACATTTTTGCCAAAGCAGATGCGAACCACTGCCCACAGGCAGGAGAAAGAAAGTATCGCAAAACCAAAGGCATAAACTGCGCCAAAAGGCCACTGGGGGAAAGACGTTGCCAAAGTTTCGTTGATGCGGGCATTGTTGGCCAGCTGACCTGCCAAAACCTTGACAACGCCAAGGTAGCTGATAAATCCGAACACTACTGTGCCGGCAAGATAGGCAACGGCGTTCAGGATCTTCTGAACAATTTTGGGATAGCGGCGGGTCAGCAGATCCATGCTGCTGTGACCACGCTCAAGGGTTACAAACGCGGTAGCAAAGTAGACCACGCAGATGTTCATATACTGGATCCACTGCTTGGTATCACCGATACCGGATACGGGTACGTTTATCTTATGGAGTTTTTCCAACACAACATTGACCACAGCCAACAGCATGATGGCCAAAAGGAAAATTCCCGCAAGATAAGAGATGAACTTCAGTACCCGGTAAACAACGCTGTCCACTTTGTCAAAAGCGGGATGCTTGCTGTTCATTTCTCAACCTCTTTTCTTATGGTACAACAGATATCTTACCAACCGATGCACATTGCGGCATCGAATCCTGCACGGACAGCTTTCTGAACATTGCCGGTCTTTACGCAGTCACCGATAGCACGGAAGGTCTGTGCGCAGTCACGGAAGGATTCGGCAATATCGCTGGTGGGACGCATACCCATAGCGAGGATAACAGTTTCGGCTTCAATAAGGTGTTCAACACCTTCGGCATCCTTATAGTAGACACCTTCGGGAGCGATGGAGGTGCAGGTGCCGCCGGTGATGGCAGCCTTGCAGTGATCGCTGACCTGACCCTGAAGCTCTTCACGGTAGGTACGGGTTGCATCGGGGCAAAGGGCCTTCTGCATTTCGAGGATAGTAACTTCCTTGCCCATGGTGGCATAATGCACGCCAACTTCGCAGCCAACCTGACCACCGCCGATAACAACGACCTTGTCACCAATGGGACGACCGGAGAAGAAGGAATCGCCTGCAGTCATAACATTGTCACCATTGATGCCGGGGATGGCTCTGGGAACCAGAGGAGTTGCGCCGGTGGCAGCGATAACAGTATCGAAGCCCATGGGAGCGATCAGTTCGGGTGTTGCGTTTACGTTGGTGCAAACTGTAATGTTGGGATCCTGCTGAACATGGTTGATGAGGTAACGCTCATACTTCAGCAGATCATATTTGAAGGACATGAAAGCAGCGTCTTTCAGCTGGCCGCCAAGAACGGCTTCCTTTTCAAACAGAGTGACCTTATGACCACGCTTGGAAGCTTCCAGAGCAGCCATCATACCGGCAGGACCGCCGCCGATGATGCCAACATTCTGCTTCTGCCACTCATTGGGGATCATCATGTCGTTGAAGTCTTCGCGACCGGCAGTGGGGTTAACGGTGCAGACATATTTGTGAGTCAGCTTGAACTCGTCGAGGCAGCGGAAGCACTTGATGCAGGGGACGATATCATCTGCCTTACCCTGCTTTGCCTTGCGGACAGTGTATGGGTCGGCGATAGTGCCGCGTGCCATGGCAACGATGTCGCACTTGCCTGCTGCCAAAGTATCATCGATAAGCTGAGGATGCTGGAAAGCTCCAAGACCCAGAACGGGAATGTGGATATCGGGACATTTCTTCACAGCTTCTGCCAGATAGACGTTGCAGCCGTCGGGCAGGAAACCGGAGGGATGAGTAATAGCACGGAGACGGGGTTCACGAACAACGCCGGCAGAAATGTGGGCGATGTCGATCTTGTCTTGAATGAGCTTGAAAAACTCGATACATTCGTCGACTTCAAAGCCGCCGGGTACACATTCGGAACCGGAGATGCGGTATTCGATAAGCAGGTCGCGGCCTACGCGCTCACGGATACGGTCAATGACCATCATGGGGAAGCGTGCACGGTTTTCGAGGCTGCCACCGTACTTGTCGGTACGATGGTTGGAACGGGGAGACAGGAACTCCTGCAGCAGAGTGCCGTGACCGCCGTGGATAAGCAGAGTGTCGAATCCGCAGAATTTGACGCACTGAGCAAGGTCAGCATAACGGTCAGCCAGCTTTTCCATTTCGGATTCGGGGATCTCTTTGAAGTGAAGTCCATCGGATTCACGGACGAACTCGGAACAGGCATAGATATCTCCGGCAGCAATGGCTTCGGGAGTGTACTCGCCTTCACCACCAAAATGGATCAGTTCATAGGAAGCCTTGCAGTCATAGAAGTGGATAGCATCGGTGAAGTGGATAAAGTTTCTCCAACCGGTGGGGTTTTCGATATCAAAGTTGGAGTGAATGGGGTTTCTGCCAGGGAAGTTGACCTGCTGGCCACCGCACTGTACCTGGGCAACGCCGCCTTTAGCCTTTTCGAGATAGTTCTTGATAAGAGCGGGTTCGGGATATGTAGGAGCGTTGTTCTGGATCATATGGCCCATGGAGGGAGCGGTAAAAATGCGGTTTTTGAACACTACATTGCCCACCTTCAGGGGCTTGAAAATATTGGGGTACATCTGGTTCATTACTGGGGCTCTCCTTTCACTGCTTCTGAGAAAATTTTATACAATCGTTAATTTTTTGACATTTTTCATCAATTGCATTTTAGTACTAATCGGGGCAAATGGGAAATACCGAATATGAATGTCACTTATAGAAAAATTCTATATATTTCTTCGTCGATTCACACTTTTTATACACGGAAATGGTCAGAATTAACAATCTGCTGTCAATTTGTAAAATTTACACTCGGCATTTAGCACCAAACTCTTGCACCGCTAAATAAAAAGTTATAAAATATCATAAGAAAATCTGAAAGGACATTCCATCATGGATCTGAAACAGCTGCAATACTTCCTGGCAGTTGCCAAGCACTTGAACTTCAGCCGTGCAGCAGAGGCTCTTTACATATCTCAGCCCACCCTCAGCTATCAGATAGCGGAGCTCGAACGGGAACTGGGAACCCCTCTGTTTATCCGTGACCGGCGAAAGGTTTTTCTGACCCCCGCAGGAGGCGCACTTATAGGCATGGCCAATAAAACTCTGGAATGTGCCGACGAGATACACAGCATGGCTCAGCGTGGTTTCCCGGAAAGCGAGCTGCTGCAGTCCCTGAGTGTAGCCTTTGACAAAACGGAGGACCATTTCGAGTCCACAGGCGTCACGAGGCTCATAGCAGACTTTATCACCGCCTATCCGGAGGTTGAATTCAAATTGCAGCAGGCCAGTTATGAAGAGTGCATTGCTCATCTTGTGAACGAAACCATAGATGTGGCTTTTCTGGTTCTGCGCTATAACGAAACTCTTCCTGCGCCTATCCACAGCTGTCTTATCCATACAGACAGGCTTGTTTTGGTTACAAAAAAGGACCCCACCGTCCATTCCTGCGTGGAAGCCCTTAAAAAATATAATCTTGTTTCGGTACAAAGCCGCCCTCACGCTTTGACAAGGATCCTGAGATACTTCGAGCAGGAGGGCATCGACATTCACCCTCTGCCGGTGGATTCCATACCTGCTTCTTTTGCCTATGTCCAGGCAGGTATCGGTGCCATTATCCTGCCCCACAACTACTTTACACAGCATAACTACAGCGACCTTCAGTCCTTCGAAATTCCGTCTCCCGTCGCCACCCTCAGTCATGTGCTGGCATGGAACCGAACACGTCAGAACCCCTGTATCCAAAGGTTGGTCAGTTCAGCTGACGGACCGGTTTGATTCCGTCACAGGCTTCCGCAGAGCCTGCCGATTGCACAGGCACAAACTTTCTGCGGCAATCTTTAATTCTCACCTTAGCACTTCGCAGTAAAGTGAATATAATGAAGCGGTCAGAGATTTGATATCTCTGACCGCTTGAGACTGTCAAAACACCTCGTAGAGTTCGCTGACAAAGTCAGCGAAAAAAAGTCCAATATGAAATTTCCGTCAGCATGTATGTCGGAAATTTCTCTGCTCAGTTTGCAAACGTGCGAGGAAGAATGCAAAGCATTCTTCGGAGTGCGCTGCAGCAAACTGCAAAAACTCGTGTCAAAATAGTCTTTCAGACTATTTTGACACGCTATGAAGCGGTCAGAGATTTGATATCTCTGACCGCTTTGTGTTTGGGTATCAGTCTATGTCTGTTCTGATGGTCATTTTACGGGTGAATGTTCTGTCTTCCTCAACCATACTGTAATCACCATCCACAGGGCTGTACTTGACGCCGTAGATAAGCTCAACGCTCTGAATTGCGTATTCGTCCATTGCAGCGTAAAGTGCAGCTTCGTCGATCACGAAGGAATCGACACCTGTCCATACAATGTACTTGTCGAACCAGGAGTTGCTGAAGTATGCCACAAGCTTGGGAGCGTTCTTATACTCATAGAAGTTATAAGTTCTCTTCCATGTGGAATCATACAGTGTGCTGTTTATACTTGCTGAGATCGAACCGTTACTGGACGATGTCAGATATTCATCGCTGAGAGCAGTCAGCTGATAGGCTGCGGAATCAACTTTTCGTGCATAGCCGGTGAGGTTGAAAGTAACCGGTTTGCTTTCAGAAAATCTTGTTTTCTCTTCGCATTTCACACCCTTGAACACCTCTGCACCGTCTTTATAAACATCCAACCGTAACCATCCAAGTGTCCACCCTTGCCATGTCTCATATTCAAATTCGATGGTTGTGGGTATGGTCCCCATAGCATTAGGCAGGTCACCACCGATAGCCACATTGTAAATATCAGTGTCACCCTTTTCGAAATCATTTCCATCCAAATCCAAATGCTGTTTGTTTCCGCCTCCAAATTTTGCAAATACATCTGCATTCGTGCCGGCGTCCGTTTCATCTGGAGTATGTATGGTCAGCTTGTAGGAATATCCACCCTCATTGCTGATAAGAGACTTTGCGGCAGCGCCGCCGGTGTAATCGCTCAGCTTGAAAGCAACACCGCCTGCGGGATCGGACTGCAGATAGTTTCTGCCTTCCGCAAGACGTACCCACAGATACAGGGTGGTGTTTGAGCCTGCGGTATTGCCGTCGCATACGTTATACGCAACACCCTGTGACCATTTGCTGCTGTTGGCAGCAGGTGCGCTGTCGGGGGTGGTGGTTACTGCATACTCGAATGCGCCGTCACCGACATAGCTGCTGGGTGCGTTGGGGATGACGTTTGCATAATAGGCAGATTTAACAGAAGGATCCGAGTCAACACTGCTGGCTATCTTTGTGATTTCAAAGACATGGTCAATGGCGATATCGACTTTTCTGAAATCGTCACAGGCAGGCCTTGTAAGACGCGCCAGATAAACGTCGGCATTCTTCGGTTCATCTTCGTATCTGCCGCCGGCAACGTTGGTTTTGTACTCTACCTTAAAATCAGTGGGGCAGGTAAAGGTCTCGCCATTGTGGGTGAATGTTACATCATCATCCATGGTGTAGTCAGCTTTATGACCATCGCCGTCATAGGGCACATCATAGAAAGTGAAATCAAACACTTCTTCCACAACGCTGTCAGGGATCTGAACCAGCATTTTCCAGTGAGCCCAAATGGTTGTGTCTTTGGTGACCTTGACCTGAGTATCCTTGATCACCCGGGTGCCGCCATCACCGAAAACTACGTCCTCGAATCCGGCAGGACGGTCAATAAACGTAAAGCCGGTTTCCTGATAGTAAGCGTCTTCATATTTGGGAAGCATCTTGGGTTCGGTCCACCAGCCGTCGAAACGGTACTGGCCGGTCCATCTTGCCTTGGGAAGTTCGGTTCTTTCGAACAGGGAATAGTCCACCTGACCGTCTACATAGGTCAGAACATAGTTTTCTTCAAAGTTTTGACCGTAGAAGCTGTCGTAAAGCATGACCTTGGAATAACCCTTGGGCCACACGCCGCCGAACTCATTGAAACTGATCTCATACTCATTGGGTATCCACTTGGCGTAAACGGTTGCGCCGCCCTTGGGCATTTTCTGAGTGAGGAATTCATCTTCAAAGGTATCCTGGTCGGTAAACCAGCCGCCGAAGGTATAGCCGATTCTTGTAGGTTTATAAAGCGGTCCGATATAACCGTTTTCCAGTTTGACGATGTTGGTAAGGTCAAACACGAAATCAGAGGCATAGCCCTTTTCGGACTCGGGGGTTGCGGTGGTTTCAACAGTACCATCGGAATAGTTTTCCACGAAGTTGATGGTATAGCGTTCGCCGGTCAGCTTGCCGCAGTCCACGATATAGTTGGTGGAGTTGTTGATAGGCACGTTGACATTGGGGGTCACCGTTCTGATTTCCATGTTCAGCTCAGATTTAACAATATCTTCGATATACTCATACTGTTCCGTGCTGATGGTGGTACCTTTGCGAATCTTGAAGGTCACGTCCTCATGGCTGTTGGGTATACCTGCGAAGGTAAATACCGCAGAAGTGGTAACGTCAACATAGTTCGCCTTGGCAGTAATGCCGTTTTCCATAGCTTCTGCCATGGTTCTGTTGATGGGTTTTGTCAGGTCGACGACCTGCTCTTCACCGTTGATAACAACGGTTGCATCGGTGGTGACCTCGGTAAACTTGGAATAGTAGCTATTTACATCATTGGTGCCGGAGTCCTCGAGGTCGGAGAAGTCAAAGGCTTCGCCATACTTAGCGTAATAGGTCTTTTCGGTGATGGGGTTGCCGTTTTCATCGGTAACACCCTCCAGTCCGGTTACCGTTACCGCATACCTCTTATAGGTAACATCGAATTCATAAGTAAGATCTTCGATGATAAGGAGGTCTTCGGTCTGGATATTGCCGTAACCGGGAGATTTTTCAAAGTCGTATACTGCATCGTCCCAGCCGATGAGTTCCTTGACCTCATCCTCGGTGGGCAGATCAAAGGGCTGGCGCTTCAGAAGACGCTTTCTCCATACGGTTTCGTAACCGTCAAGTAGGTTGCCCACACGAACTTCGGCGGTAAAGTATTCCTTAAGCTCCAGGTTGGAAAGGTTGGTCCATACAAGAGGCACGGTAACTGACATATCATAGTTGCTGAATGCCATTTTGCCGTGTTTGTAAGTGACTGTCAGGTCACATTCCACAAATCTGGTACCTTCGGGAACATTTACCAGAATTTTGCCTTTGCTGGTATCAACGCTGAAATCGGGATTGGATACGGAGTAATAGTAATTGTTATAATCCAGGCTTTCGCTGCCCATACGACCGGTGTCGAGATCTATGTACGACAGGGCCAGTACGCTGGAGGGAATTGCCATGGAAATACCGTTGTCGCTGTTTCTGTCTTCGTCATAAATGACCACCTGTTCGCCGCTTTCAGGCTGATAGGCAAAGTCATAATAATAACGTCTGTTGCCGCCATACAGCAGGGGGAATTCCTCGTTCACAAAGTCGTAGGAATACTCAAACAGACTCAGCGCTTCGGCTTCAAAGCTGACTATCAGATACAGGCCGAATTCAGTAAATACGGCGCCGATCATGCGTTCCGAAGTGGTCCATTTATCCGAACCCTTGGGGCGATATTTGTTGTTTTCGTACACATAGAAGCCGTACAGTTTGAGGTATGGGCCAAGTTCTGCCGCAATGCCGACAGATGCCAGATCACCGGTACCTACGGCCACATAGAACTTTGCCTTAACACCTGCACGGAGACCCAGTCTGCCCATTACATAGAACTGGAACTGGAAGCTTTCGTCCAGCAGATCGGTGGTGGAAGATCCGCCGGTGGGCTTGAACAGGCCGATTTCGAACCAGAAGCTGTAACGTTTGCCAACCTGATACTCAAGGCCGGAGCCGATGGCGATGCTCATATCTGCACCTACCACGAAATCCACCTCAACACCGATGGCAAAACCGTATACAAATACTTCCTTGGAGAACATTTCTTTTTCAACAAGGTTCACCCAGTCAGTATCGCGCTCAATAACCTCCTGGTATTTTTCCATCAGCGCCTGGAGTGATTTTTCGTAATCCCTGCTGATGCCGCTTTCCTCAGCAACATCTGCTACGCTGAGCAGGTCGGAGGCAACGCTTGTGCGGTTCATTGCTTCGCACAGGCGGTTCCACTTGCTGCGGGTAACTCTGGTGATATCGGTTATCTGAGACCAAAGGTCATCGATCTCGCTTTCATATGCACGCTGTTCGGAAGCAGACGCAATACCGCCGTCTATAAGGCGTTGAAGCTGAGCCACCTGATCCAGCAGATCGTCAACTTCGGGATCACTGATAAGTTCTTCGATATCTTCCCATGCGGACTCATCATTGGAAACGGTATAGACCTCAGCCGCAAAGTCAAAATCGGTAAAGCTCTTAACATCAATGTCTGCGCCCACGTGAACACCTACGGGAACGGGAACGAAAACGATCTCTTTATAAACAATTTCACCCTTGACCTTGGGGTCAACGGAAACTTCCTGCAGGAAAGAAGCCGAAAGGTCGATGACTACGTTTCCGCCGTCGGCAGTGGAAATGTTGACCTTTACGTCGACACTTATAGACAGCTGTACACCGTCACCGATACGAAGCTGTTTTTTATCGGTTATGATATCGAAATCCCATCTGAGGTCTTCCAGTTCAAAGTCTGCTCCGCCATAACCGTTGTCAACGATAACCATCTCGGCAAGGTATTCTGCGGCTTCCTGCGGGAATCTGCTTTCTTCCAGCTGACGGGAAATGGTTTTTTTCATCTCATACAGCTGAGGTTCGTCTATAAGCATATCGCCGGAGTAATCAACGTCTGCATAGAGGTTCATACTGTCGAGGATATACTGTCTGCTTACGGTCTTGTAGGTAATAACACCATTTTCGTAACCTGTTATCTCGCCGTATGTATATCCCAGTTCTTCCTCGGTGGGATTCTCTTTACCTCCGGTATAGAGGGAGGTATAGATGGTAACGAAGTCGCCTTCGTTGATTTTGGGAATGGCTTTGTCGATGGTGTCCTGAACGTCCAGTTCCGTTTCGCCGATGATTATTTCATAGGTGGGAACGTCCAGTTCGCTGATATTGATGGTATTGTCGGTAGGGACAGCATCCACCAGGAATGGGAAGTTGTCGGCAATTTCATAGAGCTTCTTCTGGTCTGCTTCGCCCATAGCCGCGAATGTAACGGTATCGTCCGTAACATCGGCAGCAACCTTGACATAGGTTACGGGGTTCAGCAGCTCGGCACCGTCGTTTGCATCTCTGTCGGTGGGTTTTTTGCCAACATAAATACAAAGGACATCGCCTTCTTTAAGCTCCATCAGTTCTTCCAGAGTGTCAATATCATTATCGACCTCTTCGGCATCATTGCTGACAATCTGTTCATCAGCTTCCACAAACTTGAAGGAACCTGTGCCGTTTACCAGACCCTTAAGGGCTTCGGTATCCAATTCGCCAAAAGTGTCTCCGTCAACGGAGTATTCGATATCGCCGGTATCTTTCAAATACTTGATTCCGGTGTTCATCCGCAGGTTATCCACAGGTGCCATATAGATAGACAGTGTGGCGGTGCGGATGGTATCGGCCATTTCTTCGCCGTCCTCAACAAAGATCCAGCCATCGGCCAGAGTCAGCTCATAGATGCTGCCTTCGTTGTATTTATCCACAGGAGCTACAACATAATCCTTGCCGCTGCCGGTAATTTTGATTTCAACAGGATCGGTGCCGTCTTTCGTCTCAATGGAGGCCGCTTTCTTAACCTCAGCTTCGGAAGGCGTTCCTGCTCCAACCCATCTGATGGAATATTTAACATCGGTGGGCAGATTTTCTCTGGCGAAAGAAGTGAAATTGTAGGTCTCCTGTTTTTCTATCTTCTCATACTTTGCATAAACCTTGGTAGTTTGTTTTACCGGGTCGCCGGCATAGAAAGGCTGGGTATATTCGGGGTCAAGATAGTAACCCACAAGGATCGCGTTTTCCTTGGAGGACTTTTCAACGCTGGGCAAGCCGGCCAAAGGCAAATTGTCTATGGCATAGAGAGTGTCAATCAGGTTGCCCTCGTCATCATAGAAGCTGACGGGATTCATAATAACCCCTTTGTAGGGATCGATCTGGGGTTCGGGTTCTTTTTCAGGGGTAAGCTCCAGAACAAAATCAGAGTTTATGCCGGAAGGATCAGCCGGTACACCGTCGAGAATTATATCCGCACCAACGACGGAAGGATCAACACTTACACGGTCGGAAAACACGCCGGGTTCTTTATACCATGCCTTGACGTTGATGTCCGCACGGCGGCATATCCCTGCCATCCATGCACGGGTTGCCTTTGCATCGGGGTCGGCATAGCTGCCGTCACCGGTCATGATGCCGGATCTCCACAGTTTGCTGACAGCATCACGGGCCCAGTCCTCTGCATCGGCGATGTCGGCAGGTTCACTTGCTCCTGCCGCATTGCTGAAATACACCACATCAAAGGCTTCAAAATAGCGCACCAGGAAGGTTGCTGCCTGCTGACGGTCTATCAGCGCATCAGGAGAGAATTTTCCGCCGCCTGTACCGGTGGTGATTCCGTGTTTGGCTGCCCATGCAACATAAGGAGCATAGTACTGATCAGCAGAAACGTCGCTGAAGTCAGATACGCCTGCGTAACCGGCAGCGTCCACACCCGCCATGCGTCCCAAAACGGTGACGAACATTCCTCGGGTCATGGTACCATCGGGGTCGAAAGTGGTAGTGGTGGTGCCGGTGAAAAAACCGTTGGCTCGCACATACATCACATCGTCAAAATATGCGTCTGCGCTGCTGACATCTGTGAACGGGTTGTCCACCGCAGTCTGCACCTGCAGGGTGTCGCTCTCTTTCAGTACGTCCCATATGTATGATGGCAGCACGGCAAGCGCCGAGATCGGTGCGACCGTCAGCATCATGCACAGCACAAGCAGCATACTTATTACTCTTCTTATTGTTTTCATTTTCGGGGATACCTCCCGTTCGTTATACTATTTCTTGGCCTATAATGATAGCACATTAAGGCCGTACTGTGCGGTACTTTGGCGCGAAATGCAGCTTTTTCGCCCTGAAATGCCATTACCCGCCACCCCCCTTGCTTGCAATGAACTATTATTTGAAGTAAAATATGTCTGTATCTGATTCTTTCGTTTGTTTGGGGAGGTGACCTGATGCGCATAGCGATTTGTGACGACAATTCTGCAGAGCTTGAATGGTTGTCTCAATGCTTGGACGCCTATCGTGTTGAGAATTCCACGTCCCTTCATTACCATACTTTTCGAAGCGGAGGCGAACTGTGCACAGACTATCACTGCGGAGCGTATGACCTGGTTTTCCTCGATATTCTGATGCCTCACATGAACGGCATCGAAACAGCCCGGAATATCCGCCGCATCGACGCTGATGTCAAGCTGGTCTTTCTTACCTCATCGCCCGAATTTGCTCTTGACGGCTACTCCGTCAAAGCCCGGGATTACATACTCAAGCCCGTATTGAGGGAGCGCGTCTTTCAATTGTTGGACGATATAATTTCCGAATCCGTCAACGTTCCCGAGTGTTTTTCCATCAAAACGCCAACCGGACTGATAAGGATCCCCTACGACAAGCTGTGCTTTGTTGAGGTTTTGCAAAAGAAACTGCATTTTCACATGGCAGACGGTATTGTAAGGATCATTAACGCCCCTTTGAATGAATATGAAGCCTTTTTGCTCTCCCGCCCGGAGTTTATAAAAGTTCACCGTTCCTATATCGTTAATCTTGATCAGGTATCAGAGCTTACCTCCTCTGATTTTGTTACTTACTCCGGCCATCAAATACCCGTTTCACGCCTGCTGTATCAGGACGTGCGCAAGGCATATATGGAGTACCTGTTTGAAGGAATAGGGGGCTGATAAAATGGCGATCACACTATTCCGGCTGTTGAATTACGGCCTCGTAATGATATACGGGACCATGCTTACCGTTGGCTTTGCCGGAGGATGCCACAACAAGCGTCAAAAGATTACAGTGCTTATAGTTATCGTTTCCCTGCTTCTTCTGCAGGCAGGATTCTTTGCACTGTTTGGCATAGAAGTCACCGAGCAATTGTATCCTCTGATAGCTCATCTGCCTCTGATTCTGGTGCTGGCGCTTGGCTTTAAGCGGTCGTGGGGAATATCTCTGACATCTATGCTTACTGCCTATTTCTGCTGTCAGCTCCCTCTGTGGGTGGGCACATTTGCTATGGCTTGTTTCCGCTCTGAGCTTGCATATGAGATCAGCTATTTTATAGCAATTTTCCCCATCTTTTTTCTTCTGCGCAAGTACTTCACGAACGCAGTTCAGGCAACCTTGGCATACTCCAGGCAGTCTCTTTTCCTGTTTTGTTCCCTGCCTCTGATCTACTACCTTTTTGACTACGCCACCGCCGTATATTCTGATGTGCTGTATACCGAAGTCAAAGTAGCTGTTGAATTTTTGCCGGCGATCATGGCAGTTTTTTACGTTCTGTTTGTATCCGCTTACCATTATGAGCTGCAAAAACGCAACAGGATCGAGCTTCAAAGCGCACTGCTTTCCATGCAGCTGTCTCAGGCAGAAACCGAAATGGACGCTCTGCAGCAGATGCAGATACAAACCGTTGCCTACCGCCACGATATGCGTCATCATCTTTCGATGCTGGACGCTCTGCTGAAAAATGATGACGTTTCCGGTGCGCTGAAGTATATTGAATCCGCCGAAAATGATATTTCCCGGTTCACCCCGGTTAAATACTGCGAAAACGCCGGAATTAACCTGATAGTCTCCGCTTTCGCAAAGAAAGCAGAGGACGCAGAAGTGTCATTTACAGCCGAAGTCGATATTCCTGCACAGATCCCCCTTTCGGAAACAGAACTGTGCGCACTTCTTTCCAACGCATTGGAAAACGCTGTGACCGTAGCTTCTCAACAGCCCTCCGGTGAGCCCCGCAGAGTTCTGCTGAAAAGCACGATCCGTAAAGGCAATCTGCTTCTTTATGTAGAAAACGGTTTTAAAGGCGAAGTCAGCATAAAGGACGGGCTTCCCTCCAGCGAGCAGGAAGGGCACGGTTTCGGTGTAAAAAGCATGCACATGATCGCAGAAAAACACGGAGGCTACTGCGCTTTTTCCGCTGAACACGGGGTGTTCACAGTAAAAATCGTGCTGCCATTGAAATAAAACCTTGTTGCATCGGTAAATGAAGCCGCAGCCATCTCCCAATGTGTTTATATGGGAGATGGCTGCGGCTTTAATGCTGTCCGGTTTTTCTGCCGGAAAGTGTCATTATGGTTATTCATCTGCCTGTCAGCAGTCTAATCCTTTGTCATCGTATCCACAAACAAAGCTTTTGCCTTGCTCAATTCTTCACTGTTTTTCCAGACAAGACAAAGGTCAGGATTCCTCGATGCGTTTCGCACAGGGTATACCCTCACATTGGGGCTGGAACTTATTCTGCTGTTTTCGTCAACAACAGTGGCACCTGCACCGATCTCCACCAGCAGCAACAGCTGTTCGCTGGAATCGGTATAGCGAATGTTGACCGGCTCAAATCCGGCCATGGCATACGTTTCTGTAGCTATTTGATAAGACACCGCCGACTGCTGCGAATGCAGCGCCACAAAAGGCACATCATTCAGGTCTTCAAGAGTCAACTCGTCTTTTTGTGCCAAAGGATGCTTTGCACTGATAACCAGCGCCGGCAGTTGTTTCAGCACAATATGACAGCTAACATTTTCCATGGCCTCTGCTTCAAAGGAAAAGGTAAAAATAAAGTCAAGCCGACCGTTTTGAAGTCCTTCCCGAAGGGCATCAAAGTCTCCCCGCTCAAAGTTTATGATGATTTCGGGATTCTCCTGCTGAAACTGCTGAAACTTGTCCACCAGCGAAGGCACCAGTTGTTCGCTTTCCATCAATCCGATATTTATGACCCCCTGCTCCCGGCGAGAGATCTCTCCCGCCCGGCTGCAGGCTCCGGCAAGTCGGTCGGGAATATCCTGAACGGCATCAAACAGGTATGACCCCGCAGGAGTCAATCTCAAACGGCGATGTTCACGGAAGAACAGCTTATACCCCAACTCTTCCTCCAACAGTGCAATCTGACGGCTCAGGTTCGGCTGAGCAATGTACAATCTCCGTGCAGCTTCGGTAATTGTTCCGCAGCGAACGGTTTCCACAAAACAGCGCAAACGATCAAGATTCATGTTCATCCCCCTTTTTTCTTATTATATCATCACAATCGAAATATATCAATTGTGATATATATTAATGCGTAATATATATTTTACAAAGACCTGCACACCCTGTATACTCCATATTGAGAGCAAGAATATCACGTTGTACCGGATACGGGTTTCCGGTTTTCGTGACGATCATTTTGGATTATCTCATGTTTTCCAAATGTGCCCCCGGTCTTTCGGTCAGGCCGGGGGCAGCGTATTTTTACATGAACCACTTGCTACTATTCCTGTTGAGGTGAGAAAAAATGAAGCACAAGCAAAAAATGGTAACCGGAAGTTTTGTCCTTTTGTTTGCCGTATCCGTGGCGATCTGCACTGCCATGAACATGCTCAATGTTATTGTCCCTCTGTATGTAACGGAAACTTTGAACGGCACCGCAGCCACTGCAGGTCTGATGACCACCATCTACACCATTTCCGCCTGCGCAAGCCGTCCCATTAACGGTGCTTTGACAGATCGCTGGAATCGTCGACTCATGATGGTGCTTGGCAGTCTGATTTTCTGCATCGGTTGCTTTACCGCAGGTGCTGTTCCCTCTATTCTGGTCCTGACCATCAGCCGTATTCTTATGGGCGTTGGTTACTCCGCTGCTTCCACCGCCAACAACACAGCCTCCACCGACGTTATTCCCGTGGATCGCATGGCAGAAGGCATCGGTTATTTCGGAATGAGCCAGTCTGTAGCCAGCGCCATCGGCCCCGCTATTGCCTCCGCCACAATGCTGGCAGTAGGTAATCAGGTTTCCCTTTATATCGTCGCACTTTTCTGTGTTCTGGCGTTGGTTCTGTCCGCACTGGTAAGCTACGAGAGAAAGCCCGGTTATCTGAAGCCTCAGCCCCAGTCTCAGGAGAAATCATCGGGCGGTTTCTTTGAAAAAACCGCTATCGTACCGGCTCTGTTTCAGGGTGTGTTCCTTTTCATCATAAGCCTGCCCATGTGCTTTATGCCCCTTTATATTGTCTACCGCGGCCAAAGTGCCGCTGTGGCAGGCAGTTTCTTTGTGGTTGCCTCCATTGTGATCGTCGCCGTGAGATTGCTCGGCTCCAATCTGATGAACCGGCTTCATGCTCTGTGGTTCCTGATTCCCGGCTTTGCAGCTTTGGCAGCCTTGTGCATTTCACTGCCGCTTGTCAACACCGTTATGGGCTTTATGGTCTGCGGTGTTATCTATGGTTTGGCTCACGGCATTATATGGATGGTGCTGGGTTCCGAAGCAGTACGGCAGGCTCCGGCAGACCGCCGAGGTGCAGCAAACGCAACCTTTTACTTTGCTTTCGACGCAGGCATCGGTCTTGGTGCTTCATTCTGGGGTGCCATGATAGACAATATCGGATACGAAAAATGCTTTGTCGCCATTATAGCCGCAGCAGCAGTGCTGGCATTGGTCAGTGTCCCGGTATTTCGTCGCCGTTCCAACCGGGCATAAGCCATTTCCACAGCTATAAACTGCACAGTTCCAAATAACGTACTACCGGCCCCCTGAAACCGCAACGGTTGCAGGGGGCATTTTGTTTCCTTTCCAAGCTTCAAAAAATACAACACCGTCCAATTACTGCAACTTGCCCGACTTCTTTTACCTTTGATATACTTGTAATGTGAATAAAACACATGAAAGGAAGAACAGATATGAGCAAATACAAAGCGGCAGTACTGTATTCCTCTATAACCGGCAATACCGAGAAAATAGCCAAGGCTTTTGCCGAAGTATTTCAGGAATACAATATTGAACCTACCCTTATTAAACTGGAAGGCAACTATCTGGGCGAGCAGCTGGAAGGATTCAGCGAGAGAGATTATGATTTCTTCTGCATCGGTACTCCCGTAATTGCCTCCATTCCCTATCACGATCTGTATATCCATTTTGGTGCACAGGACGACTACGGCCGCCGCAGCATCGGCGGTCAGCAGGGTCCCGGCAGCCATCCCGGCCTGCCCGGTGCAGAAGGCGGCCCCGGCACGAACACCGATACCAGCAAGCAGAATCATGAATCCGCAGGTATGCCTGCTCCCGGTGGAATGCCCCCCATGGGTGGTCCCGGTGGACCCGGCGGTGGTCCCGGAGGTCCTCCCGGCGGTGGCGGCGGCATGATGATGGGTATGAGTGCCGGCAATCAGCACCGTATCGCTTTCTGCACCTACGGCGGTTTCGGCGAAGGCCCCACCGAAGCAACCGCTTCTCTGGAGCTTATCAAAGAACTGTTCCAGGGTCAGAACTTCGTTGGCTTCTTCGCTTGTCCCGGCAAGATCATGTACTGGGATTCCTCCAAGAAGATCTCCGAAGCTCTGAAGATCAATCAGTATCGTGCTCAGGAGCTTATCGTTCGTTACATAGCTGACCCCAAGGGCGAATACTTCAAAGATTACTCTCCCGAAATCATCGCCATGTTTGAGGCTGCTTCCAAAGAAACCATTGAAGACAGCTATTCGGAAGACCCCGGCTTCTGGATCCACGACCTGCAGACCCGTCCCAACGACAGGGATATCTATCAGGCCAAGGCCTTCCTGAAGGACGTCATCGAAGACTATTACCTCAGCGAAAGCGGCGAACCCAGAAAACCCAGTTCCGTTTACTGGTCCATCAACTAATTCCAAATCCGATGAAAGGAGACATTGTGCCACGGCACAGTTATTGATATGAAAGCACTTATTATTTACACTTCCATAACCAACAACACCGAAATGGTCGCAAAGACTCTTGGCGCGGAAATGGAAAAGTACAACATCACCGTTGACTACGCCAAAGTCCTGCCGAAGTACAAAGGCGGCGAAATACCCGAATATTATGTGGAGGATTATGACTTCCTCGCCATCGGCTGCCCCATAATTGCAGCTCTGCCCTACAACAACTTCAACTTCTGCGTAGGCGAGCAGGAAGACTACAAGACCCGCAACGTCCGTTTCCTCCATAGAGAAAACCCCGAGGATAAGCCCCGCTACGGCATTTCTTTCACCACCTACGGCGGCACCGGCAACGGTCCCAGAGAATGCATCGCTACTCTGGAAATTCAGAAGAACTATCTCCGCCGTTACGGCTTTACTCCCGTTGGCGAGTATGCCTGCTGCGGCAAGGAGCTTCGTCACAACTCTGTCGACAACCTTGGCGGCATGCTGAAAATGAACATTCCCGATGCTCAGGCCCTCATGTCCCGCTTCAAGGAAAATCCCGACGACGAAGAATTCAAGTCCATGGATCCCAAAATGATCGAGACTCTGAAAGAACTTTCTTCCGTCAAGGACGAAGACAGCTTTGGCAGCTCTCTGTTCAAAGAAAATGACCCTCTGGGCATCGGCAAGCCCGGTCAGAGCTTCTGGCATTACGATATGCAGATCCGTCCTCACGAAAGAGACCTGCAGAAATGCGCCTACTTCATGCAGAACATTCTTGAAATGTATATCGGCGCCCCCGATGGCAAAGAAAGGAAAGTCGGAGCCATTTACCGCAGCATCTGCTAGTTGACTACAAATGAGTCCTCCCCTCTGCCGTCAGATACATACGGCAGAGGGGAATTTTCGCTGCCGGCAGTGTCCGATAAACAGGGTCGTTAACTAAATAACTCTGCTCGAAAAATAAATTGAAATCTTCCGTTTATCCAGTTATTCTTTGAGTTAAACTATGCTTTTACTGTGAAAGAAGGAATGACCATGACCGAAAACAACGTCCAGTCGGTTCAGGATCTGAGTTGCGAAGTCCTCCGTGAAAAGTACACCGCCTGTCGGGAAATGGCTCTGCATATGCTGATGGAGAGTTTGATTTTCAACGACAACCCTGCCCGTCATCTTGCGCAGGAGCTTAAGGATCTTCTGGACATCAACCTCAGTTCCGAAGCCGGAGTTGTGCTGCTCATCTCCGTCAACGGTCATTCCGAAAATATTGAAAGATCTTTGGTCATTCCCCTGATAGAAAAAGCTCTTTGTGAATGTTTTCAGGTGTTTGCCTTTGTCCTTTTCTTCAACGCCGGAGAAAACATGGTTGGCTGTTATCTTTCGCCCAACAATCTGCGAAACGAAGATGTTGATCTTTTGAAAGAAGAGTTGACCGAAGAAACCATTTCCTACGCCATCGAAGCGTGCCAGCAGTTGGAAGACATTGGCATATCCGTCTCCATTGCCGTTTCTTCAATAGACAGCAAGTCTTCCCCAAAACAGCTTTATCGTGAAGCCCAGATGGTTCACGACCACTGCAACAGTCAGGGTATGCGTATTGCAGGCAAATCAGATATGCCGGTTCCCATTCCAAGAGACAGGGTTAAGCTGGCTATCAGTGAACGTCGATTTATGACCAGCGTTATAAACCGCCAGTTTTTCGAAGCCGTTTCTGCGCTGGACGAGGTAATGGAAGGCATAATAAAAGAGTCCTTGCCCACGGTTGAGCAAATGCGTTCAAACATATTCCAGCGTCTTGAAATGGTAATGACCCTTTCCGGCGAAGCACTTCACCCCGACAAACAGGACATCGAAGTTATGGACGCTCTGGAAAGCATTATGCAGGCAAAAACTTTTTCTGAACTGCGGGAGAGAATGTTTGATTTCTTTGCTCTGGCAGACGACTGTTTTGTCACCGACCAGCCGGAAGATAAGTTCGCTTCGGTCAAAACCTTTGTTGAAAAGAATTATACTTCTCCATCCATGGGTGCTGCCATGATATGTGAGCACTTGAAATTCAGTCCATCATACCTTTCAAAGCTTGTCAGAAAAGAAACCGGCTCCGGCGTGGTGGATTTTATCCATCATGTAAGGATAACAAAAGCCAAGGAACTGCTGGAGGAGACCGCCATGTCTGTCCAGGATATAGCCGAAAGCGTAGGCTTTGCCAATCGCTGGACATTCATAAGAGCATTCCGCAACCTGGAAAACACCAACCCCAGCACATACAGGGAAAAATTCAGATAAAAGAGGTGCTGCTTTTGCAGCACCTTTTGTTACTCATATATCTCATTATATCGCAGGCGGTGGACCCGGAGGGCCTCCGCTGCCTTCAGATTCCGGATTTTCAGGAAGAACGTCGCCGTCAAAGGGAGTCAGAACTCCGCCGTAGGTGTTGATGACCTTTCCGCTTTCAACCTCAATGACCTTTGCACTTACCTTAATGTCTGCACCCTCAAGAACACCCTCAAAACTGTGGGTGGTGGGGCCTGCAGCCATATCGCCGGAGAAAGAGGTGTCAGAAACCTTGAAATTCACCAACGGAGTGGGACCCATGCTGTTTTCAACGGCGCAGCCGCTTTCTGTGAATCTGAACATGTGGTATTTGTCTCCGCCGGGAGTGGGAAACAAAGTGAGATAATTTCCGTTAATAGCCATTATATATGCCTCCTTTTTATTTATCATATATGATATCCGGTTATCAATAAAGTTGCACATTTTCGATTTCTGTTGCATTTTTTATCAGGCATAAAAGTGACACTTCAAACAAAAAGTATTACTTTACCCACGGTTTACCCTAGGTTATAATTAATTTGAGCAAGTAGTCCGTTGTTATAGCATTTTTTGTTCTCAGGGGTGCGGTAAACCTCAGCCGCACCCCACATTACTATTGTTCAGGAAGGTATTGATATGAAATACTCAAACATACTCGCCCCTATTAAAATCGGGAACGTCACATTGAAAAACAGGCTGTTTTCCGCCAAGTGTATCCCGTCTTCTCAGGAAGATTTTGAAGCGTCCATGGCATTTTACGAAGACTTTGCCCGCAAAGGCGCAGCTACCGTAACTTTCGCCGTAGGTACCTGGCCCAACTGTGAAGGCAAGCGCAGCGGCATGTCCTCACTGAAAATGGATGATCCCTCAACTGCCGAAAACTTCCGCAAAATGGTTGAGCGTGTCCATAGCTACGGGGCATTGTGTTCCGCTTCCCTGATGAATGTGGAGCCTCAGGATGTGGCCATTTCCGACACTCCCAACTGGAACGAGATCCCCAGAAACGGCGACTATTCCCGCAACTTCTCCAACAAGTGGGGCATCTCCCTTGAACGCCTTGAGGGTATGCTGGACGATTTTGTATATGCCTGCAAGGAACTTCAGAAGCTGGGCTTCGACATGGTCACCATTTATATGTCATATCGCGGCGGTATCCTCGCCTGTTCCCTTTCTCCCCTGCTGAACCAGCGTACCGACAAGTACGGCGGCCCCACCATGGCCGATCGTGCTTCCCTGACCCTCGAGCTGTTCCGCCGCATCAAAGAAGCCTGCGGTCAGGACTTCCTTATCGAGGCTCAGATATCCGCCCTTGAAGAAGAACCCGGATACACCGTGGAGGACTTCCTCGACTATGCCGAGATGTGTGAGGGACTGGTAGACATTTTCCAGCTTCGCGGCTATGAAGGTTCCACCACTCATCTCAACGGTTACAACTGCCCCAAGGGTGAACCCCTGAACCTGAAATACGCAGAAGCTTTCAAAAAGCGGGGCATCAAGGCCATTGTTTCTCCCGTAGGCGGCTTTACCAGCCTTGACGATATCGACCGCTTTATTGCCGAAGGTAAAACCGACGCGGTACATATTGCCCGCGGTTTCATCGCCGACGAAGATTTCGGCGACAAACTTATGGAAGGCCGAGGCATTGATGTGACCCCCTGTCTGCTGTGCAACGGATGCCATGGAGGTACATGTGCCGTCAACCCCGAAGCCGGTTATCAGCATCTTCTCAAAGGCGGCGTTCCCGCTCCCGAAAAGCTGAAGAATGTCGCTGTTGTAGGCGGCGGTCCTGCCGGTATGCGTGCAGCTCTCATAGCCTCAAAGCGTGGTCATAAGGTAACCCTGTTTGAAAAGACCGGTTCTCTTGGCGGTCAGCTGAAATGCGCAATGTATCCCGAATTCAAATGGCCCCTGAATGACTACCGTGCATGGCTCATTCGTGAGGTTGAAAAGTCCGATGTCAAGGTTTTGCTCAACACCACTGCTGACGAAAGTAACCTGACCGGTTTTGATGCCATAATTGCAGCTCCCGGTTCCGCACCCGCAATCATACCCGTTCCCGGCGCCGACAGCGACAAGGTCTGGAAAGTTGACGACGTTTTTGGCAACGAAGAAAAACTTGGCAAAAACGTGGTGGTTGTAGGTGGTGCTGCATCCGGCAGAGAAACCGCCCTGTACCTTGCAGAATGCGGCCACAAGGTCACCATGCTGACACGCTCCATGGCAAACCTGTTTGATGATATGCATGCAAAACGTGCCTGCGAAATAAGATTTGAAACCAACGAAAACTTTGAAGTCATCGAATTTGCCGAAACCAAAGAAATCGGCGACGGTTATGTGATCTGTGATGTAAAACGTGACGTCATTAAGCCCAAGGACGAATTCAACGGCGGCCAGGACGGAGAACCCGGTTCCGGCCCTCTCGATCCCGGCGGCCACAATCATGACGATGGTCCCGGTGGACCCGGCGGACCCGGTGGACCCGGCGGACCCGGCGGACCCGGTGGACCCGGCGGACCCGGCGGACCCGGTGGACCCGGCGGTCCCGGCGGCGGAATGCCCGGTATGGAAGCCGCCAGCCTGCCTGTGGCGGTCAATGTAAGTACCATGGGCGGCCGTGTTGCTCCCGAAGTCAAGGCCGGCGGCCATCCCCACGGCATGGGCATGATGTTCGGCAGCGGCCCCGACTTCAGCAAGTCCTATGTTGAGACCGTGAAGCTTGAATTCGACAGCATTGTTGTTTCCGGCGGTCGCAATTCCTGCAGCACAGAGCTTTATAAGTCTCTGGCTCCCGAGGTATATGTTATCGGCGATGCCGTAACTCCCGGCGACGTCAAGAACTGCACCTCCACCGCCTATGCTGCTGCCATGGCTCTGTAAGAAAAACTGCTCCCGATATCGCAAAACGCTGATATCGGGAGCTTTTTATTCAAAATCTGCAACAGCGAACAAGTTTTGGGACTTTATCGCCCATAAAAAGTGGATTAAAATAGTAATAAGCTTGAAAAAGAATTGAAAGGAATGTTGAAATGAGTTACTGCAAAACCGCTGCCAAATTCGGCGACGAATATGTAAAGTTTTACCCTGGCGTATACAGCGACGAAGACAAGGCTCTTATCGACAGTGCCGTTGCCTCACGCACCAGGCTGAACGCCAGAGGCCCCGTCAAGGTTTCGGAGCTGATCAACCAGACTCTCCCCGAAGATACTCCCGGCATCAGCCAGCCAAGAGGTCATCACGGCCCTCCGGGTGAGGAAGGCCCCAAGGACGCGCCCAAACCCAAAGCAGGCGATCCCACTGTTGTAACTGCTGAAAGCATCAAACGTACCGGCATGCAAAAAGGCTGGGAAAATCCCATTTGGTGGGACGACGAATATGCTCAGAAACTTGGATACAAATCTGCTCTCATGTATCCTCTCGGCATGACCATTGCCGGCAGCTGGGGCGACGCCATGCCCACACCTCTGCGCGATACCCTTGCAGTAAGCGGCCTGAACAGAATCCACTATTTCTACAAGCCCGTTTACGCAGGCGACAAGCTGTATTCCATCGAAAACAAGCAGGATCTGACTGAGATTACTCCCTATGTTGATGGCGGCTGCGAATACCGCACATTCCGCATGTACGGCGAAGGCCAGGTTTATAACCAGGACGGCGAACTGGTGGGCGAAAGCATCGGTTTCGTCAAGGAAAGCCTGAAAAAATATGTCCAGCTGCCCGAAGGCTACGACGGACGTACCTTTGACGACAGCTGGGACTGCGCCAACTGGTGGGAACGCAAGACACATCAGTACACCGATGAGGATTGGGAATTCATCAAAGACCAGTGGTCAAAAGAAAAACGCCGTGGTGAAGAGCCTCTGTACTGGGATGATGTTAAGGAAGGCGAGTACATCCCGCCCAAATACGTCGGCCCCATGACCGCTTTTGATCTTGGCGGACGATTCCAGTTCTACAATGGTGACAAATACAACCTTACCATTAAGGAAAAACTGGCAGACCCCGAAATAGCCAAAACCATGTACAAAAACCAGTACGGCATCTGGGTTGATAAGGAAGCCGATGTACTCAACGCTCCCGGCGGCCCCGAGTTTACCTTTATCGACCGCTCCATCTTCGAAAACAGCACCTGTGCAGCTTTTGCCATCGACATGCTGTTCAACTGGATGGGTGACAGAGGCTGGATGTATAAGATAGCATGGGATATCATGGGCGTATTCCCGGGATACGAAGGTCTTATCCCCGATCACCCCGATGAACCCATGTATATCCAGCAGGTTCCCGGTTTTGAAAACTATCGTCCGTTCAGCCATGGTCTGGCAGGCGATATGTGCGTCTGCAAAGCCTGGGTCAAGAGCAAATATGTCAAAAACGGCGAGTACTTTGTTGACCTGGTCTGGTGGTGCGAAACCTTTGATGGTTACGTATTCGAAGAAGGCGAATTCACCGTTATACTTCCCAAGAAATAAAAAGAAACAATAATCAAAAAACCTGCCGAGCCAAATGGCTCGGCAGGTTTTCAGGTTTTTAATGCAGCGTCAAAGAAACTGACCTTACATTTTCGACTTATCTTGCGTAATATCTGTCCAGAGCGTCCTGATAGATCTCCATCAGTCGGTCAAGCTGGAGAGTTTCGAGCTGGGCGATGAATGCATCCCACTCTTCCATGGGCTTGGCACCGGTAACAAACAGTACGAGGTTCTCGTCCACGCAGGTATCGATATCTGTTTCAATGCTGCTCTTCTCTTCGCTTTCAAGGGCAGTATATGCGATACCGGTGGGAATTGCATACAGGCCATCGCTGGATTTGGTCCAGACATTCCAGCATTCTGCCTGAAGCTCGCTAAGGAACTGCTCAACTCTGCCGGGGCTGTAAATGCCGGTCAGGCTTCCGTAAGGTGTCCACATACGGGAAATTGCTGCAACGGTAAGACCAAACTCATTGTTGATGATAAGGTCGGTAAACTGAGGTTCACCGTCTACCAGTTCAAAAGTCTTGCCCTCCACGCCGTAGTTATACATATTGTAGCCGGCTTCGGAATACCAGAAGTCCATCCACGCAACCGCAAGCTCAGGATTTTCACACTTGGTTGAAATGGAAACGGTATCGTTATCAACCATCTTACGAGCGGAGATGTGATCTATCTCACCCTCTGCCTTAACAAGGTTTGGAACAGGAGCAAGAGCAAAATCGGGATCGGCGTTGTAAGTGGCGTATTTGTCCACTTCCTCATACATTGCAGGCCAAACAGCAATGTTGTCAGAGCCAACGCCCTCATTGATAGTGGGAGAGAAGGGGTCATATTCGATGGAAATAAAGTCACTGTTGATAAGGCCCTTATTGTACCAGTCCTGCATCAAAGCAAGGTAGTCCCGGAAACCGGGCTCCAGAACGGAGCATTTTACCTCACCATCCACCTGGAACATAGTTGCACCGCTGCTGACACCAAATCCGCCCAGGAAGCCTTCCATGTTCATGCCATTGTGCATATAGAAGGTTGAATCGCTGCCGTACTCGTCTTTGAACGCAGTCAGAACTTCGGTCATCTGGTCGTAGGTTTTGGGAACATCAAATCCCAGCTTATCCAGCCAGTCCTTTCGGATAACCAAACCGTTGTTGCACTTGTACTCATCATAGAAAGATTTGAAGTCAACAACGCTGCCGTCGTCGAGAGCAAAGTCATATTTGAAGTTGCCCACATTGTTCATATAGTAGGAATAGAACGGGGCATGCTCCTCCAGATAGGGCGTCAGGTCAATGATTATTTCGTCCTCAACAGCCTTGGCACCGCCACCTGCATACATGGAAGTACAGGCATTGATGTAGTCACCGAAATCGCCGCCTGCCATAAGCAGGTTGAACTGCTCGGAGTATACCATAAAGCTGATCTCCTGCCATTCAATGTGGACGCCCGTCATCTCTTCCAGCTGTTTTACCCATTCAAAGTCGGCCCAGCTCGAGATGCCAACAGTATCCAGCGGTGGCCGGAGATTGACGGCTTTGGTGGTATAGGTCAAAGTCTGCGGCTCCTCGGTCAAGGGCAGCTTCAGCTCAATACTGGAGATGTCAACAGCTTCCATCTCCGCTGCATGATCCTCTTCCTGCTGAGCCAATTCCTCAGCATCAGGTGTTGCAGGGCTTTCCTCTGCAACAGGTTCTGTTGTTTCTTCAGAAACGACAGGTTCCTCGGCAGGTGTCTCTTCAGCCGCAGGCTTGGACGCACATCCTGCCATCAAAGCAAGCAAAAGAGCAAACACTGCCAATAGTGAAATAAACTTTTTCATCACAATTCCTCCTTAATTACTTCACATTCAGTATATCAGTGTCTGCCGAGCAAGGTAAAGTTGCACATTTCATACGGTGTGACTTATTCTGTTCGCCTGCCCCACGTTGTCAATTCCATCATTCCAAATGACTGTTCAGCAGCTCAAATCCCTTTCTCACAGGTGTTTTCTCATCGAATAGGAACAAAACAAAAACTGCTTATTGCGCCCCGGGCCATTTTGTGTTAGCGTATAGTCAGCAAACATTAGTTATCTAAACGATCAATATGTGTTTTGGAGGGCAATTATGGAAAACATCAATACAGAGGCTTTACTGAAACGAATTGAAAAGCTGGAGGAAGACGCCGCCCGGGCAGATGACTACCGTGAGATCTGCAACTGCATGGCCGGTCACTGTTTTTGCTACAATTCCCACGACCAGGCGTACGAAATCGAAACTTTCTGGACAAAAGAAAAGCAGGACGCTTACTATAACGGCAACACCACTCCCGAAGGTGTGGCATATTACTACATAAACAACACCAAAGCTTTGAGGGCAAAACAGCGGGAGATAGTCAACAGGGTGTACGATATGGAACTTACAGAGGAAGATAAGGTCGGATACCGTGTTGTCAACATGCTGGGCACTCCCTTTATTGAGATCGCAAAAGACCGCCAGACGGCCCAGGGCGTGTGGATGACCTTTAATGTTCTTTGCCACGTTGATAATGATGGCAAGCCCCAGCCTTCCGTTTCCGTTGGAAAAATCTGTGCCGAATTCTGCAGAGAAAACGGCAAATGGAAGCTTTGGCGGTTCAGAGGCTGTCCCGGCGGTTTTGACCTGGACGTTAAACTCTCCAACGACGGTACCGATAAGGCTTCCGACGATGCAGACAAAAACAAAATGAACTTCGGACTGCCCAAATTCACCGAGGAAGAAGAAAAAATCCTGAACAAACGGCGCATCACAAAGGAATACGCCCTTTACGAAATGGGATATCAGCCCTGGAACCCTGCTGTGGCAGATCCGCCGCTGCCCATGCCTTACGACACCTGGGACGACAGTCAGTCTTTCTTCCAGTTTATCGACTGACCAAAACAAGGAGGAAATACAATGAGCATAGAGTTCAAAACCGTTTATCCCGGCATATACGACGAAAAGGAACAGCAGCTGCTGAACGAAACCAACGACTTTTTCTCCGGCGACGAGGAGATCCTACAGCAAAAGCTGGCAAGGCAGGCCACCGGCTATAAAGGCGTCGGCGGCATGGAGCTGAACAGCGGTATAGGTCATATTGAAAACGTCCTTGGACGAAACGATGTGCTTACTGCCAACAAGAGTGTCAACGCAAGAAACCCCCTGTATACCGATGCCGATTACGCCAGAAAAACAAAATGGGGCAAGCTCATGGCTGCTCCCATGAGTCAGGAATGCGGTGCATTGTTTCCCTTGATGCCCAGAGGCACCGATGTCTGGATAAGCAGCGAAGAACCCACTGAGCGTGGTCTTGATCACGAACTTACATTCCACAAACCCATTTTCGAGGGCGACTATATCTCCAGTGCCATCACCAGCCAGTACATAACAGACATCACCGACCCCAACGGCAGCAAGGTGCGCAGATTCCGTGCCACCGGAACAGGTGAGCTCAGGAACGAAAACGGCGAGGTTCTCATCTCCGGTGTTTACCGTGGCATTGAAACTTTCAAAGTGCCCGAGGATTACTCCAAAGTTGATGATTATGACGGTCCCCGCTCCATTTACTATCCCACCTACAACAACTGGGATACGGAGCGCCCCCGCCATGTGTATACAGACGAGGACTATGATCTTATCAAAGGCATCTGGGCCGGGGAATATATCCGTGGCAGTGAAACTCTTTACTGGGAAGATGTCAATATCGGTGACGAGCCTGCCTGGACCTGCGACGGCCCATACACCGACGGTAAGAAAGGCGGCCCCATGCCCGGAAGCATGACTGTTGAAGCCAGAACCGTGCTTATGGGCGAGCCTATCGTAATGGATGTCATCCCCGGTATGCCCGGCGGTCCCATGGAGCCGCCAAAAACCGAACTAAAAAAAGACGAATACGGCATAATTTCCGTTGAAACCAAAGGCGGCGGTATGGCAGGACCTCCCCCTCGTCAGGACAACACTCCTCCCCACCCAAATAAACGTGCATCTTTCCAGAACACCGTTGGCAGAAACCTTGCCGCAAAGTTCGTGACTAACTGGATGGGTGATGACGGCTGGCTTTACAAGCTTTGCTGGAGACTGTCTTTCTGTATGGACCACGGACGCAATATGTTCCCCGAAAACTTTGACCGTCCCAGCTATTTGTTGAAGGTTCCTTATCTGAAAGAGGCCGGGAAATTCATGAACACTCACGGATACATTGGCGACATAGCCATTACCAAAGGCTATGTCTGCGACAAATATATTAAAGACGGCAAGCACTATGTGGATCTTGTTGTCTGGTGCGAAGAGATCGAAGGCGGCATTTTTGCGGAATGCTATGCCGTGGTTGAGCTTCCTTCAAAAAATGCCTGACTCTTTCTTCGGAAAAAGATCGTTTTTCAGTATCCTGTGCCTTCTATTCAGGCAAAGCATGCTGACGGAGTTTAAAATGATCCAATAACATAAAAATCCCCTGTCCGGCCAGAACTGCCGGACAGGGGATTTAAACTATTTGAATTGATTACTTTTGCAGATAACGCTCATAAGCAGCCTGGTACAGTTCTTCCATACGATCGCCGCCCATTCCGATAATATTATCCTGCATAGCCTGGAAGCTTTCTTCGGTAAGCTCTGCCTGACCCATGACCCACTTCATGATCTCGGAGGAAGCATAAGTGGAAACATCGGAATACAGCGATGAGTATTCCTCGTTTTCCTCTGCAGACAGGGCTACACCCTGAGGCATGTTGTAGGAACCGTCGGCATCACAGGTGCTGAAAGTTTCCAGCACATTCCACTGGGATTCATCGAAGTAGTAGTAAGTTGCTTTCAGATCCAGAATGCCGGGCATGTGGTTGGAAGCTGCTGCAGAAACGAAGAGGAAGCAGGCATCCATATAGGAAAGTCCATCGGGGTTGTTGGTGACCAGTTCAGTGTAATGGGGATTGCCCTCTTCATCATACTCGAAGCTGTAGCCTTCTTCGCCGTAGTTGAACATCAGTTCGCCTTCCTCGGAGAACAGATAGTTGACAGCCATCATAATGCCTTCGGGATCTTCACAGGCTACAGAGATCGCCCATGTATCTCTGCTCTTGATTTGAGAATGGGTGTCGGTCCAGCTGAAGTGCAGTTCGTCGTCTGCGTTGACTTTCGGAGCTTCGATGGGGAGGATCTCGTAATCGTAATCGTCCAGCTTATAACTTTCGATGGTAGCCAGGTTTGCTGCGGTGGCAGTTACCAGAGGGCTCTTGCCGCCTGCAAAAAACTTGTCGGGCTGACCCATGGAAGCGGTGTAGAAGTCGGTATAAATGGTTCCGTCGGCATACCAGTCGGTGATCATGCTGATGTAGTCGTAATAGGAATCGTTCAGGTAGGAAAATACCACTTCGCCGTCGATAATGTTGTAATCACCGGGGTGGAGATCATAAGCATAACCGTAGATAACGTCATCAGCCTTGTTGTTTCCCATGGGGTTGCCCATGCAGATACCGTGGCAGCCATATTCGTTTATGCAAGTCTGGATATAATCATGGAGTTCGTCCACAGTCTTGGGCTCTTCAAGACCAAGTTCACGGAGCCAGTCGCCACGGAGCAGAATGCCGCCGTTTTCGCAGCCTGCGTCCTTATAGATGGTTGCGATGGCAGGCAGTGCGCCCTTATCGGTGATCAGTTCGTTGCGAATAGCCTCGTCGGTGTTCAGGAAGTACATGAAGTTGGGTGCGTACTCATTGGCCACATCATAAAGGTCGATGATGATCTCGTCCTCAATAGCGGCGTCATAGCCTTTGGCATAGTTGGCGGTACCGTAGATGATATCGGTCAAATCACCGGAAGCGCACATCAGATTGAACTGCTCGCTGATAACGCTGTCACCCACAACACGGGTCTCGATCTTGATGTTGCAGTATTCCTGCAGCAGACGCAGGGTGTTGATATCATTGGAATAGTCGGATATGAGGCCATTCATAAAGAAAGGCATCATATTGAACATGGTGTAGGTGCGGGTCTCCTCAAACAGGGGCAGCTCCACAGATACTCTCTCATAGGTGGGTTCTTCGGGTGCTTCTTCCACTGCGGGAGTTTCCTCTTCGGCAGGTTCTTCGGCAGGGGCTTCCTCAGCGGGTGCTTCGGAAACAGCTTCCTCCGCAGGGGCTTCCTCAGCGGTTTCCCCTGCCTCACTTTTGCCACAGCCAGCCAGAACGGCGAAAACCATGGAAAGCACCAGCAGCAGCGCAAGCAGCTTGTTCATCTTCATAACTCTGTGTCTCCTTCTTCTGTAATAGGTTTGTATACACCTATTATAAGGAAGCACTATATGCGGAGCAATTCTCTTTTCCTGCTCATATATTCCGCCGTGGAATATATGATGCGCCTGATAATGATTTTCTGCGCATTCCCCGCCACAAATCTTCCAGGCGTTCCGCCTTTACTCTTGGATATCTGACCGCAGTTTCGGGAACTTCTCCTCTGAACCGTTCCCAGTCACCCTCTTTTTTTCTGAAAACGTGGGTTGCCGTTCCGCAGGCTTTCTGATATATCTCCCCCTGCTGTTCGTCTACCAGAAAATCCACAAACAGATCCTTATACAGGTCAACGAACTCCCAGTAAATCAACTTTGCCTCACTATCATGCTGCAATTCAAACATCAGATCCTGCATATCGCTGTAATACTTGCCTTTTTGCTGTTTGGATACGTTGAACCTCTCCCAAAGTTTCTCCCCAATCTGCGCATAATCCGAAACCATGCTGCGAAGATTTGCCACCGCATCTGCCATCACCAACAGCTTTACATCTCTTTCGGCTTCGGTAAGGTCGTCCAGAGTCTGCTGTTTGCGTTCCTGCCAGCTTTTGGTTTTATCTTCGCTGTGGCTCTCCACCAAGGCCGCAACTCTTCCGCCAAATATGCGTTGTATTTCCGTTATCGAAACCCCCGAATCTTCAACTGTGTCGTGCAGAACTCCCGCCGCCTGCAGCTCACGGCCTGCGTTCATGGAGGTAAGTATCTGCAGCACCTCCAGCGGATGGGTGATATAGTCGATATCGGTGCCTTTGCGCTTTTGCCCATTGTGAGCATGGGCAGCAAAAACAATGGCTTCATGCACCGGATCAATCCGGTACAGAGGGTAGTCACCGAATCTTACGTCAAAATCCCGAAGCAGTAAGGACAGGTCGGCTGTCAGGTAAAAATACGCCGCCTTTTTCCAGTCCTCGTCAATTCCGTAGTAAGCCTCAGCAATGCTGCCCGCTATGGCAGTCAGCGTGTCGCAGTCGCCGCCAAGAGAAACTGCGGTTCTGATAACATCTTCAAAGCTCTCCCCTTTCAAAAATGCTGTTATGGCTTCCGGTACGGTTTCACGGCAGCTTTCCACATGGCTGTATGTGGGACGGATCTCATCGCAGGTACGGCTGAGGTCATAATCAAAGGTCATTTCTATGTATTCCTTTATCTCCCCTTTGCTTTTCCCTCTCCGGGCAAGGAAGATCGCACTTGCAACAGCTTCCGCACCGGCAATACCCTCGGGATGGTTATGGGTCACTTCTGCGGTAAGCCTTGCCATGTGCCGAACTTCGTCCAAGGTTTCGTACATCCAGCCAACGCATGACACTCTCATGGCTGAACCGTTGCCATAGCTGTGATATGGCGGCTGAGGCTCATCTGCGTCAAGCCATCTGGAAAACCGCAGTCCGTAACCGGCGTTCGGATAGTTTCTCCCGAGCTCACGCATGGCGCACACCATGCTTGTTTTGATCGATTCATCATCACTGCTTTCGGCTTCCATGATCCCCTTATAGATCGCCAGAGTCATCACGGAATCGTCGGTAAATTCGGATTTCTTTGAAAACAGCTGAAACTCCTTGCTTTTGTCGCCCATATCGAACTCAAAAGGGCTGCCCACAATATCTCCCAGAATGGCTCCATACATATTACCGTCCCCTCTCTTTATAATCTCTGTCAATGCGTTCTTTCCAGTCCGGCTCGATGTCCACGCCCATGCGCACGGAATATACCAGATCGCTGAGAACCTCGTAATTCAGCGCCGTTCCTGCTTCGTCACTATGATAGTTCACTGCACGGTCGGCGTTGATGCCAAACCGTTCCGCTTCTGCTGCGGCATCGATGTTGGCACCAAGGAACAGGAACTCCCAGCCGTACTTTTCTTTCTGCCGTTGTATCATATGTTTGACCTTGTCATAATCGTAGCGTCTGCTGGCGTTCTCGTAACCGTCGGTGGTTATGACGAACAAGGTTTTTTCAGGTACATCTTCCTCTCTTGCATACTTATGGACATTGCCAATATGGCGGATCGCTCCGCCTATAGCATCAAGCAATGCCGTGCAGCCGCCAACGAAGTATTCCCTTTCCGTCATATGCGGAACCTTTTCCAGCGTAAGTCTGTCGTGGATCACCACGCTCTCGTTGTCAAACAACACGGTGGACACCAGCGTTTCGCCCATCTCTTTCTTCTGTCTTTCGATCATGGAGTTGAAGCCGCCGATGGTGTCCTTCTCCAGTCCGCTCATGGAACCGCTGCGGTCGATGATAAATACCAATTCTGTCATAATAAATAACCTCCTTCGTGATTTCGCTTTTATTTTAGCGATTCCGAAGGAGGTTTTGGTCGCATGACGGGCGACATTTAATTTCCCAGCTGCATCTGATCAAAAGCGTACAGTGTCTCGTTTATCTCGAACATATCATAGTTGCCGCTGCTGATGAAGTATTCAACTATAATGTCAAACTTGCTGCTGTGGGTCAGGGCAAATCCTGCACGGCCGATGAAATCCTTTGTTTCTTCAAGGCTCAGTTCCAGTGCCACGGCAAAAGCCAGCGCAGTGGTTTTTGTCGGCTTATAATTTGGGTTGTTCCGGATTTTTGAAAAATGCTTACGGTCCACATTTGCCTTTTTGTAGATTTCCGAATCCTTTTTGCCTGTGCGGTCAATGAGTTTCAGCAGCGTTTCGGAAAACCCCGCATCGGTTTGCCGCAAAAGTTCGTCAAGGTCAAGGGCTTCATCATCTTCCGTTGCCACAGACATTGAGAATTCAATTTCTTCAGCACTCCTGCGCAGATAGCTTTGCCGTTCCATCGCCCGCTGAAGCTGCTCAAGCTCCGCCTCACGAACATCACGTTTATTGGCAATTCCATATTCGTCCAGGATCTTATCCTGTATGTAATTCTCGTCGATATAGTTTGACACCGAGTTGAACAGCTTTTCCGACAGCGCAAAAGCGTCTTTGCCGAACACCACAAGATAAATCTGCATCTCGTGGTCAAGCAAAAAGCTGCTGAATGCATTTATGGCAGTTTGAAGTGCCAGCGGCTTGGGAAACCCGTGGTTCCCTGCCGAAATCAGCGGAAAAGCCACAGACTCGCACTTGCTTTCCAGCGCCAGCTGCAAAGCCCTGTCGTAGCACCGCCGAAGCAGCTTTTCCTCATCATGCTTCCCGTCCTGCCAGACAGGGCCTACCGCATGGATAACGTATTTTGCATCAAGGTCAAACCCCGGAGTTATTGCTGCGTCACCCACATATATGTCGCCGATTTCCTGCCTTGCCTTAAGCAGCATCGGACCGGCTTTTTGATGTATTCCCGCATCGCAGCCGTAGCCAATGATGGGTTTTGGGTTAGCCGTGTTTACAACGGCATCAACCTGCATATTTACAATGTCGTTCCGAACTATCTCAAAGGGCATTCATATCCCGCCTTTCAGCCTGTCAATAAGCTCTTTCAGAAGCTGGCAAATCTTCTCAAAGCTTTCGTTTTTTCCGCCGTTCTCAGCCATATACAATCCACGGTTGACCTCTATCATTACCGACTGCACCCGTCGGTCTTTGCGATAGTACTTTTCCGGAACCAACGTCCCGGAAAAAGGTCTGTTTACAGCAACAGTATAACCTTTCTTTTCCAGGAACGCAACTGCCGTATGTGCAAGATGATCAGGTGTATGAAAGTCATCGGTGCCGATGCAGAAATCCGGCCGATGCTCATTTTGGTCATCTTCATATTGCAGCGGAACGGCCGAAAAAGAGTGGCCGTCCACTATCAGGCAGCTGCCGAGTTCCTCCAGTTTCCTTTGGACGTTTAAAGTCAGCAGTTCATGGTGCCTGTCGTAGTACCCCCGCAGTATTTGTGACCTCTCCACGGCAGACACTTTTCGAAACTCATTGCCCTCTGAATCCCTTGTATATATAACTCCCATTCCTTTTCCTGCCATCATCTCCACCTCATCGTCACGGAATCTCTCGACATCGCACACCAGTCGACTGATGGGAAACACCACCATATCCCCGCAGTTGAAAAGTTCGTCACAGTATCTGTCTGTCATTCTGAGAACCTCCCGGGGCAAAGTGTTTTCAAGGAACTCTCCCTTGTGTTTTTCGGGTGTCCACGTGGACGAATGCGGCACATGGATTACAATGTTTGTTTGCATTTGTATTCCTCCATGATTGTTTATCCATAAAGAAACACAAAAACAGCCCCATCGTTGCCGATGGAGCTGTTTATCTTTATTATATCGCCCATCGGTCAAGCTTTAGCACCTTACCTCCCGGCAGGTTGCTGTGCGGTCAACGAGCTTGTCTCTCGCGCACTCTTTATGGTGATATTGAGTATAACACTTTTTCGTGTTTTTGCAAGACTTCGGATAGCTTTTCCCTATTTTTATCCCTCGCCCAGGACAAACGGAGTGATTATATGCCACATAATCCCGGAACCAGCCATGGAACCGATTCTTGCAAAGATGAAGATGTCACCGTATTCGTTGATGTATATGGGCATATCCAGATTGACGGCTTCGTCAGACACTGTCCAGTTCAGGCAGTCATAGTAACCGTAAAGCTGGCGATCCGCCTCTGGTATTTCAGAGAAGGTATCGATGAATATGGCCTCAACCTCTTCACGAACCGTGTCAAGGAAGTAATTCTCATCAAACATAAGAACGTCAAGAATAATATCCCTCGGGTAGAGTCTTTCGCCGGTATTGAGATCAATGTAATATACATGATGCTCTTCCCAATCAATTACGCCGTGGGCAAAAACATGGATTATCAGGATATCTTCAAAAACGCAGCTGGCGTAGTCCACACAGTTGAATGACAGGAAGTCTTTGTTGCGGATATATTCCAGTTCTTCATCGATGATGGGTTCAAAGATTTCAAGGATCTCCCGATTGATCTCCTGTTCCGCACGGCCGGCACCAATAAGCTGGGGCAGGCAGAAGGTGTATTCCTCATACAGACCGTTCATATCGGTATAGCCGTCGTGGTAGTCGCAGTAGTTGGTAAGATATCCCTGGGCGTGGTTCTGGTCAATTGCGGTAAAGAAATCATATTTCATCGGGAAGAAATAAGCCATATCGTCTACTTCGCCCAGCACAGCACTGTCCACATCATGAATATACACAGAGCCGTCGGAATCAAATTCCCATGTCCAGGTCATAACGGTCGGCATGGTGCCGTAACCGGCACGTTCTGCCATGATCTTGATCTCACCGGTGGAGCTGTCGAGACCCCAGGCACCGTTATAGATGACCACAGGCTCGCGGGGAGTTTTCCAGATAAACTCAAAGCTGCCGTCTTTATCGAGGGTGAAGCAGCCCACATCCCAGCTGTTCCAATATATCCAGCTGCCCACCAGGTCTTTGCTGTCTTTAACCTTGCCGAAATCAAGATTTGCGTCAAAGCTTTCGGAAAGGATTCTTCCAAGTTCCTCGGCGGAGGTGTGGCCCCGGTCAAATGAATCGTCACTGACAAAGTATTCGGCATCGGAATCGTCGTAATTGAGAACAATACCGTCATCGGTGATGGTAATGCAGCGGTTTTTGGGCAGACCGGTATAAGCATCGGGATAGGACTGAAGCGAAAACATCTGGCTTTCACCCATGACGGAAATCATTTCATCGTCGGAATAGCCGTCTTCATCGGGCCAGAACTCTTCCACCCAGAATGAGAACACAGAACCGTCGTAAAGGTCGAAAAATTCCAAGGTGATGAAATCGTTGTAACCCGTGACCTGCACGTAGCTTTCGGTGGCACCTTCGTGACTCAGCTTTGCCCTGTACACACCATTGAAAACGGAATAATCCGGTCCGACATTGGGGTGGTCTGTTGGATCAAGAAATGCCTCTTCGTCATACTCGGGTTCAGGCTTTTCACTTTTGCTGGGTTTTTCTTTTTCCGGAGCAGCTTCGGGCGCAGCAGGCTCAGCCTCCGAAGCTTCCTGCTCTTCGGGCATTTCGACAGCTGCAGATTCTTCAGGCTTTTCCGGCACTGCCGCAGGCGGAGCACTGGATTCTTCGGGTGCGGGAGTTTTGCCGGGAAGATCTGAAAGTGATTCCTGACTGCTGCAGCCCGCAAGGCTCAGAACCAGCAGTGCTGCCAGAACAGCAGATAAGATTCTTTTCATAGATCATTCCTCCTGATGTAATAATCAATATCCGATAGACTCGGGGGCTTCGGTTTCACCGGATTCGATGAGGGGCAGATACCAGTCGTAATAGTAATAAGGCATCATCTCAGGCTCTTCCGTCTCAATGTCGGACCAATCGGTGCCCCATGGACGCAGATAAACGGAGTACCATATCTCAAGTTCGCCATCGGGACTTTCGAATTCGCCGCTGAAGTTCATAACGTCGCCGTAGAATGTGTCATCAGAATAGCACAGCCAGTCGCCATGTTCAACATCTCCGTCCAGGAAATAGCCTTCTTCGGAAACAAATCGGCCCACACCGTCGGTATCGGTAACAGTCATGCCAACTTCTGCCATAGGATCGTACTTGGTATAGTTTTCGTCCCACAGAGTGAAGTGGCCGTTGCCGTCAGCATCAAGCTCGAGAGTTGCGCAGCAGTCCCACCAGCTGCCTTCAAGGGATTCATCGCCTTCCCAAACGGTGTCGATTATCCACCAGCCGTACCAGTCGCCCGCCCATTTCTGAATACCTGTAGCGTCGAGGGAGCTCCAGATGTTGGCTTCGTTGTTGGGAAGACCGAAAACATCGATGGTAACGGTCTCGGTTTTGCTGTCGTAAACGTCGGTGAACGTAAGTTCAACAGGGTCGTAGGTGTTAATGAGACCATAAGTCAGCGTTACTTCGCAGGTTTCACCGGGTTCGATCTCGGTATTCTGATTGTCGCTGATGGTATCATATTCGTTGATATAGATATAAGCGGGGAACAATTCTTGTCCGTCCTGATAGATGGTATACCAAGAAGCCCAGGCGAAAGAGTTGGATTCGGTATAGTTGTTGATATATTCAAGGTTGATGATAACGGTATCATCACCGTATTCGTCAACAGCAAGCTCAGCATCGATATAACGGACAGCATAGTTGTCGAACACAAAAGCGTCGTCGGGGATCTCGACATCAACCGCAGGAGCTGTGGGTGAATCGGGCTCGTCAATATCATCGCCCAAAGTGGGTACGGCTTCCGCAGGATCCTCATCGGTAACTTCCATAACGAATTCGGATCCATCATCCATGCCGAAGGTCATAACGCCGTCCTTTATGGTATAGGGGATGGTCTCGCCCTCTGCCATCATGTTTGATTCGTCGTAAGTGATAACGGTAACATCTCCGAAAGCGTAGAACTTTCCGGTTCCGTCTCCGTTGAACTGAACATAGCATCCGCCCAACATGGCAAGAAGTTCGGCATCGAGAGTTTCCCCGTCTGAGGTAGCGGAAATGGCTTTATAGCATACGGATCCTGATTCCGGAGCAGCAGCATCCGCTTTCGGAGCAGAATCGGCTTCCGGAGCAAGAGTGTCTTCCCGAGCAGAATCGGCGGCACCTTCTTTGACGAATGTGTACTTCATGTCAAGAATATCGACGACCATAACACCATCTTTCAAAGTGCCTTTGTAGTCATCGCCGCCCTGACTCAGAACGAAGTTTTCCCCATCGAGAGTCCATTTGGCAGAGAATTCTTTGCCCAAGATAACCATCTCTGCCTTGCCTTTGGCTTTAAGCTCGATCCATTCGCCGTCGGCACCCAGATCGTTGCCGCCTTCAACACAGGAAACGCCTTCATATACGCCCCAGTCAGCTTCAACGCCCTGATCCTTGCCGCCGCCAAGTGTGAGGATAAGCACAATTGCCAGAACCACAACCACAGCGGCTATGGCAATTATGGGAATCAGCTTCTTGTTGCCGCCGGAAGCTTTGGGAGTCGCAGTTTTTTCGGCTTTGGGAGCTTTTGCAGGAGTAGGAGCGGGTTCAGGTTTGGGTTCGGGTGCAGCGTAAACCGGTGCAGGTTCGGGTTCGGGTGCAGCGTAAACCGGTGCAGGAGCGGGTTCGGGTGTGGGTGCAGCGTAAACCGGTGCAGAAGCGGGTTCGGGTGTGGGTGCAGTGTAAGCCGGCTCAGGTGCGGGCTCGGGTGCAGGTGCAGCATAAACCGGCTCAGGTGCGGGCTCGGGTGCGGGTGCTGCGTAAACCGGCTCAGGTGCAGGTGCGGGTTCAGGTGCTGGTACAGCATAAACCGGTGCAGGTGCAGGTTCGGGTGCAGCTACGGGTGCAGGTGTCGGTGCAGATACTATTTTCTGACCGCATTCAGTACAGAACTTGATTCCTTCAGAAAGCTGTGCGCCGCAATTAGGACAGAATTTCATTTCTCTTCCTCCTTGAAATGGTGTTTAAGTTGCTTGTATAATTTAGAACTTTCCGGATCTGCCGGAGCCTCCGCCTCCGCTTCGGGAGGTTGAACTGCCGGAACCGGAAGATGATTCAATTTTTCTTCGTGTTTCGGTGGTGTGAGTATATTGGTCACGTTTTTGTGTCAGTTCAAGCGCACCGACAACGTAGGAATTGGCATCGGTTTGGGTGCGGACACTTTTCATTCCTGCTCTCAAAATGAGGCATATGATAAGCGCAATGATAAAAGAGACGCCCACAGCAGGAAGTATCAAATAAATTGGATTCCCACGGACAGGTTCTCCTAAGGCTGCCAAAGCAAGATAGTCTCTGCAGGTAGAAACATATGCTTCAAATCCGCCAAACCAGTCGTTTTCACCGAAATAGGGCAAAAATTCCTCTTCCAGCATGATCTGACCGGTCATGTTGAAGGCGTATTCCGCATCGTCACCGTAGACAAACAGGGCATAGTCCCGTTCATACATACTGAGCAGCAGAATAAGACCGTTTCTTTCCTCACCTTTGCCCAGGGTGTATTCGTGGTAAATGTCGTATGTAACCTCGAAAACATCGTCGGATCCAAACTCCGTGAAATCATCCACCGTGACTATGTACACGCCGCACTGATACTTTGTGGACACAGCATCACACAGTTCTTCCAGCTCGATCCATTCATCATAGGTCAGCAAACCGGCATCGTCAGTTACGTAACTCAGCTGTTCTTCCGCCTGTACGGGAACAAGAAGAAGGGCAGACAAAAGCACAATCAGCAGAAGTATTGATAATTTACGTTTCATGTCGCACCTCCTTACTGCAGCAGCATAATCAGTGCGGAACTGATCACGCTGAGTGCGGCTGTAAGGCCGAAAAGAGTTCCCCAGAACTTCTTTCGGTCAACGGGGAGGTCGCCTACCATTCTGCCTGTCTGGCCGTTCATGGCAAACAGGAAGTCTTTCCCCTGCCATTTTGTGTTCAGCATCCATACGGGGAGAAGTGCATAGTGTACCTTTCCCCGTTTCAGATGCAGATTCTTACCTGTGTTAACAACCGTGGCGTAGCCCACAACGGTTTTGGCCAGTTCGTTTTCCAGCGTTTGCTCGCAGCGGGTATCGGCACGCTGGGAGCAGTCATCCGCACTCTGGTCATATTTGTCTGCAAGGAATCCCGGGAGGTATGCAGTAGAAAAGGGCTTCAGTTCGGAATAATCGAAAGGTTCGATGGAGTCCATATGCCCGTCGGGCATTTTGGTGGAGGCGTCCACGGGGACCTTTTCAAAACCGATGGAGCCTGCACGGGACACATAAAAGTGGTCCGTTTTCGTTATCTCATAGTCCCCTCTTTTCATCCGGCGAACAACGGTAGCGTTGTAGCTGGCTGTGCCTGCCGCCTCACCGTCGTAAAGCCAGAAAGGAACGTAGACTCCCTGAATCTGTTGAATATGGTTTTGATCCGAAAATGCTTTCGGCAGGAAGAATTTGCCCTTGTAGTGCTTTTTAAGAGCCGCTACAGCGGCGTCTTTATCCATTTTGAAAGGAATAATAAAGTCCGGTTTCAGCGCTCCGCTGAACTGACCGGGAACTATTGTGGGGTTGCCGCAATAAGGGCAGCTTGTGGCAGCAGTTGAAGCGTCGCAAATAAGTTCCGCACAGCAGGATGGACAGCTGTAGGTCTTTAATTCGGCTGCCGTTTCGCCCCAGTCGCTGTTAAGATTGCCGGTATCCCATTTGGTGTCTCCGGTGTTTTGGGCAGCTGCTGCCGCAGCAGCTTCTTCTTTCGCTTGATAGAGAGCTTCGATGTCGGCAGGCTCGTAAACAGATTCGCAGTATTCACATTTCAGTTTTCCCGTTTCGGGCGAAAACTGCAGCGGACCTGTACAGGCCGGACATTGATAGTTAGTGATTTGGGTTGCCATTCATCATTCTCCTACGCAGGACTGCGTTATTTTTTCACAGCACTGTCCGAAGAAATCTTCGGACAGTGCTGTGAATTCATTGCTTATTGGTTTTTACACTACCGAAGGCTGTAGTATTCAAATACAGCGGTTTCGGGTAATCCGCAGTCGCGGAGTGACTGTTCCGTTGCGGCACGCTGGTCGTCGGTAAGGCATGCAGGGATGTGGACGGTAACGCCGTCGGGTATGCCTGCAAAGGTGTCTGCGCTGTAATATCCGTAACCAATGTCTTCGGAGATGAGGGTATTGAACCAGATATCGGTCAGGGCTTCACAGCCTTCAAGTATTTTGCTGCCGGTGCCCGTCCAGTAGTTGCCGGGGAAGTAAATAACCGCGACATCGGAGCCTGCAAATGCGCCGTCAGCAATGCCAAAAGGCTGCACAGAGTACCAGAACGGATCGTCATAGATCATTACAAAGTTGGGTAAGCTCAGTGCTGTGGGAGCGTTTTCAACACCGGTGATAATGTCGCCTTCGACAATAAAGTTTGCGGTTTCCGAAGGCAGGAAAGACTGGCCGGAGCCTATCCAGGCGATTTCATCCATGCCGATGGAGGCAAGATAGCTGTCCAAACCGGCGGCTTCGTCAACGGTAGCGTCTACGGGCAGATAAGCCTGATAGGTAACACCTTGAGCATCAAGGCTGCCCTGGATATTAGCGGTATCATAAACATTGTCCAGATACAGATCCTGGACCCAGAAAGCAGTGTAGTCCGGGAACACAAATTTGTCTGCATCATTGATGAGCAGATAGTCGCAGTCAATGGCGTTTTCGCCCAGCTCAACGGCGGGATTCTGAATTACCACATAGGCGGCGTCATAAATTGCGTAGCTTTCGATTGTGGTTACGCTTTCGGGGATGACCAGTACATCAAGAGTGGTGCTGCTGAAGCAGCCTTCGGGAATGACTTCAAGGCCTTCGCCCATGGTTATGTTCAGATAACCCATGTTGGTGAAGCAGTAAGGTGCTATGTATCTGACGGTGGAGGGAAGTTCAAGGGACATAAGATTCTGGCAGTAGGAGAATGCACCCTGGCCAAGAGCTTCCAAATCCTCGGGAAGGTTGATCTCGGTAGCTGCGCAGCCATTGAAGATATAGTCGCCGGAAATATCAGCACCCACAGCGAAGGAAATGGTGTCAAAGGTGCTTTCCTTGAAGCAGTTGTAGCTGTACTCGGCTCCGGAGCCTGTGAAGGAGCCTGTGCCGGAGCCCTGGAAGGCAGAACCGCCAACAAAGGCAAGGGAGTCGGGCAGAACAACGTCTTTCAGGTTAGGACAGTCGCGGAATGCGCTGATTCCGATTTCCATGAGGGTGCTGGGGAACACTACGGTTTCCAGATTGGTGCAGCCCTCAAAGGCACAGGTGCCGATGGTGGTAACGCCTTCGGGAATGACCACGGAGGTGATGGTGGTGTTGTCCTTAAAAGCGTTCATTTCGATGCCCACGGTGTCGTAACCGCCGATGGAAGCGGGAATCTCGATTTCGGAGTCGCTACCGGTGTATTCGTTGACAAAGCCCACATAGCTGGTAAAGCCGTCAACGCTGCCGGTTCCGGGAGCCTGATAACCGTTGGGGTCAATTTCCATGGATTCCACAATGCCGGTAAACAAGTCACCTTCGAGGAAAGCAATATAGTCATCGGGCGTATAGCCTCTCATGTTCATGAAGATGCTCAGGCAGCGGCTGTCGCTGAAATCAGAGTACATCTGCATGGTGTAATATACGCTTTCGTCATCGCCCTTTTCTTCAACGGTGCAGTAAAAATCTCTGCCGCCGACAGTGGTGGTAAACTGTTCTCCCTCCCTGTAGGAAAGAGCTTCGGCAGGGTCTGCGGGAGTGGAGCTGATGAAGTTGATGCCGCCGCTGAGTTCGGTGCCGCGGAAAGCAGTAACAAGACCGGTACCGCTTTCAAGAACTTCCCAACGTGCCGGGAATGTGGCGGTGATGCCGCCGCCGGTTTTCACAACACCGTCAGGTGTGGCAATAACTTCAAAGTTGTTGAGGACGGCACGGACATGGCGGAGATAGAGGATCTCATAAATATTGGTGTCAACTGTGGGGTTCTGGGTCTCCAGACGGACATGCATACCATACCAGGGACCTACCAGGGTTTCTCCGTATTCGATGTGAATGTCTACAGCGGGAGTATCCACCCTGTTTTCGGGATGCAGCCAGCCGGGGAGGATATTGTTTGCCCATACTCTGGCGGGGAAACCTGCCAGAGTGGTGGGAATATCCTGAGACCAGTCCTGCTTTATGGAGTCATCGCCATAGTACAGGTTGCTTTCAGCCCAGCTGAGGGAGTATTCTCCGCGAATAAACGGCTCAAACCACATTACCCATGTGCCGTCGTCACTGCTGACACGAATGCTGGCATTATTGTCGGTGCCTTCTTCTTCGACGGCGGTAACGCCTTCGGGAAGGTTCAGGGTCAGGTTTGCGTTTTCAAAAGTTACGGGAGTCAGTTCAAGAGTACCGGTATCACCGGGGATGGGAGAGGAAGCGTCGAGTGTGTTGGAAGAAGGTACTTCCTCCACATAGGGAGCTTCGGCATTGGGGCTATCGGTGCCGGGATCGTTCGCGGCATCCTTGATAGTATCGCCCTGGCATGCTGCCATGGACAGCAGCATGCATAGGATCAACAAAACAGTTAATGTCTTTTTCATGGTCGTTTGTCTCCTTGTTTCATATTCACTGAACAGTTTCTTCGTAAAACAGTGTTTTCAAAGCGTTCATGGCATCAAGGGATAAAAGATTTTCATCGTTGTTATATGCGGATATCCATTCGCCCGAGGCATAATCCACCGTCAGGTCGGTTCCGTACATATCGGGCAGACCTTTTGTTTCGGAGTAAATGCCGTTGAGTTGTGCCAGATCATACTCGGCGACGATCTCCTGCAGCTTTTGCATAAGGGATGCATCAGCGTCAAAGCTTATGTCTGTGCCGTCGCTGCTTGAGCTGTAACGGCAGGTGACGATACCGTCTTTCAGCGTGGCATTCAGTTCATAAACACTGTTGTCCAAATCTCCGGGCTCGTCATAAGCCAGAGTGGAGAAACAGCACCAAAATGACACAATTTCCGTAGATTCAATGGTTTTGGGTGCACTGTCGTCCGTCTGTGTTGTGGTGTATCCGTCTTCCTCGATTTCCGGAACTGTATCATCAACAGCACGAAGGTTTGAACATCCGACCATTAAAATCACCAGCAGTATCAGAACAACAATGAGTAACATCTTATTATTCATTGCAATCAGCCGTTTACGGCACCGCCGCAATATTCGCAGCAGCCGCTGACATCGGGAGTAGTGGTGGCACCGCAATACGGGCAGGTAACTGCTGCTTTGGGAGCAGCTGCAGCTTTAGCTTCGTCACGGGCACGCTGACGTTCCTGAGTCAGCACTTCTTTGATTTCTTTGCCCATATCTTCATATTCCCTGTATTCGTGGTTGAGTCTGGGATTGGGCTTGCGAATTGCAGGCACGGCAGTTCCGTTGGTGGTTTCAACGGAAGAAGAATTCAGCCGGAACCGCATCTCATCAAAGTAAGGATGGTTTACACGGATGACCATGTTAAAGTCATAGCTGTAATTGTAGCGGGGAGGATTGTAGCTCACGCTGTTGCCTTCGTTGTCCTCGCGCATTTCTTCGTCGGCGTCTTCTTCAATATCCAGCTCACAGCCGGTGACCTGAGTGAAGTCAAGTACGTCAGGATTGGCTTCTTCGAGCTTTCTGGCGTCAGTGACCATAAACTTGCAGGCATCTTCATCCAGCAGAACCTTGGTATCGTCGCCCAAAGAGCGAGTGATATTGAAAGCGGCTACAGCTTCGCGGTTTTTTTCGCGGTAAGCCAGCTGCTGCTCGATTTCGGCAACAGTGCTGCTTCGTCTGTCTTCAAACCAGGGAGAGAGCTTTTTTGCACATTCCTTGCACATATTGCCGTCTTCCAGTTTGCGGTTGCCAAGCAAGCCTATTTCGCCGCCGCATATTGAACATTCTTTTTTCTTAAAAGCATCAAATAAACCCATTTTCAACTCTCCTCATTCAAATTTGTTTCGTCTATCAACGCTGCCAGTTCTTCAAGCAGCTGCTCCAGTGCAGTGGTTTGATCGCTGTGGGGGCAGTCATATTCGATCGACAGAAGCTCATCACCCGTTTCAAAAACAAGCGTGAGCCTGCGGGTCAGGTGTCCGTCAACTGTCGGATGTCGTGAGCTGATTATGCGCTTCAGCAATGATGGCTTTTTTACCTCTTCAAGCAGAGGACGCAGATCGTTGACAGCCGCTTCCACGGCGTTCCATTGTTCTTCGGTGATGGGTACGTTTTCGCTGGACAGCTGATCCCAACTGACAGAACGGTCTGTGAAATACCGAGCGGTTGTTATTTCTTCGGGACAGATATCCATATAAAGCTGTGCACCCCACACTGATCCATGAGTGCGGTTAAAAATCACCCGAACAGGTGTTTCGTCAATGATGTTTTTTTCTGCGCAGCCACCCAGCGAAATGAGCATCGGTATCAGCAGCAGGCCCAGAATAACTCTTGCTTTCATAATCAAATCACGCCTCAGACCATGTCTCCGTCATCGAAGGGGTCGCCGCATTCGGGACAGAATTTGGGAGGCTTAACGCCCTTTTCGGGTTCCCAACCGCATTTGTCGCACTTGTATTGAGGAACGCCTGCAGGCTTTTTGGCACCACATTCAGGACAGAACTTGCCTTTGTTTACGGCACCGCAGGAACAGGTCCAGCCCTCAGGCTGTTCGGGCTTTTTGGTACCGCATTCGGGGCAGAATTTGCCGGTAACGGCTGCTCCGCAATTGGGACAGGTCCAGCCATCGGCAGGCTTGGGTTCAGGTTTCTTGCTGCCGCATTCGGGGCAGAATTTGCCGGTGGCGGTGGCACCGCAGGAGCATTTCCAACCTTCTGCGGCAGGTGCGGCAGGGGCAGCGGGTGCGGCAGGTGCCTGCTGTTGCTGCTGACCCATGGCAAAGAGGTTCTGGGCGTTCATACCGCCGCCTGCGTTCATGGCCATGCCCATACCCAAAAATCCTGTCATAGCTCCGCCTTCGTTGGCTGCTGCAGTTTTCATGGCTTCTGCCTGAGCGGTTACCAGCGTTGCAGCTGCCATGGTGGGATCTGAATAGAAAATGCTGGATTCCATTTCGCGGATCTTCTTCTCGGACTCCTCATCGGGACGAATGGAGGAAATACCGAAGGATACGATCTCAAGACCGCGAAGATCACGCCATTTGTTGGAAAGAACTTCGTTAAGAGCATCGGCCATTTCCATGGTGTACATGGTCAGGTCGGAATAGATAATGCCCTGCTGAGCAATTTTGCCGAAAGCGGGAGACAAGGCAGTAAGCAGCTCGGTTTTCATCTGGCTTTCGATGTTATCGCGGGTATATGCCTGCTCAACATTGCTGCATACGTTGGTGTAGAACAGCAGCGGGTTGGAGATGCGGTAGCTGTATTCGCCGAAGCAGCGGATGCCGATGGTGAGTCTGCGGGACATGGATTTGTCAATGAGTGCGCTGATGGAAATGGGGGCGGGAGTGCCGTACTTGTTGCCCATCAGCTCTTTGGTGTTGAAATAATAAACCCTCTGATCCATGGGAGCTTCACCGCCAAAGGTGAAACGCTTGCCGATATTCTGGAATACAGACTTTACGCTGTCGCCCAGTTCGCCGGTAAAGATGGATGGCTCAGTGGCTGAATCGTATGTATATTCGCCGGGTTCGGCACAGACATCAACGACCTTGCCCTGTTCGACGATAAGCATACACTGACCGTCAGCAACGGCTATAACAGAACCGTTGCTTATGATGTTGTCGCTTCCTCTGGTATTGGAAGAACGTCCGGAAGCACGTTTCTGGCCTTTGACAGCCAGAACGTCGACAGGAAGTGAATCGCAATAAAAATAATCTTTCCACTGGTCGGCAAGTACACCGCCGGCAGAACCCAATGCTGCTTTAATAAGACCCATGATCAATACTCCTTCTATTTCATTTTCTCTGAATTCCTGTTATGCCCAGGGATCCTCTTCCGCAGGCACTCTGATATCCGAAAGGCACTGGATCTCGTTGAGGAACCACTGTCCGGTGGATGGTTTTTTCCGCATCTTGATTCCTCTTGGCGAGTCTGCCCCGGCACTGGTAACATAGAGCGTTGCCCAGTTTTCATCGGGGTAAGAATAGGGGTTTTCGGATACGCTTATTGTGTAAGGCAATTCTGGTGTATATCCGTTGGCAACAGTGGCTCCGTTGAAGAATGAGCGCACCTTATAGCCCTTGCCTTCCAGGCGTTCACGGATGAACTGCTTTTCATATGTGCTGACTTCTCCGGGACCTTTCAGGAAATCAAGCATTTCCATTGTTGCCTGAACGTCCTGTTCATAATGGCACAGCACGGCAATGGTCAGCGCTGCCGTTTTGAAAGGCGAATCCAAGGTCGCCTCCGGAAGCGCCTGAAGCTGAGCAGCATCGGTGGGCAGTGTGCTGAAAGTGAAGCTTTCACTTCGATTTTTTGAATTTCCCACACTTTTTGCCGCTCTGCTTACTGCGTTTACAGCTTCTTTTTTCACCGAAGAAACTGCTGCGTTTTTGAGTTGGTCAAACAAACCCATTAATATCCCCCCTGTTATTTTGCTCATTATTTTAAGTATTCTTAAAAAAAATGAATTCTGGCGAGCTTCATACTCCGCCGGACTTTAAATCAATTTTATTGAATCACAGTTCAAATGTCACCACACCTGTATTTTGAAAAGTGTGGGAAACCATTTCATTTTTTCTGTTTGGTGTGGGAAAAAGTGTGGGGTGGGTAGTTGTTGGAGTTTTTATATACCGGTGGGCTATGGCGACAATATTTCTGTGTTGTCAGTGCTAGAGTCCACAGAATATTTCCCATGAAAACCCATTTGTATTTCAAAAGAATAAATGAACCGCCTCGCTTGCCGGTTCTCATAAACAAAGGCGATTCCTGCATCAGTGCGGAATCGCCTTTTCTATGTTATTCAGTACCTGACGTTCCTTTACAAGCACGATAACAATAGCACACAGAAGCCAAGTCCTATCAGCTTTGGGGGTTCCGGAATATGCTTTTTCTGTTTTGTTCCAACTGATGTTTTTCGGCTTTTTCAACCGGCATTGTTACTTCATCCTTCCGCTATTCCTGACTGCTCAGCTTGTTCAGTTCTTCCTCTTCAAGAACGCGGTAAGCAACCTTTCCGACCAAAGTTTTAGGCATTTCTTCCCGGAACTCAATGTCATACGGCATGGCATATTTGGCTACGTTCTTTTTGCAATGGTCAAATATGGCCTGTTTTGTCTCTTCGGTAGGTTCAACTCCGGGAGCCAGCTTGACAAAGGCTTTGACCTTCTGCATTTTGTAGGCATCCGGAACGCCTATAACACAGCTCATCTGCACATACTCATGGGCATCCAGAATGTTTTCCATCTGACCGGGATAGACATTGTATCCCGAGGTGATTATCATGCGTTTGGCACGTCCCTTGAAGTACACAAAGCCCTGCTCGTCCATCGTACCCAGATCACCGGTATAGACCCAGGTCAGGCCATCACTGTGAGTTCGCAAAGTTTCGGCAGTTTCCTCAGAATGGTTCATGTATCCCTTCATAACGGTAGGTCCCGCCAGAAGGATCTCCCCTTCTTCGCCGTACGGTACTTCCTTATCGGTGCCGGGCTCAACAATTTTGATATAAGTGTCGGAAAAAGGCAGGCCTATGCTTCCTTCTTTTGCCATATGGGACGGAGTCAGGCAGCACGCCGTAACCGTTTCGGTGGTGCCGTATCCTTCACGCACCTGAATCACTGCTTTGTGGTCATACAGGAATTTGTCGAATTTTTTCTTCAGCTCAATGGACAGAGAATCTCCTCCCGAGAACACTCCCTTAAGGCAACTCAGATCAGCTCCATCCATAGATGGAAGTCTGAGCAGTGCCTCATAAAGTGTCGGTACACCGGCAATAAAATTACAGCGGTGCTTAACGATGAGCTTTGCATAGCTTTCCGGCGTAAAGCGAGGCACCAGAATGCATCTCCCGCCCTGGGTCAGCATGGTGTGGATACACACGCCAAGTCCGAACCCATGGAACAGCGGCATGGCTGCCAGCATTTTATCGCCGGGACGGAACATCTGATTGGCCGCTATTACCTGCTGACTGAGCGCATTGAAGTTTTTGTTTGTCAGCACGATACCCTTTGTGGTCCCGGTTGTTCCTCCGGAATAGAGTATTACCGCAGGATCATTCGACTTCCGCTCCACCTTATAGTTGTAGAAGCAGTACCGGCTGAGTTTCATGAACTCCGACCAGCGAATGACCGGAGCATCCTCAGGTATTTTTTCTATCTTTCGGCCTTCCGTCAGCATATATCCGGCTTTGATAGGTTTTGACAAAGCGTCCTTTATGCTGGCAATGACCAGATTGACCACCTTTGTATTCTGGCGCACCCGTTCAAACTTGTGATAAAACTGATCAAGCGTGACAGCCGTTATACTTTGGGATTCATTGAGATAAAACTCTATTTCCTTTTCCGCCGACAGCGGATGGATCATGTTTGCAATGCCGCCCACAAGGTTCACCGCATAAAACATATAAATGGCCTGGGGACAGTTGGGCATAGCGATAGTTACCCTGTCTCCCTCACGGATGCCAATGGTTTTAAGTGCTTTGGCACAGGTTTCGATTTCCTGAACCATTTTGCGGTATGTGACAGGCTTTCCCATAAAATCGAAAGCTAAATAGTCTGGATACTTGCTTGACACCTGTTCCACCATTTCAAACATGGATCCTTCGAAATAGTCAAGGTGCATGGGTACATCTCCCATATGGTCTTTCCACGGAGTTTTTGCCGTAATGCTGTTCATGTTAATAATCCACCTCGCAATTCAACGGCAGTTCCAGAAGTTCCGGGTTTTCCAGCAGAGTACGGAGCAGCCGGACAGTTTTTGAATAATAATATCCGTCGGCAAGACGTTCGTCGATAGTCAGGCCAAGGTCAACGCTTTCCCTCATTTCCACGCTGCCGTTTTCATCGTAAAAGGGGCGTTTCTTTATCTCGCCTATTACGCAGAACACGGAACAGGTACCCCAGTTGGTAAGATGGTGATACCCGGCGTGAAGTCCGATGGAGCCAAGATTCGACAGAACCACAGACGAATAAAAGGGATCTGTCGCAATAATTCCACCGGGCATCCACCCGTGTCTGTCGAGAAAACGTGCGCCGACGCCCACCAGCTTGATAACAAATCTCGGCAATTTCTTCACGAAATCCATGCTGGCGGTTGAAGGGTCTTTTTCTTCACTGCGGCAGAAAGATATCTGCCTGTAAATCTCATTGTGAATGGAATCAATATTCTCTTCGCCCGTGGTGGCGATCTTCGCCAGAGCCTCATCGCCATCGTCGGCAAACAGTTTTTTTACGGTAAATGAAGCTGTGACCTCATTGCGCTGATACATACTTTTGTTGGCGATAAATCTATTCATCTTGGGTCGCAAAGTGATGGTCTTCAGCATCGCTGTGACCATGATCTGGAACAGGTTGTACGCATATTCGGGGTTATCCGCATTTTTCTTTTCCAGATATGTATTGATGTTTGTAAGGTCAATGCGTTCGCTGATAAACGCCTCATTGTCGCATCGATTGGGATACATCAGCGGCATAATGGTATGCATGGAACTGATGTTTTTCAAATATGTTCCGTCTTTTCGGTCGCCCATTCTTTTACCCATAATCCTTCTCCTTCTCTCTGATAACCAAAGCGCACCTGCAGGCAGCCGGTCACTTTTTCAGTTATACATTTTGAATATAATCAATATCTCTAAACTCAAAATAAACTTCTAACAAAATAATACAACAGGGAGCGGCAAAACGCAAAGGTTTTGACGCTCCCTGTTGGTTTTTTATCATTTCTTTAGCGTGTTTTCTTTTCCCCTGTAGACAACAAATTTGCAAAACAGGAATTCCAGCACGAAGTTGCAGATCATGGTTATCGCAAGGATCAGAAAATCATTTACACCATGGCTTTCCGCCAAATCCCCAAGATATGTGGACAGTGGAGTAAATACAAGATAAAACCCAAACACCTTAGCCATTGCCGCAGGAATGTTTGCGGCGGATTTGAAGGTGTATCTTCTGTTCAGCGTGAAATTCCACAAAATGGATGCACACAAGGATATCAGATACGGTATCCAGTAATCCTTTATGAATATTTCAAGGATCGCAAACAGCCCTATCTGGATCACTCCGGCAGAAATTGAAAACAGCGTAAACTTTACAGCCTGCCAAACGGATTGTTTTTGTTTCATTTTTTCCTCCCCCTTATTGTTATCCTTCGTTTTTCCTTGTTATTCCGGTTTGTACGCTGATTCTAAACTCAAACTAAACCCTTTGCAGCTTTGGCAGTTCTACGGTAAATGTGGTCTTACCGCTCCCGCTCTCAACACCGACTTCACCACCGTGCAGTCCAACGACACTTTTAACTATTGCAAGGCCAATGCCGTTTCCTTCGGAGGCATGAGATTCGTCTGCCTGATAGAATTTGTTGAATATCCGCTTATGGAACTCGGGCGGTATGTCACCCCCGTAATTGGCAACAGATACCCGCAGTGTCTGTTCCATTTCTTCAATCTTCAGCTCGATATCTCCATAGTCCGGCGAAAACTTCACCGCATTATCCAGCAGGTTTATCCAAACCTGTTTAAGCAGTTCCTCATTTGCCTCGATGTTATGCTCTTTCATATCAATACCAATGTCAAGGTTCTTTTTTTCCCATTTTTCAACCAAAAGAAGTACACTGTCCCGCAGCTGTTCAGATAGATTGAATGTTGTTACATCCGTCAGAATTGTCTGGTTTTCTATTCTGGTCAGATTCAGCACGTTGGTCGCCATCTGAGAGAGCCGAACAGACTCTTCCTCAATAATACCAAGGTACTCGGTTCTTTCCTGTTCACTCAGGTTGCCCCGTTTAAGCAACTTGGCAAAGCCCGTTATGGACACAATAGGTGTCTTGAACTCGTGGGAAAAATTGTTGATAAAGTCGCTTCGCAGCATTTCCGTGCTTTCCAGCTCAGTGGCCATCCGGTTAAAGCTGTCTGTAAACTCAGCGACGGTTGAGTGCTTGCCCCAAAACCTGCCAAAATCTATGCGCGCCCGGTAATCACCTGCTGCCAGACGATTCATCTGATTGATTATTCTGTTTATCGGCTTCATCGGTATCTTGCCGAACACGAAGGTCATGCCCGCTCCGATAACAAGAGCTGCCAAACCAAAAATAATGATCACCCTTGCCGCAGACGGGACGGTATTGTCAGGGCCTGTCAGTATTTCAAAACGTATCAGCACGTAAATCACAAAGCCGACCACAATAAGGGTCACAAGCATAAAACACAGCACCAGGGCCGTAAACAAAAGCGTCAGGGCTAATCTGTGCTGGCGTTCCTGTTTTTTCATTTCTCTCTCCTCACATCAAAAGATGCACCCCCCGATTTTCATCGAGCAGCTTTAGACATTCTTTATCGCTTTATACCCCAAACCACGGACGGATACTATCTCAAACTCGTTCCATCCCTCAAACCGTTTTCTCAGCCTGCCAATGTGAACAGTCACCGTTTCCCAACCCGTATTGCTTTCTGCTCCCCAGATCTCATCCATAAGCTGGATGCGGGTAAATATCTTTCCGGGGTAGGAAAGCAGCTTGTACAAAAGCATAAACTCTTTTTGGGGAAGTTCCTGTGTTTCTCCTCCACGGGAAACCGTAAACGCATCATAATCAAGCACAACACTCCCTACAGTCAGCCTGCGTTCGCTGGCTATCTGTGCCCTGCGCAAAAGAGCCTTGATGCGAAGAAGCATCTCTTCTTCGTCGATGGGCTTTGTAATGTAATCATCGGTTCCCACAATAAAGCCTCTGCGTTTGTCTTCCGGGAGCTGTTTGGCAGATATCATCAGGATAGGCAAATTGTTTTGGTTTTCCCTAAGGTTCTGCGTAAACTCATAACCGTCCATTTTGGGCATCATAACATCAAGAACCACCAGGTCGATATGTTCCCGGTCCATGATATCCAGCGCAGCTTCTCCGTTCTCCGCTGTGAAAACAGTGTATTTTTCAGCCTCCAGAACGGCTTTTAACAAAATGCGTGTATTTTTATCGTCATCAACAACCAGTATCCGAAACATCCAAGTCACCTCATTTATCTGTACTGCCGTGCGCAGCGGTCTCAATCTTTGCAGCACACCCGAACTGCACGGTGCAGGCATTCAACATTTATGTGCTTTTTGCCGCTCTCTTTTTCTCCGTCCAGTGTCCAGTCCATATTTTCAGGCGCATCAATACTCAGTCCGTCCGTTTTTACAAAGGTCAGCATACTGCAATTGTAGGTCTGGTGTCTCAGTGCCTGGACACATTCCGTAAGCTCCGAAATATCCCTCGGTGTGCGGATAAGCAAAAGCTCAAGCTTGCCGTCACAAAGATCCACCCAGTCTTCCGAAATCGTAAGAATTCCACCCACACTGGTGGAATTGCTTATGGCTCCGAAAATATAATCATCTTCCATAACCGTTCCGTCTGACAGTCGGAACCGGACACGGCTTGGTTTCAGCTGAGAAAGTTCCTGAATGCCGCTCAGAATATACGCTGCATGGCCAAGAGCGTTTTTCAGTCCCTGAGGGGTTGAATAGCTGGTTTTTGTAAACGCACCGAACGAGGCAACATAGGTAAAGTATCTTTCCTCAAAGTAACCCACATCAAGGTACATTTCGTTTTCGGCAGCAATCACTTCGGCGGCTTGCGCCAGATCCGACGGTATTCTCAGGCTGGAAGCAAAATCGTTGGTGGATCCCGCCGGGATATAGCCGATAGGTACATCTGTACCGCTTTTCAGCACGCCGGAAACCGTTTCGTTGAAGGTCCCGTCACCGCCGCATCCTACGATCATATCCACCTGAGGTGCATATTGGATCACCGCTTGCTCACCGTCACCCTGTCCCTCGGTGATGTGTGTAATCACTTCATATCCTGCCCGGTTGAAAACGCTTATGATCTCCGCCAGATGTTTTTTTGCTTTTCTTTGTCCCGCACAGGGATTCACAACGAGCAACAGCTTTTTCATAGCGCAAACTCCTTTTGTCCTGTTCGCAAATTGCAGAATCGCCCATCATGGCATTCCTTTCCGAACATATCAGAAATAATAACGTTTTTTTCTAAACTGAATCGAAACAAACGCAAGGCATAAAGTTTTGTTTCAGTTTATATTTGAGGGGTAATCTGTATGTACTCCCTATGAAAGGACGGAGCATATGGAAAAAAGCACATCTCTATTATACAGAACAATCAGGGGTCTGGTAAAGCTTTTCTATCCCAAAATTGAAGTGGTGGGGGCTGAAAAACTGCCTGACGAGCCCTTTATTGTTGTGGGTAATCACTGTCAGATGAACGGTCCCATCGCCTGCGAACTGTATTTCCCGGGCAGCCGATACATCTGGTGCGCCGGTCAGATGATGCATTTGAAAGAAGTTCCGGCATACGCTTTTCAGGACTTTTGGTCAAAAAAGCCCAAACGGATCCGCTGGTTTTACAGGTTTCTTTCGTACATCATCGCTCCCTTTTCCGTATGCGTATTCAATAACGCTCACACAATTCCTGTATACAGGGATGCACGGCTTATGACCACATTCCGAACCTCCATCGAGAAGCTGGAACAAGGCTCAAGCCTTATCATTTTCCCCGAACACGACAAACCGTATAACAATATCATATGCGAGTTTCAGGACAAGTTTATCGACATCGCCCGTCTTCATTACAAAAAGACCGGCAAAGAAGCCTGCTTTGTTCCCCTTTACCTTGCTCCCGATCTCAGGCAAATGCATATCGGTGAAGCAATACGTTTTAATGCCGATGCTCCCATCAAGGAAGAGCGTCAGCGCATATGCAGCCGTCTGATGGCAGAAATCACGAGTATGGCTTACTCTCTGCCGGAACACAAAGTTGTTCCATATAACAATGTCCCCAAAAGGCTTTATCTTTCCAACATTCCCGGCGAGGCAAACGAAAATGAAACGACCTGTTGTTAATTATAAAGAATTCAGCCTGAGCAAAATAAACGAACCGCAATTCTCCCACCTGAAATATCTTTGGGGATGGATAGGATACTTCATTCTTTTCTTCCTTACCGAAAGATTCATTCCTGCAGAAAAGTGCTCTCCTATCCACTGTGCGTTGGATGACATGATACCTTTCTGCGAGTATTTCGCCATCGCATATGTATTCTGGTATGTTCTGATAGTCGTTTCTCTGCTGTATTTTGCGCTGTATGATCCTTCTTTCTTTAAGCAGCTGATGACGTATATTATAGTTACTCAAGTCGTGGCGATAACCATATACGTTTTATTCCCCAGCAGGCAGGATCTGCGGCCGGAAGTTTTTCCCAGAGACAATATCCTTACCCGTCTCATGGGTTTCATATACAGCGTAGACACCAATACAGGTGTGTGTCCGTCCTTGCATGTTTCCTACTCTTTAGGCATTGCCTCAACCTGGCTGAAATATAAGGACTCATCAAAGCTGTGGAAATGCTTTGTGGTAGTGGCAGTGGTGCTCATTTGTATGTCCGTGGCTTTTGTCAAGCAGCACTCTGTATTGGATATCGCTGCCGCCGTCCCGGTTTGCCTGCTGGCAGAGATAATTGCTTTCGGCAAAAGCTATTGGACACACAGGTTAAGGCAATAATCATAACTGCCCAATAAACCGTATGTTTGGCTACTAATTGAGTTTTCCGGAATTCTTGTCTAACCCCTATTACCACCGCCGTCATCGCCGACGGCGGTAGCGGGAAAAAGGTTGTTGGGAGTGTTTATTGGGTGCTGATGTTAAGCACTGGGGTGGTATCGGTATTGCTGTGATCTCACCATCGAAATGCTCTCTGAAAACCATAGCAAATTTTGCTTCATCACACCTGCGCTGTCGAGTTTGATGCCTAAAAAGAACTGAAAAGAACGGTTTAAAAACAATTAAGGCTGAGAAGCAACAATGACGTTACTTCTCAGCTATAGACAATGAAAAAGGCTGTTGCGAAAGCAACAGCCTTTTGATTGTTATTTTGCGTAATCCACAGCCTTGGTCTCACGGATAATGTTGACCTTGATCTGGCCGGGGTATTCCAGCTCGTCTTCCAGTTTCTTGGCGATATCACGAGCCAACAGGATCATGCTGTCCTCGGTAACCTCTTCGGGCTTGACCATGATTCGAACCTCACGACCTGCCTGAATGGCGTAAGACTTGTCAACTCCGGGGAAGGAGCCGGTGATCTCTTCAAGTTTTTCAAGACGCTTGATGTAGTTTTCCAGATTTTCACGACGTGCACCGGGACGTGCAGCGGAAATGGCGTCTGCCGCCTGAACAAGGCAAGCGATAACAGTCTTTGCTTCCACGTCGCCATGATGGGCTTCGATAGCGTGAATGACCTGGGGAGATTCCTTATACTTTCTGGCAAGTTCCACACCGATGGAAACATGGGAGCCTTCCATTTCGTGGTCAACAGCCTTGCCAAGGTCATGCAGCAGGCCGGCACGCTTTGCCAGAGTAACATCTTCGCCCAGTTCAGCAGCCATAAGGCCTGCGATATGAGCAACTTCTATGGAGTGGTTGAGCACGTTCTGACCATAGCTGGTGCGGTATTTCTGGCGTCCCAGCAGTTTGACCAGTTCTCCGTGGAGGCCATGGATACCTGTTTCGAAAGTAGCTCTTTCGCCTTCGGACTTGATGGTGTGTTCCACCTCACGGCGGGATTTTTCATACATTTCCTCAATGCGGGTGGGGTGGATACGGCCGTCGGCAATGAGTTTTTCAAGAGTCAGGCGGGCGATTTCACGACGCACAGGATCAAAGCCGGAAAGGGTGATAGCTTCGGGAGTATCGTCGATAATAAGGTCAACACCGGTAAGGGTCTCGATGGAGCGGATATTTCGGCCTTCACGACCGATGATACGGCCCTTCATTTCGTCGTTGGGCAGGGGAACAACAGAAACGGTGGTTTCTGCAGCGTGGTCGGCAGCGCAGCGCTGGATAGCAGTTGCTATAATTTCACGGGCACGCTGATCGGACTCTTCTTTCAGCTGAGTTTCGATCTCCATGATCTTCATAGCGGTTTCGTGACGAACTTCAGCTTCTACATTCTTAATGATGTATTCTTTGGCTTCTTCAACGGTGAAGCCGGAGATTTTTTCGAGCATTTTCAGCTGGCTGGCCTTTATATCCTTGACCTCCTGGTTCAAAGCATCGGCATTTGCCAGTTTCTTGTTGAGGGATTCCTCTTTTTTCTCGATTGCTTCGGTCTTTTTGTCCAGGTTTTCTTCTTTCTGCTGCAGGCGGCGTTCCTGCTTCTGGACATCTGACCTGCGTTCTTTAAGCTCTTTTTCAGCCTCAGAACGATTCTTGTGGATCTCTTCCTTTGCCTCCAGCAGCATTTCACGCTGCTTGCTTTCGGCGTTCTTGATGGATTCGTTGATTATGCGTTTAGCTTCTTCTTCCGCACTGGATATCTCTTTTTCAGCAACCCGCTTGCGATAGTTGACCGCAATGGGAAACATAATCAAAGCACCTATAACTAAACCGGCCAAAGCCGAAAGGATCGCTATTAATGTGGGTGACATGTCGGGCTATTACCTCCTTTACAATATATATTAAAGAAAACACGGCGCCGCATCGATCAAAATGGAGCGACACCGGATTATTCCGATTTTATTCTAATTCTCCCAAGGCTTTATGTCAAGCAAAAACCTGTAAATATATTAATAAACAGTTAATATTTTTAAAGTATTTTTGCCAAATTCCACACTGTGCACACATATTTTAATTCTCTTTGCGTTCATATGTCGGTGGTTTGCCGAATAGATATATACTGCACTTACTGTACTGAGGAAGGATTGATATACATGCGAAGGCGACGGCTGCGATACTACCGGCGTCAAAACAGCGAGTTTGCAGCAATGCTGTCTATGCTTATCTGCTTTGTGTCCGTAATACGGCTATTATGCTCGCTGGGAATTGGTGCCGCACTGGATACGGCGCTTATCAAGTTGGGCAGCAACGGAGGTTTTGTCAATGGCGCACTTGAAGCTCAGATCGGCAGCATATCCGGGAGCTATGAAAAGGCCCTTACGTCCGCGTCCTCTCTTGCGGCTGCTGCTATGGCTGAAAAGGCAGTTCCGCCCCAGCAGGAACAGCAGCAGCCAACATCTGATGCGGAAATAGTATCTCCCGCACCCAAGGCAGACATTGTTCTGCGCAACGAGCCTGAAAATCAGTCGCCGGAAATGTCATACGAACCGGCTTCTGAACAATTACATTCCATCACCTTCACCCGAAAAGATGCCGACAGCATAGAATACACCAACGCCACGGCTTATACCCCCGACGATCTTGCTCTGCTGACCGAACCTCTGGAAATAGATTTCTCTGTTTCGGGTCCGTTGGTACTTATCGTCCACACCCACACCTGCGAAGCATATACTCAGGAATATCTCGACCAGTACGATCCTTCCGACAGCTGGCGTACCACCGACCAGAGCTGCAACATCGTGGCCGTGGGTGATGAGCTGGAAAGGGTACTGCAGGACGCGGGCATAGGTGTTATCCACGACACTACGGTCAACGATTATCCAGCATATACAGGCTCCTACACGAGAACTTTTGAGGTCATCGAACGCAATCTGGAGCAATATCCGTCCATACAGATAGTTATCGACCTCCACCGGGATTCGGGTGTAAGCGAATCCGGCGAGGCTGTGGCCACATACTATGACAACAACGGCGAAACAACTTCTCAGGTGATGCTGGTTGTGGGTACCGACGAAGGCGGCCTGCCCCATGAAAACTGGCGCGAGAATCTGAAACTTGCATTGGCTCTGCAGGCAACCGCCAACGCCGATCACCCCGGGCTTATGCGTCCCATAAACCTGCGTCAGGAACGCTTTAATCAGCACGCCACCTGCGGTTCACTGATAGTGGAAGCCGGTTTTGCGGGCAATACTTTATCGGAAGCGAAGGCTGCAATACGTCTGTTCGGCGAGAGTTTTTGCCGTTTTATACTCAGCCACCAAGAAAGTCAATAAGGAATTTTCCCCAAAGAATGACGATGTTTTTCTACATCCTGCACATAATAAATTGTTGACGATGGGAAGTCGATGTGATATATTTACTTTACGAGATAACTACATAGGGGGGAACATTTTTGGATACCAGTTTTGACAAGTATAATAAAGAGTTTGCTGAGCAACAGAAATCTGGTTTTAAAGAAACATTGTGCATGGTTATGACCTATTTCTGGATCGTGCTCGGCCTCGGAATTTGCGTACTCGCACTCGTCAATGCCATTCCTCAGCTGATCGAGAACGGCAAATCTTCTTACATCTACTTCTGCCTGCTTTCCCTGATCTTCGGTCTGTTTGGCATTAGCTTCGCCAGCAAGGCAAAGCAGGGCGGCGAATGGCGTAAGAAATATACCATCCCCGCCATCATCAATGGCGTCGTTATTGGTCTTTCTTCTTTTGTTCTTTACGTCCTGCCTTACATGTTCGACAAATAAGAACAATAAAAAACGCACTGCTTAGGCAGTGCGTTTTTTTATGTCAAAAAAGACCGACAGGCTTGATACAGCTATTTATTTTGCTGCCTCCAGTGCGGCAATGGCACAGCTTATCATTTCATCGTCGGGCTCGGCAGTGGTAAGTTTCTGTGCCCATCTGCCGGGCGCCGTCAGTTTCTCTGCCAGCTTACTTTCCCCTCGCCATGCCTTGCGATTCAGTTCGTAGCTAAGCCCCATCGCCAAAACCATGGCCGCCAGTTCCAGGTTTTCGCGTTTCCGGGGTTCCATACTCTTAGGCAGTGCTGCTGTCATAAGTGACTGCGCCAAAACTGCTGTTACCGCCACAGATGTTCCGCAGCGAGGGTGGATCCGACTATGCTGTTTTACATTTTCCACCGTCAGTTCCTGCCCCTGTTCGTAGCAGGCTATGGTCTTATGCTCTGCACCATGGTATTTTCTCAGTTTTGTTATGTAGGGTCCTTTTTTATCAGCTTCTTTGCCGGATTTTATCAGCTGTGCGGTGGTGGACGCACCGTCAATTACCGCTTTCCCGATCGCTGCCAAACCCCTGACTACCGGAGTTTTGGGGAGCTGCCCTCCGTTTTGGTTATCCCAGGTTTTAACATATATCCCGCCGTCCGCTTTTTTGAATGCGGCGGCGTTTCTTTTTCCTCTCATCAGCACTCCCATGGGGAATGCCTGCCCACCAACAGTGGTTATATTGTTTGACATGGCCATCATCCTTTATTCTTTCTGCTTCGATAATATCAGACTTTTGCCGTCAAATCAATTGAACACCACGAAATATTGTGCTATGATTTAGCTTGTGCAAATTACTGTTCCGGAGATATCCATATGAATATTCTTGATCTTGCTCTTGAGTTTGCCCTTTTGGTATTTGTGGGCATTTTTATAATACGCGCCAAAATCGTTGACCAAAGCTTTCTGAAAAATATGTCTCGCTTCGTAATGAAAGTGGCTTTACCCTGCATGATTTTCAACTCCATTCGTGCTCAGCACTTTGGTGGAGATTTTAAAGAACTGTTCGTAATTATCGGTCTGGCACTTATCATACTGGCAGCTCTTGCTGTTACCGGAACCGTGTACTGGCTGGTTACCGGCAGAACTCTCTTTGGTCGCTGCGTCATTTTCTCCACAATGTTCAGCAACTACACTTATATCGGCATGGCTGTTGTGGAAAAAATGTTCGATGCCTCAGGGCTTTTTGTATACACGGTTTTCACCCTGCCGATCCGCCTTGTTTTTTATGCGGCACCGTCTTTTTTGATGAAAAGCAGCAGCAAAACCGAGGGGAAGAAAACCTTTAAAGAACGCATCTCCCCTTTCATTTCTCCACCGACAGTGGCGGTTGCCATCGGGCTTGTGTTCTACTTTTCCGGCATTGGACTTCCAACCTTTATCGACTCCACTTTGAAAACCATCGGTTCTCTGGCTTCGCCTCTGGGCATGCTCATCTGTGGCATGAGTCTTGCCGGAGTATCTGTCAAATCTTTGTCTGCCCTTAAAAACCCCATTGGTATGGTGCTTGTGCGCAACTTTATCGCTCCCGCCGTGGTCATCGTTGTTCTTTACCTGCTGCCGGTGGAAAGCTATATTGCTCAGGCTGTAGCCATTTACGGCTGTGTTCCCGTGCCGTCGCTTATAACTGCCTTTGCCATGGGCGCCGGGTGCTCGGACGAGGTCTGCCGGGACTGTTCCGCCGGTGTGCTTATATCCACCCTGCTCAGCATACTTACCCTGCCCATGTGGGTATCGGTAGTATTTGCGGTGTTGTAAAACAAAAAAGCTGTCATCCCGATGATATTGGGATGACAGCTTTAGTTTTAAATGATTCAGTCTTTCAGATAAACATGCAGGGCTTCAAGGTTGATGGGAAGAAGCTTTGCCTTTGCACCGGTGAATGCCTTGTGCTCAAGGATATACTCTACGCTTTCCTTGGAAACCACCTTGGTAGCATTAACGATGGCACCAAGGATGACGATGTTGGCGCACTTTTCGTTGCCCAGTTCCTTGGCGATATCGTTGGCAGCGATGTCGTGAACATTGATATCACTGCGATCGGAGGACTTGCCAACGGTGGAGGAATTGATGAACAGATGGCCGCCGGGAACGACGGTATTCTCAAACTTGTCCAGAGAGGGCAGGTTCATAGCCAGGATCATGTCTGCCTCGTTGACGATGGGGCAGGCAATGGACTTATCAGAAACGACTACTGTGCAGTTGGCGGTACCGCCGCGCATTTCGGGGCCGTAGGAAGGCAGGTATGTAACTTCCTTGCCTTCGTGCATGGCAGCATATGCGATTATCTGGCCTACCAGCAGGTTGCCCTGACCGCCGGAGCCTGCGAATATCATTTTATATTTCATAGCTTATTTCATCCCTTCAGGAGTTTTCAGATTTCCAAGAGGATAGTAAGGAATCATGTTTTCAGCCAGCCACTTGGTGGCATCGTAGGGAGTTTTGCCCCAGTTGGTAGGACAGGTAGACAGGATCTCAACAAAGGAGAAGCCAAGACGCTGCTTCTGAACTTCAAGAGCCTTGTGGATGACTTTTTTTGCGTTACGAACATGGGCAGGAGTATCCAGCGCAACACGTTCTACAAATACAGCACCTTCGATGGTGGCAATAAGTTCAGCCATGCGCAGGGGCTTGCCTGCCTGTTCAACGGTACGGCCTTCCACCGCAGTGGTAGCCTTCTGTCCGATGAGGGTGGTGGGAGCCATCTGACCGCCGGTCATGCCGTAAATGGCGTTGTTGATGAAGAAAGTTGTAAACTTCTCGCCACGGTGGGCAGCGTGAACGATCTCGCCGGCACCGATGGAAGCCAGGTCACCGTCGCCCTGATAGGTGAAAACGGTCTTGTCGGGATGTACTCTGCGAATGCCGGAAGCAACAGCGGGAGCTCTGCCGTGGGCGGATTCGCACATATCTATGTTCATAAACTGATGAGCCACGATGCTGCAGCCGATGGGAGATACGCCGACAGTGGATTCCAGTTCGCCGCGTTCTTCCAGACATTCCATGATAAGGCGGTGAGCGATACCGTGGGTGCAGCCGGGGCAGTAGCTTGTATCAACAGGCAGGAGGCCTCTGGTTACTTTGAATACGCTTTCCATTATTTCAGTCCCTCCAGAATCTTAAGAGTCTTTTCCACGACCTCGATGGAGGTGGGTACGATACCGCCGGTGCGGTGAATGAGTTCAACAGGCAGACGTCCCTGAACGCCCATTTTGACATCGTGGATCATCTGGCCCATGCTCAACTCAACGGAAATAACAGCCTTGGTGTTGGCACTGATTTTTTCAAATGCTTCATAGGGGAAGGGCCACAGGCTCTTGGGACGGATCATGCCGGCTTTGATACCCTTTTCGCGGAGCATTTCCATGGATTCCATAACAAGGCGGGCAACGGTTCCGAAAGCTACGAATACGACCTCTGCATCTTCCAGATCATATGCTTCGTAATCCACCAGTTCCTTTTCCATGATGCCGTATTTTTCAAACAGCTTTTCAACATGGTTTTCCAGGTCGTCTGGCTGCAGACGCAGGGACTTGATGACGCTTCTGGGCTTTTTGCCGGTGTTGCCGGAAATGGCCCAGGGTTTTTCTTCGGGAATCATTTCGGAAGTCAGGCGGGGTTTTTCTTCGGGCAGAACAACGGGTTCCATCATCTGACCCATCATACCGTCGGCCAGAACCATAACAGGATTGCGGTACTTTTCGGCTATGGCAAAGGCGTTATAGATCATGTCGATAGCTTCCTGAGTGGTTGCGGGAGCAAATACGGGTACCTGGTAGTCACCGTTGCCGCCGCCTCTGGTAGCCTGGAAATAGTCGGCCTGACCGGGCTGGATACCGCCGACACCGGGGCCGCCTCTGGAAGCATTGAGGAAAACTGCGGGAACCTCGGCAGAGCACATGAAGCTGATACCTTCCTGCATCAGTGCAATACCAGGAGATGAAGAGGAAATGAACACACGGCCGCCTGCAGCAGCTGCACCATAAGCCATGTTGACAGCAGCCAGTTCGCTTTCTGCCTGAATAAATGCACCACCGCGCTTTTTAAGCTCGTGGGACATGTATTCGGGGATCTCGTTCTGGGGAGTGATGGGATAACCGAAATAGAAACCGGCACCGCCACGGATAGCAGCTTCGGCAAAAGCCTCGTTGCCTTTCATAAGTACCTTTTCACTCATTTAAGCTTCCTCCTTCCAGATGTTGATGCACCAGTCGGGGCACATGGTGGCACAGGTGGAGCATCCGATACATGCATCCATATCGGTGATGGATGCGGGGTGATAGCCCTTGGCGTTTGTGATGGTCTGATCAAGGACTATGATCTTCTTGGGGCAGAAGCTCACGCAGAGCTCACAGCCCTTACATTTGTCAATGTTGAATTCAACCTTGAATTTTGCCATTATATTCTTCTCCTTTAATGGATGATCTACAATACTGGTTAATAATTAAAAATTAATAATTAATAGTTACCGTGGTTCTAAACCACTCACTCGGAATCGCAGGTATATTAATTATTACTTATTAATTATTAATTGGACAACGGGTAATTGGACAACGGGAAAGTTTATTCGGATCACAGAAGTTGGATTAAGATTAAACCTTTTTATCCAACCAGCTTTCACGCATGAACATGCCTATGGTGAACAACTCAAACTCTGCTCCCGCTTTATCACGAAGTGCTTTTACCTCTTCCGTCAAATGTTCCGGAGCGGTAACCGCCAGCAGAGGTTTGCCCAGTCTTTCACACAGCTTTGATGTAAACTCCCAGCCGTCAATAACGTCCTGAGCTGTGGTATAGCGGATAAAGTGAGCGTTGCTGACGATGCCGGTTATGGTAAGCCCGGTTTCCGCTTCGATTCTGCGGATATGGTTTTCTGCCCCCTCAAGGGTCGATGTTTCGGGACGATTCTTGTTTACGATGCATATAAGCTCACAGTCGTCACTCCGAAAGTACTTCATGAACTGATGCATTATCCTTGCACCGGAATCGTCGCCTCCAACGTCCACCACAACGGTGGTTTCCTTATCCTCCAAAGGTGCCTTTATTCCGGCATCGATAGCAGGAAGTTCTGCGGTTATCTCAGTACCGTAATGGCTGCCGTACACAGCAATCCCCAGGTCATTGAGCTGCTGTTTGCGTTCCCTGCTGCGGAAGTAGGGGTTGGCGATATCCAGGTCGCAAATAGCCAGCTTTTTCATACCGCCCATGGCAAGGCTATGTACAAGGCTCACGGAAAATTCCGTTTTGCCGCTGCCATAGTGGCCCACCACTGCAATTATGCGTTTGTCTGTTATCAAAGCCTCACCTCCGTCAATGCAAATTTGTATAATAACGTATTATAACTCCTGCACCAAATCATGTCAATGAAACAAGGTGCTAAAAGTACATATTTCGACAATCAGCTTCATATTCTTCATGCTTGTACGGCGGAAGATTTTCAAGTATAATTGATTCGGAAAACATTGAATGAAAGGAAGTACAAACAATGTCAAAAATCAAAGGCGTATCTGTTGAACTGCTTGAAAAACAGCCTTTTAAAATGCCCACTCTTGAAGAAATGCTTGCTTCAATGGGTGAGGGCGGTGGCCCTGGCGGTCCCGGTGGTCCGGGCGGTCCGGGCGGTCCCGGTGGTCCCGGTGGTCCGGGTGGACCCGGTGGCGGACCGGGAGGCCCTCCCGGCATGGGCAACCAGACAAAAGGTACTCCCACCGTACTCATCAAAAACGGTGAACTGGTGGAAGATGCCATGCAGAATCAGTTTATCTACGGCGGCGAATTCTATGACGGCTATGCGTCCGATGTTCGCATCTGCACTTATGACGGCGATGTGGGCGGCATTTTCGCCACCGGCAAAGGCAGCTATGAGATAGACGGCATTACCGTCAGCAAAACCGGCAAAGGCGCAGGTCTGGGCACCGAGCGTGCAGGTATTGCCTCTTATGACCACGCCAATCTCACTGTCCGCAACGCCAACATCTACTGCAACGGCCAGGCTTCGGTCTGTTCCTCCGCAGAGGAATACAGCTGCCTTAGAGTTTACAACTCCACCCTCATCTCCATGGGTGCCCCCTTTGGCGACGATGCTCCCGGCGGCAGCGTAGGTTCACCCCCTGCTGCTTTGGAGATCACCGGCAACACCCGCACTCACTGCACTCAGTCCAACTCCTACAGTTATTTTTACGACAGCACTATCATCGGTGACGGCTGGGCTGCCCTGTCCACCGACGGTTCCATGGGCTTCGTCCATCTCGAGGCTGACGGCTGCAAAGTCATTACCACCAAGGGCGGTTACGGCACCTATGCCGACGGCTGCTGCCATAACTTCTTCCACAACTGCGATTTCGACGTAGCTCACATGGCAGGCATCATGGCCGGTGAATGTGACATCACCTACAAAAACTCCGTATTCAAATGCGGCACTTACTTCAATATGATCCACTGCGTCATGGGCATGAAAGAAGAGGTCGGCGTGCTTAAGGTTCTGGGCTGCGACGTCCGCTGCCAAAAAGCTGCAATGATCGTCAAGAGTCAGAACGCAGAGATTACTCTTGACCGAACCAATCTGCTCACCGACGAAGGCGTGCTGGTACATTCCATCGTCAATGATGACCCCAACGCCACCAAAACCGGCGGTGCCAGGGTATACGGTATCCGTGTACATCTGAAAAACGGCAGCTATATGGGCGATATCGTCCACGAAGATACCGACCGTGATATGCACGTTTTCATCGATGGCAATACCACTCTGCTGGGCGCTCTGAAAAAGAGCTTCCTGCACATAGAAGAAGGCGGCAAGTGGGTTGCCACTGCCGATTCCGACATCGTTATCGTTGACGAACTTGATCTCGACTCCATCGACGCTGCTCCCCACGTTACAATTTCCGCTTTCGGCGGCGAAACCGGCGAATTCACTCTGGCTTCCGGCGGCAAGCTGATTGTAAGCTCCGAGCATAAATGATTATTTAAATCGCTGTTCAGATCAAATGGTCGCTTTGCGGCACATCAACATTTCCAAAGGAAATAATCACCCGGCGAAGCTGAATTTCGCCACGAAGTGTTTCCACCTTTGCTCAGCAAAGATTTCGTTGAAAGAGTCCCGGACAAAAGGGAGTTGGTCATAGGGGTATGACCAACTCCCAGCGATATAGATTTGCTTTGCAAATCTGTGATATACGCCGATAGCGTGTGATATAGGCTTCGCCTGTGATATATTTTCTGCGAAAATATTGATGAAAAGGACGATATCCGAGGATATCGTCCTTTAAAATTCAAATCATCACGAAGTGATACATCAACATGCCGCAGGCATATATCACATTGCGTCAGCAATATTTCACATTTCCAACGGAAATATTCCACTTTCCCGTTGGGGAAAATATCATTGGAGGTTGCGAAAATCCTTTTTCGCAACCTCCTTAGTCCGGGACTTTTTCATTACAGGTCGTATCCGCAGTCTTCCTTGACTTTGCGGCGGTAAGCTGCTCTGATTTTTGCCAGAGTTTCGGGGTCTTTGCCGCCCACAGGCTTGCCGTCGATCTCGCTGACATTGGAGCAAAGATTGCTGGAGGAAGAAACGATGATCTCATCTGCTTCAAACAGTTCTTCCAGCATGTATTCTTCTTCCACAACAGGAATGCCTTCCTGGTTGCACAGGGCAATAAGGTGTTTTCTTGTGATGCCGGGCAGGATAAGGTTATCCAGCGGTGCGGTTTTGAAAACGCCGTCTTTCAGGAAGCTGATATTACTGTGGGAACACTCGGTAACACGGCCGTTGCGGTGCAGAACGGTTTCGCCTACGCCCGCATCGTGAGCCTGCTGATTGTAAAGCACGTTGGGCAGCAGGTTCAGTGTCTTGATGTTGCAGTAATAGAATCTCTTGTCTTCGGCAGTGATGAGCTTATAAACAGTTTCAATGGGAGTGGGAGTTTTGGGGCTGATCATAACCCAGAAGCTGGCACCGGTCTCGGCTCCGGAGAAGGCGTGGTTGCGCATACCTGCGCCGCGGGTTACCTGCCAGTATACAAAATTGACTTCGCTTTCCATCAAACCGACCAGTTCGATGAGTTTGGCTTTCATCTCTGCCTTTTCCATGGGAGGCTCAATGCTGATAAGTCTCATGCTGTTGTAGCATCGGTCAAGATGCTCGTCAAGTCCCAGCATACGTCCGTTGAAAGACAGGCAGGCTTCGTAAATACCGTCGCCAAAATAGCAACCTCTGTCCAGCATGGGTACCTGCATTTCTCTGATTGGGGAAATTTTACCGTTGTAATAAGCAAGGTCTGTGTACTTCATTGTAACTACTCCTTATCTTTATCGATCCATTCAAAACTTGAATAGTAATATACATATGTTTCTTTAATTGATTCCCGGGCTTCTTCCTCGGTCATGAAAGGAAAGTCGGTGTAGGTATTACCGTCGCTGTCTATAACGACAAAACCGTATTCCTGCCCCTCAACTGCCAGATATACTTCCTCTTCAAAGGGCATATCCCCGGGCACAAACTTTGCCACCCAGCTTGCCATGGTGCTCCACCTCCGGAATATTCATGTTTAGATTATACTCCATTTAATTGTGAATGAAAAGGTAAATTTGCACGATTTTAACCACGTTCAACCATGTCCAAATTGACAGATATGTCATGGAGTGATATGATATCCTTGTTGAAACTACAACAATATTTCTGAAAGTGAGTGCAAAAAATGAAGAAACTTATTTCTGTTATTCTCGTTATTGCTATGCTCGCTGCATGCGTGACCGCTTTTGCAGCCGGACCTATGCCCGGTGGTCCCGGAGGTCCCGGTGGTATGCCCGGCGGTGCTGCGGCAGAACCCTTTGAGTATGACGAAACTGCTCAGGCTCAGATTTACGAATTTGACGGCCTGACCATTACCGGCGTTGAATATGTTGACGCCACCAAGACCGACAGCCAGTTGGTCTCCACCATCACCAAAATCGTCTACGAAGGCGGCGAGATCGCTGTTGACAGCGAAAAGTACAACGCCATCATGACCGTAGACGGCGCCCACGAGGACATCAAGCCCGGTACTTACGAAGGCGCAGTCGTTATCGAACTCATCAACAAGATGGGTTCCCAGAGCGGCTTTTCCAAGTTTGACGGCGCAGGCGTCGTTATGACTTACTACAACACCGCTGCAGCAGTTGTTGCAAACAACAAGCTCCAGAAGGGCTACTCCGCCTCCTCTGCTCTTATCGGCGGCGAAACCACCGATACTGAGTCCAAGGGCGTTAAGTTTGATTCCAACGGCAGCTTCTTCAGCGGCTACTATGTAACCGACTCCGAATACACCATTTCCGACCTTCAGATGAGCCTCCAGGGCTACGGCGGCGACGACTTCCAGGGCTGGGGCGCCGGCATCGTTGTCACCAACAACGGCAACCTCACTCTGAATGACTCCATCATCGCCACCAAGGGCGTTATCCGTACCGGCATCTGGGTTGGCGGCACCGCTTCCCGCCTTACCGCTACCGACGTTATCGTCACCGCTTTTAACGACGATGCCGCCGTGGCTTACAGCCTTGAAGACAACTATGCCGTTCCCATGATGGAAAAGGTTCCCTTTGCTCTTGGCCTTTCCGGCAATATCCGTGCCACCAATGTTCTGGGCTCCGGCTCCGCTGAATACATCAACTCCATCGTTGTTTCCAACGTCTGGGGCTCCCTCAGCACCGACTCCGGCCGTGCCGGCACTGAAGCTCTTATTGTAAGAGATACTCTGTCCGGCATCGGTACTCTCGAGCTTGCTCAGGAAGGCAAGGAATACACTGCCACCAAGACCGTCAACGATGTCACCTATGGTTTCACCGTTGGCACTCCCGAAACCAAGTCCTCCGGCTATGTCGCCTATGCTGACGCCGGCGTAAGAGACTCCTTCTACGGTGTTCAGTTCTATGCTCCCGACTATATCGGCATCATGGCTTCCGGCACCTCCAACATGCACTTTGACGAAAACTGCTACGGTTACTCCGGCCGTGCAGGCTTCCTTATCCACCAGAACCAGGGTACTGCCGCAAACGGCGGCGGTCTGTACATCAACGGCGGTAAGTACGACGTTGAGGATCAGTTTATCCTTGTTAAGGGCGGCTCCATCAACGGCTCCTACACCAAGACCAACGTTGAAGTAGACGGTGCCGAAGTCGACATCTTTGGCGACAATGCTCAGTCCGGCGTATTCTTCCAGCTGATGCAGAACGACGATGCAGGCAGCCCCGGTGCTACCGAATACACCATCGACGATCTGACCTATGCCGAAATCCTTGCCACCAAACCCAGCAAGACCGTTGATCCCACCACCGGCACTTTCTCCAACATGACCATCAACGGCGACATTTACAACTCCATGTCCCGTTCCAAGCAGGATCTGGTCGTCACCCTCGACAATGTCAAGATGAACGGCAAGGTTTCTTCTGCTTACCAGTATCACGTTGACGAAAACGGCGAAACCGTTAACGACAAGGTTATCCAGTCCGTCACCTGCTTCGATACCGCATGGAACACCGATTACCTGTACATGGGTCGTATCGTCAATGTTCCCACTCCCGCTGTTCACAACGCTGTTAACCTGACTCTGAAAAACGGTACCGTTTGGACCGTAGACGGTGTCAACTACCTCAGCAAGCTGGTCATCGACGAAACCTCCTCTATCGTTGCCGAAGATCTCCATGTCTCTGTCAACGGTCAGGAAGTTGAACTCAAGGCCGGCACCTATGAAGGTGCAATCATCGTTGCCAACGGCGAGATTCCTGTTTCCTTCGCCGATGTTGTTGAAGGCGCATGGTTCCAGGAATATGTAATGGCTCTGGTTGAAAAGGGCGTAGTCAGCGGTTATCCCGACGGCACCTACAGACCCAACGGCGATGTCACCTACGGCGAAGCTCTTAAGCTGGTCGCTCTGGCTGCAGGTCTGCCCGAACAGGCTGCCACCGCTGCTCACTGGGCAGGCGGCTATCTGAACCTGGCTGTTGCCGCAGGCATCTTCGAAGCCGATATCGATCTGAACGCAGCTATCACCAGAGCTGACGTTGCAAAGATCGCCGCCACCCTGCTGAAGTACGAAGCCAAGGATGCCTCCCCCTTCGCAGACACTGACGACAAATATGCCGTTGCTCTCTACGAAGCCGGCATCATCGACGGCTATCTGGCAGAGGACGGCACCCGTACCTTCCAGCCCGAAGCCACCATCAAGCGCAGCGAAGTCGCCAAGATCATCTACGTCATGATGGGTCTGGACGAAGCTCCCGTTGAGGAAGCACCTGTTGAAGAAGCTCCCGAAGCTCCTGCTGAGGAAGTTTCTGCCGCGGAACCTCCCGTTGAAGGTGCTCCCGAACCTCCTCCTGCCCAGTAATTGAACATAAACTAAAGGAGACCGGTTATCCGGTCTCCTTTTTATCGTTTCTTATCTGTCAGTCCAAGCAAATAATCCACACTGACATTGTATAGTTTCGACAGCTTTATCAAAACCTGTGTAGGAATGTCATTTTCGCCTGTTTCGTATTTGGAATAGCCTGTTTGAGACATATCGAGATATTTTGCTACCTGCGTTTGGTTCATATCGGCATCTTCCCGCAAATCCCGCAGTCTGGGGTACATAATCATCGCCTCCGGTGTCAGTATCCCATAATCTGAAACAGGTTATTGATTTTTAACCTATTTCAGATTAAAATACCTATGAGGCGATTTGAATGAAACTTGAATACTCTATTCTGATGGAAATAATCAACAAAAAAGACCTTGTAATATCGATCCCCGAATGGGATAACGAATCCATAGCAGAGGCTATCAACAAGGTATCTGTGTGCTCACTCGAAAAGATATGCGAAATAATCAACACAGTGGATTGCTCCGATGCAGATCGAATAGAGCAAATCGTATCCGTGTTGGAACTGATTGGACTTGGCCCTTTTTTCAGGTTTGATTAAACCCCCAAGACACTCTTTATGCTTTTATGACTCATTTGACCAAATTGCTTTTGTTATTGCCTCTCTTATGTACTTGAGGTGACACATTTAATTCCTCCCGAATACATTGTAATGCCGTTACTTTCGCATAATATGTTATCAGTAAGATTATTATGGAGGTTTCCCTTTGAAAAGAAACGGTATTCGCAGGGCAGCGGCAATTATTCTTCTGACAGCAGCAATACTTCTCCTCTGCGGTTTTTATATTCCTGCATTTGCCGGACGTTCCAACAGTGGTTTTCTCCACGGTGTAGGTGAATACGCCGGCGGGCATCTGCTGGACTACGTTTACTATGAGCCGGAAGGCCGAGGCAGCTATCCTCTTGTTATCTGGCTCCACGGTCTTGGTCACGGCAAATTTCCCGGTGACCAGCTCAACGGCAACGAAATTGAAAACTGGTCAACCCGGGAATACCAGTCCAGATTTGATAATGCAGGCGGTGCATACATTCTCTGCCCTCGCTGTCCGGAAAACAACGACGTGACCTGGTGGTCAGCAGGCATGGAAGAAGCGTTGATGGCACTTATAGAAGAATTCATCGAGGAGCATACCAATGTAGACACCGACCGTATATACATCGGCGGCTTTTCCCTGGGCGGTTATATGACACTGGAAATGTGCAAGGCCTATCCCGATTATTTTGCAGCCGCATTCCCCGTGTGTCCGGCTGTCCAGCCATGGAACTCCGATCTCAGTCAGCTGTCGGATATGCCGGTCTGGCTCACCACTTCCACTCTTGACCGCACCGTACCGTACCGTATGGTGTCTGACTTTTGGGACAATCTGATGGAAGTTTCCAACGTGTCCGCCGATTGCCGCATTTCCCTGTTGGGTCAGGTGCGCAGCCCTGACGGAAGAAAGCTTTCCAATAACCACTATTCGTGGTACGCCGTAACGTCCGATATGTTTACAACGAAAAAACAGACCTATTTCAGCATGAAAACCTTTGACGGCAACGGCAACGAAATAGAGTTTAGCTTCCCCGACGGCATGATATCCTGGCTGTCGGGCCATACAAAATAAACAGAAATCCCCTTCTTAAAACAAAGTGTGTTTCAAGAAGGGGATTTCTCCATTGCTCAGCAAGCTGATCAGCGTTTCGCAATGTTCGAAATGACAGATATGTTTTAGTCAACAACCGTTATCTTCTCAATAATGGGTCTGTCTGCTCTGAGGGTAGTGCCGTTGCTGTCCTGAACAGGAGTGTTTTCGCATATTTCATCAACTATCTCCATGCCCTCGGTAACGTAACCGAAGCAGGCATACTGACCATCAAGGAAAGTGCTGTCCTGATGGACAATAAAGAACTGAGAGCTGGCACCGTTCATATCATTGGAACGCGCCATGGATATGGCTCCTCTGGTATGAGACAAAGTGTTGGTGACACCGTTGGCAGCAAACTCGCCCTTGATGGTATCTTCAGAACCGCCGGTGCCGTTGCCGAGAGGGTCACCGCCCTGCATCATGAATCCATTGATTATGCGATGGAATCCAAGGCCGTCGTAAAAACCGTCTTTCGCCAGTTTCATGAAATTGCCCACAGTTATGGGGGCTGCGTCACCGTTAAGTTCAACCTTGATAACGCCCATGTCTCTTATTTCGATCTCCACATGATGGATGCCGGTCTCCTTTGCTCCGCAGCCTGCAAAACAAAGAATCATGGCAGCAGCGAGCACAAATGCAAAAAGTCTTTTCATTTTATCTCCTTGTAACAAGTTCATTTTTCTGTACAAAAGGTTCGTACAGTGCTATAATCAATTATAGCTACATTGAAAAGAAAAGCAAGGAGGAATTCAATCGTGCCCAAGTATTACAAGCATCTTTTTTCCCCGCTGAAGATCAACAACACCGTACTCAAATCCCGTCTGAGCTTCCCCTGCGCACCTGTTCACTTCCTTAACGGCCCTGAAGAGTGGCCCTCAGAAGGTTATATGACCTTCTACACCAACATGGCCAAAAACGGCTGCGCCTATATCAACATGGGCGAATGGAACAACAAAACCCAGCGCACAGAAGGCAACGACGACAGCATCAGAATGCAGTATTTCAACACCGACAACCCTGCTCTTGAAAACTACATTTCCCAGCTGGCTGACGATGTCCGCGCATTTGGCAGCTACCTGTGTCTTGGCGCCACCGGCCCCGAATACCCCGAGGGCTACAGCTTCTCCGGCGGTCCCGCCATGGGCGGTGCTCCCGGTTCCGAACCCAAGATGACCAAAATGGCTACCACCGAAATGGTCTACGAAGCCATTGAAAATTATGCTCAGAAAATGCTCAAATATAAAAAGATGGGCTATGGCCTTGCCACCGTCAGCGTAGGCATGGGCCCCGGCAAGAAAAAAGCCGGCGGCGCAGGCGGTCCCGGTGGACCCGGTGGTCCCGGCGGTGAAGGACCCGGAGGACCTGGCGGCCCCGGTGGTGGACCCGGTGGTCCCGGCGGTCCCGGAATGCAGATGGGCCGTACCGACGAATGGGCAGATCAGGACAAGTACCAGAAGGCTCAGCTGCAGCGTGTCAAGGAAGTCTGCGGCAAGGACTTCCTGCTGGAGACCATCGTTGCAGGCGACGGCATGATGAGCCCCGAGGAACTGGGCGAACTGTCCAAGGAATACGAAGGTCTGGTAGATATCTGGACCCTCCGCGAAGCTGACATTGCTTCTTCCCATCCCACCAGCTTTACCTTCAAAAAGGGCGAACACCCCGTTATCGGCTATGCCCGCCGCATGAAAGCCACCGGCACCAAGGCCATCATTTCCGTCAACGGCGGTTTCCAGGATCTTGACGAATGCGACGCTTACATAGCCAACGGCGACTGCGATATGATCTCCATGGGTCGTGCATGGTTTGCCGATCCCGAATACGGCAAAAAAGCTCAGGAAGGTCGCGCAGACGACGTTACTCCCTGCCTGTGGTGCAACAAATGTCACGGCACCATGTCCGCTCCCTGGCTCACTTTCTGCTCCGTCAACCCCGTAATGGGCAACGAACACAAGCTCCATCGTATGTTCTCTGCCGAGACCACTCCCAGAAAAGTCGCAGTTATCGGCGGCGGCACCGCAGGCATGACAGCTGCCATCTACGCTGCGCGCCGTGGCCACGATGTAACCCTTTACGAAAAGACCGATTATCTCGGCGGTCAGCTGTATCACGCCGAAGTTGCAGACTTCAAGTGGACCATCAAGGACTTCCGCGACTGGCAGGTGCGTCAGCTGGATAAGCTGGGTGTTAAAGTTATTATGAACTGCGCACCCACTCCCGAAATGATCGAAGCCGAAGGCTTCTACGCCGCCATCGCATGCACCGGCGCTGTTCCCAATGTTCCCAAGTTTGCTCAGGACGAAAACGGAAAACTCAAGGCCGGTCTTACCACCTGCGTCGACGTTTTCAAAAACGGCGAAGACAAGCTGGGTAAGAAGGTCGTTATCGTCGGCGGCAGCGAAACCGGTATCGAAACCGCTATGTACCTTGGTCAGGCAGGTCACGATGTAACCGTGCTGACCCGTCAGAACGAAGTGGCTCACGATGCTCCCAAGCTCCACTATATCACCATGAGCTGGGTAGACCCCACCGCCCCCGGATTTATGGGTGTTAAGCCCGAATGGGAAAAACCCAAATACAACGGCATCAAGTCCGTTGTCGAAGTCACCACCAAGGCTGTTACCGCAAATTCCGTAACCTACTGCGATAAAGACGGTAACGAGACCACCATCGAGTGCGACAGCGTTGTTATCTGCGGCGGTATGGTTCCCTGTCAGGAAGAAGCAATTCAGTATGCCGATTCCGTCAACTTCTTCTATATGGCCGGCGACTGCGAAGCCATCGGCAACATTCAGAAGTGCACCAGAAGCGGTTACTCCAAGGCAATGCAGATCTAAATAAAGAAGTGCTGCAAAAACTCGTTGAGTTTTTGCAGCACTTCTTTAAGTAATAAGTAATAGTGAAAAGCGAAGAAGTAAGGTATTTGGCCGCAGGCCAAATGAATTGGACTATGTTCGGCTTTGCCGAACTCATCACCTATTCACTATTACCTATTACTTATTACCTAAAAAAACCCGGCTCTTTCGAGCCGGGATTTTTATGTAACTGCAATTATTCAGCAGCGATGGTGGTGTACATGAAGTACTTGTAACCCAGGGGGTTGCAGAAGAAGCCGTCTACCTTCTCGCTGAGCATGAAGTTGTCAGTGTAGAAGTAGATGGGAACGATGCAGCCGGTAGCCATGAGCATATCTTCGGCGATGTGCATCAGTTCATAACGCTTTGCGCTGTCGGTTTCACCCTTGATGGTGGAAATCAGAACATCATAGGTTTCTGCCCATGTGCCATCCTCGACCTTTACGTCGTAGCCCAGAGCGGTGAGGTCCAGATCGTACATAGCCAGAGCTTCGTGAGCGCCCTTGCCGAACTGAACGTCGTTGTTGCCGGATTCGGTAGTCCACATATCCAGGAAGCAGATGGGATCGTTGTAGTCAGCGACCCAACCGTTACGGGCGATGGAGTATTCACCGTTCTTACGGGTGTTCAGGAAGGTGTTCCATTCCTGGTTTTCCAGGTTCATGGTGATGCCAACAGCAGACAGAGCGCCGGCCAGGTATTCGCCGATAGCCTTGTGGTTGTCAGCGGTGTTGTACAGATAGGTCAGGGTGGGGAAGTTGGTGAACTTCTCGCCGTCCCAATCGTAGTACTTCTTCAGGGTTTCAACAGCGGAGTTGAAGTTGGCTTCGATGGCTTCTTCGGAAACATCATAGTAACCATAGAAGTCGTTGGTGCCGGAGTTCTGATAGAACTCGGAACCGTCGGGCTCAGTCATACCCATGGCAACGAAGGAGGAAGCAGGAACTTCACCGGCCTGGGAAATATTCTTAACAATGTGGTTACGGTCGAAGAACAGGCCGATGGCAGCACGGATCTCAGCCTTGGCTGCTTCAGCTTCTTCACCGGTCAGATCGCTGCCTTCGGGCAGGATCTCTTCGTTGACGTTCCAGCAGACATAGTAGGTGCCGATCTGGCCGACAACAGTGTATTCGTTGGGATAATCCTTTTCAAGAGCAGAGATCTCGTTTACGGGTACGCCGTCGATCATGAGCCAGTCGCCATTCTTGTAGTTGGTCAGCATGTTGTTTTCGTCATCGGACAGGTAGCACTTGATCTCGTCCATGGTGACGGAAGCAGCATCGTAGTAGTTAGCGTTCTTGGTGAGGGTGATAACGCTGTCATGCTCCCAAGCGGTGATGGTGTAAGCACCGTTGCAGACGTAAGTAGCAGGCTCGGTAGCCCAGGCTTCGCTGGAAACAACATCTTCACGTACGGGGAAGTAGGTGGGGAATGCCAGCAGCTCGTTCCAGTAAGCAACAGCGTTGTTCAGGGTAACTTCAAGAGTCTTGTCGTCGATGGCGGTAACAGCCAGCTCATCGGGATAGCCCTTGACCTGTTCGAACATGTAGCCGTAGTCGGCACCCAGTTCGGTGGAGGCAGCGCGCTTCCATGCGAAAGCAAAGTCACCGGCGGTGACGTCTTTGCCGTCGGACCACTTCAGGCCGTCGCGCAGGGTGTAGGTGTAGGTGACAGTGCCGTCTTCGTTGACAACGCCTTCAGGCAGTTCAGCAGCAGAGTCAGCTACGATGACCAGGTTGCCGTTTTCGTCCTGAGCCCATTTGGCCAGGCCGGAGAACAGATGGGAAACCATGGTGGCGCCATCAACGGCAGAGTTCAGAGCGGGGTCCAGAGTGTCGGGCTCGGAAGCCAGGCAGATGGACAGAGAGGAAGCAGCTGCTTCCTCGGCCTTTTCAGTGCTGCCGCAAGCTGCGAGGGACAGACACATGACAAGAGCCAGAACCAGTGCGAGGATCTTTTTCATTTAAAGATTCCTTCCTTTCATGTTGATATTTTTCAATATGCGCATATTACCCAAAGGGCACTAAACGCACACATATTGACATATGGATCAGTTGATTTCGTCGACCCTGTGGCATGCCACAAAATGGCCGGACGAGACTTCTTTGAATTCAGGCATTTCCTGAGCACATTTTTCCTGAGCGTAGGGACAGCGGGTGCGGAACGGGCATCCGGAGGGTGCGTTCAGCGGGCTTGGAATGTCACCTTCCAGCATGATTCGCTGATTAGCACGGGCAATCTTGGGATCGGGTACAGGTACTGCAGAAAGCAGAGATTTGGAGTAGGGGTGCAGGGGGTGATCGTAAATCTCAGCTGCGTCTGCCAGTTCAACCATTTTGCCAAGGTACATAACCGCTATGCGGTCGGAAATATGGCGCACTACCAGCAGGTCGTGGGCAATGAACAGGTAGGTCAGTCCCAGCTTTTCCTGCAGTTCATCGAACATATTGATGACCTGTGCCTGAATGGAAACGTCCAGTGCGGAAACGGGTTCGTCACACACGATGAAATCGGGGTTAACTGCCAGCGCACGGGCTATGCCGATTCGCTGACGCTGACCGCCGGAGAACTCGTGGGCATAACGGGCAGCATGTTCGCTGTTGAGGCCGACATGGCTCATCAGTTCGAGGATACGTTCCTGACGTTCGGCCTTGGTGGAGTACATCTTGTGCACGTCCAGAGGTTCACCGATAATATCGGCAACGGTCATTCTGGGGTTCAGGGAAGAATAGGGATCCTGAAATACCATGGTAGCCTTTTTGCGGAACTCGGCAATATCCTGCTTGGTTTCCAGCTTTTTGCCGTTATACCAGACTTCGCCGCCGGTAGGCTTGTAAAGATGGAGGATAGTGCGGCCAACGGTGGTTTTACCGCAGCCGGATTCGCCAACAAGGCCGAGAGTTTCGCCCTTATTGATGGTGAAGGAAACGCCGTCAACAGCTTTCAGGGGCTTTGTTTTGAAAGCGCCCATATTGATATCGAAATACTGCTTGAGATCCTTGACTTCCAGCAAGGGCTGCTTAATGATCTCACTCACCGGTCGTCACCTCCTTCAAGCGTTATGGTACCGTTTTCAAGTCCCTTTTTGACATTCATCCAGCAGGCTGCCTGGTGGTTTTCGTTTATCTGCATACGCTCACAGCGCTGAGAAAGGCATATCTTCATTGCTGCGTCACAGCGGGGAGTGAACGGGCATCCCTCAGGCATATTCAGCAGGTCGATGGGAGTACCGGAAATGGGCTGCAGCTTTGTGCCTGCGGTATCGGCACTTGGAATGGATCGCAGCAGGCCCTTGGTGTATTCGTGGCAGGGGTTGTAGAAAATCTCATCTGCAGTACCCTGTTCGCAAATAGAGCCGGCATACATAACGATAACTTCGTCACACATCTGTGCCACAACGCCAAGGTCGTGGGTTATCATGATTATTGCCATGCCCAGTTCTTCCTGCAGGGACTTCATAAGCTCAAGTATCTGAGCCTGAATGGTAACGTCCAATGCTGTGGTAGGCTCGTCTGCAATAAGAATATCGGGTTCGCAGGCCAGCGCCATGGCTATCATGATTCGCTGACGCATGCCGCCGGAAAACTCATGGGGATACTGTTTCATACGTTTTTCCGGCTCGTTGATGTTAACAAGGCGCAGCATCTCGATGGCTCGCTGCTCAGCCTCTTTTTTATTGCGGTCGGTATGGAGGGTGATAGCCTCCATCAGCTGATGACCGATGGTATAGGTTGGGTTGAGGGAGGTCATGGGGTCCTGGAAAATGATAGATATTTTGTTGCCGCGGACGGTTTTCATGACCTTTTCACCGGCGTTTACCAGTTCCTGACCGTCCAGCTTGATGGAGCCGGAAACGATCTTGCCGGTAGATGCCAGAATCTGCATAATGGAATAAGCGGTAACGGACTTACCGGAACCGGATTCGCCAACGATGCCAAGAACTTTTCCCTTATCGAGATTAAAGGACACGCCGTTGACGGCCTTTACTTCACCGGCATCGGTAAAGAAGGAGGTATGCAGATCGTTTACTTCAAGCAAATGCATTTTTCATACTCTCCTTTCTTAACTGTTGAGTTTGGGGTCAAAGGCATCCCGAAGACCGTCGCCAAACAGGTTCAGAGAAAGAACGATAAGAGAAATAACGATAGCGGGAATGACCAGACGGTAGGAATAAGAGCTGATACCGTTAAGAGCATCTGACGCAAGACTGCCCAGTGAAGGCATGGGAGCATTGACACCCAGGCCAAGGAAAGACAGGAAGCTTTCGGTAAAAATTGCGTTGGGGATCTGCAAAGCCGTGGAAATAATGACCACGCTGATGCTGTTGGGGATAAGGTGCTTTGTAATTATCCAGAACCCCTTTGCTCCGGAAGCCCGGGCAGCAAGAACATATTCCTGCTCCTTCAGGGAAAGAATCTGGCCTCGGATCTGGCGGGACATGGATACCCAATACAGCAAAGCAAAAACAACGAAAAGACTTATCATGTTTGCACCAAGCTTTTCGAACACGGTACCTGCTATAACAGCTTCCAGACCGGTGCCCAGCACGGCTGCCAGCAATATGACCATCAGCATATCGGGCAAAGAATAGATAACATCAACGATACGCATGATGACCAGGTCTACCTTGCCGCCGCAATAGCCTGCAACGGAACCCATAAGCATGCCAATGGCAAGAACTATCAGGCTGGCAAAGAAACCAACCGCCAGAGAAATACGGGTGCCGTATACAACACGAATAAAGTAATCACGTCCGGCAGCGTCTGTACCGAAAATATGAGGAAACACCTTTTCTCCCGCTTCGATACGTTCCAGCTCTGTTTCGCCGTATTCAAAGGGCGAAAGATTGGCGTAAGATGCGTCAACAGGCTTGCCGGGAGTGATGCCCAGCTGAGCATCATAAGAATAGGGCCAGAACATGGGGATGATTATGGCAGACAGTGTTATCAAAACAATAACTATAAAGGAAACGGTTGCCACTTTGTTCTTAAGCAGACGCTTTACACCATCTTTGAAAAAGGTGGTGGATTCACGCATCTGCACCATGTATTCCTTTTCCGCCTCAGTGGCGGGTTCAAACACGCTCAGATCCGTATGGAGACTGAACTTTTTCTTATTGATATCCATTGCAGCCTCCTTATTACTCAAGATTGATTCGGGGGTCGACTACCTTATAAAGGATGTCGCTTATCATGTTCATTATAACTATAAGAGATGCCAGAACAATGGTGGTGCCCATTATCATGGGATAATCACGGTCGGTTATGCTGCTTACAAAAGCACGTCCGATTCCGGGCACGGCAAATATCTGCTCAACCACCAGAGAACCCGTGACGATATATGCCAGCATGGGGCCAAAGTAGGTGATGACGGGGATCAGTGCATTCTTCAGCGCATGACCGAAAATAATCTTGCTGCCCGACACACCCTTGGCCTTGGCAGTGCGGATATAGTCCTGGCCGAGAACATCAAGCATGGAAGAGCGGGTCAAACGGGTTATGTTGGCCATGGGTGACAGGGACAGGGTTATAATGGGCAGTATCAGGCCGCCCTCTGCGGCACCGTTGGCAGGTACCAACCGCAGCGTTATGGAGAAAAGTATCAACAGCAGCGAACCCATGATAAAAGAAGGCATGGAAATGCATGCAGTGGTAAACACCATGACGATACGGTCGATGAGTTTGTTGCGTCTCAGCGCCGCAACCGCGCCCAGCACAACGCCCAGCACAAGGGCAATAGCTGCTGCGGACACACCCAGTTTGGCAGAGGTCTTCATGCCGTCACCGATAACGGTTATAACATCACGTCCACGCTGTTTCAGCGAGGGACCGAAGTCAAATTTTGTCACGATATCTTTCAGGTATGTAAAATACTGCTCCATCAGCGGTTTATCCAGACCGTATTTGGCTTCAAGAGCCGCCTGAGCTTCGGGGGTAATGGCCTTTTCAGACATAAAGGGTCCGCCGGGAACCGCCCTTGAAACGAAAAACGTTACCGTGATGACCACCCACACCGTGAGTATCGCCAGAACGATACGTTTCAGAATATAAAACAGGTTTTTGGAATTCATTGATCGCACCTCTCGATTATTTATGAAAACACCTTCATCTTTTTGCGCTGCAAAAAGATTGCAAGGGTCGACCCTTGCACACCGCTTCGCTAAGTTTTCGCTAAGAACGCGGTCGGTGATTAATAATATCCGAAAAACAAAAACTAATCTATTTTACAATTTATTTTGCTAAAACGCAAGAGCAATTTGACGGAAAATGCAAGTATTTGTGGTATTTAATTCATTTTCCACCTTTCTCTGCACGAAAAAACGCCAGAGAGCGGCGTAATACCGCTCTCCGGCACTAAAAATTATCACAGTTCAATTACACAACTTTCAAAATTCCGCCGGAAGCAAGAGTGTATTCGCCCGCTTCCGCACCCTTGGCTGTAATGGTCACGCCTGCAGGCGCATCGATTTTGTCAACATCGATGCTGCCCATGAATACCACATCGGAATCCTTGTCGGCATACCAGCTGCTTTCACCGTCCATTTTGACGATTGCGCCGCCGGTGACAGCCCCCTTGAGTCTGGAGTTTTCAAAGTAAACCACCATGCGGCGTTCAGTATCGCCATGAATAATATCGTTTTCGGTGTCCATATTGCGAAGCTTTACATGGATACCGTAAACCACGTCGCTGCCAACCTTTGCAGCCATGGGATCATCGTTGACTCTGGAACGAACCAGAACGCCCGCAAGAGATTCGATCTTTGCACCATCGAAAAGGATATCGGCATTTTCGCTCTTGACGATGACTGCACAGTCTCTTGTGCGGATATCACCGCCAACAACGTCAAGTCCGCTGACCTGGGTGTTGGAGCCGCCCACAACGTGGATAAGTGCCAGATAGCTGCCGCACTTTGCCTTGCAGTCGCAGAACTTAACATCAGCTTCGCCGGCAATGATGGCGCCCATGTTGGCAACTTCAAGATCGCAGCGATTCAGAACGCAGTGGCACATGGTGTCGGCATAGGTACCGTATCCGGAACGGGTGGTAATGACCTTGCAGTCGTTGGCTTCCAGATAAACTCTGTCTCCGCCGGCGTCGGTGGAAAGAGCTGCCCAGCTGTCAGCAATTATGGTGGAATTATAGAAATAGGTTTCAGAATCCATTACTGTACAGTGGGTACGCATGTTGCCTTCGATTTCAAGATAAACGGGCGGCTTTGCCATGCCGGGGCCCATGACCCATGTAACTTCCTTAACATCGACAGGCCAGGGATCGCCGTGGGATACCAGCATGGAGTCGTAAACCTTGAGCAGGGAGTTGCCGCCGCAGGAAGTGGCACAGCGAAGTTTGCCGTCCATATTGATGAAGCAGTTTTTCAGTGTCAGCTTGCCGTGGTCTTCAACAGATGCGCCGGAGATCTTGCCGCCAAGACCCGCACCTTCGCCGGACAGCTTGATAACAGCATTGGACAGGGTAAAGTCGCTGCCTTCACCGGAAACATAAACGCCGCCGATGGCACTGTTGGAGGAAAGCACCTCCACCATATCGCCTTCGTTGTCGGAAACAGTGCCGGCCAACAAGGCTGCCCCTGTCTCTTCGGAAGCAGGCAGAAGCTTTCCGTCTTTTATTTCAACACATGCAAAAGTGGGCTTTTGCTCCATCATGCCTTCAGGTCCGGGACCGCCGGGTCCGCCGGGACCTTCTCCGCCCGGGCCACCGGGGCCACCGGGACCACCAGGACCTCCAGGGCCGCCTTCGCCTTCGGGATGGGGCTGCATTTTAACATAAGGGCTTCTTACATATTCTTCATTAGGTATTCCGTTAATTATCATTTTGTACTTCCTTTCCTTTTCTTGTTCACATGGTATTAGATTATCACAAATCCGATACCACCGCAATTGTCATAACCTGCGTTTCGCAGTCAAATAAGTACATCCCCGGCAGTCCATATTATTGCTGCCGCGATCCTAAAAATAAGCTGTCATTCCGAACATTGAGAGGTCAGCTCCGCTGACCTTGCAATGGAGGAATCCCCATCTTAAGCAGGGATATCTCCGCCGGTAAAACCGGCGTTCGAGATGACAGTTTATCTTTATTCACCAATCTCCAGCAGTCTGCGATACACTTCAACGCCTACCAACAGCACATCTTCATCAAAATCAAATCGGCAGTTGTGGAGGGGCTGATCGTTCTTGCCGCCCTGAATACCGAGCCACATGAATACCCCGGGAATCTGCTGCTGATAGCAGGCAAAATCCTCGGCAGCCATGGCAGGCTCAACAAGCACAATATCTTCCATGCCGGTGTAGGTATACAGATCCTCCACCATGGAGCGGGGATTTTCCACGCTGGGATACTGGATTCGCTCGTAAACCTCAAACTTTGCTCCGGTGGCCAGGGCAACACCCTCTGTCATGGCATGTATCCTTGCCATCAGATTGTCGTAAACCTCCGATGAAAACACACGCAAAGTGCCGTTCATCTCCACCCTGTCGGCAATGACGTTTCTTGCGCTGCCGCCGGTAATGCGGCCGATAGTGAGCAGTGCGTCCTGGTGCGGGTCAACACTGCGGGTAATTGCGCTTTGCAGCATGGTTATAAGTTCGGCTGATGCAACTATGGCATCGACCCCCATCTGCGGGCTGGCACCGTGGGCACTAACACCCTGTGCATAAATATCGAACTCGCAGCTTCTGGCCATCATATGACCCCAGCGGATACCGATTTTTCCCTTGGGCACCGTGGGCCACAGATGGATACCGTAAATGCGGTCTATGCAGGGGTCTTCCAGTGCGCCGTCCTCTATCATGGCAGCGGCTCCGCCCCAACCTTCTTCTGCAGGCTGGAACAGAAGCACTACGTTGTACTTCAGCTCACTGCGATGTTTTGCAATCAGCTGCGCCAGTGCCAGCAGCATTGTCATGTGTCCGTCATGGCCGCAGCCGTGCATTTTCCCCACATGGGACGAAACGTAATCTGTTTCGTTCTGCTCCAGCACGTTCAGTCCGTCCATATCCGCCCTGAATCCAACGGTCTCCTGTGCATTTTCGGCATACCAAACCGCCTTGATGCCGGTGTCAGCCAGCGAATCCAGCACATCCGGCTGCAGTTTTTCCAGTTCGTCCATGATATATTGATGGGTCTTGTACAGTTCAAACCCCACTTCGGGGATCCTGTGCAGGGCTCGTCTTGTTTTTACGGCGTAGTCAAGCAGCGCCGCAACTTCATCATGAATCAGCATATTAAATATCCTTTTTCTCTTTATCCGTGTTATACCAGCTTTCGACCCATAAGGACACCCATAACAGATGCCATCATCAGTCCTCTTGTCCAGCCGCTGGAATCGCCAAGGCAGTGAAGCCCCTCAACATTGGTGTTGAAATCCTCGTCCATCTTGACACGGTTGGAATAGAACTTCAGTTCGGGAGAATACAGCAAGGTTTCGTTTGCCGCAAAACCCGGAACAACATAATCCACTGCTTTAATGAAATTTATAATGTTAATCATCGCCCTGTAAGGCATGGCTGCGGTGATATCCCCCGCAACGGCATCGGGCAGAGTGGGACGCACATTGGACTGGCTCAGTTCCTTTTCCCATGTACGCTTGCCGTCCAGAATATCACCAAATCTCTGGACAAGGATATGACCCGCTCCAAGCATATTTGTCAGTTCGCCGATCTTCTGGGCATATGCAATGGGTTGGTTGAAAGGATAGGAAAAGTTATGGGAGCACAGTATGGCCAGGTTTGTGTTGTTGGACTTGGTATCCTTGAAAGAATGTCCGTTGACCACAGCCAAATCGTTGTCGTAATTCTCCTGACTTACGAAGCCTCCGGGATTCTGGCAGAAAGTACGCACCTTGTTCTTGAAAGGCTGGGGATAACCGATGAGTTTGGATTCGTACAATACCTTGTTGACGGTTTCCATTATCTCGTTTCGGACTTCCACACGGACACCTATATCAACGGTTCCGGGCTGATGAGCGATGCTGTATTCTGCGCATATCTTTTCCAGCCAGTCGGCGCCTCTTCGTCCGGTAGCAACAACGGTGTGGGCAGCGGTCAGCTCTTTGGTATCCTTACCGTCGGTGATACGGACGCCCTTGCAGCAGCCATCTTCCAGTATAAGGTCGGTGCACTCCCAACCGAATATCAGCTCCACACCGTTTTCCTGCAGATACTGCTCAATGCGGTAATAGATATCCTGAGCTTTTTCGGTGCCCATATGGCGTATGGGGCAGTCCACCAGCTTCAAGCCTGCGTGAATGGCACGTTTTCTTATTTCCTTGACTTCTTCCGGGTCTCCAACGCCTTCCACATGGGTATCGGCTCCGAACTCCAGATAAATACCATCGGTATAGTCAATGGTGTCCTGAGCAAGATTTTCACCAATAAGGCTTGGCAAGTCTCCGCCTACCTCATAGCTGAGAGAAAGCTTTCCATCGGAAAAAGCTCCCGCTCCGGAAAATCCGGTGGTTATGTGGCAGTAGGGCTTGCAGTTCATGCACTGACCGGTTTTTGCCTTGGGGCAGGCTCTTTTTTCCACAGCTCTGCCCTTTTCGATTATGGTTATTTTCTTTTTGCTTCCTTTGCGGAGCATTTCCACTGCGGTAAATATTCCCGCAGGTCCCGCTCCCACAATTACTACGTTATCTGACATATTTATCTCCTGACATTATTTCTGAGGAAGTTTAAAAATTACATTGAGAATATGGCACACGGACCTTTCCAGCATAGCACGGGTGACACTCATCTGCTTTTTGGCTTCGCCCTTTGATACCACAGGCTCGTCGCTTTCAACACCGTCTATTATTGCCTGAATACTGGACTTTCCGCCGGGCTGGATCATATCGTTTCCTGCATACATGCTCATGGCAGGACTGGACTGTCCACCGCCCCAGTCGGTCATAATAAGCCCGCCGAATCCCCATTCATCTCTGGCAATAGCGGTACACAAATCATAGTTGTCGGCTGCCGGTACACCGTTGATGTCGTTGTATGAGGTCATTATAGCCAGAGGTGCTGCTTTTCTGACTGCCAGTTCAAATCCTTTGAGATAAATCTCTCTCAGAGCACGCTGTTCAACCACGGAGTTGGAGTTTGTACGCTGGTTTTCCTGGCTGTTGCAGGCAAAATGCTTCAGCGTAACGCCTACACCTCTGGACTGAACTCCCTCGGTAATAGCAGCAGCCACAAGACCGGTAAGTCTGGGATCTTCGGAATAGTATTCAAAGTTTCTTCCGCAGAAGGGGTGGCGATGGATGTTCATACCGGGAGCAAGCCACAGATCCACCTTGTATTCCAGCATTTCCAGACCCACGGCAGCGCCTACGGACCGGATAAGCTCTTCGTCCCAGCTGGATGCCAGCAAAGTGCCTACAGGGAAAGCCGTGCAGTTCTGACGTTTTACAACTTCGCCTTCTTCGTCTTTGATCTCACGGGTGATGCGAACACCTGCCGGGCCGTCGGCAAGAATGATCCGGCGGATACCGTACTTCTCGCTCATGTCCACAGTCTGACCTGCGGCACCGGGTACGGAGTTGGGTTCGCCCATATCCATACCGCCAACACCCATATGGGAGGCTTCGCCATCGCCGTCGGGCTTGGGCATGTTTTCGAATATATCTGCGGGCATGGCCGTCATATCCATACCTGTGCCGCAGCAAAGCGCCGCCATTTCCTCAACTGTCATCTGGGCAACGACATTGGCAACGGTGCACTTGCCTTCGCGAACATCGTCAAGAGTCAGCAGTTCGTCACCGGCGGGCACACAGCCCTTGAACTGACCGCTGTAACGGACAGTCTTTTCCTTGAAAGTCTTGGAACTGAGGCGGACAGCCATTTTTGCCGCAGCTTCCAGCTGTGCGTTTTCTTCTTCGTAAGTGTAGGGAGTTGCTCCCTGTTTGGTAATGGGGTTGAAATCGGGGCTGTCTGTTCTGGGCATACGGCCGGACAGGATAAGGGTCTTTACCTCACGGTCGATGTAAACGGCTCCCACAACATAAGTGTCTCTCGAGCTTCTGCCCGCACGAATATAGTAATGACCGCTTTCGAGGATATAGGCAAAATCCTGCTCACTGTAGGAAGCCATATCCGCCACGTCGAAAGTAACGCTCAATTCCTGGCTTTCACCGGGTGCAAGCAGACCTGTCTTTGCAAAGCCCGCCAGTTCCTGATACGGTTTTTCCAGCTTGCCGTCGGGAGCGGAGAAATAAACCTCCAGCACATCCTTGCCGCTGTATTCTTCGCTGACGTTGCAGACTGTGGCTTTAACGGTTATTTTTCCGCTTTCAACTTCCATGGCGCAGGCAGTGGTTTCAAACTCTGCGTAGGAAAGGCCATAACCAAAGGGGAAAGTAACGTCCACACCAAAGGTATCAAAATAACGGTAGCCTACAAATACGCCTTCTTCATAATTGATATAGCACTGTTCTTCAACAGCTCCCGGACCGCCGGGTCCGGGACCCATGGCAGGAAATACCAGACCGTTTTTCTTATGGGTACCGAAGTTGCGGTAAGAGGGGTAATCTTCAATATGCTTTGCCCAGCTGTCTGTAAGTTTGCCGGAGGGGGTTACGGCACCGCAAAGCACATCTGCCACAGCATGGCCACCCTCCTGTCCGGGCAGAGATGTAAACAAAACCGCCTTGAACCGATCATCGATGAAAGAAGAATCTATAACACCGGAAGTGTTCAGCAGCAGCACCACGTTTTCAAAGTGCCTGCAAACCTCAGCTATCATTTCCTCTTCATCGTCCTGCAGGAAGTAGTCACCTTTTTTACCGGGCATGTCGGCACCCTCGCCTGCAATACGGGAAATGACGATAATTGCGGCCCTGTTGCGCTCCGCAGCCAGTTCAACATTGACGATACTGATGGGCATCTGGTCCTCGGAGAAAACATCGGGAGTAAGGAAGCTCACTTCCTTTTTAGGGTGATTCGCTGCCCATGCTTCATACTTGGAAGCCACAAGACGGTCCACTTCCAGTGCTTCACAGGCTGTAAGCCCTTCGAGAATATTCACATTTCGGACGTTGTTGACTTCACCGGAGCCGGTACCGCCCTTAATGGTATAAATCTGTCCTATACCAAAGACAGCAACGGGGTATTTGCCCTCATCAGCCTTAAGCGGCAAAAGATTGTCTTCATTTTTCAGCAGAACCATACTTTCGGCAGCCGCCATACGGGAAACCTGAGCACAGAAGTTTTCCCGGGCAGTACCGGTAAGCAGAGTATTTCTGACAGTAGCCATAGTAATTACCACCTCTTATTTAAATCTCAATATCTACACGTTTATACATCTATATAATATCCTAACATCGGACGTGTTTCAACTACAAATTGATTGCGGTCATGCTTTTCTTCTGCGACAGCTTTCCCTATAATGCACATTCCCAAGGGTATACAATGGTAAACATAATATGGAAAATTTTTACATTATGAGGTGAAGCAAATGGAGACTTTCAGAAAGCGGTCCTTTTTTGAAAACAACCGTGTTGTATACGTTCCCGTTCGGGACATAACCCCCAATCCGGATCAGCCGAGAAAGGTATTTGACCGTCAGGCTTTGGAGGAGTTGGCAGACAGCATCAGGAGATACGGTATAATCCAACCTCTCTCTGTCAGAAAAAAGGGTAAGGGCTACGAGCTTGTGGCAGGAGAACGCCGGCTCAGAGCAGCCATGATGGCAGGGCTCAGTGATATTCCCTGCATCGTCCTGACAGTGGACAGCCAGCAGTCCGGCATGATAGCACTGGTTGAGAATCTTCAGCGCAGAGACCTTGACTTTATCGAAGAAGCACAGGGACTTGCCCGGCTTATGAAGCTGTATGGCCTCAGCCAGGAGCAAGCTGCCGCAAGGGTGGGAAAATCCCAGTCGGCAGTAGCCAACAAGCTGCGTCTGCTGAAACACTCCCAACGGATACTGCAGACTATGCGGGATAACAATCTTTCCGAACGGCATGCCAGAGCCCTGTTGCGCATTGACGAAGAGGGCGACAGATGGCAAGCATTGCAGCACATAATCGCCAACGATCTGACAGTGGCGAAAACCGAGCAGTATATCGATTCACTGTTGGCTGTTTCTGATGAAAGACCCACCGGCCAGACCAGAACACTTCTTTTAAAGGACGTTCGTTTTTTCCTGAACTCGATAAAAAACAACCTGCGCACCATACAGGACGCAGGTATTCCGGCCGATATGCAGCGCAGCGAAACCGACGAAGCCGTGGTGCTGACCATCACCATCGGGAAGTAGGGTACATATGTGCCCTTATGCTACAGCAGTGCTCCCCCACACTTGACATCGGTTTTTCTTTGTCATAAAATCAGTATGTATATTTATAAATATTGATAGAATGAAAGGAAAAGGAAAACATGGATGTTAAAAAGCTCAGCACATGGCTTCTTGACGGCGTTGAAGTACCCGAAGGTACTGCAGGTGCTGTCAAATACGAAACCGATGCCATCGCACCCGAAACCGGTCTTTATGCAGGCGGCATGACCAAGGGCAGCGCCGACTACCGTACCGCTCTGTTCGTAGACGGCGGCAAGATCGCTGAAAACCAGTCCGTCACCGCTGCCATCGTCGGTGGCTCCTACGATAGCGCAAAGTTGGAAGGCGGCGTTATCAAATCCGAAAACAAGCACTTCAACGGCGTTATGATCAACGACACCGACTATTCCGTCAAGGGTCTGACCATGGTCGCTCAGGGCTCCGGCGGCAACGACTTCAAAGGCTTCGGCGCAGGTATCGCCTGCTACGGCAAGTCCAATGTTGTTGTCGACGGCTATGCATTCGACGGTGCCGGTGCTATCCGCCACGGTGTTTTTGCCGGCGGCACCAAGCCCGAAGACAAACTGACCGTTACTGTTAAGAATTCTTTTGTCAAGTCCAACGGCTCCAAATACGAAAACGCTGCCGAAGGCATGTCCGGCTGCCCCTGGATGCTGGGCATCAGCAACGACGGTCACGCCAGAGCTACCATGATCGACGGTTATGCCGACGTTACCTATGAAAGCGACATCCTTCTCAGCGACGGTTGGGGCGTTCTGTCCATCGACGACACCGGCGACACTGTAAAGTGGGGCGAATACTCCATCGACCTCAAGGTCAAAAACAGTGTTGTGGACGTTACTACCGAAAGTTCCTCCGACCCCAGCTGCTATGCCACCTATTCCATCGGCGGTTGCTTCAACAAGTTCTATGGCTGTACCGTGGGCAATGCTGCCGATTCCGAAGCCTACAAGGCTCTGAAGGCTGCCATGAAAGACACCTGCGTCAGCTATGACTATGCCACCAAGAAATACGGCATGACCTATGCCGCTGTTGTTGCCAACGAACACGCCAGCGCAGGCTGGTATGACGGCTGCAACGTCACCACCAAATACGGTGTCATGTACCACAAGACCGCCAACGTCCGTTGGGCTCCCGGCACCGAAAGCGAATTTGCTCCCTGCGGTGTTACCGAAGTCAAGAACTCCACCTTCAATACCTACGGCGCTGCCTTCCTGGTAAAGGCCTGCGTACCCGTTATCGAAGTTGAAAACTCCAAGTTCAATTCCGAAAAGGGTGTTATCGTCCAGCTGATGGTCTGCGACGACCCCGGCATGGGTAACCCCGCTTACGCCGAAAGCGTAGACACTTCCGCTCCCGTGGAAGCCGATCCCAAGTACAATCCCTATGACTACAACCTGAGAAACCAGACCTTCTTCCGCAAGTTCAACGTCAACGGCTTCGTGGGCGACGTTCAGGCCAGCTTCAAGGACTGCAAGGGCGAGACTGCTCTGAAGGGCAACTTCTTCAACAGCATCACTGTTGAAACCGAAGGCGAAGGCATGAAATGGTGGGGTCAGAACCTGATCCTCAGCTTCGACAACTGCGAAATCGAAGGTGCCTGCTCCTCCTCCACCGCACTCCACGACGAATATTCCTTCTTCACCGCCAAGGCAGACAACGAATACGGCGCCATCGCCATCAATGCCGACGGTTATGAAATCAAGGGCAATTGGGAAAAGCCCAAGAGCAAGATGCCCGGCCCCATGCCCGACATGGGCGATATGCCCGGTGGCCCCGGTGGTCCCGGCGGTCCCGACATGGGTGGTGGCCCCGGTGGTCCCGGCGGTATGCCTGATATGGGCGGCATGATGCCCATGATGATGGCTGAACCCGCATGGGCTTTCACTCCCGAGCTGGATGAAAACGGCAACGTTATCGTTATCGGTACCGAAAAGCTCACCGCCGATAAGGGTCACATCATTTCCACCGATGCAACTCTACTGGGCAACCTGAGCAACACCGCTTCCCCCACCGTCAACAACGGCGTTTGGGTAGCTCTGAAGAACGGTTCCGTTTGGACTCCCGTAGGTGACAGCTTCATCAGCAGGCTGGAAGTCGAATCCGGCTGCGAAATCAAGGGCACCGTCCTTATGGACGGCGCAGAAGTCGCTGTTGAACCCGGTAAGGTCTACACCGGCAAGATCCTTGTAAAAGGCTAATCAAAATATAAATCGGCAAGGCTTAATGCCTTGCCGATTTTATTTTGATAGGGGTTAGCGGTTAGGATTTATGGGTTAGGAGTGCTGTCGTTTCGAATACCAGCGATACCGAAAAAGGCAACGTACTTTTCAATTATGATGGGTCTCCCACAATGCCTACAAACAGAGACAGTTGCCCCACGCCTGATGATATTACAAAGATGAACGGGCGATCAAGCGTCATGTCGCAATAGCCCTTTTCTTCCACAAAGGCTTCGCCTGCGGCAACTTCCAACATCACAAAAGATGCAGCGGTGCAGCCATTTTCATCTATTGTCACTCGGGTGGACTGGGTGGCTTTGTCCAGATACAGCGGCATACTGCTGAGGGGAGAAAAGTCTGCTCTGTCCCTTTCAAAGGCCTGTGTTATTCCCATTTCCTGAAGCTGTGGTTTCAGGTCGGCGGTATACTCGATATCAAATTTTGGAATTGCCCAGCGTATCTCACCGTAAATGGTTTCAGGGCTTTTCGAAAGCAGCTCATCCAGCACTCCGTTTTCCAAAAGCTGCTGAGGCGAAACACCGTCATCCGGGCGGATAAACAGCATACTGCCTCCTTGGGCAAACCTTATCCTCGCTGCATTGTAGCCATCTGCGGCAACAAAGTCTCCATCGGTGGTACGGTACATATAATCACAGGTCACTTCTGTTCCGTCCTGCTTGACAAACTGTCCGCTTTGGGTTTGGTCCGCATTGAACTTCCAATCCCACTGGTCGCAAAAATACAGGGTGGATAACTGCATCAGTGCATTTGCATCGCCATTGTCATTGGTCAAAGCTGTTTCAATGTCTGCAACCTGCTTTTCAAGCATTCCGCCTGTGCTCTCATTGAGCCAGGTTTGCACAGTTTCGTCCATTTCATCAGAACCGAACTCCCCCTCGTACACGGAGGTGAAATACTCGTCTGCAAGGATACTGATGGGCTGATCGGCAAACTCCAATCCCTCGTTGAGCCACAGCGAACTTGATGGAATTATGCTCGTAACTCCATCGTCAGTATACAAGCTGCGCCACAGTGCATTGCTTTGATTTCGGATAAGTTCTGCATCCGAACTGCCGATAAGGTCATATATCTGCTGTCGGGTATTTCCATCAGTCACCTCGCTGAGTCCGGCTAGGGACATATAAAGACTCAGCGGAGAAAAAACAGTGTTTTCGCTGTCGCTTTCCAGCAAAATCTGTGCTGCCGCAGAGTTGGAAAAACTGCCAAGGTTATTCAAATACTCTCTGTCAGGGCTATCCTTTTTGATCTCCATCAGCTGTTGTTCCGCCTTGTCCCAAACAGCCTGATAGTCCTCCCAAACCTTATTCCACTGCTCATCGGTAAAGCTGTCAGTGTCCATATCAGCAGTAAAAACAGCGTAATCCACCAGTTCAGGGTACTCGGGATAAACCGCCTCCTTCACTGCATAAGCTGCCAGTTTGGATCCGGTCTCTTGTTGAGGTGCGGCGGATATATCTTGTTGCTCATTTGTCCGCGCTGCGCATCCGGCAGCAGGCAGCATAAGCACAACACCAAGCAACAAAGCAATGAATCTTTTCATTTCCTCGCCCTCCTTTTTTAATTCTGACGCTTATAAATGAAAAAAGTTCCCAAATATGCAGCAAAGGCCGGCGGTACATCCGCCGGCCAAGCTTCGTTATATCTGACTTGCTGCTGCAAAGCCGTGCTGGACGGCGAAGTGCATGTTCTGCACCTTGAAGCAGTCGCCTATGTACTGGGTATTCTTTGCAATGCCATAGAATTCCTTCATGGCGGCAGGTCTGGGTTTTGCACCGCTGGCCATAAGCACCAGGTCGGCTTCCAGTTTCTGCTCATTGCCTTCACGGTCAATGTAGTTAACGCTGCCTTCGTCTATGGACACATATTCCTTAACTCCGCAGCACTCATGGAATGTGGGGATGGAACGCCACTTCGCCTGCACCATGCTCAGGTAATGAGGACGGTTTGCATCGGAGGCAAGGCCTCTCTGACGGCTCATAACGGTGACTTCGTGACCGTTTTCGGCAAGATACATGCCGGTGTCAACGCCTATTTCACTGCCGCCGATAACTACGATTTTTTCAGGCAGTTCTCCGGCTTTACCAAAGGCATTGAAGGCGATGTCAACATTGGCACCGTCTGCGCCGGGGATGTTTGCCTTGATGAACTCGGGGCCGATGGCAACGATCAGTTCATCAAATCCGTATCCCTCCAGCAGTTTGCGGTCAGCCTCGGTATTTTTGAGGATCTCAACACCGTTTTTAGTCAGCTGACGTTCCATCCAGTTGACCCAATCCTGCATAGGCCACTTAAAGGATGCGTAATTTGCGTGGATAAGCTGTCCGCCGAGAACATCGTTCTTCTCAAACAGAGTAACAGTATGTCCGCGCTGAGCAGCAGTAAGGGCCGCCTGCAATCCGGCAGGGCCGCCACCGACCACGCCTACCTTCTTTAGCTTTGTAACCGGCTTGACAAGGCGGTCAAGCTTATCTTCAATACCGATAACAGGGTTGACGGTGCAATAAGAACGGTATTTTTCGGAAGAATTGGGTACGTGACACTTGTTGCAGCGGACGCAGGGACGGACATCGTCTCCCCGCTCCTCGATGAGCTTGGTTGCCAGATCATCTTCGCAGATAAACAGGCGTGCCGTGGATATCATATCGCACTTGTTGTCGCGAATCACAGCTTCACAGTAGTCGGGATCCAGCAGGCCGGCAGTAGCACAAACCTTCATCTTGCCGCCCCTGGAAGCTATATCAGCCTTAACAGCAGCAGCCATATCAATACAGGGGCTGGGATTCTCTCTTGTGGAGGAGTAGCCGATGGGGTGCTGAGGATCCTGTTCGCCGTGGCGAATCTGGATAACGTCGATCAATCCTTCAGCCAGCTGGGTGAAACGACAGGTGTCCGCAATGGTGATGCCGTTCTTTTCTTCGCCGGAAACGATTATTTCCATGGGGAAATCCTTGCCATAAACACCGCGCAGAGCTTCAAACAGTTCCAGCACAAAACGGCAGCGATTGTCCACAGAGCCGCCGTATTCATCTTTACGACGGTTGGTCAGGGGCGACAGGAACATGGCTCCCAGATTGTTGCGGTATGCGTGATGAATTGCAAAATAGTCAAATCCAAGCTTGGTAAACAGTTTTGACCCTTCAACAGCTGCGTCAATATAGCGGCGTATCTGATCTTTGGTCAGCACATTGACAGCCCCGGTCCTCAGCAGATTATCTGCTCTTCGTTCGGCAGGCATACGAGCCATCATCTCACGAATGCTGGGCATTTTCATTCCCGCTGGTGCGGGTCCGGGCATAGGCATGGCTCCACCATCGGCTTCAAGCTTGTCAATTATTTCTTCCAACTCGGCTTCTTCAAGCTTCAGGCCGCCGTCTACGTTTGTCATGGCAAAAGCGCCATAATAACGCAGACCGTCCACAAGCTGACAGATGTAGTTATGGGCAGAAGTGCTGGACATGTCCATTGTCGAAAAATGGGTGCCGTAATCGTCCACATCGCAATTTTGCTTTACACCGTTTTCCATATGGCTGACGGTAACGGCTGCAGCGCCGTTCTTTGCTCTGTTGACCAGCAGGGTTATCCACTTTTCAGTGGGAAAAGGCTCTGCACCTTGAATAAAGTGGGGAGTAGAGGGCTGGGCTGTGAGCCTTGATTTCAACATTACACCGCCAACCTCAATGGGCGAAAGCAGGTTTTGATACTTGTGCATTTTCTTGACCTCCTTGTATCTCCTTTAAGTTCGATATCTAAATTATAATATGGTTTTCACTTTGATGCAAGCAAAAATAAACCTGCGGCAGCTGTGCCGCAGGTTTATTAAAAATTTATGCTTCTTCGATTGCCTCAACGGGGCAGTTTTCGTAGCACATGCCGCACTGGATGCAGGTCTCCTGATCGATAGCACGCAGGCCGGTGGGTCCGGGAGCGATAGCTCCAACGGGACAGTTGCTTTCGCACAGGCCGCAGCCGATGCATTCTTCGGTAATTTTGTATGCCATTGTTTTATTCCCTTTCTGATGCAGTTAATACTACGATTATAATCTCAACCGCTTCTGTTTTACAGTAGTAAAACGAGCATCTTGTTGCAGTTTTCGACCTTTTTCACCTGCACACCTAATGTCAAATGGAGCATTTGCAAAGATTGTCGGATTTATCATGTGGAAATCCGGCATTTTCCTCACCTTTTGCATACTTTTTTCTGAATATTTGATAAAATCTCGACTTTCTTCATTGACTGCAAGCCGATTTTAGATTATTATATTGGTTGGCGATATGCTTGTTGTTGCTACATACAAGTATTCACCATCATTTTAATTTGCTAGAAAGGAAATGACAAGATGAAAAAGATCCTTGCTCTCACTCTTGCCATGCTGATGCTCCTGGCCATGTTCGCCGGCTGCGCCAGCAAAGAAGAAGCAGCCGAAGCTCCCGCTGAAGAGTCCGCTGCTGTTGAAGAAGCTCCCGTAGAGGAAGCTCCCGCTGAAGAAGCTGCTCCTGCAGAATTCACCTGGAACGGCCAGAAGGAAGTCTGGTCCATCCTCCCCACCACCGGCGCTGAAGGTCTTGTTTGGATCAACGACGCTATGGGCGCCATCATGGAAGCTGAAGGCTTTACCTATGTAAAGAAAGACGCTCAGGGCGACCCCACCGCTCAGGTCTCCTTCGTTGAAGACGCCATCGCTGCCGGCAACGTCGGTGCTCTGATGATCGCTGCCATGTCCGTTGACATGCTGGAAGAAGTTGTTATCAAGGCTCAGGAAGCCGGCATCGCTGTTGCTATGCTGGGTGCCGAACCCACCAACTACACCATCGGCGGCTGCGTTTACACCGCTTACGAAATCACCGGTATGTTCGCTGTTCAGGCTGCTGAACACTGGGTACAGACCTCCGGCGCCAACGTTCCCAAGAACGCTGACGGCAAGTACGAAGTTGCTATCGACACCTATTACGACATCGCTGACGGCGTTTATCGTTCCAACGCTATCCGCGGCACTGTTGAAAAGTCCGACGTCCTGGCTCTGGTTTCCGAAACCACTTCCTACGGCAACTCCGCTTACTCCACCGCTTTCGACAACGCTTCTGACGTTCTGAACGCCAACCCCGACTGCCACATCTTCATCGCTTACGAGCCTGAAGAAGCTATGGGTGCTGCCGACGCCATCGCTGACTATGTTGGTCAGAACGGCGGCGACCTCGCCGACTACTGTGTCATCCCCTGCTACGCAGAAGACAGTGCTTTCACCGCTATGTACGAAGAAGTTGCTGCTGATCCTTCCGCCAACGCTATCAAGGGCTATGCCACCTACGGCGACCCCGCTATGCCTTACGGCGACGAAGCTGCTGAAAAGCTCGGCAAGTCCTACGCTGCTGTTGAAGCTTTCTCCAAGGAACTGATGCCCGATCTGCCCATCATCTTCCCCCCTGTTATGACCGGTCAGCATCTTGCTGAGATCCTCCTCGGCACCTGCGGCATCGAAGGCTACACCTGGAACTACGGCGAAACCTACTACGACACCATCACTGCTGTGACCGTCGACGGTTTCAACGCCACCTGGTCCATGGGCGACGAGAACCCCGCTGCTGAGTATAAGGTACTCGACTAATTCCCTTAACAAGTAACTGATTAGGGGCGGCGTAAGTCAAACTTGCGCCGCCCCGTTTCAAAGCATAGATCCGGTGACCGGCAAACACAGGCACTCAAAAGCAGCCTTTCTGTTTTTTCGCCTGTTTGACCGATTTATGCACCGGTCACCAATTCATCGATTGCCGCCGAATCACAAATTCGGTGATGGGAGGCGCTATTTTGGAAAACAAACCCGTACTGTCTTTGAAAGACATTATGAAGGTCTACCCCGGCGTGGTAGCCCTGAACAAGGTTTCTATTGATTTTTATCCCGGCGAAGTTCATGCCCTTATCGGCGAAAACGGTGCCGGCAAATCTACCTTTATCAAGACCATTACCGGTGCTCATGCGCCCGACGGTGGTACCATCACTGTGGATGGAGAAACCTATAACGCCATGACTCCCGGACTTGCCCGTCAGCACGGTGTTGAATGTATTTATCAGGAGTTCAACCTTATCGACGTGCTTTCCGCTGCAGAAAATATCTGCTACGGCGAAAAATACGGCAAGCTGGTAAATCAGAAGAAGATGCGTCAGATCGCTCAGGAAATATTTGACGATTTCGGCGTTGATATCAATCCCGATACTCTGGTCAGAGATCTGACCCCCGGTCATATGCAGATCGTTGAGATTGCCAAGGCCGTGTCCAAGAATGCCAGAATCCTCATTCTTGACGAGCCTACCGCTCCTCTGTCCGTGGCTGAGGTTGAGATCCTTTTCCGCATAGTCCGCAGGCTTAAAGAGCAGGGCGTTGCCATTATCTTTATCTCTCACCGACTGGACGAAGTTTTTGAACTTACTGACAGAGTATCCATTCTCCGCGACGGCGAGTACATAACCACCCTTATGACTGCGGAGACAAACCGCGCAGAACTCATTAAATACATGGTGGGACGTGAGATGACCGCCACTTTCCCGCCCCGCAACGCCACCATCGGCGATGTTGCACTGGAACTGAAAAATCTCACCGGCAACGGTGTTAAGAACATTTCCTTTAAAGCCCACAGAGGCGAAGTCCTGGGCATTTCCGGACTGGTTGGTGCAGGACGTACCGAAATCATGAAGGTACTGTTCGGTGCCGAACCCAAGCAGTGGGGTGAAGTTTACGTCAACGGTCAGTTGGCCGAGATCAAATCTCCCAAAGACGCCATGCACGTCCACGGCATCTGCCTCATTCCCGAGGACAGAAAGCGTGAAGGCTGCTTCCTCAGCGAGACCATTTCCTGGAACCTTGTTTACAATGTCCTCGGCCGCATTTCCAAGGCCGGCGTTGTTGACACCAAGCAGGAAGCCGAAATAGCCGACTATTACGGAAAAGCCATGCGAATCAAGGCTCCTGACCTTAAAAACACCAAGGTCATGACCCTTTCCGGCGGCAACCAGCAGAAGGTCGTTGTCGGCAAAGCTATGGCTACCAAGTCTGATATCATTATTTTTGACGAACCCACCCGCGGCGTTGACGTTGGCGCAAAGTATGAGATTTACGAGCTGATGAACGCCATGTGCGAGGAAGGCAAATGTGTCATCATGGTCACCTCTGACATGGAGGAACTGCTGGGCATGTCCGACCGCATAGTGGTATTTGGCGAAAAATGTCTGGCCGGTGAGCTGGAAAAAGATCAATTCTCTCAGGAACTCATCCTGGATTTGGCCTCTACCAGTGACCGCGAAAAAGAAAATATGGGGGCTTAACATCCAATGAAAAAATCCTTTTCTTCTTATCTTAAGGACTATATGATGGTTATCGTCCTTGTTGCCCTGCTGGCAATGTTCGGTATCCTCTGTCCCATTATCGTAGGCCGTCCCTTCCTGTCCGCAGGCAACCTGCTGAACATTCTGGGTCAGAACGCCTACATGGTCATTCTTGGTGTTGGTATTACCTTCATCATGCTGGGCGGCGGCATGGACTTGTCCACCGGCTATCTGATCTCCACCGTGGGTATTGCCATGGCTCTGATGGACGGCGCAGGTCTTCCCTTCGTTCTTACCCTTATCTGCGGCATTCTGCTGGCTGTTATCCTGTCCGGCTTCAACGGTGCTGTTTATTCCTGGCTGAAGGTCTTCCCCTTCATCATTACTCTCGCCACTCAGTATATGCTCAACGGTGCCACCTATCTGTTGTCCGGCGGTCTTTCCAAGACCTACCGCAACCTGTCAGAAGGTTTCACTCTCCTGGGCGGTTTCAACATTCCTGTTGGTATCGGCAACCTGAAGTCCGGCGTTATCGTTATGATCGTCATGGTAGCTCTCGGTTCCTTCATTCTGAATAAGACCTACTTTGGCCGTAACGTCTACGCTCTGGGCTCCAATCCCGAAGCTGTTGCACTGTCCGGCGTCTCCGTTGCAAAAATGCGTATTGCCATCTTTGCTCTTGCCGGTTTCTTCTTCGGCGTTGCTCAGGTCGTTAACGTTGGTAAGATCGGCTCCGTCAACAACTCCATGGGTATCGGCGCTGAATTTACCGTTATGGCAGGTGCCATGCTTGGCGGCATCAAAATGGGCGGCGGCGGCGGTAAAATGTCCAACATGGTCGTTGGCGTTCTCATTATCGCCGTTCTGAACTCCGGCATGAACTTCCTGAACCTGAACCAGTACTGGCAGTATGTTGTCCTCGGCATTGCGCTGCTGGCAGCTGTCATTATGGACACCCTGCAGACCCGTGCAGCAGCCAACGCTGCAAAGAAAGTCACCGGTTCCGCTCCTACCGAGTCCGAGCCCAAGACTCCCGTTGCTGCTCAGTAATCTAAAAACATTGCGGTGCCGCAGGTGCGGCACCGCAATTATTGATTGAAAGGACTTTCCATGAAACAACAATACATTCTGTTCGACCTTGACGGTACTCTTACCGATCCCAAAGTCGGCATCACCGGCTCCGTGGCCTACGCATTGGAATCCTTCGGAATACACGTTGAAAACCATGATGATCTGTGCTGTTTTATCGGCCCGCCTCTTCTGGATTCCTTTATGGAATACTACGGTATGGACGAAGAAACTGCCAACAAAGCCATTGCAAAATACCGGGAGAGATTCAGCGTTACCGGTCTTTTTGAAAACGAGGTTTATGATGGCATACCCGAGCTTCTGCAGCAGCTTAAGGACGTCGGCAAGACCCTCGTGATCGCCACATCAAAGCCGGCAGTGTTTTCCCAACGGATACTGGATCACTTTGACCTGGCGAAGTATTTCTCTTTCCTGTCGGGCAGTGAGCTGGACGGCACACGCAACGATAAGGCAGAGGTAATAGCCTATGCCCTTGAGCAGTGCTGTATAAGCGATCTTTCCGATGTCGTTATGATAGGCGACAGAAAGCACGATATAATCGGCGCAAAGAAAAACGGCCTGCCCTGTATCGGAGTACTCTACGGTTATGGTGACCGGGCAGAGCACGAAGCTGCCGGCGCAGACTGTATTGCAGAAACTGTGGACGAACTGAAAAAGCTGCTTATTGGCTGAAATATGCAAAAAAACATCCGGCAATTCTCACTGAAATGAGCTTTGCCGGATTCTCTTATGCCTATTTTTTGCTATCTTTCTTTTTGCTGCGCAGGAAAGAAACGCAGTAGAATATGGACAACGCCATTATAGCAAGTCCCAGCAGTGCCTTCAGGTCAAAAACCACGCTGCTCATGTGGCTTACTACCACAAACAGTATGCACACTGCCATGGTAGCAAGAGCCGCCAGCGAGTCCACTCCGTGTTGCTTGATGGATTTACCTATGAGAATGCACATGTCAACAAGAAATAATGCCGAAAAAACTATTGTTCCAATATCTGCTCCGAAAATCTCCATTATATTATCTCCGTAACTATTTTTTATTAATTATACCATACATACCCTGCCTTGTGGTATAATAATTGCAAAATGCCATACAAACTATCAGACAGGTGAAAATATGACAGAAAAACTTATTGAATCAGCTTTGGAAAACGGTTTCAGTGATGCAGGCATGCTGGATACGGCCACTTTGAAAACGCTGCCGGAAGTAAGGGAAATGTGCGCAGTGAACCGATGCGGAAAGTACGGGGCAAGCTGGAGCTGTCCTCCCGCTTGCGGCACCATTGAAGAACTTGAAGCAAGAATGCATCAGTACAGCAAGGGCATCATTGTTCAGACGGTTGGCGTTATGGAGGACGACTTTGATTACGAGGCCATTGTAGACACCGACCGGCACCACAAGGAAAACCTGCAAAGGTTTACTCCCGTGGTACTTGCCCGTTTTCCCGACGCATTCCCAATGATGGCAGGCTCCTGCACCAGATGTGAAAAATGTACCTATCCCGACCTGCCCTGCAGATTCCCCGGTGAAGTATTCCCGTCCATGGAAGCCTGCGGACTGATGGTAAATCAGGTGTGCAAAGATAACGGCATGAAATACAACCACGGCAGAAACACCATTTGTTTCACGTCCTGCTATCTTACCGAATAGCTCTCAGCAGCTCATCCAGCTCAGACAGATGCCGCAGCTCATAATGGGGAACCACACCGCTCTCATTTGCTGTTTTGCGGGGATTGAACCAGATGGCAGTAATACCGGCAGCAAGTCCTCCCTTGATATCGGCAGACAGACTGTCGCCGATAATGACGGTCTCTTCCTTTGAAAAATCGGCGATGCTGTCAAACACTCGACTGAAAAACTCGGGACTGGGCTTGTCAAACCCCACTTCCTGTGATATGAAAAGTCCGGAAATATATTTTTCTATGCCGGAACTGGCAATTCGGCTGTGCTGTACAACCGCCGTACCGTTTGACACGATATATATGCGATAGCTTTGCGACAGCCGCTGCAGGGCTTCTTCCGCTCCGTCCATAAAGTAGTGGCCTATCCCCAGCTGCTGCTCATATGTGGCTGCAGCTTCTTCGGCAGAAGCATCGAGGCCAAACTCCTCAAACAGGATCCGATATCGGCGGGGTTTCAGCTCTGCACGGGTAATCTGTCCCAGTTCCAGCAGTTTCCACTGCTCCTGGTTTATCTCGCTGTACCGCAATAATATGCGAGGCTCAGGTTCAATTCCCATCATTCGCAGAGTATTTTGAAGGGCAACACTTTCAGCTTTTTTGAAATCCAGAATTGTGTCGTCAAGGTCAAACAGCAGGTTCTTTATCATTGGTCAGCTCAACTTTCTTATCATCTGCTGCCATTGTACCACAAAACGTATCTACCTGCCATATACATTCGGCATCTTGAAAGAAAGATTGAAATGTATTATCATTAATCAGTAATAAGAATAAATAAAAGGAAAGGAAATAACTATGGAAATAAGACTGGACGGTAAAGTTGCCGTTATCAACGGCGGTACCGGTAATCTGGGCAAGGCTCTGGCTCAGCGCATGGTTGAAAACGGTGCCAAGGTTGCCCTTATCGCAAGAAATCAGGAAAAGCTGGACAAGACCGTTGCCGAATTGAGTGTATTCGGCACAGTTAAGGCTTTCTCTGCCGACATCACCGACGTTTCTGCCACCGCAGATCTTGTAAAGAAGATCCGTCAGGAAATGGGCGAAATTGATATTCTCATCAACAGCGCAGCAAAGATGACCGGCGGCGACTCTCTTGACACCACCGAAGAAACCTGGGACGGTGCTTTTGCATTGAATCCCAAGGGTATGTTCTTCCTTATGAAAGAGGTCGTGGGTCAGTCCATGAAAGACAATGGCGGCGGTTCGATCGTCAACATTTCTTCCATGGCCGGTGTCCGCGGCATGAGCCTGCCTCTGTGCAGCGCCGTTTACTCCGCAACCAAGGGTGCCGTCAACTCTCTGACCATGCAGGCCGCTACCGAATGGGGTCAGTATAACGTCAAGTGCAACGCTTTGGCTCCCGGTGCCATCATGCCCGATAACATGGGTGCAGGTGGTCCTGGTGGTCCCGGTGGCCCCGGAGGCCCCGGTGGTCCTGGTGGCCCCGGAGGAGAAGGCGGTATGCCTCCCATGAAGGAAATGGCTCCTCTTGGCCACAGCTGCAAGCAGAGCGAAGTTACTGCCATGGCCTGCTATCTGGTAAGTGATCTGAACCAGTCCATCACCGGTCAGGTACTCATTATGGACGGCGGCGCTTCTGTTTTGGGCTTCTGATTATCCGATTTCAAAAACGTGGGTCGTTAAGACCCACGTTTTTGAGACTGTCAAAAAACCTCGTAGAGTTCGCTGACAAAGTCAGCGAAGAAAGTCCTATATGAAATTTCCGGCAGCATGTATGTCGGAAATTTCTCATTGCGTCCTTCAAACGTGCGAAAAATCCCACATTGTGGGATTTTGAGTGCGCTGCAGAAGGACGAAGAAACCGTGTCAAAATAGTCCATCGGACTATTTTGACACGCTGAAAAACGCGGGTCTTAACGACCCACGTTTTTATATTTACAAAGGTTGACATATGGAGTATAATTACTTGGTTAAGGTATAACAGAAATACCAATCACCCGGAAAGGAGACCTTTGCAAACGCATTGGTATGGTATATATCATATGAGCAACGACAGAGAATCTCTGGTTGACGAGATACTGAAAGAATTCCATGCGGCAGAAGATGCCGAAAAAGTTAAAGATACTGAGCCTGTGCAGGAAACTGCCCTGCCCGAGCCCGTACCGGAACCTGTGGCAGAACCGGAACCCGAAGAATCTTCGGAACCGACCGTTGACATTCCCGAAGCCGAGCCTGAATATGAACTGTCTGCAGAACCGGAAGAAATCGATGAACCCCAGCTCAAAAAAGCCAAGGGCAAAAAGAAGTTCATTATCGGCGGCATCGCTCTCGCCGTGGTTGCTCTTGTAGCCGGTCTGTGTGTTTATATGTTCGGCGAACTGACCATCGACAAAGAGGTCAACAAGATGACAAGCGAAGAATTGGGCGTTGCCGTCAGCGACGGCGTTGTAAACCGTGGAGACACAACTTCTCCCGAGCCTTCCGAATCAGTCGTTCCCGAAATAGAACTTCAGGACGAACCTGTTATCTCTCCGGAGCCTGAAGAAAGCAAAAATCCCAACGGTGCTTTTACCGAGGTTGAAACAGACCCCAACGATCCCGCCCTTGGTATTACGGAGCTTCCCGAAGACGTTCAGGTGCAGATCGGTCAGATAGGCTATTCCAGCACCACCAACTATACCACCAGCTATCTTAAAGACGGATATGAAGAGATCCAGACCTTTGTATGCTACGGTCTTGACGAAATAGGCATTTCCGATGCCATTATTCTTGTAACTCTCGACCCCATTCATCACAAGATAAAGGTCATCAACATTGCCCGCGACACCTACGCAGTTTACAGCGACAAGGGATATTCCAGCAAAATCAACCATGCTTTCCGCTGGGGTGGAGCCCCCTATGCTATCCAGATACTGAACGAGAATTTCAGTCTCAATGTTGAGGACTACATAAGCATCGATTTTGACAGTATGGAAGACCTGATCGACCTTTTCGGCGGCGTTGAGGTAGATGTCAGCTACGCCGAATGGAAATTTATGAACAATCCCGCCATTGAGATCGGCACGACCACACTGGACGGCAAGTTCGGTCTTAAATACTGCCGTATCCGTACCATCGACTCCGACCTTGTTCGTCAAAGCCGACAGCAGGAGGTCCTGTTGTCCATGTTCAACAAGGCAAAGGATCTCAGTCCCACCTATTATCCCGCTCTTATCCGCCAGTGCGCAAAGATGACAACCACGTCCTTTGACATCACCGAGATGATCGCTATGAGTGATATTCTTCTTGATGATGAGCTGACCATCGAAATGCACTCCATACCCGGCGACTCCGCCATCAGTGCATGGGGCGGCACCATTTACGGCGGCTGGTATTATATCTACGATCTGGACTATGCCAGCGACTATATATATCAAGTTATTTACGAAGACTATTACGTCAGCGGCTACGATGCCGAAGCTGTGGACGCTTACGAACAAGAACACAAACTTGGCAAGTATGCTGAAGATACCGGTGATTCCACCGGCGAAGAATCTGCAGAGCCTGTCAGAGGAATCAACGACTAAAAAAACAAAAAAGCACCATCCCCACTCGTTGACCGAGTTTGGGATGGTGCTTTTTTGATTCTTATTTGGTCAACAGGATATCACCTGCATAGCTGCCGGGGAGAATTGGAGTATCCACACCGTTGATTGTCATGGAACCGGCATTGACAGTTGCACCGGAAGCAATGTTCAGTGCAGTGATATAACTGTCACCGGTCACGGTCCAGCTGCTGCCGCTGTCCAGCGTTACGATAACGCCATTATTCAGTGCAGGAGCGGCAGTGTTGGTAACAACACCCATTTGATTCCAATGCTCCTCAGAGGATTTTGGATAAGAATGCTTGGCAACGGACGCTGAAATAACACCTTGAACAGCCGTATTTTCAAAGCTCAGCACAAGGTTGATGGGATAGTCACTGGCAGCCGGCATATTGCCCATGCTGAATCCCGCGGAAGTGGGATCTGGCGACCCCATCGCATTAAAATCGGGCATACCGCCGCCAAAGTCAGGCATATCAGCAGGAGGTCCGCCGGTTCCTGCAAATCCATCCGGCAAAATGCCATCAGGCATATCGTCGGGATCGGGCATATTGAATCCTCCAGAAATCTTACAGCTGTTGGTGATACTGTTATAAAAATCACCCTTGATATCCATGTCTTTGAAAGAAGCTCTCAAATCGGTGCAGTGATTCCTGGATTCAATACCAAAAATGGTGATGTCGTGGAAATTGGCTTTTGTCAGGTCGTGACCTTCCACCTTTTCACGATAGGGGGCATCAAAGATTTCCCCGTACTGACCATACATGGGGTCATCGCAATCCATAAGTTGGAGTATAATACCATTTTTGCTGTTCAGCTGCGAATTTTCGCAGATTATTTCGGGATATCCGCTCTTGACCAGAAAGGTTGCCATTTCGGTATTGAAAACAGAGTTTTTTACCTCGATAGGGCCGCCCTGATTGCAGTAGGTCATGGTGCCGAAATGCTTTGAGTTGATGCGGCAATTGTTGAAGCTTGCTCTGGCGGTTTCGTTCGCCTGAATAAGAGCGTAGGTGCCTACATTAAAGTCGCAGTTGTCAAAATCTTCTTTACATGCGCCGATGGAAAATGCGCCATAGCCACGATCGTCAAGGTTTTCAACAACGCAGTTTTTTGCAGTCATATTGACAGAATACTGATCCAAAGACTTGGGCGAAGAAGTTCCGTCAGTGGACAGCGCACCCCAACTCTTTGAACTTATGCGGCAGTCTTCGTAAATGGCCGTACCTTTTGTAAGAATACTGGTAGTTCGGCAGTTTCCGGTAAGCCCCAGCATCCACGGCACCTTGCACATGGAACCAAGTCCTTCGGTGGCCTTTTCGGTGGCTATGCGTTCTTCGTCGGTGCCGCCGACACACAGCATATCACAGTTTTTAAAGTGAACCTTTGCCTTGTCGGTAACAATGCTGGCTATTCGAATAACACCGTCAGAACGGATGGTCATGTTTTCAACTACAACATCTGCATCGCCGGAAGCCGCAAAACCTGCCCCGTTGCCGGTAAAATCATTACCGCCATATCCACTCATGGTAATATCAACGTCTTTGACACTGTATTTGCCTCCGGCCACGCTTATGCCGCCGAAGAGCGGTCCTTCAGACACTATTTTTGCACCTTCCAGCTTTTCGCTGTCATAGCTTCCTCCCTGCAGCGCTGCAGGGACGGATTTATTTTCAACGACACCGGTTTCATCAACGTAGATCGCACCACGGAAAGATGATACAAAGTTTGTGCTAGGACCAATGCCGCCTTTCCTGCCATAGCCGTCACATACCGTGAGAACAACGTCACCTGTCCAGTTCCCCGCTTTCAATTCCTTTTCAACACCGTCAACCGTAAGGGTTACCGTTTTTCCCTGTGGCACCGCCACTGAAGCTCCGTCGTGAATGATAAGTTCATCCAGCCGGACGGTTTCGGCAAGTGTCCATTTTTCGTTTTTCTTCAATTCAACCTTTTTCATACTTTCCTATCTCCTTTTATTTTCTTCTATCAATATCAAAAATTGATTATGTATGATTTCATATATCGTTAAAAATGTGCCGCCGGGTATTTGAAAGTTATGCGTGGTTTAGTGAAGTATAGATAAATTGATCCGCTTTTATCTATAGAGAAAGAGAAAGGGTATTAACGGAAAAAGAATCTTGATTCTGGTTTACAAAAAGCTATAATAATAGCATACCCGGCGGCATTGGGGGATCCTTATTCATAAAAATGAGGTGTATAACTATGGAGCTTCGTCAGTTAAAATACTTTCTTGCTGTGGCAGACACGCTGAATTTCAGCCGTGCCGCTGAAGTGCTTTATATTTCTCAATCCGCATTGAGCAGGCAAATTGCAGACCTTGAGACCGAGCTAGGCTCACAGCTTTTTACAAGGAACAAGCGGAGTGTATGTTTGACCCATGCCGGTTTGTTGCTTCGTGATGAAGCCAAGCGCATAATCAACCGTACCGAAAAGCTGGCTCCCATGGTCAAAAATGCCGCTGAGCTTCAGTCGGGCGAGCTGAGCCTATACATAGGCATCGATTCAAAGGCAATGTCTGATCCAGATTTCAGAAAAATGCTTACAGAAGCGGTTTATTCGCTCAGGCTGGATTGGCAGGGGCTCAGAGCATATTTCCGGGAATTAGAGTTTGTTGAGCTTCAGGAGGGGCTAATGAACGAAAGCCTTGATCTGGCGTTTATTCTCGACAGCGTTCCCAAACTGGACGAACGATTCAGCTGCCAGCCGCTGTGGGAAGAAGAAATGGTTTTGGTTCTTCGTGACTGCAAATGCCATTGTCAGGATGATATCCCTCAGCTTATTTCACAGCGGGGCATTTTGATGCTTGAGCGTGAAAGCCGTGGAATGGCTCAGATAATGAAGATATTGGACGAGCTGGGTCTTGAAGCTCCTGTCAACTTCACAGAAAGCAGAAACGCCATGACGCTTACCATGGAAAGTGGCGAAAGCACAGCTATCTTGCCTCTGTCTGTTGTAAATAAGCTGAACAACCCCGAGCTGCAGGTATTCCACCTTGATTCAAAGTCCACCAAAATGCATCTTATTGCCGCATGGAAATCCGAGTGTAATACTTTTCTTATCGAAGATCTGCTCAATACACTTACAAAATTAATTTCTAATAAGAACCATCCATAGGATTATTTTATCCATCAAATGAAAAATGTTGAAATAGCAAAAAGTCATAAGTATGACAGAACTTATGACTTTTTGCTATTTTTGTGCGTTATTTCGAGGTGCGCCGCAGAAAACGCAAAACCCCCATGGAAGAATATCTTCCATGGGGGCTGATTTTAATTTTACTATGAAAGTATTACTGCTGCATCGGATGCTGCAGCGGCAGCTGCCCAGGACTTTTCAAGCTCGGTCCAGTCTCTGGGTTCCATGATACCGCGCCATACCTCGTAATTGAAGTTGTAGCCTTCAACGGGCTGGTTCTTGGCTCTTACATAGTAGTGGGAGTTGGTGGCTTCCTGAACGTCCTCGTAATACCAGGCGTCGGGAGTGTTGTCGGGCCATGCCACCATGTTGTCTTCCATGCCGTCTTCCTTAACAGCACGTTCAAGTACACGGTTGATAAGGGTCATGGCTTCGGCACGGGTGATCTGTTGATCGGGCTTGAAAGTGCCGTCGGAGTAACCCTTGACCCAGCCGATAGCTGCGGCGTACTCGATCTCAGCCTGTGCCCAGTGACCCTGAATATCGGTAAATGTCACGGAGCCGGCAGCGGTATTGCTCATCTGGCTGAACTTGGTGGCAATAACTGCCAGCTCAGCACGGGTGATGTTGTCGTCAGGACGGAAAGAAGTTCCATCCAGAATGCCTGCGTTCTGCAGGGTGGATATGGCGTTGTTGTACCACTTATCGGAGGATACATCATCAAAGGTATTGGTGCCGGACCAGTAAGCCTCACGGGATTCGTCTGTCATCAGGCGGAAGAAGATGGTTGCGACTTCGGCTCTGGTGATGGGATTGTTGGGCTTAACGGTGCCGTCGGAGTAGCCAACGATGTAAGCAAAGTGGTCATTGGTGTTCAGGGCGGCCGCTACGGTATAGCGGTTGTTGAAGCTGATGCCGGTTTCTTCGCCGGCATAGACCTCAAACTCATAAGAACCGTTGGGTCTGTAGCTGCCATTGACGTATGTGCGCAGGCTGTAGCCAAACATGGCCGCACCGGACTCAACAACAGTGTAAGTTCCGGGAGCCAAGCCATCGATGGTCTTAGTCTGGCCTGCTTCAAGGCGGAATGTATCCACCAGGCTGCCGCTGTCGTCATAAATGCTGAACTTGAATTCGGTACCGCTGCCCACTACCAGACCGCTTACGGTCTTGGTTACGGAAACAGCACCCGTGATGGGAGTTGGAATTACGCCGATGTCGATATCGAAATCAAAACCGGGTTCTTCAGCTTCTGCGGGGACCTCTTCGGTGGCCTCAATGGGGTTGTCATCATCTGTTTTTTTGCTGATGGCTGCAGTGTTGGACAGGTTGCCATCACTGTCGATGTCGGCGGTTGTAAAGGTTCTTGTGACGAACACGTCAACAACATAGCTGTCAACTTCGCCGTCCAGATCATCCGCAACCTGAATGGTAACCAGATTCTCATCTGTGCTGGGTCGGACGGAGACATTGTTTACGGCGTCTGTCTCAAAACCGATATAGGCATCATACTCATCTTCGAGATAGTATGTATGGCCTTCAACGACGGTGGCACTAAGCTTATACAGCAGAGTCAATTCATCTTCCATTACCACATTGCCGTCATCGTTGACCTCGGGGAAGTCGATGTCATACAGCTCAAGGTCAATGCCTTTGGGCATATCCACGGATTCCGAATCCAGTATAGCAGTTTTATCAAGAGCTATAACAGGCACAGGGGGAGTATCGTCGTCGTGCTCGTGAGGTTCGCCATCGTCTGTATGGCTTGCGGTTGCAGTATTGACAAGAACACCGCCTGCTTCACCGGCTTCGACCTCGTATTCCGCTATAAATCTTGCGTACTGATTTACTTCAAGTTTGAAGTTATCAGGGTCAAGAACTTCGTCTACCGGCGTGGGTTTTCCATCCGGGTCTTCGACCTCATGGAGATCAAGGTAAGACAGTTCTGCGGAATCTCCGTTGCTGAGCAAGTCGGAAAGACTGATGTTTTCAATGGGGTCAGTGCTGGCAGGATTGGTCACGTTGGCAACGGTGATATACCAAACAAGAGTATCACCTTCGGCGACAGCAGGGGTCTCACCCTCTGCAACTTCGATTTCTTCACCGTTTCTTACAATGTACTTCAGGTTTTTGATAACATGCAGGCCGGGTTCGTAATCCATATCAACAGGGAAATCGACAGTATCTGTCAAATCTCTGCCCGCATGGCTCATGGTTGCAGTATTGGAAATAACGGGATCAGTAAGTGTGTTTACGTCGATATAACTCAGGCTTCGAGCCATGTAAACGGTTACAGTGCCTTCAACATCGTCGTCATCATTTTCGGGGATAGTAACCGTAATAACATCGTTAAGATTGTTGGCTGTATACGCAGTATCGGGCACAGTCGCAACATATGTGGCAGATGGGTCGGACAGGCTATAGCTTCGTCCTTCCATGCCGGTCACGGTAAGCTTATACAGCAGAGTGTATGAATAGCGGGGATCATTTTTATCGTCGCTGAAAATGAGGGTCAGTTCGGTTTCGTCGGTTTCTGTGCTTGTATCATCTTCAGTTATGGTGTATGAGCCGCTGCTTGGAACCTTGGCGTCATTACCCAATGCAGAGGTGACTGCCGCAGGTATTTCCGTAACTACTTCAAATTCGCCGTATTTCTTATACTCGCTGCCGACAACTACCAGCTTTTTGTCGAAGCTCATGGTGGGAACGCCTTCGGTTTCGTCTTCGCCAAGCTCCCCACCGGAGGGCTCCTTAACAGTTGCCACATTGTGGATATCGTGTCCGATATCGTCCTCTGCAACCTCGTAGGTTACCGTGAAGGTTATTTCTCCATTTTCGGCAAGGTTAAAGGTTTTATCAGTAGCGTTCCAACTGGCGTCATCAGTGCTTATGTTGAGATCACCGAAAGCATGACCGCTTGTTTGCTCATCACCGCAATGGCAGTGGAGATGTTCGTCAAGCTGCAATCCTGTCAAACTCGTGGAGCTTGTATTCTTCACAGTAACAGTCCATACGATATTATCACCAACGGTTGCAGACGGCATGTGTTCCCGGGTGGTGCCAGGGTTGATATTGATACCGCCGACAGAGGTTATCTCTTTGGTAACATCAACACCCTTTTCTTCCTTAACGGGAACATCTTCATCGGTGGAAATGTCATCTCCGATGCTTACGGTGTTGGTAAGTTTTCCGGCTGCAAATACTTCTTTCTCACCGTCAAATGTTTTGGTGAACCATACATCCACAGAAGAATATGTGCCCTCATCACCGGCAAAGGTCACGGTGCAGGAATTGGTGGAACCGTCAACAGGTGCTCCGCCGTAAACATACTGTGAATCGGCATCGGAAATTGTATATGTTGTTCCACCGTTACCGGTGACGGTTACTTTGTACAGCAGTGTGACACTTTTACCGTTTTCAATTGTTACTGTCTGGTTATTGGGATAGGTGATTGCCGTATTACCAAGGGCTTCTTTAACTGCTGCCAGCACTTCACTTTCGGTCTGAACCGCAGTTTTTACCATGGTAAAAACTGGGTCTGATTCGCTCTGACCACCGGGTTCGGTACCAATTGTAGCGGTATTTACAAGAACATCACCAACGTTGTTTTCATTAACGGTATAGCAAACACGGAAAACTGCCTCACTATTGGCAGCCAGCTTTACGGTGTGCGCCTGAGTGAAGGAAACTTCTTTCCAACCGCCATTATCGTCCTGTTCATAACCTGTCCAGCCGATAAGTGTTCCGCCATCAGCAGCGAGAGCATCCCGCAGAACATCGGTCAGGTGCATGGTGGCTTCCACGGCACTGTCATTTTTGAGGGTGATCTCCCAGGTGATGATATCACCGGGAGTTGCAACGGCAGGGTCAGGAACAGCTTCGGCTGCGGGGTTTGCTGTGTTTCCAATACTGTAAAGTTTTTTGGAAACGGAAAGATCAACTGGTTCATATACTGCCAGCAGCTTGGTGTGGATGCTCAGGCGATACTGATCTCCGTCATTAATTGAAAGCTCGCCCAAAGAAATGTTGCCGCTCAATGTCGGGAATGTGGCTGCGGAATCTGTCACCGTTGTGTATGATTCAACATCCCAATGAGAGAAAACATAGGTCGTTCCGTTGGATTCATAGGAATCCACAGCAGGTTTCAAAACCGTATGCAGCGGGGTAGCGTTCAAAGTAGCAGCCTTGGCATAGCTGAAGCTTACAGCAGGAGTGGCAGGATCGCTCTCTCTGGCGACAGTAAAACCGGTGTTTGCTGCGGTATCTGCCAGATTGCCCACCAAATCGTTATTGCCAAGTTCGGCATACACAGCATTCTTATGAGCATTGGCAACATCGTAAACCACATATACGGGGTTAGGTGTTTTTTCAAGATGGACAAGGATATGATACGGAGCACCGCGACCATTATGATAGAATGGGTCATTGCCGCTGCTTCTCTGTTTGGTGTTCAGAATGATGGTGCCGGTGCTCATATCAAAAATATCAGTGTAACCGGAACCGTTACCAACCGACTGGCAATTAAAGCCGTTTGTGCCATCATTGCAGGCAACGACGACATACTTTATGTAGTAGCCATCAGCAGGAGTGATTTTTATATACTGCTCATCATAGCCGGCATAAGCGGGTCTATTGCCCTGAGAAGAAACGATACCTGTAGATGCATTGATGGGCGCAGACCAGACATTGCCGTCATCACTCAGCTGAACAGTTACGTTTGCAGCGCTGTTGCCGGCACTTGCATTGGCAGAAGACATTGAAAACCCGCCATTGGTTTTAGGCGTAAGGGTGGCTACATTCCAAACGTAAAAACTGCCTGCACTTACCTGAGTGGGAGTGTAGGTGGCCGCTGCCGAAGCATCATCCGCAGCAGCAGGGATTATCGCCAGCATCATACAAAGAACCAGAATGATATTGAGCAATTCTCTTGCTTTTTTCAACATTTCATCAAAACCTCCTTAGGAAAAATCAATTATATCAGCTGCCTTGTCCGGTGAGTGAGACAAAGCGATTCTCGACTGAATGTAATTTATAGTATTATACCACTTTGTGCTTAAAAATCAATGCCGTTATGTAAACAATGCGCAATTTTTAATGTCAATTCACCATCTTTTTTGTATTATATTATGTGAACATCCATGCTGCAAAAAAGAAAGACCTGTCCGAAAGGGAGTTGGGCATAGGGATTATGCCCAACTCCCAACGATATAGATTTGCTGCGCAAATCTATGATATACGCCTGCGGCGTATGATATAGGCTTCGCCTGTGATATATTTTCTGCGAAAATATTGATGAAAAGGACGATATCCGAGGATATCGTCCTTTAAAATTCAAATCATCACGAAGTGATACGTCAACATGCCGCAGGCATATATCACATTGTGTCAGCAATATTTCACATTTCCAATGGAAATATATCACTTTCCCGTCAGGGAAAATATCATTGGAGGTTGCGAAAATCCCTTTTCGCAACCTCCTAAACGGCAGGTCTTTCAGATAATAATACGTTTTATGCCAATGGTGCAAAGACTTTCATAACACCGGCTGGAATTTTTTTATACCACGGTCGTGATTTGCACCATGCGAGGGTTATCTCCTCACAGCTTTCCAGAGTCTTTAAAAAGTCTTCCTTCATCGGAACCACCGCATCGGTGCCGCACATCCATGCAGCGCACTCATAATGAAGATAAAGGCTGCGGAAATCCAAATTTATAGTGCCCACGATGGCGTACTTATCATCACACACGGCGGTTTTTGAGTGAATGAAGCCCGGAGTATACTCATACACCCTGACCCCGGATTCCACCAACACCTGATAATTGGACTGGGTAAGGTAAAAGATGGTCTTTTTGTCCGGAACATGAGGGGTTATAAGCCGAACATCCACACCGGCTCTGGCAGCGTTGGACAGGGCGGTCAGCACTTCGTAGCTGGGGATAAGGTAAGGTGTACAGATATAGATATAATCCTTTGCCCTGTTGATCATGTTCATATATGCGGTTTCGCCCACCTGATCGTTATCCAGAGGAATATCCCCCACCGGGACAACAAAGCCTCCGCCTGTTTTTGCAAAGTCAATATCCGGACGGTAAATGGAATAATCCCGTTCACTATCGCTGACATAGTCCCAGATAGACAAAAACATCACCGTAAATCCCCAGGCAGCGGAACCGCAGACCACAGTGCCGCAGTCCAGCCAGTGGCCGAACCGTTCTTTTTCGTTTATATACTCGTCTGCCAGATTGATGCCGCCGGTGAAAGCGGTAACACCGTCAATAACGCATATTTTGCGGTGGTCACGGTTGTTGAAGCGACCGGACAGCACCGGAACAAATCGATGGAACACCCGACACTTGATGCCTTTGGCAGCAAGCTGACGGCAGAAGTTTCCGGGCAGGGTGAAGATGCTGCCCACATCATCGTATATCACCCGAACATCAACGCCCTCGGCTGCCTTTTGGACAAGTATATCCTCCACACCGTCCCACATTACACCGGGTTCGATAATAAAATACTCAAGAAAAATGTATTTTTCCGCCTTTTTCAATTCTTCCAGCATACGGGCATACATGGCTTCACCGGTGGGGAGAAACTCAGCATCGTTCCCTTCAAAAACCGGCATACCTGTTACGTTTTGCAAATACGCTGCCTGAACAGCTCCGTCACTGTCGAACTGTTTCAAGCGTTCCATGGCAGATGGTGTGGATCTAAGTGCTTTTCTCGTGTTGGTTGAAATGGCAGACATGCGTTTTTTCTGACGGGGCGATACATGGTTTCGTCCGAAGGTCAGATACAGCAGGCCCCCGAAAAACGGGAATAACATGATCGGAACTATCCACGCGATCTTATAGGCAGGGTTGCTGTTTTCGTTGATGATATATACCAGGATGATTATTGAGATCAGTATGCTTTCAATGTAAAACAAAGCAAAACTTTCCCGAAGATAATATGCGGCAGTCGCTATAAGAATTATCTGCAGCAGCATAAACAGCACTGTAAGCGTTACACGGTTAAAGGATTTGCTGAAAAAGCGTTTCATGGACTCACCCCTTTAAGCAAATGATACAATTTGCAGAAAAAGTTGTCAATAAACAGCCGTCGATTATGTTATAAGCAAGATTTATATGTCACATAATAAACTACTGCTTTACTTTGAGCAGAATTTGCTGCATAATATGTTTGTTGATTAAGCACAAACCGCCATTTTAGTTTTATAATCAGACAGAAAGGCATGGTCATAAAAATGAGAACCGTAGGAACCGTTGTCAGAGGCATAAGAACCCCCATCGTCCGCGAGGGCGAGGATCTTGCTTCCATCGTAGCCGAGAGCGTAGTCGCTGCGTCCAAAGCCGAAGGCTTCAGCTTCAACGACCGTGATATCGTTGCAGTTACCGAATCCGTGGTTGCCCGCTGTGCAGGCAACTATGCCGGTGTCGATGCTATTGCAGCCGATGTGGCTGCCAAGTTCGGTGCAGACGAGATCGGCGTTATCTTCCCCATTCTTTCCCGTAACCGTTTTGCCATTGTACTGCGCGGCATCGCAAAGGGTGTAAAGAAGATATATCTTATGCTCAGCTATCCTTCCGATGAAGTAGGCAACCATCTGTTCGACGAAGACCTGTTGGACGAAAAGGGTGTAAACCCCTGGAGCGACGTGCTGTCCGAGCAGGAATACCGTGACATTTTTGGCTATATCAAGCACCCCTTCACCGGTGTTGACTATGTTCAGTATTACCGCGACCTCATCACCGAATGCGGCTGCGAGGCTGAGATCATTTTCTCCAACCGCACCACCACAATACTCAACTACACCAAAAACGTCCTGACCTGCGACATTCATTCCCGTGCCCGCTCCAAGCGCAGACTGCTGGCTGCCGGTGCGGAAAAGGTCCTTGGTCTCGACGATATCCTTACTGCTCCCGTAGATGGCAGCGGTTATAACGAAAAATACGGCCTGTTGGGTTCCAACAAAGCCACCGAGGATTCCGTAAAGCTCTTCCCCAGAGACTGCCAGACTTTTGTAGACACTCTTCAGAGCAAACTCGTTGCCATGACCGGCAAGAACATCGAATGCATGATCTACGGCGACGGCGCTTTCAAGGATCCCGTGGGTAAGATCTGGGAACTGGCCGACCCCGTTGTCTCCCCCGCTTATACCGCAGGTCTTGGCGGTACTCCCAACGAGCTGAAGCTGAAATACCTGGCAGACAATGATTTTGCCAACCTGTCCGGCGATGCTCTGGCAGACGCTATCCGCAACTCCATCAAGGAAAAGGAAAGCAACCTGGTTGGCAACATGGCCTCCGAGGGTACAACTCCCCGCCAGCTGACCGACCTTATAGGCTCCCTGTGCGACCTGACCTCCGGTTCCGGCGACAAGGGTACTCCCGTAATCTTCATTCAGGGCTATTTCGACAACTATTCCATGTAAGTTAAAAAGCTGTAAAATACGCTTTGCGTTTTTTACAGCTTTTTAGGTTTCAGGGTTCAGTAGACAGGGATCAGCGGGCAAAACCTGTTACGCTGATTTTACCTTGGCTTCACTGATCCCTGTCCCCTGCTCTCTGCCCCCTCACAACATCTTTGTTAAAAACTTAGCATTCCAAAGTGCGATTAAAATATTGCCATTTCGACTAATTTCATGTAAACTATAGTGTATCAACGTGTGGGGGATGATGGTCATGCGCCTGCTTGAGCAGCGTATCGTTAAAGACGGCATCGTTAAAGACGGCGACGTTCTGAAGGTAGACAGCTTTCTCAATCACCAGATGGACGTGGAGTTGTTTCGCCAAATGGCTCTGGAATGGCAGCGTCTTTATGCCGATTGCGGCATAAACAAAATACTGACTATTGAGGCATCCGGTATAGGTATAGCCTGCATTGCTGGGCAGGTGTTCGGATGCCCTGTTGTATTTGCAAAGAAAAGTAAAACCAAAAACATCGCAGGTGACGTGTACACCGCCAAGGTCGAATCCTTTACCCACGGCAATGTTTCAGACATAATAGTATCAAAATCTTTTCTCAATCCCGGGGACAAGGTACTTATAATCGACGACTTTCTCGCCAACGGCGCCGCGCTTACCGGTCTTTGCCAGCTGGTAGAGCAGGCAGGTGCCGAGCTTATAGGCGCAGGCATAGCCATCGAAAAGGCTTTCCAGCCCGGCGGAGAGCTTCTCCGTGCAAAGGGTATCAGGATAGAATCTCTGGCAAGAATAAAATCCATGAGTGCAGAAACCGGTGTGGAGTTCTGCGAAAATTAATCTGTACATCAGGTCCATGTGACCATGTAAATATGTAAAGAATATCATTGGAGGAAAATTGTTATGAAAAAAATCATCGCACTTCTCCTGGCCGCCATGATGCTCCTTTCCCTCGCCGCTTGCGCAGGTAAGGAAGCTGAGGCTCCCGCTGAAGAATCCGCTCCCGCAGCAGAAGCTACCGTTGCTGAAAAGGTTGCTGCTGCCAAGGAAAACCCCATCGACACTTCCAAGGTTAAGGAAGCTGTTGACGCCGGCACCTTCAAGGTTGGCTTCATCCTTCTGGGCGACGAAAACGAAGGTTACACCTATGCCCACATCGAAGGCATCCAGTCTGCCATCGAAACTCTTGGTCTGACCGAAGCTCAGTACATCTTCAAGTACAACATCCCCGAAGATGAAACCTGCTACGACACCGCTGTTGACCTGGCCGAAGAAGGCTGCCAGCTCATCTTCTCCAACAGCTTCTCCCATGAAACTTATATGCTTCAGGCTGCCACCGAGTATCCTGATATCATCTTCTGCCCCGCTACCGGCCAGCAGGCCGCTACCTGCGGACTTGACAATGTTGTCAACTTCTTCCCCAGCACCTATGAATCCCGCTATGTTTCCGGCGTTGTTGCCGGCATGAAGCTGAAGGAAATGATGGATAACGGCGAAGTTACCGATCCCTATGTCGGATATGTCGGCGCTTATCCCTACGCAGAAGTCGTTTCCGGCTACACTGCTTTCTTCCTGGGCATCCAGTCCATCGTTCCCGAAGCTCACATGGACGTTCAGTACACCAACTCCTGGTTCGACATCACTGCTGAAGGCGAAGCTGCCAACGCTCTGATGGCAAAGGGCTGCGTTGTTATCGGCCAGCATGCCGACTCCACCGGCGCTCCCTCCGCTTGCGAAGCTGCTTACAACAACGGCACCACCGTCGTTTCCGTTGGCTACAACGTAGATATGCTGTCCGTAGCTCCCAGCGTTGCTCTGACCTCTGCTCAGAACAACTGGAAGGTCCTCTACACCGACATCATCGAGACTGCCATGAAGGGCGAACTTCTCGACAGAAACAACACCTGCTCCTACGCCGCCTTCGGCGTACAGATCTCCCCCCTGGGCGAAGCCTGTGCAGCCGGCACTCAGGAAAAGGTTGACGAAGTCGTTGCCGCTCTGAAAGACGGCAGCCTGAAGGTATTCGACACCGAAAAGTTCACCGTTGGCGGCCAGAAGGTCGAAAGCTATGACCAGTCCTGGGGCTTCGAAGGCGTATCCCTCGTTTCCGACGGCTACTTCCATGAATCCGAAGCTATCTCCGCTCCTCTGTTCGATCTGAGAATCGACGGTATCACCGAGCTGAACGCTAACTAAGCACTAAAAGAAATAACGGACGCTTACGCGTCCGTTATTTCTTTTAGTAGGGGTTAGTATAAAGGATCTAGGGGTTAGGAGAAATCAGCCTAACCGTATCATAAGTCACCTTTGCCTGACCTATGGATATATCGGGCTTGTTGTCACCGTGGAAATCAGAGCCTCCGGTGGGGATAAGCCCGTATTTTTCCGCAAGACTCAGCAAAAAAGCTATTTCGCTCTCGCCGTAACCGGTGTAATATACCTCGATGCCCACGCAGCCGTGAGTTTTGGCAAGCGCCGCCATCTTTTCGGTTTCCGAAAAAGAAAACTTATACTGCAGCGGATGGGCAAGTACGGCTTTCCCTCCGGATCGAATAATAAACTTTATTGCCTCAGCAAATTCAATTCTCTGCCGTGGGACATAGAACGGGCAACCTTCACCCAAATAACGCTCAAAACACTCAGACACCGAAGATGCGTAGCCTTTTGCAACCATTTCCGCAGCAATATGAGGTCTGCCGATTACGGTTCCGGCATGCTTTGACTCGATATCGCCAAGGTCTATGCAAAACCCCGCTTCACGCAAGGCTGCAGCAATCTTTCTGTTTCTGAGATTCTTCTCATTTACCGCCCAGCTCAAAACAGGCTCCAGTTCCGGTGAATCCGGGTCGATAAAGTAGCCAAGCATATGGACGTCGTGTCCCCGATAATCCGTGGAGATCTCAATGCCCGGTATAATGTCAATCCCCAGCCGCGAGCCGGTAATTTGGGCTTCTGCTATGCCGGAAACCGTATCGTGGTCGGTAATAGCGATGGCAGAAAGACCTGCTTTGAGTGCCAGCTCCACAACTTCGGCCGGGGAGACTGTACCGTCGGAAGCTGTGGTGTGGACATGCATATCCGCGTAGTTCATGATACCACCTTCTGTCTTGTCCATCGTCCGCTGAAGAATCTCCAGCCATAAGCGACAACACGTACTATCCAGTCCAGGAACATTCCGTACCAGACGCCGATAACACCAACACCAAGTACAGTGCTGAGAACGTATCCCATGCCCACACGCATGGTCCACATGGAGCAAATGGCCACTATCATCGAAAACTTTACATCCGAACAGGCTCTCAGGCCATTAGGCATAACAAAGCCTTCCGCCCACAGAGCAGATGCGGCAATTGCCAGACATATTATTATCTGACGAGCCAGTACGGCGGTTTCGTCAGACAGGTTATACATCTTCAAAACCGGGTTCATGCCTATTACCAACAGGGCAGACAGGGCAATTATCGTCAGTTTGGCGACCAGAGTCAGTTTTTTGATATACCCCTTGCACTGCTCATATTCTCCCGCACCGGCGCACTGACCGGCTACGGTGACCAGTGCCATACCAAGGGCGCCGGCAGGCATGATAATGATAACCGACATGCTGTTGGCAACAGCAGTGGCAGCGATGGCAGCGGTACCAAAAGACGACACCATAGACTGAACCATGACCTTGCCTATCTGGAAAATACCGTTTTCTAGTCCGATGGGCAGTCCGATGCCGAGAATACTCTTAATCATGCGGAAGTTGAGCTTCACAGGCAGCAGGCGGGACAGATTTATGCTGTAACGGTCGTTTCTGAGCAGCATCACCAGCAGGACGCAGCCCACTATACGAGACACCAAAGTTGCAAGTCCCGCACCTGCTGCACCCATATCAAAGCCATATATCAAAATTGCGTTGCCGGAAATGTTTATCACGTTCATCAGCAGGCTGGTATACATGGGTACCTTTGAGTTTCCGCAGGCACGAAGCAGAGCAGCACAGGTGTTGTACTGAGCGATGAACGGATATGACAGGGCTGACAGCAGGAAGTAGACCAGCGCGCTTTCTCTGACAAGGGGCTCAACAGTGCCGAATATCACAGTAAGCAGTTGCGGGCGGAACAGCAGACTTACAGCAGATACTATCAAAGACAGCCCCAGCGTCACCCAGAAAACCTGACCGGCAGCTTCAAGGGATTTTTCCTTTTCTCTCATTCCGATATACTGAGAAACCACAACGGCACCGCCTGTGGCAAGTGCGGCAAATATATTTATAAGCAGCATGTTGATGGAGTCTACCAATGACACGCCGGAGACTATGGCTTCACCTACGTTGGACACCATCAAGGTATCTGCAAAACCCACAGCGGCGGTGAGCATCTGCTCAATTATCAGCGGTATTGCCAGTTGAATAAGCTGCTTTCTTGTAAAAATCGGGGACGACAAAACAAATACACTTCCTTCCGACTTTAAGTATATCATAACAGGATAAAATGTGGATAAAAAATAAATAAAATCGATGTTATTTAACATTTGCTTAATGATTTTAAACTTTTTTATGTAATATCCGCCTGTTAATATATAAATACAATAGCAAGCAAGAAGTTTTTTCATTTCTCCTTTCTTATAAGAATGCCCGTTTACGGCCGGTCACCGTAAACGGGCATTTTTTATTTCTGTTTTCACTCGTCCCAAGTGTCGTATGGCAGCGGCGGTGCAGGTTCCAGAACGGGGCGGCGGTCTATGGCGTATGTCCAGTCCTGACGTTTGGGATCACGGTCGGGTCTGGGTTTGGGCCCCCGTTCGGGATTGTTCATATCTGCGGAAAGATCCCTGCACAGGGGGAACGCAGGGCTGTCTGCCCAGGAGGTATAATAGTTGCAGTTGAACAGGCCGTAGGCGTAGATGTGCCAGATGTACCATTTTCCGTCTTCGCGAATAAAGTCCATGCGGTACTTTATCCAGCACCAGAACGCTTCCGCCTTATCTCCTGCTTCGTTGGGTTCAGTGTTGATACCCGGGGAGATCCATGTGCCCTTGGCAGTCTTTCCATCGGCCGCTACCTGAATGGTAGGAGAGTTGAAGCTGTGGATTCTGAAAAGTCCGGTGGGCAAAGGATAATCGTCATCATAAACTCTTTCGGCACCGTATTTCCCGTGGAATTCGCCGAAATTCAAATCGACTATAACGTCATCTCTGGGAGCAAAAAGCTCTGCACAGGCGTTGAACTTCTGGGCAGAGTAGTACAAGGCATAAGAGCCTACGAGATTCTGGATCTCATTCACCGCCTGAGCACGCTGTACCTCCAGTTCAAGGTCAGCTATGCGCTGTTCGTATTTCTTCTCTAAGGCTTCCAGTCTTTCTTCGATGGTCATTGAGACGCCTCCTTTATCTTCTTCGATGGTATTGTATCACCAAATTTTATGCTGCACAACAGGTTTCCATTTAATTGCTGCTGTGATATACTGATGTAAAGACAATTTTCAGGAGGATACCGTTTTGATTCGTTTTGAATGTGACTATACCGAGGGCGCTCATCCCCGGATAATTGAAAGACTTGCTGCCACCAACCTGGAGCAGACTCCCGGTTATGGCGTTGACGAATACTGCGAAAGAGCCAGAGGCTATATCAAAGAAGCTTGTAACGCTCCCGATGCGGATGTACACTTTCTCGTGGGCGGAACTCAGGCAAATACCGTTGTTATCAAATCCATTCTGCGTCCCCATCAGGGCGTTCTGTGCGCTGCCACAGGTCACATCAACTGCCATGAGACCGGTGCCATCGAGGCCATGGGGCACAAGGTGCTGGGTATCGTCAACGATGACGGCAAACTGCGTGCGGAGCAAATTCGCAAAGCCTATGACGACCACTGGAACGATGCCACCCACGAACACATCGTTCAGCCCGGCATGGTATACATATCCCATCCCACCGAAAACGGAACCACCTATACAAAGTCTGAGCTGACTGCCATCAGCCAAGTCTGCCGCGAGCTTGGGCTCCCCCTGTTTATGGACGGCGCACGCATGGGTTACGGAGTTATGGCTCAGGGAGCTGACCTTACCCTTGCGGATATTGCAAATCTTTGCGACGTGTTTTATATCGGCGGCACAAAAGTTGGTGCGCTGTTTGGCGAGGCTGTGGTCATCACCAAGCCGGAGTTGAAAAAGGACTTCCGCTATTTCATCAAGCAGCACGGCGGTATGCTGGCAAAGGGTCGTTTGCTGGGTATCCAGTTTGACGTTCTGTTTGAAGACGGCCTGTATTTTGAGATCTCAAAGCATGCCGTGGAGCAGGCCATGCGCATACGCAGCGCATTTGCCGCAAAAGGCGTCAAGATGCGTTACGACAGCATGACCAACCAGCAGTTCCCCATACTGTCTGATGAAGTGCTTGCCAAGCTGGGTGAGAAGTACGCTTATTCTTTCTGGGAGAAGATGGACGATACCACCAGCGCTGTGCGATTCTGCACCAGCTGGGCCACCAAAACAGAAGCTGTTGACGAACTGCTGGCGGATATCGACAGAGTGCTGTAATGCGTTTTTTTAAGACACCACTGATACCTTTGTATCAGTGGTGTCTTTCGGTTGCGGGATTATTACAAAAGACAGCAAAATGTGTGTTTGCTCGCTCTGTGTCCTGTTTTTGTGGGGCCGGAGATGATAAGATTAGTGCGAAAGGAGAGAGAAGATGAATCAGCAAAAGGTAGGAAGCTTTTTGAAAGAGCTTCGGAAGGAAAAACAGCTGACACAGGAACAGCTGGCAGAAAAGCTTGGAGTTTCCAGAAGGACTGTTTCCAGATGGGAAACGGGCAGCAATTTGCCGGATCTGGACGTTCTTATTGAAATGGCCGATTTTTACGAGGTGCAGCTCAGAGAACTGCTGGACGGTGAAAGAAAAAGTGAGCAGGGAGATGAAGAATTAAACGAAACCGTTTTAAAGGTTGCGGATTACAGCAACGAAGAAAAGGTCAAGCTTACCAAAAGGATGCATCTTCTGTTTATAGCCGGGTGTATAGCCTCTGTCATTTACTTTGCATCGCTATTTTTAGAGCCTGACGATCCCTCTGCCGTATTCGGCTTTTTTCAGGGGATGTCGCTGGGGATATCCTTTGGAATGGTCATTGTTGGAGCAATAATGACGAGTAAAAACGCCCAAAACATTCGGACATTCAAGCTGCGTTTGTTGAAAAAGCACGGTGTGGATTAAGGCGATCACGCTGACCTTGGTCGCCCCTACGACACTGCCCCCTGACCCCTGCAACCTGACCCCTAACAACAAAAAGGAATCAGGAGCTTTTCGCTCCTGATTCCTTTTTGTTGTTAAATTCCCTTTGCAGCGTTCATACCGGCGAGGCGGCCATAGGTGAGTGCCATGGAATGGCTCATACCGGGAACGGTGGTGGGATATTCGATAGCAAAGCGTCCGCCCTGGACGTTACCGCAGACATAAAGACCTTCGACCCAGTGGCCGTCAGCGTCCATGCAGTGGGCGTTGTGGTCACTTTCAAGACCACTCATGCACACCAGCAGAGGTGCGGCGGTGAGCTTGGCAGCGTAGAAGGGAGCGTTTTCCAGAGCAAACAGACGGGAGGGCATTTTACCGAAATCGTCGTCGTGACCTTTGCGGCACAGTTCGTTGTAACGCTCGATGCTGGCAAGGGCGGGTTCCTTGGGAATGCCCATTTTTTCAACCAGTTCTTCGATGGTATCCGCTTTGATGACCTGACCTGCTGCTGCGGCTTTTTCAACGCCGTCAAGGGCGATGTAGCCGTCAGCCTGACCGAGAGCATTGCTGACCTTGCCGGATTCCACATCGGCGGGATCGTAAGTCAGACAGATGGAGCCATGACCTGCAGACATATAGGGCAGCTGTTCGGGCCATGCGGCGTCAAAAATCTGCCACAGGACATGGTCGGGAGCTACGGTAAGCTGGTTTTCAACCTGCTGACCGAAAACGTCCTCGTTGTAGAAGCGTTCGCCGTTGTTGTTCAGCTGAAGATATGCAGCAACACCAAGAGGGCCGCCCATGTTGTGGATCATGGGAGCGTGAGGGCCACGTTCCATCTGTGCACCGATCCACATGCCCATACGATGGCCGTCACCAGTATCGGCTACGTTGCCTTCGGGGTCAACAGCAGTGAACATGGTGGGGTTCACCCTTGCCCATGGCACATAGTGATACAGCATATCAAGGTTGCCGGAATAGTCGCCGGTAGCAAGAATTACGCCTTTCTTTGCGATGGCTTTGTAAACCTTGCCGTCATAGCTTTGGGCGATAACACCGTAAACCCGTCCGTCATCTCCACGCAGGAGTTTCTTGACAGGAGTGGTGAAATAGGTCTGAACCAGACCTGTGTCGCAGGCTTTGTCGTAAGCGGCTTTCAGCACAGGCGCCTGGTCGGGACGAAGCTGAACGGTTATCTGATAGCAGGGATAGTATTCTTCCCTCGGGTCATAATGCTCGGGCCCGGGGTAACGGGCAGGCTGTATCCAGCATTCGGTGCCTTCGGGAATGGGAGAAGTTGTGTCGGGAGCGATATAGATATCTTCCTTTGCACCAACGTACCAGTCAACAGCTGCGCCGCAGTTGTCTATCCAGTATTTGATGATGCGCTGACGGGGCCAGAAGGAAGAATCCTTCATAAAGGTGGAAACGATTTCTTCCTTGTATTCGCTGCCGTCACGACCCCAGTTGTCGATGGCGATTTTGCTGCCAACAACACCGATATCGCCAAAACGGCACTGGATCTTGCTGGTCTTTTCAAAGAGTATAACGGATGCGCCCTCTTCGGTAGCTGCTCTGGTGGCGCTGACGCCTGCCAGACCTGCACCGCAGACAATAACGTCAGCTTCCAGTTCCACGTCGATATGGTCAAATTCCGGCGGTGTGCCCAGCCACTCCTCGTAAGAGGCGTTGCCGGTACCTACGTTTTTGCCCATCTCCATTCCGCCGAGACCGGGGCCGTTTACTTTCATTTCTTCCGGAGCTTTCTTTTTAGTATCCATATGTACCTCCAATTATTTTCAATTCTATATAAATTATATAGAACGGAAACCATTTTGTCAACTTCAATTGATCCGTTATATAAACTGCGATAAATGTATTTTTTATTTGTTAATTGCAGATATGTATGGTAAAATATACTTTAATCAGAAAAAAGAGAAAGGGTGACTTGCTTGGACCGCTCCTGTGCCATTCGCATGGAAAATATCACCAAGGTATTTGGTTCTGTCGTTGCCAACAATAAGGTCAGTCTTGAGATAAATAAGGGTGAGATACTGTCCCTGCTGGGCGAAAACGGCAGCGGAAAGACAACTCTTATGAATATGCTTTCGGGCATATATTATCCGGACGACGGACAGATATACGTCAATGGTGAGCCTGTTACTATCCGCAGCCCCAAAGATGCGTTCGACCTGGGTATCGGCATGATACATCAGCACTTTAAGCTGGTTGATGTATTTACCGCTGCCGAAAACATTGCTCTCGGTCTGAACGAAAAGGGAAAGCTCGACAAAAAGGCTATTGCCGCAAGAGTTAAGGAGATTTGCGACAAATACGGTTTCGATGTGGATCCCGACCAGAAGGTTTATGACATGTCGGTTTCCCAGAAGCAGACTCTGGAAATAGTCAAGGTACTATACCGCGGCGCTGATGTCCTTATTCTGGACGAACCTACCGCAGTTCTTACTCCCCAGGAGGCAAACAAGCTGTTTGCCGTTATGCGCAATATGAAAAAGGACAACAAGTCCATAATCATCATTACCCACAAACTCCACGAGGTCATGGATATATCCGACCGTGTGGCTGTCCTGCGCAAGGGTGAGTTTGTGGGCGCACTGGATACAAGCAAAACCAACCCTCAGGAACTGACAGACATGATGGTGGGTCATGCGGTGGAACTCAACATCGACAGACCCGATCCCGTGGATCCTCAGGTCAGGATCATGGTAGAAAATCTGACCTGTTACAACTCCGATGGCATCAAAGCTCTGGACAATGTGTCCTTTGAAGCCAGAAGCGGTGAGATCCTCGGTATCGCAGGCATTTCCGGCTGTGGCCAGAAGGAACTTCTGGAGTCCATTGCCGGTCTGCAGAAAACCGCATCCGGCAGCTCCATAAAATACATTCCCGCCGAGGGCGAAGAAGTTCAGCTGGTTGGTATGTCTCCGCTGAAGATAGCAAGGCTGGGCGTTGCCCTGTCCTTCGTGCCGGAAGACCGTCTTGGCATGGGTCTTGTTGGCGACCTTAATATCGCTGCCAACATGCTGCTTAAAAACTATCAGTCGGGTTCTTCCCCTTTTACCAACAAAAAATCCTCCAAAGCTCTGGCAGAGGATGTTGTTCATCAGCTGGATGTCAAAGCTCCCGACGTTGATAAGATACCCATTCGCCGCTTGTCCGGCGGTAATGTCCAGAAAGTTCTTGTGGGTCGTGAGATAGCCGCAAACCCCAACGTTCTGATGACTGCCTACGCTGTCCGCGGACTTGATATCAACACCTCCTATGCCATATACGACCTGCTGAACGAGCAGAAGAAAAAGGGTACCGCCGTGATTTATGTAGGCGAGGACCTGGACGTTCTGCTGGAACTGTGCGACAGGATACTGGTACTGTGTTCCGGTAAGGTCAACGGAATAGTAGACGGCCGAAGCACCACCAAGGAAGAAGTGGGTCTGCTTATGACTAATCTGGTAAAGGAGGACGAGTGACATGCAGAATAAGACAAAAGAACCCTTCGTCCGCCTTGCCAAGCGTGACGGTATGCCCACCCTCAAAGCCTGGGGCATCAGACTTGTGTCCATAGTAGCTGCACTTATTGTATGCGCTTTTATTATTTACGCTATCGTCAAACTGAACCCGCTGAAAGTATATGTTTCCATGTTTGAAGGCGCTTTCGGCACCGGCAAGCGCACATGGGTCACCATTCGTGACGCTATGATGCTTCTTTGCATCGGTGTTGGTCTTGCCCCCGCTTTCAAAATGAAGTTCTGGAACATCGGCGCAGAAGGTCAGATACTGGTTGGCGGCATTGCAACCGCTGCCTGCATGATCTACGCAGGAGACAGCATCCCTACCGGTGCCCTGCTGATACTCATGGCAGTGGTCAGTATCGTTGCCGGCGCACTCTGGGGCCTTGTTCCTGCCCTGTTCAAATCCAAATGGGACACCAATGAGACCCTGTTTACCCTTATGATGAACTATGTTGCCATCCAGCTGACAAGTTATTTCGTTGCCCTGTGGGAAAACCCCTACGGATCCAACTCCGTTGGAATAATCAACCAGATGTCCAGAGCAGGCTGGTTCCCCGAAGTATTTGGACAGGCTTACGCTCTCAACGTCATACTGGTTATGGCACTGACCATCGGCATGTTCATCTATCTGCGCTACACCAAGCACGGATACGAGATCACTGTCGTGGGCGACAGCCACAACACCGCCCGCTACGCAGGCATCAGCGTATCCAAAGTCTACATTCGCACCATGCTGGTTTCCGGTGCGGTCTGTGGTCTGGCCGGCTTTATAGCCGTTTCCGGTGCAAGCCATACCATATCCACCTCCACCGCAGGCGGCAGAGGCTTCACTGCCATCATCGTTGCGTGGCTTGCCAAGTTCAACACCTTCGTAATGATACTGATTTCTTTCCTGTTGGTATTTTTGGAAAAGGGCGCTATCCAGATAGCTTCCCAGTATAACCTCAGCGACTATGCTTCCGAAATGATAATGGGCATTATCCTGTTCTTCATTCTGGGCAGTGAGTTCTTCATCAATTACAGGCTCATATTCCGCAAAAAAGGTGCAAAGGAGGATGCTGCAAAATGACACAACTTGTTTCTCTTATTCAGGCTGCCGTCGTTTTCGGCACAGTTATTCTCTTTGGTGCCACAGGCGAGATCATCACCGAGAAATCCGGCAACCTCAACCTTGGCGTTCCCGGCATCATGTATCTGGGCGGTATCGTGGGTCTGATGGGTGCGTTTGCCTATGAATCCATGGCTACTGACCCTATTCCCGCCGTGTGTCTGATAATTTCCATGGTCTGCGCTTTGGCAGCTGCTGCTCTGGGCGGACTGATATACAGCTTCCTGACCATCACCCTGCGAGCCAACCAGAACGTCACCGGTCTTACCCTGACCATCTTTGGTTCCGGTTTTGCAAATTTCTTCGGCGGTTCGCTGAACAAGCTGGCCGGTGGTGTGGGTCAGATATCCGTTGCAACCACGTCTTCCGCTTTCAGAGCTAATATCCCGGCTTTGGCAGAAATGGGATTTATCGGCAAAGCTCTGTTTTCCTACGGTTTTATGGTGTATCTGGCTATTATTATCGCCATCGCCTGCCAGTATTTCCTCAACAAAAGCCGTGTCGGTCTTAACCTGCGTGCCGTGGGTGAAAACCCCGCAACCGCTGATGCTGCGGGCATCAATGTTATAAAATACAAATACCTTGCCACCTGCGGCGGCGCTGCCATTACCGGTCTTGGCGGTCTGTATTATGTTATGGACTATATCAAGGGCACCTGGGCAAACGACGGCAGCATCGAAAAACTGGGCTGGCTGGCTGTTGCTCTTGTCATCTTTGCCACCTGGAAACCCAAAAACGCCATTTGGGGCTCTTATCTGTTTGGCGTTCTGTTCTGGCTGTATTTCTACATTCCCGACCTTACAAGAAGTTCTCAGGAAATATTCAAGATGCTGCCTTATCTGGTCACCATCGCCGTGCTGATCATCGTCAGTCTGCGAAAGAAAAAAGAGAATCAGGGGCCCACAGCTCTTGGTCTTTCATATTTCAGAGAAGAGCGATAAAACTCCGCTGCTTTAGCGGAGTGTTCGTAAAACAGTTAAACCGACCTATGGATACGATCATAGGTCGGTTTTTTCTCATTGTCTCAATGCAGCGGTTTTCAAGGCTCCCCTTGTCAGGGGAGCTGTCATGCGAACAGCATGACTGAGGGGTAGTTTTCTCTCCCTCCGTCAAAAATCAAAGATTTTTGCCACCTCCCTCGTCAGAGGGAGGCCTTGGTGCGGTGCATAACCGCACAATACGCACTGCACCGAACGTTGTATAGATGTGCTCCCTTGCCGTTCGATAAATTCATATTTGTCGACTTGAGTTCATCATACCATTATCCACGCGCTGATACAACAGCAAGCACAGCGGTTCAATCAAACTGCTGTGCTTGTAAACTGTTATATGAGCACTGCCCTTTCGCAGAGCTTTTTATTGTTTTTATTCGAGATGTCCGGTTTTGCGGCGGACGAGCTTGATGATCTCCACCACGGGAATTATGGTCAGGGCCAGACCCACAGCTACCAGCAGCTCAACAATGGTGATGCTTGCGAATCCAAAGAGATTTGCTATAGGCGGGATAAACACAACACCGATGGTCAATATAACAGTCCATGCAAATGCCAGCCACAGCCACTTGTTGCGCGACTTCATCGTAAATATGGAACCGTTGATGGATCTCATACAGAAAGCTCGGAATATCTCTACAAAGTTGGTGGTCAGGAACGCCATGGTAACACCTGCGTCACAGGGGAACAGGCCGATATGACCGTTTTCCACAAACTGACCCACAAAATAGGACGCCAGTATCAGCAGTCCCATAAATACGCCCTGCAGACCCATGTTCAGACCCGCACCCCGGGCAAACAGGCTCTCATCGGAAGGACGGGGTTCTCTGTTCATCAGGTCGCCTTCGGCTTTTTCCATACCAAGGGCAAGACCGGGCATACTGTCGGTAACCATGTTTATCCACAACAGATGTGCAGGCTGGAGAATGGTCACACCAAGCAGTGATGACGAAAATACTGCTATGACCTCGGCGATATTGGTGGTAACCTGGAACTGGATAACCTTGCGTACATTGTCGTATATCTTACGGCCTTCTTCAACAGCGTTGACAATAGTTGCAAAGTTGTCGTCTGCCAGAACCATGTCGCAAACGCCCTTTGTAACGTCGGTGCCGGTGATGCCCATGCCGATGCCGATATCTGCAGCCTTGATGGAAGGAGCATCGTTGACACCGTCGCCGGTCATGGCGGTAACCATGCCGTGAGCCTGCCACGCCTTGACTATTCTGGTCTTGTGTTCAGGCTGAACACGGGCATAAACGGAGTATTTTGCAACAGCTTCATAAAGCTGATCGTCGTCCATATCCTCCAGAGCAGCACCGAGAGTTGCCTGAGAGGCGTCGGTAATGATGCCCAGATCCTTGGCTATGGCAACAGCGGTATCCAGATGGTCGCCGGTGATCATAACAGGGCGTATGCCTGCCTTACGGCACTGTGCGATGGCTTCATAAACTTCGGGACGGCAGGGATCTATCATGCCGACAAAGCCGATAAATACCAGATCCTGCTCAAGGTAAGATGCTTCGTAGTTTTCGGGTTCGGATTCCCACTTGCGGAAAGCGCAGCCAAGAACACGCAGAGCACGGTCAGCAAATTCCTTGTTCTTTGCCTTGATATCGTTCTTGATGTCCTCGGTAATAGGTACAACGCTGCCGCCCTGCAAAATGCCGGAGCAAAGGTCGAGCATAACTTCGCAGGCACCCTTGGTATACTGGATGATGCTGCCATTCTCACTATGGACGGTGGACATCATCTTTCTGCCGGAATCGAAAGGTGCCTCGCCAAGTCTGGGAGCGGCAGCTGCCAGCTCGTATTTGGGCATACCCAAAGTGTTGGCATAGTTTACAAGGGCACATTCGGTGGGCTCGCCGATGGCTTCGGTCTCGCCGGGTTTGATCTCAGCATCGGAACACAGAGCCATGCCTTTGGCAAGAAGTTCCTTATCGTCGGAATATTCATCCACGACAGTCATCTTGTTCTGAGTAAGAGTGCCGGTTTTGTCAGAGCAGATGATCTGGGTGCAGCCCAGAGTTTCAACAGCGGTGAGCTTACGGATAAGAGCATTGCGCTTGCTCATGGCGGTGACGCCTATGGAAAGCACGATGGTAACAACGGCAGGCATGCCTTCGGGAATTGCCGCAACAGCCAGAGCAACGGCAACCATAAAGGTATCCAGCAGTACGGCGCCGGACAAAGAACCGCTTCTGATGATACCGGCAACAAATACCACGACGCAGATACCGATAACCAGTTTTGTAAGAATACCGCTGAGTTCGGCGATCTTCTTCTGCAAAGGAGTGGTTTCATCGCTTGCCTGAGCCAAAGCATCGGCGATTTTGCCCATTTCGGTGTCCATACCGGTGGCGGTAACAACAGCACGACCACGGCCGTAAACCACGGTGCTGCCGGAATAAAGCATATTCTTACGGTCGCCCAGAGAAACGTCTTTCTGACTTTCTCCCAGCATCAGCAGGTCAACCATTTTTGTGACCGGCAGAGATTCGCCGGTAAGCGCAGCTTCTTCAACCTTCATGCTGTGGCTTTCAAGCACACGGCAGTCGGCAGGTACGGAGTCGCCGGCTTCGAGAATGACCACGTCACCAACCACGAGGTCTTCTGCCTTGATAATCTGCATCTCGCCGTCACGCATGACTTTGCAGGTGGCAGCCGTCATTTGTTTCAGTGCGTCTATGGCCTGCTCTGCCTTGCTTTCCTGAACAAGGCTCAAAACAGTGTTCAGCACAACGACGAACAGGATAATGAATACGTCTGCAAAGGATTCGTTGCTCAACACTGCGGTAACCAGAGAAATCGCAGCAGCAGCCAGCAGCATGATGATCATAGGATCCATCAAGGATTTAAAAAACTTGCTGACCAGGCTTTCCTTTTTGGCTTCCGCCAGTTTGTTTTTGCCGTTTTCCTCAAGCCGTTTTGCGGCTTCCGAGGAAGTCAGGCCGGTTTCGCCGGAATTGATGTCGTTAAGCACATCATCCACGGACTTCAGATAGAATCGCGACAAAATTTTAACTCCCTTTCGGATTGAATTTACGCAATAAAAAAAGACTTTCATCGCGCATAACGATAAAAGTCTCACCCATTAAGATCTCGGCGGGAATGAAGCGTATCCGTACTGACGCCGGGATCACATTATTACAATGCGGGTTACTCCCCTTTAGCTATGCTCTATTATATACCAAAAATTTCCCTTTGTAAAGCACTTTGACAGGATCTAAAGGTGTTTTATTTGTAATCTGCGGGTCGCCGAAAACGGCGACCCCCACAGACTCTTTGCCACACTTACTTTCCGCAAAGCTCCAGTATTACTTCGGCAAACATCTCGCCGCTCAGTACCAGTTCTTCAACGGGCATAGACTCGTTGGCACCGTGGAGATTGGTTTCTGTGCCCGGCATGGTGCACCCGAAAGCCACTCCGCCCTCCACTTCATGGACATAGGTGCCGCCGCCAATGGCTATACATTCGCCCTTGCGTCCGGAGTATTTCTCGTATGCTTTCAGAAGTGTCCGGACAAATACACTGTCTTCGGGCACATGATGGGGCGGCCGCATATGGCTGCTGTCTACAGTGAACCCTTCAGCTTTCAGGTTCTTTTCTGCTACGGCCGCCACATTATCTTCGTTTCCGCAGATGGGCACACGGCTGTCGAACAGTGCGGTAAACCCGGTTTCGTTCATATCTATCACAGAGAATGCCAGTGTCAGGCTGCCGGAAATATCATCGGCCATTTTTATCCCGATGGCTTCACCCTGCCAGTCACCGTGGGGGAACAATCTGTTCAGCCTGCGGACAGCATCGGCGGAAACACCATCTGCCAGGGGCAGCGATGCCAGCAGTTTGAGCAAAGCAGTCTGGGCATTGATGCCTTCTTCCGGAGTAGATGCGTGGGCAGGCTTGCCCTCGCAAAGAATGGTCACTGTTCCTTTATCCTCTGCCACCGTGAACACTGCACCGCTGTTAAGGGCGTCTGCAGTTTTTGACACTGCAGATGCATCCAGCCCGGCTACCACGGCCGTGGCTTTTCCCGGAACGATGTTGGGTGTTTTGCCTCCCACAAAGGAAATCACCCTCGGTTCGGCAGTTTCCTTTTCCCAACTCATGGAGAATCGAGGACCGTATCCTCCTTTTTCAATGTTTATAACAGGGAACTCTGCATCGGGCGAAAACACCATGGTCGGCAGAGGCTCTTTCTTCATGTAATAATCCATACATTCACTGCCTGTCTCCTCGGCACAGCCCAGTACCAGACGCACTCCGCCCAAATCAGGACAGATCTCACGGACAGCTGCCATGGCATAAAGCGCTGCAACAGCAGGACCCTTGTCGTCGGAAGTTCCCCGACCGTATATGCGTCCGTCATCTTTCATGACCATTTTGAAGGGATCGGTATCCCAGCCGTCTCCCGGTTCGACCACATCAAGATGTGCGAGAATGGCCACCTTTGCCTCACCGCCCATTTCAATGACACCGGCATAATTGTCGATGTTTCTTGTCTCAAATCCCATCTCCTGTCCCATTTTAAGGGCTTCTGCCAATGCTGCGGCAGGGCCTTCACCAAAGGGTTTGCCCGGAAGTTCCGCCTCTCGGACACTTGGGATATCCACCAGTCTGGCAATGGAATTTACCATAGCTTCGGTATTCTTTTCGAAATAGCTTTCTATCTGTTTTCTATACATTTATGTTCCTCCAAAAGGTCGATTTTAAAATCTGACAGTAAATCTTGTGCCTTTGCCCACGGCGCTTTCCAGCTTGACGGTGGCACCGTGATATGCCGCACCATGCTTGACTATGGACAGGCCAAGGCCTGTTCCGCCTATCTTTCGGGAATGACTCTTGTCTACCCGGTAGAATCGCTCAAAAACTCTTGCCTGATGCTCTTCCGGTATTCCTATACCGTTGTCGGATACGGTAACTACGGAATGATTGTCAACAACACCTGCATATATCTCTACTTTTCCGCCTTCTATGTTGTATTTTATGGCGTTGTCAGTCAGATTATATATCATTTCTTCCAAAATTCCGTAAATACCCGATACAACGGCAGTAGATCCGCTGACTATCAGCGATATATTCTTTTCCTCCGCTTTACCGGACAACCGCTCTGCCACACTTTGTGCCACATAATACAGATCCACAGGCGTTTTTTCCTGAGGTACAGAGTTTTCGTCCAACTGAGAAAGGTTGATGATATCCTCGATAAGGCTTATAAGCCGCCCTGTTTCATCGTGTATGTTCCTTGCAAAACCCGCACTGTCCTCCGGCTTGACAATGCCGTTCATCATCAACTCCGAAATGCCGTAAATGGAAGTCAGAGGTGTCTTCAGTTCGTGAGACACGTTGGATGTAAACTCACGGCGCAATTTTTCGCTCTGTTCTTTCTCGGTGATGTCAAGGATAATGACCACAGCTCCGGACATTACGCCTTTTTCATAAACCGGGTCTGCCATTATGCTCAGCACCGTTCCGTTCTGCTCTGTTTTCTGTTCACTGTGCCTTCCGTCAAGGGCTTCGTCCACAGCACGGCGGAACGCTCCCTGCAGTATAAGAGATCCGCTTTCGTCACCCATTCGGGCAAGGGCACTGCTGTTGAAAGACAGTATCTCTCCCCGGGCACCCACGGTAACAAAGCCCTCCTGCATATTCTCGGTTATGAGCCTGAACTCGTTGCGGCGTCTTTCGAGCAGTTCAAGCTGGGCAGCGATATCATCGCTCTGGGTTTTGAGTTTGTTCAAAAGAGGTGTCAGTTCCCTGTACTCAATGCTCAATTCGGGATTCTCCATGTCTATCTCATTGATAGGGCGAACTATTCTTTTGCTCAATGTGGTAGACAAAAGCAGTGTAAGCAGCGTTACCACCGCAAGCATCAACAGGATCGGTACCGCCATACTGGCCGCCAGATGCCAGATGGTATATTGGTCGTCAGCCACACGGATAACCGTTCCATCGTCCAGCCTCACAGCGCAGTATGCCGTAATATACGACAGGGTGTCTGAATATCTGACGGAAATGCTTTGCCCTTCTTTCAGTGCCTGTTTGACCTCCCGGCGATCAAGATGGTTTTCCATCACTGTGTGGTCATACCGATTGTCGAACAGAACTTCGCCGTCTGAATCTATCCAGGTGATACGTATATCCTCGTCGGCACAACCTTCAAGATACAGACTGCCGCCATGTTCAATTCCCTCTGACAGCAGCCTTGCATCCAACAGTAGTTCCTGATTCAACAGCTCGCCGAAATAATTGTACAGCAAAGCTGTTACAACCATAAGGCACACCAGCATGGCAACCAGCGCAGCAGCAAAAATGCTGCGAAATATTCGTTTTGTCATTTGCCGATACCCATTTTGTATCCTATGCCCCGAACGGTTTCCACCAGGTCGCCGTACCGCCCCAGTTTGGAGCGCAAAGTCCTGATGTGCACGTCTACCGTTCGGTTTTCACCGTCAAACTCATATCCCCATATACGCTGGAGTATCTGATCGCGGGTAAACACACGACCCGGTTCACCTGCCAGCATACACAGCAGTTCAAATTCCTTATAAGTCAGAGCTGTTTCCACACCGTCAACCGTAACCACATGCCGAACGGAATCAATGTGAAGTCCTTCATATTCAAATCTGAAATCCCCGCCGGAGTCATTTTCGCCGGCTCTGCGCAAAAGAGCGTTGATACGGGACATCAGTTCCATTATGCCGAAAGGCTTTGCAATATAATCATCCGCACCACTGTCCAGCCCCAGCACCTTGTCGTACTCCGTGCCTTTGGCTGAAAGCATTATAACCGGCACTTTTTTTGTGTCCTGCCGTGAACGGAGCTTTTTCAGCACCTCATAACCGTCCTCTTCGGGCAGCATGATGTCCAGCAATACCAGCTGCGGTTTATCACAGTTTACTGCCGCCCAAAAATCCGACGGCCGCTCAAAGCCTTTTGCTTTCATATTGGAATTGTTGAGGGCGTATATAACAAAGTTTCTTATATTATCGTCATCTTCCAGAAGATAAATCACGCTGCAAACCTCCAAAAAATCACTTCTGTTATATTATAGCAAGCCTTTTATTCCATGGCAATATTTGCTTTTTGCCTGCAAAGCATTATCTGATAGCACTGCGCAACAAGTGATACTTCCATGCGTGGAAATTTGTTGATAAAATTATTGTATACGAACAAAAATCATCAGCTAGGAGGAAATATTGTGAGAGAATTCAAAAAAGTCGAAGGCAAATGGGTGGTGGAAGAAACCACCTCCCTCTTTGGTCTGACTATTGCTCAGGGTGCTGAAATAACCGCTCCCGAAGGCAAGACCCTGACCATGGTCTTCAACGGCGTCGCCATGGACCCTGTTCCCGGCTGCTATGAGGGCGACATCATTCTTGTGGTCGCTGACGCCATTCCCGTAAACAACTATGCTTTCAAAGCCGGCGTGTGCATCGAAAACGGCAAGGTCATTGAAAGCAAATCCGTTCTCCCCGCCGTCAAGGGCGAATTTGGCGACGGCTGGGCAAAAAATGTTGAAATCACTGCCCGCAACAACAATTTCGACGGCATTTACGTCTCCGAAGACGGCGAGTATACCATCGACGGCGTTAAGATAGACTTTGAAGGCAACGGCGATAACGACTTTATCGGCTACGGCGCCGCCGTTTGTGCCTACGGCAGCGGCAAGATCACCGTCAACAATGCAGACGTTAAGGTCAGAGGCTCCGCAAGAAACTCTTTCTTCGCCGGCGGCAACTGCACTCTGGTCGTCAACGACTCCAAGTTCCACAATTTCGATGGCGCTCTGCAGCCCACCTACGAAGATAACGTAATGCCCGGCAACATGCGCCGCGTCCCCTGGATGCTTGGCCTGCGCGGCAATAACCGTGCCAGCAACCTGGCCGATTATGCCACCGCTTACTACAACAACTGCGAACTGCGTTCCTATGGCTGGGGCGTAATGTCCACCGACGGCGTAAGAGTCTGCCGTCTGAATATGAAAGACTGCCTTATTGAAGTCACCGGCCCCAGCGGCTACGGCGCCTTCTCCATCGGAGACTGCATCGACACTTTCGACAACTGCACCGTCAACACCAACGACTATGCCCTTATCGTCGCTAATGAAACCGCTTCCGGCGAGTTCAAAAACGGTACCGTAGTCAACTCCGGTCGATTTGGCTGCATGTTCTTCCGCAACGAAGGCGGCTTTATGAAAGTCAACTCGGGCAGCGTGGTCAACACCGAAAAGGCCACCTTCCTTGTCAAGGGCTGCGCTCCCACCATCGAAGTGGACGGTGCTGAACTGAACACCAAAAACGGCATCATTCTCCAGCTCATCAACTCCGACGACCCCGGCAATCCCGCAGGTTACTACATAGACCCCAAAGAAGAAGACAAGTATGTTGAAGGCCGTGACCTGTTCAGTGCCAAAAAGGGCGATGACGTGCTGGCAGTGTTCAAAAACGTCAACCTCAAGGGCAGCATCTTCAACGGCACCACTGAGGTAGAGGGCGATACCGGTCCCAAGATGTCCATGGGCGGTCCTCCTCCCGGAGCAGACATGGGTGGTCCCGGTGGTCCCGGTGGCCCCGGCGGTCCCGGCGGTCCCGGTGGTCCCGGCGGTCCCGGTGGTCCCGGCGGTCCTGGTGGTCCCGGCGGTCCTGGTGGTC